>JACMLJ010000033.1 GCA_014379625.1 Ferruginibacter sp. | reverse complement strand
GAAATCGGGTATACCCTGCCTGTTAATGTAATGCGTAATATCATATTCAGTTCAGCCCGCTTCTTTATCAATGGTACCAATCTCTTTTCGCTGGATAAAGTTAAATATGGTGATCCGGAATCCTTAACCGGTTACCCGGTAATGAGGACTTTCTCTATCGGGGCGAAAATTCAAATGTAATCATTACTAAATATTAGTTGAAATGAAAAAATATATCTATGTATTCGCTATTTGTGCAGTTGCATTAAGCGCCTGCCAAAAGCTTGACCGGGAATTTGTTACCACTATCGGCCAACGGGAGATAGAACAGTCTTTTACTAACTCGCAGGCGGCGCTCAACGCCATTTATGCTGACATCCAGGATGGAACTTTATATATTGATGGCGCTGCGATGATGGCATCCGCAACGGATGAAGCTGAATATACATCCGAAACAAGCCAGATTCAAAGTTTTAATTCGGGTAGCTGGAATGCGATCAATAATCCCGATTTGGTTTGGGATAATTATTACAGGGGTATCCGGAAGGTAAACCAGTTTTTATTATCCACCGGCAAAATTAACCTTGATCCCTGGAAACTCGATCCTTCATCCTCAGCACAGGCTGTTTATCAAACCAACTTTGATGCCATTAAAAGATGGAACTATGAAGCAAGGTTTTTACGCGCTTACTACTATTTTGAACTGGTAAAACGTTATGGTGGGGTGCCCCTTCTTAATACCGCACTTTCGGTTGACGATGATTTTTCACAAATTCAGCGGGTTAGTTTAGATAGCTGTATCCGGTTCATTGTAAATGAGTGCGATTCTGCTGCGGTACAATTGCCGGTGAACGTTGGTACACTTCCTTATACTGCCGCCAATGACCTTGGCAGGATAACAAAAGTGACCGCATTAGCCTTAAAAAGCAGGGTATTATTATACGCCGCCAGTGATTTATTTAACAATCCATCCTGGGCAGGCGGATACGCCAAACCAGAATTGATCGCATTGCCCACAGGTGACCGTACTGCCCGATGGAAGGCCGCATCTGACGCCGCAAAAGCAACTATCGATGCAACCTCACTTCCAACACTGGGAGCGTACAAGGCGCTCTTTAATACTTTTAATAACGCTGAAATCATTTTTACAAGAAGGAATGGCGCAAGCAATGAATTTGAAAAAGTAAATTCTCCCATTGGTTTCCCGCAGGGGAGGAGCGGAAATACCCCGTCGCAGGACCTGGTTGATGCGTATGAAGTTAAAGTGAATGCTACCACAGCAGTTAAATTTGACTGGAATAACCCGGCAATGGCTGCAAAACCCTATTTAAACAGGGATCCACGTTTGGAATATACCGTTATAAGAAATGATACTGTTTTTGGTACTCCATCCAGGAGGGTTCAGTTATATGTAGGCGGCCTCGATGGCAAACCAATCATCAACGCATCTAAAACTGGTTATTACCTTCGGAAATACCAGATTGAAAGTTTAAACCTGAATAACGGTAATACAGGTGTACATAGCTGGATTGTGATCCGTTACCCGGAGATCTATCTGAATTATGCTGAAGCGCTGAACGAGTGGAGCCCGGGACATGCTGATATAAAGGGCTATTATGACAGGGTAAGAACCAGGGGAGGTGTAGCTATGCCTGTTTTACCGACTGGTTTATCACAGGCAGAAATAAGGGAAAAGATACGCAATGAAAAAAGAGTTGAATTTGCATTTGAAGACCACCGTTTCTGGGATGTCAGGAGGTGGATGCAGGCACCCACTTATTTTAATGCTCCGCTCAGAGGGGTTAATATCAGCAGGGATCCTGCAAGCGGTACTTTTACCTATACGCCAACAATCGTAGAGCAGCGTGTTTTTCAGCCAAAAATGTATTTATTCCCGATCCCTCAAAGCGACCTCAATATTTCACCATTACTGGTTCAGAATCCATTGTGGTAAATGTGGATGTATGTTGTTTTGTTATCCAAAAAAATGGCAGCATATTCTTTTAAAATGCATCAACTAAAATAATTTATAATGAAAAAAAATCTTTTAAAATACACAAGAGCATGCCTTGCTTTACTTGTATTTTCTGCCCTGTTTTATTCCTGTAAAAAAGCTAAGATTATTGAAACAGAATACCCGGCGCAGGTAATGTATATTTCACAGTCGGCCGTTGCTGCTGTTGGCCCCAATGCTAATGGGGTCTATGCCATTACCCCCAATATTCCCGCCCAGGCATACCGCTTTATTGTGGATGCGGCTGCCGCTAAATTTAATGTACCATTGGGGGTTATAAGATCCGGTGTTGACCTTTCCGGAAACGTTTCTGCCGGTATTACGGTTTCAACTGATACTATTGCAAAAGCGATTTTTTGGGGTAATTTACCCGCTGGTACCGAAGTACTTCCCGCCACGGCTTATACATTACCCGCTTCTGTGGATGTGATTAATGGGAGCGGTTATGGAACTTTTACACTGGCAATTGACCTTAATTTCCTGCGCACCAACCTCTCTAAAAAATATGCGGTAGCCGTTTCAATTTCCAATCCAAAAAGCGTAACGGTAAATCCAAAACTGTCGCTGGCGCTTATTTACATCGAACCTGCACAGGTGCTGGTACCGGTTGCCAGTTTTTCAAACTACATAGATAACCCATCCAAAACTGCCAGTTTCATTAATTTTTCTGCCAATGGTATCAGTTATTCATGGAATTTTGGGGACGGATCGCCTGCCGACACAACCGTTTCGCCCAGTCATAAATATGCATTGCCAGGAACATACACTGTTACCTTAACCACCACAGGTATTGCGGGGACCGGAATTCCTTCAGTACTGCCTGCTACCGTGGTTATTCCGTAATATTTTAGTCAGTAAAAACAAAAATGATAAATGGTCAATCAATGGTGAATAATGGTTAATGATTCGCTATTGAATAGTCCCGTTTGAAAGATTATTCATCCTTCAAGCTGTTTGTTACAAGGACTTGAAAGATTAAAAAATGGGGGAAGAGTATCAGTTTAGGCGCCAGGGCGAAAAAAACTTACAACAAGTGCTCACTTTTTTGGTAGATGATGACTAGTGGAATTGGCGCATTTTTACATTAGCTAATTGGCACATTAGCTATTAGCACATTTGAAATTCAAGCTCTTCCTTTAGTTTAATTGCTTCGGTTAATTTAGTCCCTTTAAATGAAGGAAATGAAATCTATTTTAAAACCAGTAATAATCCTACCCTGTTTTCTAAAAACAGTCATTATTATATTATTAGCCGGGTGTAATGCTAACAATATAAATAAATTACACCTGGCAGGGCAGTCTGTGGATTCTTCTTTTCAACCTGCCCTGATCTTTCAATCCGGGTTTGAGCATACCTGCCAGGTAATTCCCTACGCTAAATCAAACCATAAAATTGTTGGAAAAGACTTAAGCTTATCCGAAAAAAATGACTGGGTGGCAGACCTGGATAAACGATTCACTAACGGCAATGTTTATATCAACTACACGGGTGGCGATTCCACCAAACGGTTTGCTAAAATTATAGATGAACCCGGCCATCCCTCCAACAAAGTGCTGTGGTTTTGGCTCAATGACTCCTGGCTGGCATCGGAGAACCAGCAAAAAGCCCGTGTACAGGTTGATTTGTACGGTATCAGGGGAGGCTACAAAGAATTCTATCAATCCATACGGGTTTTTTTACACAATGATTTTAATGCATTAAAAAAATATCCTGCTGCCATTAAATGGCTTACCATCGCGGAGTTTTGGAACAATGAATGGTGGGTTAAGACAGAAAAATACGGCTTCAGGATTACGCTCGGCATTGGTAAGCCCACGGCTGCTGAAAGTGATTTTTATTTTATATTGAATGCAGAGAATGCGGGTCAGAAAGAAGTGTGGACGCAGCATGATCACACAGTAAAAGTTCCGGTTGGCAAATGGTTTACCATGGATTATTACTATAAAGAAGGCAATAACGAAACCGGCAGATTTTATATGGCGATAACGCCGGACGGCGAAGGCAAAAAAGTAGTGTATGACGTTAAAGGATACACGCACAATACCTTTGATCCGAATCCTGGCGGCGTTACAGGTTACAATCCAATGAAACTATATACTTCCAAAGAAGTAGTAGGTTTTATGAAATCGCAGGATAAAACGCTGCAAATATATTGGGATGATTTTAAATTATGGACCAATAAGCAACACGGGTAATGTATAACGAAGTTGTTTAATAAAGCATTCACCTCATTGTAATTTTCCGATGCGAAATAATTAAAATGATCCTCTAAAAAATTCAAAAATAAAATGTTGAAAACCAGATTAAAAAAAAGCTTGCTGGCAGGATGTTTATTATTGTTACTGAATGCAGCATTTGCGCAAACCATTGATGTTAAAAAAGAAATGGCGTTTGCAGCCCAACAGTACAAAGGAATGCTGGGAAGTCACCCTGACCTTTCTAAATTCCCGCAATCACTGCTGCCGGATGGCACCCCAAAAGATATGGCTTCCAGTTGGTGGTGCAGTGGTTTCTTTGGAGGTTCGCTATGGTACCTGTTCGAATCTACCAGGGATACCGCCTGGAGAAATGCTGCACAAAAATGGACCATGGCGGTAGAAAAAGAAAAGAACAATACCGGCACACACGATCTTGGCTTTATGCTGTATTGCCCGTTTGGCAATGGTTACCGGTTGACTAACAATGACGGCTACAGGCAGATCATGTTAACAGGCGCGGCTTCCCTGGCTACCCGGTTCAACCCGGCTTACGGCGTAATAAAATCATGGGATGGCTGGAAGGGATATGATTATCCTGTGATTGTTGATAACATGATGAACCTTGAGTTTTTATTCTGGGCAGCCAAAACGAGTGGTAATAAATTTTTTTATAATGCCAGTGTAACCCACGCAGACAATACCTTAAAAAATCATTTCAGGAAAGATTATAGCAGCTATCATGTGGTGTGCTATGGTGAAGCCGGCAAGGTACTGGCCCGGAAAACACACCAGGGCTTTTCCGACAGTTCGGCCTGGAGCCGTGGACAGGCATGGGGCCTGTACGGTTATACCGTAATGTATCGCGAAACCAAACAAAAAAAATACCTTGAACAGGCGGAACACATTGCGCAGTTCATTTTAAATCATCCCAATTTACCAAAAGACAAAATTCCTTATTGGGATTTTAATGCGCCGGGCATACCTGCTGAAGAGCGCGATGCTTCTGCAGGGGCGGTTATTTCTTCTGCTTTGTTTGAATTAAGCCAGTACAGCAGAACCAATCGTAAACAATATTTTACTGCGGCAACAACCATCTTATCGAGCCTGGCCAGCCCGGCATATAAAGCTGCACTTGGCAGTAATGGCCATTTTATTTTAAAGCACAGCGTGGGTTCCAAACCACACGCATCAGAAGTGGATACACCGTTGGTGTATGCTGATTACTATTACCTGGAAGCCCTGCTTCGTTATGACCGGCTTGGCAAAAAGCAACCACTAAAATTCTTATAATGAAAAACAGCATAAGACCTGCCATTTACTTATTTCTCATTGCACTTATAACGGTATCTTGTGCTGGTAGTAAAAAGCAAATTGCCCACCCAATGTCCGCAGAAATAAAGTCAACCGGCACACTTGTTTTTCAAACTGGTTTCGAAGGTAGTTCAAGGGTTATTACTGATTCAAAAGAGATACCCGCCTTTATAACACCGGGCTACGTCATTGATGATATCACGGGTACAGATAGTACACTTGAGGATAAAAATGACTGGGTAAAAGATTTGGATAATAATCCGGAAGGCGGCCAGTTTTTGATTGAATATACAGGGGGTGATTCAACGCAGCGTTTTGTAAAGATCATTCCCGAACCCGGAAACCCTGCAAATCATGTATTGCAATTCTGGCTCAATGATTCCTGGCATGCATCCGAAGGGCAGCAAAAAGCCCGCATCCAGACTGACATTTACGGCATTAAAAAAGGGTTCAGGGAGATCTATCAAACACAACGGGTTTTTTTAACGGAGGATTTCAATGTGCTGAAGAGCTTTCCCCAAAAATTTAGCTGGCTCACCATTTCCGAATTCTGGAACAACGAATGGTGGATAAAGGACGAAAAATACGGCTTCAGAACCTCGCTTGGTATTGAAAAACCAACTATTGCAGCAAGTGATTTGTACTTTAAACTGGATGCAGAGAACGCAGGCCAGAAGCAGGTTTGGAGCGCCGGTGATCAACCGAAGGTAAAAGTGCCCATTGGCAAATGGTTTACTTTAGCATATTATTTAAAAGAGGGCAACAAAGAAACCGGCCGTTTTAACGTGAGCATTACGCCAGACGGTGAACCCAAACAGCTGGTATTTGATGTTACCAATTTTACCCATAACACCTTCGATCCTGCGCCCAATGGTATTACCGGCTGGAGCCCGCAGAAATTGTATACCTCAAAGGAAGTGGTAGGCTATGTAAAATCAAAGGGTAAAACCCTGCAGATCTATTGGGATGATTTTAAACTGTGGAGAGAAAAGCAACCGGATTAGCTACGTAAATTTGAAAATTCGAAAATGTGAAAATGTGGAAATGTGAAAATGGCTCCATGATTTAGCAGCATTTATAGTGAGATTAGTTATAACAAATAATTCAAATTAAGTAAAATGAAAATTATATCGAAGATCGGATCCCTTTTACTGAGTTGCTTTATACTCTTTCAATACCAGGTAATCCATGCACAGGGATTTACGATAGCAGGGAATTGGAAAGTAAGTTTTGAAGACAAAAAAGAATTCAGTACCGCTGAATTGAATGATACGGAATGGGAAGAACTTCCCGGGCTGAAGTGGAGTGATGACCATAAAACAACTGCCAACAGGGTGCTGTGGATCCGCAAAACGGTGGTCATCCCTTCAAGCCTTCAATCCGAATTTGAGAAAACCGGCTTATTGACGTTGAGCATGGGTAAAATTCAACAATCGGACGACACCTATTTAAATGGAAAAAAAATAGGATCAACCGGTTCCGGTGATTCGCGCCGCAATTACCTTATTAACAAAGATGACATTCTGTGGGACAAGGAAAATAAGATAGCCATCAGGGTCAGGCATTGGGGGACATTTGCAATGTCAATCACTCCAAAATTTGTTGCCGCATCACCTGATCATTTTTTTGTGTATAGTTCGGGTTTGAAAAACAGCGATTCAAAATTACCCATACTTAAAAAAGACCTGGTGTATCAGTTGTCGGTTACCAATAAAGCATTCAAAACTGTGGGTGCTACAGTAAATGCCGAATTCTTTAACTTCGATGGAATCAAAATCCATTCCGCTCAAAAAGAGGTACTACTGGCAGTAGGAAATAATGCCATTGAATTTCAGTATAATTCCTCCTCCTCATTTTTGAAAATTATCTACACCTTATCAATACCGGGTTATCAATACAAAAAGGAATGGAAGTCAGAATTTGGGTACGACAACCTGGTGTATAAGAGTGTTCTGCCTGTTGTTTTATATAAAGCCAGTCAAAAATATGTTCCTGCGGATTTGGGTAAACAAGTGATCGGCGGGTGGTTGGGTGAAAAAATAAAAGCAAATACGGAGAAACGTTTGTTCAAAGTAGATGAAGATGCGCTGCTGGCCGGTTTTATTAATCGGCCCGGCAACCATTCCTGGATTGGGGAACATGCGGGTAAATTCCTGGAAGCTGCCTGTAACGCGTATGCGGGTAAAGCTGACCCGGCTTTAAAAATACAAATAGACAGAACTGCCCAACAATTGATTGCCGCACAGTTACCGGATGGATATCTGGGTACCTACGAAATGGATAGTCACTGGACAAGCTGGGATGTTTGGTCGCACAGATACGATTTGATGGGTTTATTGCGATATTACGAATTGTCTGGCTTTAAACCGGCCTTAACTTCCTGCGAAAAAATAGCCAATTTATTAATGCAGACTTTTGGTACGGAAAAGGGGCAGCGCGATATTGTAAAGGCCGGTGGCCATGTGGGTATGGCGGCAACCTGTATATTGGAGTCAATGGCTGAGTTATATCGCTTTTCGGGCGATAAAAAATATTTGGATTATTGTCACTTTGTTGTCAAAAGTTTTGATAATCCAAATGGACCACGCATCATTACAACACTTGATTCTATAGGCAGGGTGGATAAAGTGGCCAACGCGAAAGCGTATGAAATGCTTTCGAATCTTTTGGGTGTTTTAAAATTATACCGCCTTACCAATGATCAGCAATTTTTGAAGCCGGTATCAACCGCCTGGAATGATATTACTAAAAATCGGCTATACATTACCGGTACCACCAGTTCCTTCGAGCATTTCCAGGATGACCAGGTTTTGCCTGCCACTAATAAAGATAATATGGGCGAAGGTTGTGTAACTACTACCTGGGTGCAGTTTAACTACCAGTTACTTTGCATTACGGGCGAAATGAAATACCTTGATGAACTGGAACGTTCGGTGTACAATCATTTAACCGGCGCCGAAAATCCGCAAACAGGCTGCGTTAGTTATTATACCCCCCTGGTTGGCGTAAAACCGTATGGCTGCTCCATCACCTGTTGCATGAGCAGTGTACCGAGGGGCATAGCGATGATACCATTATTTGTCAATGGAAAAATTGATAATAAGCCATCGTTTCTATTTTACCAGCCCGGCACATATTCCACCACCGTTGCAAACAATGCAACCGTTTCTTTCACTACCGTTACTAATTTCCCTTCAGAAGGAAACATTTCCATCAGCGTTGATAAAAGCATCACTGCAGCTTATCCCATTGATTTCCGCAAGCCATACTGGGCCGAAGATTTTTCAATTATAATTAATGGAAAAAAACAGTTGGTCAATAATACGGCAACTGTGTCCATTAAAAGGATTTGGAAAAAAGGCGATAAAGTTTTGATCAGTTTCAATATGCCCACGATTGTTTTGGATGGTGGTAAAAGTTATCCCGGGCAGGTTGCATTTCAACGAGGTCCGCAGGTATTGGCATTTGATAAAAATATTAATGGATTTGCCGTTGAAGGAGTAAGGATTGATTCAAAAAATATTCAACTGCAACCAGCTTTAACCGCATTACCGGCCGGATGGATTGGAGGGGAAGCTTTCCAGTTAAAAGCAACAGAAAATAATAAGGATAAAAGTATCATCCTGGTTCCTTATGCGGATGCCAGCCAAACCGGTGGCGATATTACAACATGGATTAAAAAAGATACGCAATAATGACAAATAAAATAGTAGTTATTGGGAGTTCCAATACTGATATGGTATTAAAAACTTCAAGATTTCCTAAACCCGGTGAAACAATTTTGGGCGGAGACTTTTTTGTTTTCCAGGGCGGCAAAGGCGCCAACCAGGCAGTAGCCGCGGCTCGTTTAGGCGGTGATGTTAGTTTCATTTGCAAAGTGGGTAATGACTCGTTTGGTAATGATGCCATTGCCCAATATGCAAAGGATGGTATTGATGTCAGCGCTGTTTTAAAGGATGATCAGGCGCCAACAGGTGTGGCAGTAATCACCATCAACAAGGAAGGCGAAAATTCAATTATTGTCGCCTCAGGCGCCAACGCATTGCTGTCGGTTGATGATATTAAAAAAGCAGGTGCAATTTTGGCAAATGCGGGATGGATTATAACACAACTGGAAACACCCTTGCCTGTAATTGAATTTTTATCGGTGTATGCCAGGGAACATCAGAAAAATTTTGTCCTTAATCCTGCGCCGGCTACAAAATTACCCGATCATGTTTACCAGGGCTTATTTTTAATTACGCCCAACGAAACTGAAACGGAACTGATTACCGGCATTGAAGTAAGCGATGAACCAAGTGCAAAATTGGCGGCCGCTGTTTTCAAATCGCTGGGTGTGCTAAATGTGATCATCACTATGGGCAGTAAGGGGGCCTATGTTGATACTGAAGAATTCCAGGGGATCATTGAATCAATAAAAGTTACCGCAGTAGATACCACCGCGGCAGGGGATGTGTTTAACGGCGCCCTGGTGGTGGCATTGTCCGAAGGCAAAGATTGGAAAACGGCCGTGCAGTTTGCCTGCAAAGCAGCAGCTATTTCAGTAACCAAAATGGGCGCCCAAACTTCTGCACCTGCAAGACATGAAATAGATTTTAAATAAGTAAACATGAAAAAATTTATTTCATCATTGTTGCTGGTATTATTCACCGCCAATGTATTTGCCCAGGTAAAGCCTCCTGTAAAAAAAGAAATAAAGCCCGTGGTGTTCAAACTTAGCATGGCCCATTACAAGGATAAGATTCATGCTATCTGGGCCAGCCAGATCATCAGTTATTATTTAGCCATAAAATTTGAAAACAATGAAAAGGCGGTTAAATGGGTGGATAAATTACCCAGGCCGATTGAATATGCAATGGTTGACGATGACTGGTATTATGAAATGATTACCATAAAAGCATTTGAAAAGTATGGGGTTAAAATGACGGTTGAGCAATTGGGTGATCAATGGTTACATGATTCCTGCGGTGTGTATGGTTCAAGTGCAGTTGCCAAAAGAGCCATGCTTCGCGGCATCAAAGCCCCCATGAGCGGCCACCCGCACAACAACAGGTTTTACTTTACCATCGGGCCTATGTTTTCTTCGGATGTGTATGGCGCATTGTCACCGGGTATGCCCAATCTTGCTGGTAAACTGGCAAGATATTATGGTCATGTGAATGGTTATGCAGAAGGTTCGGACGGGGCCGTGTTTGTAGCAGGTTCAGTTAGCGCTGCTTTCAGTGAAAAAAATATGCAGGTGGTAGTGCAAAAAGCTTCAAACCTCATTGATACACAATCTCCATTACGGCAATGTTTGGATATGGTAATTGATGCCCATAAAAAAGGGGTAAGCGCGGAAGAAATTTTTGAAAAGATTGAAACCACCTGGCGGCCTATTTATCCAATGCCCAACAATGCTGTTGCCAACGCCGGCATTATTGCCACCTGTTTATTAAAAGGGGAAGGCAATTTTTTAAAAACATTGAACCTTGCATGTATTGCCGGCGACAACACCGATGCAGATTGCAATGCTGCAAGTGCGGGTGCAGTGATTGCTGCTATGCATGGCACCCCATCCATCCCAAAAGAATTGCTGGAAGGACTACACAACAGGATAAAAGGCGATAAAATGGGCGGCAGGATATTGCCACCGACTGATGAAACGATCACCAATTTGGCAGACCGCACGGTAAAAGCAGGTGTTGCTATTTTAAAAGATAATGGTATCAATCTTCAAAATGATTTTTTAGTGATACCTGTTCAAAAAATTATCGCGCAACCGGCAGAAATATTTACCGTAAATGATATGTTGCAACATTGGGATACCGCCTGGAAGATTGAACATGCCAGAAAAGGGGTGTATATAGAAAACGATGCATTGATTACTTACCCGGCTATTACTGCAAGAAGTATGTATTTGTACAGGACCATTAAGGAGGTGGATAAAACTACCTTGCTGCTTACCGTTGCTGCCGAACAAAACACCTGCTGGAAGCTAAGGGTATTTTTAGACAATGACAAGGTCCTTGAAAAAATGATAGCAGCCACGGATGAAGGGGGCAAATGGCAAACGGTGAAGATTGATTTGACTAAGTATAAAGGCAAAGAGGTAATTGTTCGCTTGTACCAGAATGTAGATTTTACAGACAAGTGGACGGGTAATGCATATTGGAAAAAAATAATCTTTGAATAAAAATCTAAATCAATACTAATGTTTGTAATACAATCTTATTCCACAGCCATCATACTTTGCATCATCACCATGTTTTGCTGGGGCTCCTGGGCCAATACCACCAAGCTTAGTTCATCCAAATGGCGTTTTGAATTGTTTTACTGGGATTATGCTTTTGGCATATTGATATTGTCATTGATAATGGCATTTACGTTGGGTAGTAACGGTGCAACCGGCCGTTCTTTTTTAGCTGATTTAAAACAGGCGGATAATGCTAACCTGCTTTCTGCCTTTATGGGCGGCGTTGTGTTTAACCTCGCCAATATATTGCTGGTTTCCGCCATTGCACTGGCAGGTATGTCTGTTGCTTTTCCTGTAGGAATTGGTATTGCTTTAATACTGGGTGTAATTGTTAATTACAGCGCTAACCCCCAGGGGAATGCGCTCTTATTATTTGGGGGTGTATCACTCATTGCCATTGCAATACTCATCAATGCAAATGCTTATAAACAGGTGAATAAGGGTAAGTCAACCTTTTCTTCAAAGGGACTGGTACTGGCTATAGTGGCCGGTGTATTGATGGGCTTTTTTTACAAGTACGTCGCCGTATCAATGGTAGCGGATTTTAATGTTCCCGAACCAGGTAAACTGACACCATACACCGCCCTGGTGTTTTTTGCAATTGGCTTAGTCGTGAGCAATTTTTTATTCAATGGTTTGCTGATGCGTTTTCCTTTTACCGGGTCACGGTTAAGTATAAAGGATTATTTCAACGGTTCGGCAAAAGATCATTTGATCGGTATGCTCGGCGGCATCATCTGGCATACCGGCATGTCGTTTAATATTATCGCTTCAGGTAAAGCAGGTCCGGCTGTATCGTACGGATTAGGCCAGGGAGCAACCATCATCGCCGCAGTGTGGGGTATTTTTATATGGAGGGAGTTTGCCAACGCTACTAAAAAAACTTACCGCAATTTGTACTTGATGTTATTACTGTACCTGGTAGGGATTGTGCTGATCATAATGGCTAATAATTAAAATTTGCCAGGTGCACCTTTTTTCGGAAATAACTATCTTTTAAAATAAACACTTGCAAAGCCCCATTCCCCATACGCTTAAATTATTATGGATCATTTTGCTTGTATGCGTAGGAACAAATTTGAATGCGCAAAAGCAAAAGGTTTGGATTGATGCCGATTCCGGCAATGAAACGGATGATATTTATGCCCTGGTGCGTTTACTGAATGAACCTTCTTTGGACGTGGTAGGTGTTAGTTCTGCCCATTTTAATAATGCCGACCTGGTAGCTTTTAAAAAGTGGAACCAATATAATACCAGCGGCATTAACACCGTTCAAATCTCGCAACAGTTAAATGAAAATTTGCTTGCTGTAATGGGCAGGTTATCTATTCCTCATCCCCTGGGTGCCGACAGGCAAATGGGCAGGGCCTGGGGTGGCAGGGAAGCGAGGAATTCCGCGGCTGCACAAGGCATGATCGCTGCCGTAAAAAAATTAGCTGCGCGGGAGAAACTGGTGGTCATCAGTTTGGGTGCATTGACCAATATTGCTTCGGCCATTTCGTTGGATACATCCATTACCCAACACATTATTTGTTATGTGCTCGGTGCAAAGTATACAGTAACCAACAGCACCTGGAACAAAAGTGAGTTTAATATCCGCAACGATTTAAACGCCTTTGATTATTTACTGGATAACCCTTCGGTTAATATGGTTGTGATGCCAATAGATATTGCGTATCCCTACATGTTCAAAAGAGATGCTTTGTATAAAATGCTGAGTGATGATATACCTGTCGAAAGAATGCTCAAAGCACGCTGGGAAGAAACCAATCCGCAGGATACCATCCGCACCCTGTGGGACCTTGCATTGGTAGAAGCGTTTGTGAGACCAGAATTAGCTGAAATTAAACAGGTACCTGCACCACCCGAAAATACCCAACGGATGATTAAAATATATTCGGCAATTAATGCACAGAAAATGAAAGACGATTTTATCGAAAAATTAAAAATGAATGCAAATACGAATTGAAAAGATATTTAGAAAATAAAAATTAAGCAATGAAAAAGAATGCCTTTACATTAATGATGTCAGTGATGTTTATTACAGCGGGTGTTGTTGCTTCATTTGCGTTTTCGGAAAAACCCGTACCCGGGGGGTATATTTTAGATCATGAAAAAGATATCGCTGTAAACCAGCCTGGTCCGCATGATGGAGGTGGTACTACCACTGCTTATAGTTTCTTTTCCAAAGCGAAAGATTGCAAGCTGGTTTTCCGAAAAAGGGTACTTCATCCGGGATCTTCCATTGGATATCACCTGCAAAAGGCTGACGAAATTTATTATATCGTAAGCGGCACCGGTGAAATGAAAATGAATGGAGAAACATTTCCTGTACATGCAGGCGATGGCATTTTAACCCTGCCTGGCAGTTCACACAGTTTAACACCAACGGGTAAAGATGACCTGGTGGTTATCATCAATTATGAAAAGAAATAAAATTGACTGGAAATAAATTATCACATTAAATACGATTAGGATGTTTAAACATTTATTATCCTTTTTATTGATTGCTGTTTGGATAGTTCCTGCTAATGCGCAGGAATTAAAAGGCGATTCCTTATTGCCGGGTATTGCCGGGCTTTTTGCAACCAATGGAACAAGCATCAGCCTGGCGGATGTTTCCGGCCAGCCTTTCAAAAAAGCTTACCAGGTTTCAACCCTCAACTATACCGGAAATGATGGATTTTCACTGAATTACAAAATTGATGCTGCTGTTCAAAAAGGGGATGTTTTATTGCTTTCCTTCTATACCCGTAGCCTGCAAAGCAAAAAGGAAACAGGCGAATCTTTTATAGAGATTTTCCTGAATAGAATTATTGATGGCAAATATACATGGCCACCATTATTTGAAAGGGGTATGTCATTTGGTTCAAATTGGGTGCTTACCCAAATACCATTTGTAGCGGCAAGAGACGTGCAGAAAGGCGAATTGAATTTTGTAATTAAAGCCGGCAGGTTTCAACAGGTGTTTGAACTGGGCGCTATCTCCTTACTAAATTATAAACAATCAGCTAAACTTGCCGACCTGCCCCGCAGTGTGGTACATTATGATGGCGATGCTGCCGACGCTGCATGGCGCAAGCCGGCCGAAGACCGCATAGAAAAATACCGGAAAGGGGATCTTACAATAAAGGTGATGGATAAAAATGGTAAGCCTGCTCCCGGTGCGACAGTTACCGTGCGTTTGAAGAAAATTGCGTACGCCTGGGGTACGGCTACTAACTCAACTATTTTGTTAGACAAGGTCAATCCCGCTTTTAAAATTTACCGGGATACGCTGCTGAAATATTTCAATAAAGTAGTTTTTGAAAACGAAATGAAATCAAAGAATTGGGCAAAGTCCGATCATGACCAAACTAAACGAGCAGTGAATTGGTTAAAGGCAAATAATATGGATATCCGCGGGCATGTAATGGTTTGGCCGGGCTGGCAAAATTCTCCGCACCTTGTTCAGTATAAAAATGATACCGCTGCTTTAAGGGCTGTTATTTTAAAAATTATCGATGATCAAACCACCGTGATGAAGCACCAGTTTACCGAATGGGATGTGGTCAATGAACCATTCACCAACCACAATGTGATGGATTCATTGGGTGGTAAAAAGTTAATGTTAGACTGGTTTCATGCTGCCAGGAAAAATACACCGGGTGTAAAATTATTCCTGAATGATTTTACCATGTTTCATACGCAGGGCGATGGCAGTCAGAATTTTTACGATAATATCAAATACCTGAAAGACAATGGAGCGCCCATTGAGGCGATAGGGGAACAGGCGCATATCGGCGGCACCCCTCCGGGTATTGGTTTTTTAATTGAAAAATTAGACCGTTTTGCAAAATTTGGCCTGCCGATACAGATCACTGAATTTGATATTACCAGCGATGATGATGATTTTAAATCCCGTTATATCAAAGATTTTCTCACAGCCATGTTCAGCCATCCATCTACGATAGGAGTGGTGCAATGGGGCTTTTGGGAAGGTTCGCACTGGATTCCCGCCGCAGCCCTTTGGGATAATAACTGGAATACCCGTCCGGAAGGCAAAGTGTATACAGAACTCGTGAGCAATACATGGAATACCAATGTTACCGGCCAAACAGCAAAAAATGGAACGTATAAAATCCGTGGCTTTAATGGCGATTATGAAATTGTGGTAAAAAAAGGCAATAACGAGGTTATAAAGCAGGCAGTCCTGGGGAATGATGGCAAAACACTTGTTGTAAATTTTACCAATTGATAGGGGAAAAAGTATTTCCTGTATCAACAAATAACAGCGATGAAAATACTCTTTTGCATTAATTTTTGTATCATATTTTATTTACCGGGAAAGCTATATGCTCAAAATGGAAGTCCACATGTTATTCCAAAAGAGATCATTGCTGATACCAACGTTATCCTTAAAATTGTTTACCCGCCCATTACAGAAAGGGAAGGTAAAGGCTTACAAATACCCATACCACCTTCCGTGCATCCCCGGCTGTACTTAACAAAAAAAGATATACCGCTGTTAAAGGAGAAAATGAACAGCCATTTATTACAAGGCTGCTGGAAAAAAATAGAAAATGCGGCTGCTTTTGTTACTACCGGACATTTAAAATTAAATGGTTCAAAGGGTAATTTTGATTTAAGTATCCGCAATGCCATTGAAGCAAAAGCGTTGCTATATCTATTAAACAATGATGCCACAATAGGCAGAGAAGCAATTGAAGCGTTACTAAATTTTTATGCAACGCTTACAACCGATATGGATAAACCTGATGTATGCAGAGATATTGGCCGGGCCATAGTTACCGGCGCCATCGTGTATGACTGGTGTTATGATTTAACTACCGCAGAAGAAAAAATATTGCTCATTGGCAGAATGGAAACCCTGGCAACCCAGTTAGAAATAGAATGGCCAAAGCTGAGCCAGGGCTCCATTACGGGGCATGGCGCTGAAGCACAACTGGCAAGGGATATGTTATCCTTCGGTATCGCAACCTACCAGGAAAAACCCATTATATACAATTTGGCAGCGGGAAGGATTATTGCTGAATTTGTGCCGGCCAGGAAGTTTTTTTATCCTGGAGCGTACCATCACCAGGGAAGTGCATACGGGCCTTACAGGTTTAACTGGGATATGTATTGCACTTTTATCTTTGATAAAATGGGCTTTCCTCAAATCTTTGGCAATGACCAGTCTAAAGCGCCTTATTATTTTATTTATAGCCGCCGGCCGGATGGACAGTTGCTGAGAAACGGCGATGAGTTTACTGAACTATTTACACCCTTTGGAAAATACTGGAGTGTTGGCAGCAGTGCCAATTTGTTTGCCGGTAGTTATTACAAAGATGGCATCCTTATTAATGAGGCAATAAAAGAAGGGCAACTGGGAAAAGGGTCAGATTACCTGTTTGATTTTTTGTTTTTCGACCCAACAATTTCTTTAAATGAAACTCAGGCATCGCTTCCGCTTACCAGGTATTTTAAAGAGCCCTTTGGCGCCATGATAGCCAGAACGGGTTGGGGGCAAGGGTTGGAGTCATCTGCTGTAGTCGCTGAAATGAAAGTGGGCGTTTACAATTTTGTAAACCATCAGCATTTGGATGCCGGTAGTTTTCAATTATATTATAAAGGGCCCATGACAGTCCAATCGGGTATCTACCAGGGCAAAACGGGTTCGTATGGAGGCGAACATTTTAAAAATTATTACCAGCGAAGCATTGCACATAATACCATGCTGGTTTTTGACCCCAGCGAAAAATTTTTATGGCATGGAAAAAATATTGCCAATGATGGCGGCCAGGTTTTTCCTAACAATGGCCAGGAGGCAAAAACCTTAAGCGATTTTTTTCAGAATGATTATAAAACGGGGGAGGTACTGGCACATGCTTTTGGCCCCGACTCCATTAAGCCTGAATTTTCTTATTTAAAAGGTGAATTGTCCGCGGCATATTCATCCAAAGTAAAAAGTTTTAAAAGGTCTTTTGTATTCCTCAATTTTAATGATAAAACGGTGCCTGCTGCATTGATTGTTTTCGACAACATCACCACCAGCAATAAAGACTTTAAAAAATACTGGCTGCTGCACAGTGTTCAGGAACCTTCCATTAAAGGCATTTATACCACCGTGGTGAGAAATGAAAAAGGATATAGCGGAAAAATGATAAACACTACATTGCTTCCCGCCGTTGATAATTTACATATTTCTAAAATTGGCGGATCGGGAAATGAATACCATGTATTCGGAAAAAATTATCCTCAGTCACCCAATAACGACAGCAATTCGATGGACAGCGCTTCCTGGAGGATTGAGGTAACTGCAAAAAAAGCCGTGGCCGATGATATTTTTTTAAACGTAATGCAGGTAATGGATGAAAACCTGCATACGCAAAAAATATCGCTTCCTGTAAAATTTGAAACAGATAAATTAACAGGAACCAAAGTAGGCGACAGAATAGTATTGTTTAGTAAAAATGGCGAGACCATTACTGATAAATTCATGCTGAATATTAAAGGCAATGGAATTTTTAAAGTGCTCATTACCGATGTGCAGCAAGGAAATTGGGAAATAAAATCTTTAAGTAATAAAATGCATATTCAGGACATGAAGAACAATGAAGAGGTTTTATATTTTATTATTAAAGCAGGGAGTTATGTCATTTCAAAAAAATAAATTCACTTTAATACTGGTTATCTTTTTTGTGCTTAGGCATGGTTATGCTCAAAATATAACACCCTATTCCGTTCCGGAAGAATTTGCCAGCGCTTATTATGAAGTTACAGTAAATGGTCAGTCAGTTGCTGTTTTTCATGCTGGCCTAAACGTTTATTTCGCAGGATTCGACTTTACAGGAAATGCCAAAGTTTCTGTTACTGCCCGGTACGAAAAAAGTGGTTACTCAGGAGAAACTGCCAATAAGAATGTGATTAAAGTGGATGAGACAGGATATTGGGGAACTGACCCGATTGTTCGTCCGGTATCAAAAAATATTCAACTAAAGCCCGGTGGAAAAACGGTTGAGATGACACCTATTCAAGCTGGACAATATTCTGTTGAAAGATCAGGAACCAGCCAATTTAAGGATGATGTGTTGTTTCTGTTTGCTAACCGGCCAGAAACCAGCCGCCCCAGGCCTGCTGATCCAAAGGTGATATACCTGAAGGCCGGCATTCACCAGCAACATATAGACCTGAAAAGCAACCAGACCCTTTATATCGAAGCCGGGGCGGTTCTTTTTGGGAGTATCAATATTTGGGATGCAAAAAATGTCCGTATTATGGGACGCGGAACAGTGGTGTATTATGGCCCGCAGTCTGAATTATTCGATTTCGGCTGGAAAAATCAAAAAAACTGGCATCCATTGACCACACGCAATGTTCAAGGCCTCACAGTCGGGGGAATCACGTTTGTTGGGAGAAGCCGCACCTGGTCTATACAAATGCACACCACTTTCGATGCCGTTTTCGACAACGTGAAAGTCATTGCAGTAAACCCGCAAAATATGAATGGCGATGGTTTTGACTGGTATGGTGGCGGGCGAACAAAAATTACAAATTCTCTGGTGAGGTCAATGGACGATTGTTTTGCTTTTTTCACGCCTAATTCCAGTCTGGATATGTGGGCCATGGCCAAAAATACGGACGGCGAGGTAAAGGATATTCTAATTGAAAATTGTGTGCTTTGGTCTTCTTTGGCGAATGTTTACCGGGTTGGTTTTAATGGGCAAGCTCTCCGGACTGACAATATCGTGATGAAGAACAGCGATATTATTCATATCAGCAAAGGGGAATGGCATGCTCCCAATTCAGTTATTTGTGCGGTAAGCCCTAACAATAAAGGCAAGGCTTTTCATGCCAATTTTCGTTTTGAGCATGTGCGGTTTGAAGAGCCTGCAGCCTTATTGGGTCTGCAAAATGAAGAAGCGCAATTCAGGAATATCGTTTTCAAAAACATTACTATGAATGGGGAACCTGTTCCTTCTTTGGTAAAAAGCACCGTAGCGAACCTGACTTTTGAAAATGTAATACTAAATGGCAAATTGGTTACCGAAAAAGCAGGCGTTCCTTTTAAGCTGATTACAAAGGAGATTAAAAACCTGGCTTTTTTTCCGGGAAATAAGTAATAAAATTTATTAGACGGATAAAGATTAATATAAAGACATAAAAAGGCCCCATGCGTTTTATACCAATCAACCTTTTATTACTTGTTAGTGTTGCCACTATTTCAAGTAGCTATTTATTTGCAGGTTATCAGCCTCCCAAAAAGCAATACAAACTATGGTACGATAAGCCTGCGCCCGATCTGCCAATAAACAATTTAGATTCACTCAACCTGAAAGCCCTGGTAGAAGCTACCCCTATTGACCCAGCCTGGGAAAATTGGTCGCTTCCCATAGGCAACGGATATTTGGGCGCGTCCGTATTTGGGCGAACGGTGACGGAACGGATCCAGCTCACAGAAAATAGCCTGGCCTCCAAAAGTCTGTACGGCGGGGTGGGGCTTACTAATTTTGCTGAATTGTATATTGATTTTAATCATGCAACCCCCCTTAATTACAGTCGAAGTTTAAACCTGAACGAAGCAGTAGCTGCCGTAAAGTATGAACAGGATGGAGTGGTTTACGAGCGGGAATATTTTGCCGGTTACCCGGATAAAGTGCTGGTGATTAAACTAACCTGCGGGCAAAAAGGCAAACTGTCTTTCACCTTAAGGCCCCAAATACCGTACAAAAAAGAGTTTGGCCCTGCATCCGGCAATAATGGACGGATGGGAAAAGTAGTTGCAAAGAATGACCTTATAACACTGTCGGGTAAGCTGGAAAATTTGAATTTGCTTTTTGAAGGCCAGTTTAAAGTGATACCCTCGGGCGGCAATATGAAAGCGTCTAACGATGCCAGTGAGGACAATGGAAAAATTGTTGTAACCGGTGCCGACGCTGCAATAATTATTGTGGCAGTGGGTACCAATTACAAACTTGAAAGCAGGGTTTTCCTGGAGAATAATAATTCCAAAAAGCTAAATGGTGATGCGGCTCCTCACGATAAAGTTTCCTTTATTATTGAAAAAGCATCCCATAAAAGTTACGCTCAATTGCTTGCGGGTCACAAAAAAGATTATCGCAATTTATTTTCCCGGGTGAATCTCAACTTGTCATCAGTAGAGTCACGGTTAACTACCGACAATCTTTTAAAAAACTATAAGGCGGGTATCATTGATCATTACCTGGAAGAGTTGTATTTTCAATATGGCCGCTATCTGCTTATTTGCTCCTCGCGTCCGGGTACCTTGCCACCTAACTTACAGGGCATTTGGAGCCAGTACGATATTACGCCGTGGACAGGTGGTTACTGGCACAACATCAATATTCAAATGAATTACTGGCCCGTATTTAATACCAATTTAACGGAACTGTTTCAGTCCTTTGTCGATTACAACCTGGCCTACCGCGAAGCAGCCACAAAAATTGCCACCCAATACATCAAAAAAAATAATCCTGCCATGCTTTCGCCCATCGAAGGGGATAATGGATGGACAATCGGTACAGGTGCAAGCGCATATAATATCGGCGCGCCCGGCGGTCACTCGGGGCCTGGTACCGGTGGCCTTACAACAAAAATGTTTTGGGATTATTATGAGTTTACCGGCGATTTGAAAATCTTAAAAAATATTAGTTATCCCGCAATCCTGGGGATGTCTAAATTTCTCTCCAAAGTGGTGGTTGATACAGCCGGGTTATTACTGGCCTCACCTTCCTATTCACCGGAGCAAAGACGGCAGGGTAAAGAGCATTACAAAACAACAGGTTGTGCTTTTGACCAGCAAATGATATTTGAAAACCATAACGATGTATTAAAAGCCTCAAAAAAAATCGGCGATAAAAGTACCATATTACCGGTACTCCGGCACCAGTTACCCAAGTTGGATCCGGTGCAGGTAGGTTGGTCTGGCCAGGTTAAAGAGTACAGGGAAGAAAACTATTATGGTGAGATTGTTGATCCCAAACATCGGCATATCTCTCAATTGGTAGGACTGTACCCGGGCACCATTATTAATTCAAAAACGCCTGCATGGATGGATGCAGCCAAAGAAAGTTTAGAACGACGGGGCGACAAGGCAACAGGCTGGGGTATGGCATTCCGGTTGAATCTTTGGGCAAGGGCTAAAGATGGAGACAGGGCCTATCTTTTGTACCAAACATTATTACAGAAGAGTACATTGGATAATTTATGGGACACCCACCCGCCTTTTCAAATTGACGGTAATTTTGGAGGAACTGCAGGGGTGGCAGAGATGCTCCTGCAAAGCCATGAAGGTTTTATAGACCTGTTGCCGGCACTCCCTCAAAAATGGAATAAAGGATCTTTCAATGGCTTATTGGCTAGGGGCAATTTTGAGATTTCGGCCCAATGGGATAATTGCCGGGCAAAAGAGTTTACCATCAAATCTAAAATAGGGGGGATCTGCAACCTAAAATATTTTAATATACACCAGGCTGTTATAAAAAATGCTTCGGGTAAAATAGTTGACCTGGTATCCCGCGAACGGGATTTTATCGGGTTTAATACAAAGCCGGGTGAAGTGTATGTTATTAGTACTATTCCTGAATATAAAAAACCGACCAATCCTTCCAACCCGGTAATTAAGTGGAATAAGAACGAAAAGATTGCAATACAATGGGATAAAAGCCCCGATGCTGTTGCTTATAATGTGTACACCCATTTTGGCGATTCACCGGGGTATCGGCTTATTCAGTCAAAAGTTACCGCTACATCAGTTGAATGTCAAACCCCGGAATTAAAAAAAATGAAATATGGTTTGTTGCGTGTCACCGCTGTTGATAAATCCGGCAGGGAAAGCAGTGGGGTAAGGATACCTGTAGCGTATAAAGAAAATGCCAGTGAGACTAATTAATAATAAAAGCAAAAAATATATGCGGATGATTTTAAAAAATTACTGTCTGAAAAAACTTTTCTCCATTGCAATAGCCTTTAGTTTATTCTTTACGATAAACAATACATTCGCCCATAATCATTCAGCTAACATTTATGCAATTTTGGTGGAAGATACAAGCGGATTTACGAATGCTGCGGATTTTGGATTTTTACCCGGCGAAACAGGTGTTAATAATATAAAGGCATTGCAGGGGGCTTTGGATAAAGGGGGTACCATTGTAATCAGTAAAGCGGGCACTTACAAAGTATCAGGTACAGCATTCATCGGCGACAATACCTCTCTTGTTTTTGGTAATGGCGTGGTCATTGAAAAATCAAACGAAAATGGCCGCTTTACCCATATCCTTCTTAACAAAGGAGCTTTAACAAGAACTTATAATCATAACATTACCATTACCGGTCTTGATGTGAGGGTGAACGATGTGGATTTACCGATGAGCCTTATTTACGGGTTGCGTGGGCATGTGGCATTTTTTTATGTAAAAGATCTGCGGATTGAGCGTTTCAGATGTTCCGGCCTGGTAAACGGACAATTTGCCCTGCACATTTGCACTTTCGAAGACTTACTGATCAACGATGTAATTATTAAAGGGAAGAAAGACGGTATTCATTTAGGGCCTGGTAAAAGGTTTAGAATAAGCAATGGTGTATTCCAAACCGGCGACGATGCAATAGCCCTGGTACCGGGCGACTGGGTGAGTGCTAACCCAGAATTTGGTAACCTGGAAGATGGCATCATCGAAAATTGTTCGGATATTCCTGACGACTACCTGGAAGGCGCATTTTCCAAAATTGTAGCATCGGCCTGGGTAGACTGGAAGCCGGGCATAGCAATAAAACATGGCGATGCCGTGGTGTCAAACGGGAGGATTTACCGGGTAGTGGCTGCCCTTGACAACCGGGTGTATAAATCAGCTACCCAACCTTTGTTTGATTCAGGAATGAAGGTATTAGACAGTATTAACTGGCTGATGTTTCAAAAAGATACGATCCATACTGCAGTGGTTAAAAATGTGGTATTCAGGGATATTTTTTTATATAGCAAACGGGTACCCTTTCAGGTAATGAGCTACAGTAATAAATGGTCACATTCTTATTATCCCGGCGCGCTGCTTCCGGTGCAGGGGCCGCTATCGTTTGAAAATATTACCATGTTCAGCGATAATGATAAATCATTGATAAGTGTTACCACGCCGATCAACATGCTATACATCCGCAATTCAACCTTAAAAAATAATTGGGTTGATTTTGGCCACGCAGCAGATTACGATCTATATCCCAAAACTTATCTGAGTTTTTCCAATTGCACATTTACCGCAGCAGGCAATTATACTTTAATTAAAAATAGAAGTAAAGGCAAGGAAGTGTATGTAAAAACTACAGGGAGCATCGAAACCGGCAAAAACTTTTCTGCCGGGGTGGAAGAAGGTATGGGAAAAATTTATATTGATTCAGATTTAACAGGATTGAAAATGTCGGCAGCAACGAAAAATAAAAAGTAAACATTTGCTTAAGTACCATTTGATAAATAAATTAGTATACCAATTCATTCAGTCATGAAAAAAACATTTTCTATTGTTTGCTTATTTATTTTAAGCAGTACTATTTTACAAGCCCAGGTATGGCATGTATCCGGCACAGGCAACGATTTAAACGACGGCAAATCGCCACAAACCGCGTTCCGTACTTTGCAAAAAGCGGCTGGGTATGTAATGCCGGGTGCCACCGTTTTAATTGGCAATGGCCATTATAGCAATGATGATAGGGCAAGCGGCAGTGCAGTTTTATCCATCAATAGTTCCGGTACAAAAGATGCCTGGATTACCTGGAAAGCAGCCCCTGGCACAAAACCAGAAATAAACCCCGGCGGCTGGGCGGGCATACAGGTTACGGGTTCTTACCATATAATTGACGGGCTTACTATTATCGGCGGCAATGATTCCATCGTATTGTCAAAGGCGCAGGAAGATGCCAAAAAGCCGGCTGCCGACCCGCACTTTAACACCAATGGTATCTTTGTAAATGGCCGCCCCAAAAAGCCGGGAGAAAAACCGCACCATGTAATCATTAAAAACTGTACAGTGGGCAAATGCCCCTGCGGTGGGATCATTGCCATTGAAACAGATTATACCACTATTGAAGATTGCAAAGTTTTTGAAAACGCCTGGTTTATGCGCTTTGGCGGATCAGGTATTTCAACCCTGCAGAACTGGGCTTACGATGATGCATCGGGATACCACAATATTATCCAACGCAATTTTTGCTGGGATAATAAAACCATGGTGATGTGGGAAAAAGTAGCCAGGTTGAGCGATGGCAACGGGATCATCCTGGATGTGACCGACCAGGAACAAAACGGCGCTACCAATATGAACAACGATGCGGTAATAAAAGCTGCGGATACTGCGGCACGCGCTGCTGCCGCAAAACCAACACGCCCAGAATGGAAGGGCCGTGCCCTGGTGGCGAATAATGTTTGCGCGTTCAATGGCGGTTCAGGCATACACACTTTCCGTACAAAATATGTTGACATTATCAATAATACCACTTACCACAACGGAGCCATGGTGGGCTACCCCGAATTGTTTGCAAACACTTCAGAAGATGTGGTGATCCTTAACAATATCATTATTCCCCGCCCCGGTGGAAAAGTTACCGCCAACAACAAAAACACCCGTATCCGATGGGATTATAATCTCTCTCCAATGGGCCAGTCTTTTTTTGAATCTGCCCATGATATTGTTGCCGATCCGCTTTTTGTAAATGCCTATAGGGATCGTTTTACGGCCGATTTTCGTTTGAAGCCTGGTAGCCCGGCAATTAATTCCGGCACTAACGAGCTGGCGCAACCTTCCGATATTTCCGGCAAGCAGCGTCCAAAAGGTGCAGGCAGGGACCGGGGGGCTTTTGAACAGTAATTGCTTTAACGTAAAGGGAAAAGCAAATGATAATATCACTCAATTATGCAGATAATATGCAACGGTTTACAATAACAATTTTTCTTTTTATGGCTTGCCTGTTACAAGCAGTTTTGGCACAGGTACAAACAACAAACAAGAAAAATTTATGGGTAGTAACTACTACGGATACCAGCAATTACACCCCTGCCTACCTCGGCAATGGTGTAATCGGTATCAGAAGCGACAGAACTGGTTTATGCGCTCAAACGGTGCACCTGAACGGCCTCTATGATCGTGTGCCGCTTAAAGACAATATCCACCTGGTGAATGAGTATAATCCAACTTTTATCAGAGTGATATTTAAAGACGGTCAGGAATTAAAATTTGATCACAACATAGCCAACTGGCGGCAGACCCTGAACCTAAAAGAAGGGTATTTAGAAACGGCTTACAATTACGCGGATAAGCTGGGCATCAAAACGCAACTAATGCCCTTGCGCAATCTACCGTTGGCCGCCCTAAGCATTGTTGAATTTGAAGCCAGGGAAGATATAACTTTCACCATCCTGAACAGTGTAAGTATTCCGGATCGCAGTAAAAGTTCAGCTATTCATAAACCGGCTTTTGATTATAAACTGTACCGGTTAAGCGCCCGTTCCAATGAAAAGATACCGGTGATGAGTACTAATTTACCTACTGAATCCGGTACTGATTGTGTGGCGGGCGCCAATACATTTTATTTTGATGGACCGGTTCCCGCATTAGATTATACCCGGATAGACGCCTTCAATCAACAGCTTTCTTTTAAAGTGGTATTAAAAAAAGGAGAAAAATATTCCTTTTGTATGCTAAGCGCTTTCACCCATACCGGTTTTACGAGCGATCCTTACAACGATGCGGTGCGTATTTGCAGCCGCGACTATAATTTAGGATACCGGTACCTTTTACAGGAACACAAAAATAAGTGGGCAAAGCTATGGGAAAGTGATATTGAGATTGAAGGTGATGACCAGGTTCAACTCGATATAAGAGTTGGTCTTTATGCCTTGTACGCTTCAGTTGCGCCCGGGTTTCAATTGAGCATCCCTCCCTGCGGAATCGCGAATGAATGGGGCGGCCATATTTTTTGGGATGCTGAATTATGGATGTATCCTCCATTGTTGGTTTTGCACCCATCACTCGCCCTTTCGATGATTGATTTCCGTTCCAATACCTTACCACAGGCTAAGAAAAGAGCCGCCCAGTTTGGCTATGATGGGGCGATGTATCCATGGGAATCAGACTTACAGGGCAATGAGTGTACTTCTATCAACTATAAACTGGATATGACCGAACATCATATTACCGCAGATATAGCAATAGCCGCCTGGAATTACTATCAAGTGACACAAGACCGGGTATGGCTTCAGCAAAAAGGCTTTCCCCTTTTAAAAGAAATTGCCGACTTCTGGATATCAAGGGTAAGTAAAGATTCAACGGGAAACTATCATATCAACAATGTAGTTGGGCCAGACGAATATTTTGAGGATGTGAATGATGACGCATTTACAAATGGGGTTGTAAAACTGGCCCTGGATGCGGGTATAAAAACTGCCAGATTACTCAGTGAACCTGTTAACCCTGAATGGCAGGCCGTGTATAAAAATATTGTTATTTTAAAGCATCAAGACGGCTACACTTTGCAAAACGACCGGTACACTACACAAATAATCAAGCAAACAGATGTAAACCTGTTGGCCTTCCCATTGGAATTGATTACAGACAAAACCCAGGTATTAAAAGACCTGGAGTTTTACGAACCTAAAATATTTGAGAAAGGTCCTTCTATGAGCTATAGTGTGCTGGCCACATCTTACGCCCGGCTGGGGCAAACAAAGAAAGCCTATGAACTTTTTTTAAAAGCCTTTCAACCTAACCGCAAGCCTCCTTTTAACTTCATTGCCGAAAGGCCTAACAATAATGTTACGGTTTTTTGTACTGGCTATGGCGGCATTTTACAAACTATTATTTTTGGCTTTGCCGGAATGAGAATAGGTGAGAACGGCCTTTACCAGGCCCAAACCAATCTACCGCCGCACTGGAAGAAACTGACCATTAAAGTGAGTGGCCGAAAAGACATTGTATGTGTGGGTAAGTGAAGTATCAAATGGGGGAGGAGGGCGAGCAACAACTTACACCAGCTAAAACCAGTTCTTTGGAAAAATACAAATTGATATATCTAATTTGCATTTACAACAGCTACCATCGTGACAAATTCAGATGCCGGTAAAGAAATACCGGCAATCATCTAATTGAACACATCCTTAATAATTTAACCAATGATAAAAAGAAGACTGTTTATAAAAAATTCCGCTATCCTTTGTGCCGGTATTGCACTTACTCCCACAGAGGCGTATACGCAGTTGGTACATACAGGTGATCCCTTCCTGTCCCAACGGCCACCATTAAAAGACCGGCGTTTTACCAGTAAGGCTGTTGAAGATAAGATACTTGAAGTAAAGACCGTACTGAAGGATAAAGAGCTGGCCTGGATGTTTGAAAATTGTTTCCCCAATACCTTAGACACCACTGTTACCGTAGGAGTATTGAATGGAAAGCCGGACACCTATGTTATAACCGGCGATATTGATGCCATGTGGTTAAGGGATTCTTCCGCCCAGGTATGGCCTTACCTTTCTTTAATGAAAAAAGATGCGGCGCTGGAAAAGCTAATCACCGGAGTAATCAACCGCCATGCAAACTGTGTGATGATTGATCCGTATGCGAACGCTTTCTATAAAGATGAAAAACAACAATCGGATTGGAAGCAGGATGAAACAGATATGAAGCCTGGTGTACACGAGCGAAAATGGGAAGTGGATTCACTTTGTTATGTTATCAGGCTGGCCCATGGGTACTGGAAAGCCGGTGGCGATCCCTCCTGCTTTGACAAAGAATGGTTGGCTGCAATGAAAGTAATCGTAAAAACTTTTAAAGAACAACAAAGAAAAAATAACAATGGGCCTTATCGTTTCAAACGCACCACCAACCGCCCAACGGATACTGCTGCGGCTTCAGGCTATGGCAACCTTACCAAACCAAACGGCCTGGTCTGTTCGGTATTCAGGCCATCAGATGATGGAACCGTATTTCCCTATTTAATTCCATCAAACTTTTTTGCGGTGGTTTCGCTAAGGCAGCTAGCCGCATTGGTTAAAACATTTTACCAGGAAAAAGAATTTGCAGCGGAATGCGAGAGTTTGGCCGCTGAAATAGACCAGGCCCTGAAAGAACACGCTACCATTGACCATAAAAAATTTGGAAAAATGCTGGCTTATGAAATAGACGGTTATGGCTCATTTTACCTCATAGATGATTCCAATGTACCCAGTCTTCTTTCACTGCCTTACCTGGGTGCCATTAACGCAGCAGATCAAATATTGTATCAGAATACAAGGAAGTTTTTATTGTCGTATGGCGACAATCCTTATTATGTAAAAGGTAAAATTGCCGAAGGTATCTCCGGGCCGCATGCAGGCCGTGACAATATCTGGCCAATGGGCATCATTATGCGGGCCATGACCTCCGATAACGAACAGGATATTACACATAGTCTGAAGTTGCTGAAAGCTACCCACGCCAATACAGGTTTCATGCACGAATCATTTAATAAGGATAATGCGACAAAGTTTACCCGTAAATGGTTTGCCTGGGCGAATACCTTATTTGGCGAATTCATTATTAAAATAGTAAATGAAAAACCACACCTGTTAATATGAACCGCCCGGTGATGATATTACTGGTAGTGATATTTAAAAATGGGTTTAATAAAATCGGATAGTAGGTTCTTTTGATGATTTGTTTGCCATTTTCATTGTCCATAGATGGATAAATTTAGATCGCAGGGCGGAGCTCTAATCCCAGGGTGCCCGACAAGGTGCAGCTGCCTGTAAGTTTACACCGCAATGATAAAAATCTTCAATGACACTGATCTAAAGTGCCGCGCATTTTTCTTTACAGGGATCCAGGGAAATATAATTAGAGACCGCGTAAGCCAAAGTAATTGGCGGGTACGGGTACACCTCAAATTAATTTTATTTAAATACCTGTTTTTGTAAATAAAATAGACGTATGTTACGGTAACTCCATGAATAACTGATTATAATTTGAGTAAACATTCATATACTTGCATAAAGATGGCGGATTGGGTCATATATTAAAAAATAAAATTCTTATTTTTTTGTATTTTATTCTAATTTTATTTTGGATATCAAAGTAAGGCTTAAGGAAAATTTGAAAGCGGCGAATTAAACACGTTGAATGCGTGTTTCTTATCAAATAATAATAGTTAGTAACCGATGGCTCCAAAGAATATGGCTACGGGCATCCTGAGATTGCTAAATGCTAACAGTAAGAAAGAATTGATTGTCGATCACTCCCGAAACTATTGTCAGGAACCAGGTTTTAAAAGCAGGCGGAGCCAGGCATACTTGGTTAAAATCAAACCTTATTGAACAATTTAAATTAAGTTCCGGCCCCTGAGGCAGTGGATCATACATGCAAACCATCATTTATTCACCATAAAAACGATCAAACATGTCAGTCTCAAAGTTAGAATACATTTGGCTTGATGGGTACCAGCCTGTACAAAGCCTTCGCAGCAAAACAAAAATTGAAAAAGATTTCTCGGGAAGCCTGGACGATTGTCCGATATGGTCTTTTGATGGATCTTCAACGGAACAAGCTCCGGGCGGTTCTTCCGATTGTTTATTGAAACCTTCATTTATAATAAAGGACCCGCAACGTAAAAACGGGTACCTCGTAATGTGTGAGGTATTAAATCACGATGGTACACCACATATAAGTAATGGAAGAGCATTAATAGACGATGATGACAATGATTTCTGGTTCGGGTTTGAACAGGAGTATTTCCTGTGGAAGCCGGAAACCGATAAACCGCTTGGTTTTCCTGAAGGGGGTTACCCCAGGCCGCAGGGTCCTTACTACTGTTCGGTAGGCGCAGGGAAAGCATATGGCCGCGACATGGTAGATGAACATCTTGATGCTTGCCTCGATGCAGGACTCAATGTTGAAGGTATTAACGCAGAAGTAGCTACAGGTCAGTGGGAATTCCAGATTTTTGCAAAAGGGGCCAGGGAGGCCGGTGACCAGGTTTGGCTCGCCCGTTACCTCTTAGAGCGCATAGGAGAAAAATATGGACTTTCGATCAACTGGCATTGCAAACCTTTGGGCAACCTCGACTGGAATGGTAGCGGCATGCATGCCAATTTTTCAAACTCTGTGCTAAGGACCTGCGGAAATCGTGAAATGTTTGAAGAAATATGTGAAGCTTTCCGCCCGGTCGTGAAAGAACATATTGAAGTGTATGGACCAGATAACCACCTTCGGCTTACCGGTAAGCACGAAACGGCAGCAATATTTGATTTCAAATATGGAGTGTCAGACAGGGGCGCATCCATTCGTATACCTATCGGTGCTGTTGAAAAAGGATGGAAGGGGTGGCTGGAAGACCGTAGGCCCAACAGTGCAGCAGATCCATATAAAGTTGCCGGACGTATTATAAAAACCGTAAAATCGGTTGAGATGCAAATGTCATCTGATAAAGAAATGAAAGTAGCTTAGTTAAGAAACAGGGTAGGTGAAATCCTCATTTACCCTGTTTCCTTAGATATTTTTTACTCCTTGCTATCCATGTTAGTACTACCTGTTGATACATTACGCAACATATCACAGGGTGGAAATCTAATGAATATAACAGGTATCGATCCTGTTATTTCATATAATGTCATCATTGTATTAGAAATCCTTCTCCTTCTCCTATATGAAACGGTTTCTTCAATTTTCCTTCCTCTAATTTTGATGACCTGTCCGCAAAGGCTTGCTGATTCAATCAAAAAAGGGAACCCTTTAACGTTGATTCACAAAAAAACTTTCTCCTTCTTCATCACTAATATTCCGGGTAAGAGCTGTATTATGCGGCAAAACGACCTCGTATGTGGTTTGCGGGTTTCGAAAGTAAACGTTTCAAAGCCATACTATCGATAACTTTTCTGTGCGTTTGCATTATACCATACACAACTGACGGTAATTTTATTCCAAATAGACTATTTGGTAAAAGAAAACAGAACTTTAGATGGAAAAAGGTTTATGATAATTTAAAACAGCTTCCATCATGAATAAGTTATTGTGCTTTGTTTTGATCCTTTCACAAACCATTGTTGCGGGCCAGGCACCGGTGGAAAAATACGAGATCGATTCAGCTTCCATCGGGCAGGCAGGAGTGCCCAAAGGCGAAGTATTAAAATTTACGTTTGAAAATTCTACAATTTTTCCGGGAACATGGCGGGAATATTGGGTGTATGTTCCGGCACAATACCAGCCCGACAAACCAGCCTGTGTATATGTGAACCAGGATGGCATACAGTGGAAAGCACCCATAGTATTTGATAACCTCATTTATAGCAATGAAATGCCCGTCACCATCGGTGTTTTTATAATGCCCGGACGGGTATTGGCAGCCAACGCCCAATCAGCCAGTGACCGCTTCAACCGAAGTTTTGAATACGATGGGTTGGGTGATGCCTATGCACGTTTTATTACAGAAGAAATTTTGCCTGAAGTAGAAAAGCAAAAAGCAAGCGATGGCCGTGCCATCCGTTTATCAAAAAATGGTAACGACCGGGCCATTGGCGGGTCGAGCAGCGGGGCTGTTTGCGCTTTTACCGCAGCATGGGAAAAACCGGAAGCATTTTCGCGTGTGTTTAGCGCAATCGGCACATACGTTGGCCTTCGTGGGGCCGATCGTTATTCCACCCTGATCAGGAAATATGAACCCAAACCCATCCGGATTTTTTTACAGGACGGATCTAATGATCTTAATATTTATGGAGGCGATTGGTGGAAGGCCAACGAAACATTGGAGCGGGCACTCACATTTGCAGGTTATGAGGTCCGGCATGTTTGGGGAGAAGGTGGACATAACGGCAACCAGGGATCAGCCGTTTTTCCCGCTGCCATGCGCTGGCTATGGAAGGACTGGCCAAAACAGGTAAACAGGGGAACTTCAAAGAACCAATACTTAAGCGACATATTAATGCCCGGGCAAGACTGGGAATTAGCGGGGCAGGGGTATACCTTTACAGAAGGTACGGCGGCAAATGCGGGCGGCGAAGTTTTTTTTCAGGATATTCCAAATTCAAAAACCTATAAAATAGGGCTGGATGGAAAAGTATTGTTATTACCGTTGGATTCCAGGAAAGCCAGTGGTACATCCTTTGGCCCAGACAGGAAGCGATATACAGTTGCCGGTGGAACCAAGCAAATACTAAGCTTTGATTCAAATGAAAAGGAATCTGTTGTAGCGGATTCTATAGCGGGTAACGACCTGGTGGTTGCAAAAAACGGTAATATATATCTTACTTCACCCAACGGGAGTGAAAGGCCGGGTAAACTTTACCTGGTACGGCCCAATGGCGAAAAAATTGTTGTTGATGAAGGATTGAAATTTGCCAATGGTATAGCACTTACCCCGGATCAAACCCAATTGTATGTGACGGAATCAGCAACCCATTGGGTGTGGATTTATAGGATCAATCCGGATGGGACACTTATTTACAAACAACGTTTTGGCTGGTTGCATGTACCGGATAACAGTGAGAATGCGTGGCCCGATGGTGTTAAATGCGATACTGCGGGCAGGGTATATGTTACTTCGCGTTTGGGGATACAGGTAATGGATCAGTTGGGGCGGGTAAACGCGATTATACCGGTACCCGGCGGGCAGTCTTCGAATTGTTGCTTTGGCGGCGCTGATTTTAATATTTTGTATGTTTCCTGCGGCGATAAATTGTATCGCCGGAAAGTAAAAGTTCGCGGGGCCAATTCTTTTGAGGAGCCGGTTAAGCCTAAAAAGGCGAATCTTTAATATGCATTTTGTATCAGGGAAATAAAAAATCACTAAATGATCTGGCAAATTTATAACACCAGTCACTGTTTCTCTTTTTTCGAAAAATGAATGATAAATTAATTCCCCACTTACCAATCACTGCTGATATATGCTTCTTAAAATTCCATCCCATAACCTAGTTTCATTCCAGGTGCCAGGTTTGGATGGCACTCAATATCAAATAACAGTTTTTAACCTTTGTAAAAACCTTTGTCAGGGAATGCCTTAATACATATAAAGTCCGTACATTTAATTTTTGCAGATACCAATATTTTGCTGAAGACTATGGTCGCGCAGCCAGAGCATGGCTGCTTTAGCTGTTTAATATTTTACAATTAGTTAAAAACTAATTGTACAAAACTTTACACAATGTTGATTTTAAACCTTCCGCAGCAGTTAAATAACTTTGTGAACGAAAGGGCAACCGAATAATTTGATGAAACTTTTTTCAATGACTGATGTAAGAAGAATTTATGCAGGTTTTGGGCAGCCTTTTTTTTTAAACAGGTTCAGGTGTTTCTTATTGGTTTCTTTTTTTTTACTGGCTATTTCGGGAGTTGCCGCACAAACTACACCTGACTTTACGATTAATATACGCACAGGTTGTGTGCCGTTAAGCGGGGTGAATTTTACAGACGCCTCCACCGGCGGAACAGTTTTACGCCGGGATTGGAACCTGGGTAACGGTACAATAATACTCAATGGCGCCGCAACGGTGGGCACCAACTATTTAACTTCCCAAACATTTTATGTAACGCTTACGGTAAGTTTTGCAAATGGGGATGTTAAAACGAAAACCGATAGTGTGATTGTACATCCCCAGCCATCTGTGGATTTTGTAGCAAGCGATACTGCGGGCTGTTTGCCCCACAGTGTTTCCTTCACGGATTTATCTACAACAGCAACCGGTACCATTAATAACTGGACATGGGATTTTGGAGCCGGGGGAACCGGCATTAAAAACCCCACTTTCGTATACAATACGCCCGGGTTATACAATATCTCACTCATTGTAAAAAACAGTTGGGGCTGCGAAAGTATCGCTGCTACTAAGTTTCAGTACGTGCATGTGTACAATAAGCCCGTGGCAGCTTTCACCGCTACTCCTTTGTTTAGTTGCAAAGATACTTCCACCGTATATTTTAATAATACCACCACCGGGGGAAGTCCCACAAATGTTTATAAATGGTATTTCGGAGATGGAGACAGCAGTAACCTGAAAAACCCTGCTCATTTTTATAGTTCACCTGGCAGCTATACGGTTACTTTACTTGCATCTGTGGGTAAAAACTGCAGTTCTACCACCACCCGAACCATAAATATCGGGAATGTTGCACCGTATTTTATTACTGCGCCTGATACGGTTTGTATTAATGTGCCTACCCAGTTTACCGGTAGCGCCAATCCTGTTCCATACTACGTTAAATGGATCTTCAGTGATAATGGTGCGGTACAGTTTTACTCTCCCACAAGTCACAGTTTTACAAACCCCGGTAATTATGTGATCACTTTAATTGCCTATAATCTGCAGGGATGCAGTGATACCATTACAAAAATGATACACGTAAAGTATGGCGCCAACCTGGCGCCGTACTTTATAACCGCCCCGGATACGGTTTGTGTAAATACTTCAACACAATTTAGCGGCAGTGCGATACCCGCACCTGCTAGTGTTAAATGGGTTTTTAGCGATAACGGCGCGGTGCAGAATAATTCACCCACCAACCATACATTTGCTCTTCCGAACAATTATACAGTTTCTTTAATTGCGTACAATACCCAGGGCTGCGCCGACACTATCAAAAAGCCGGTACATGTAAAAGCAGGGCCTGTAGCAAGTTTCACACCGGCAAAAACCAATGGCTGTTCGGTACCCTTTACGGTAAATTTTATCAACACCACTTTATCCGGAACCAATCAGGCATTTACCTGGAATTTTGGAGATGGCTCTCCGCCTGTCACTAAGTATGATACCCTACCGGTACCGCATACCTATACTAATTTTGGAAGTTTCACCGTAACACTAACTGCAAGGGATACACTTGCAGGATGTATCGGTATACCGGCTACATTTAGCTTTATCAGGATTGTTCAGCCCGTTATTAATTTTACCTACGTTCCCCCTGCAGGGTGCCTGCCATTGCCGGTGGCCTTCACAGCGCAGGTAAGCAACCTGATTGTTCCAATAATAAGTTATGTATGGAATTACGGAGATGGTTCTTCTAATGATACCTTATCTACAAATAAGTCTGCTCATGTTTATAGTGCTGCCGGATCATTTAATCCAACACTTACCGTAATAACTGCAGAATGTACATATACCAGCATTGCAAAAAAAGTGGATGTGATAGCGCTTTGTGATGATGACGGGGGTGGAGGAGGAGGTGGTGGAGGGGGAGGAGGTGGAGGAGGAGGGGGCGGCTTTGGTGTGGGGAAAATTTGTGCTAATAAATATAGTGTAACCTTTACCGATACTGTTAGCAATAAAGTTGTGCAAAGCTGGGATTTTGGTGATGGGTCGCCATTGTACACCACCTCACCACTAAACCCGGTCACGCATAATTATTCACCCCCTCAAAAAATATTTATTGTTACCGTAACCCGGCTGGATACTATAACCAATCTGGTTGATACCGGCAGAAAACGAGTCATTATCATAGATGAAAAAGCAAATTTTACACCCAGCGCTACCAATATATGCAATAATAAAAATGTTCAATTCTACCCGTTTGGTATTGACTCATCAAAAATAAAAACATATACCTGGGACTTTGGTGACGGCACCGTAAGGCAGGTCATTAACAATGCGCAGTATTTTAACAGTTTCGGATTATACCTTAACGGCAATACTAATCATACCTATGCGGATACGGGTGTGTTTTATGTAAAACTTATTATCACCGATAAGCTGGGCTGTTTAGATTCGCTGTTGTATCCTATACCGGTTACTGTACGCGGCCCCTCGGCAAATTTCGGGGCTTTATTGCGTGTGAGTTGCATCGTTCCGCAGGCTGTTACCTTTACTGATTCTTCCCAACAAAATGGAAGTATTCCCATCACTGCCCGGCAATGGGTATTTGGAGATGGTTCACCTAATCTTACTACAGCAGCAGATACTCCATTTAATCATTTGTATAACGCCGGAACCTATACGGTAAGGCTTACGGTTACTGATTCCATCGGTTGTGTTTCCACAAAATTAAAAGCTGTTCCGGTGCCCTTAACTACCGCCAGGCCCACGGCTGGTTTTAGAGCGACTCCGCTTACCAGTTGCACCTCCCCTCAAAATGTAGTGTTTACCGATACAACCCGGCTCAATGCGAATATTCCCATCATTAAATGGCAATGGAGTTTTGGTGATGGCACACCCACACAGACTACATTAGCCGACACTCCGCTCCATCACCTATACAATGGAAATAGTTATTACAATTTTTATACTGTTTCGCTAACTGTTACTGATTCTATTGGTTGTACTTCTTCCATCAGCAAATCCAATTATATAAAAATATACAGGCCAAAGGCGGATTTTTTTAGTTACGATACGCTGAAATGCGGGGCTTACAATGTGTTTCTTTATAACTACTCATCGGCTTATAATGCAACATTTACCTGGTATTATGGAGACGGTACTTCATCAACCGGGTTTTACGGCTCTCATAATTATGCAGGCGAAGGAAATTATAATATTAAGCTGGTGGCAAAAGACGAAAATGGTTGCTTAGACAGTATTACCAGGACCTCTTACATAAAATTAGTAAAGCCAGTAGCCAATTTTAAAATAGGCGATACTACCCGTTGCGCTCCAATTGCCATACCATTTAGTGACAGTTCTCTTTATGCCAGCTCTTATGTTTGGGATTTTGGTGATGGAGGTACCGGCAGCACTGATCAAAATCCATCTCCTCATATTTATGCACTACCCGGCTTTTACAAAGTAACTTTAAAAGTAAAGGGTTTAAACGGGTGTGTAGATTCGACTTATAAGTGGATAAGGGTAAGAGGCCCGATCGGTGCATTGACCGCTTTAACCGGCAATGGTTGCAAGCCCTATTCAATCAACATGAAAGTAACCGGCACATTCATCAGCACCTACTCCTGGGACTATAATGACGGAACCCCTGTAAATGCTTCAACAACCGATTCGGTTGTATTGCACACTTATACTAATGCCGGTAAATATTTACCCAATGTAGTGCTTACAAGTCCGGAAGGCTGTCCCTTTACATTAAAAGCAAAAGATACGGTGTTTGTTGATTCTGCAAGGGCCGGATTTATCGCAGACAAAAATAAATTTTGTGACAGTGGCACTGTTCAATTTACCAATCAAAGTGTTACTACCGCTTTTTCTTCTTTAAGGTATCGATGGTTTTTTGGTGATGGCAGCATGGATACTGTTGCGAATCCTTTGCCGCATTTTTATAGTAACCCGGGCTTATATACCATAAAACAGTTGATAACATCAAAATATGGATGTGTTGATTCAATGGTGAAGATAAACGCGGTTACCGTAAATGCAAGTCCACGTGCCACCATTGCCGGTGATAGCATCGTATGTTTAACCCCTTCCGGAAAATTAATATACACCAGTACGATCGCCAGTACAGACCCTGTTATAAAATACAAATGGATGATCGATGCAGACAGTGTGGCCAATACTGCCAATTTAAATTATAACTTCCGGATCCCCGGCAACCATGTTATCAGTTTTTATATCAGCACAGTGAATGGTTGCGATTTTACGGTTTCAAAAAATATTATCATTGATTCCATTAAAACTGATTTTTCTACAAGTGCCGCAAGGTTTTGTGGAAATGGAACAGTATTATTTACCAACCTAACCAGTCATTTTTCACCGGTTACCAATTATAACTGGAGTTTTGGGGATGGCGCAACTTTTACAGGAACAAGCACTTCACATAACTATACAGCTCCTGGTAATTATTCAGTAAAATTATTTGGTGTTACCGGCAATGGTTGTAAAGACAGCACTACTTATATTGATACCATAAGGGTTTTTAACTTACCAGCCGCGGTTATCAGCGGAGCTGATATTATTTGCTTAACACCCTCAACCGTCCTGCAGTACACCAGCACCATTACCAGTATAGACCCTGTTGTAAAATACAAATGGGTGATTGATGCCGACAGTGTGGCAAACACACCCAATTTAAATTATAATTACCGGGTGCCCGGTAACCATACTTTAATTTTTACCGTTACTACTGTGAATGGCTGCGGGTATAGTGTTTCAAAAACTATTACGATCGATTCAATCGTTAGTGGTTTCTCCTTAAACCCAACAAAGTTTTGCGGTAGCGGAACGGCCATATTTACAAATCTTACCAGTCACTATGCAGCTGTCAATAATTACCTCTGGAGTTTTGGAGACGGCACAACTGGCAATAGCGTGAATGCCTCACATAACTATACTGTACCGGGTAAATATACAGTTAAACTTGTTGGTACAACAATTAACGGTTGCAGTGACAGTACCAGTTTGACTGATACGATTCGTGTTTTTAATTTACCCACCGCTACGATCAGTGGCAATACCATTGTTTGTTTAACACCTTCCTCAATTTTAAAATATACCAGCAACGTGTCAAGTGTGGATGCCATTGCAAAATATAAATGGACGATTGATGCGGACAGTGTTGCCAATACGCCCGACTTAAATTATAATTACAGGGTGCCGGGTAATCATAATATTACCCTGGATATACAAACGATAAACGGTTGTACTTATTCCATCACTAAAACAATAGTGATTGATTCCATCTTTAGCGGTTTTTCAGTAAACCCAACAAAGTTTTGTGGCAGCGGAATGGCCATATTTACAAATCTTAGCAGTCACTATGCCGCTGTCAATAATTACCTCTGGAGTTTTGGAGACGGCACAACTGGCAATAGCATGAATGCCTCACATACTTATACTGTACCAGGTAAGTATACTGCGAAACTCGTTGGTACAACAATTAACGGTTGTAAGGACAGTACTACATTTATAGATACCATCCTTGTTTTTAATTTACCAACAGCTACGATTAGTGGCAACAGTGTTGTCTGTTTAACGCCTTCCACTACCTTGCAATATACAAGCAATGTGTCAAGCGTGGATGCCATTGCAAAATATAAATGGGCGATTGATGCGGACAGTGTTGCCAATACGCCCGACTTAAATTATAATTACCGGGTACCGGGTAATCATACTATTACCCTGGATATACAAACCATAAACGGTTGCACCTATTCTGTCACCAAAACAATAGTGATCGATTCAATAGTAAGTGGGTTTTCATTAAACCCAACAAAGTTTTGTGATAGCGGTACCGTTAATTTTATCAATCTCACAAAACACTATGCTGTCATTAATAATTATACCTGGAGCTTTGGAGATGGTACAACTTTCAATGGCTTAAATGCTTCCCATAGTTACCCCGCCGAAGGCAATTATACCGTAAAATTATCTGCAACTACCCTCAATGGTTGTAAAGACAGCACCATTTATATTGATACCATCCGTGTGTTTCATCTTCCGCATAGTGTGATTGCAGGAGACAGCATTCATTGTATGCCCGGAGATTATTCCTATACCAGTGTTACCAGTTCTGTGGATAGTATTATGAAATATCAATGGTATGTGGATGGCTTGCAAAGCAGTCTTGCCAATGATTTAATATACAATTTCAATGCAGGTAATCACTTATTGGCATTAAAAGTTACCACGGTAAATGGATGTACAGATTCAGTGTTTAGAAATATTATTGTTGACTCGGTGAAGGCCGCCTTCAGTATCAGTCAGCAAAAATTTTGTGGTGATACAGGGAGGGTACAGTTTACAGGTTTGTCAGCTTACCGTTTCAGTATTGTTAAATATGAATGGTTTTTTGGAGATAATACCACATCGCAATTGAAAGACCCTGCACATACTTACCGGCAGGCAGGTATATACGATGTGAAATTAGTGGTTACCTCAGAACATGGATGTACCGATACCCTGCTTCAACCCCGAGCGATAGAAATTTATAATAATCCTGTTGCTTCTTTTACGGGAAACAGTATCCATTGTTCACCAGGAATAATGACCTATACCAGTAATTCAACAGCCGGCAATGTCATTACACAATATGAATGGAGGGTGAACGGCAATCTTGCAGGCAATACACCGGTAATAAGTTTCGACTTTTCACCACCCGGTATCTATGATGTTTTATTACAGGTAACAACCGATAAGGCTTGTATGGATGACAGCATCCGCAGGATTATTATTGATTCCATTTTAACTGATTTTAGCATCATTAACCCTAAAATATGTGGTGATACAGGCACTGTACGGTTTTCTAATTTGTCAAATTCACGTTTTGGTAATAACAGTTTTCTGTGGAGTTTTGGGGATGGCCAAACTGCAACAGATGCCGATCCGGTTCATTTTTACACCAGCCCCGGAAATTATATTGTAACGCTGACAGCAACTACCGCTAATGGCTGCACCCGCACAAAAGTATCCACAGATACGGTAACAATCTATACCAAAACAACTGCAACAATAACCGGGGATATTGAAAAATGTATGCAGCAAACATTATTGTACCGCGCCAGTATACAAACCCAGGATACGGTGACTTCATACACCTGGAAATTGAATAACACTATTGTCAGCAACCGGGATAGCCTGTCTTATTATTTCAGTACTGCCGGCGTTTACACTGTAGGGTTAGATTTGCTCACAGGGTTTGGATGTAAGGTCAACGCGCAAAAGCAGGTAATCATCCGGCCATTGCCCATTCCTGCCGCGGCGCCTGATACAGTCATCTGTCGCGGGGGAACGGTGCTACTCCGGAGTTTTGATGGCATTGCTTATGAATGGACCCCTTCCGCAAGCCTGCAAAATATCAATACAGCAACACCCCTTGCTACGCCTGCCACTACCAGTAGTTATGATGTAAAAGTTACCAACCAGTTTGGATGTATTCAAAGAGATACGGTAACTATTGGAGTGGATATCCCGGTTGGCCTTACTGTTGGTAAAAATGATACTTTATGTATTGGTAACCGTGTACAGTTGCAGGCCAATGGATTGGCCTCCGCATATTTGTGGAGCCCGGCTGCAGGGCTTACGGATCCTTCTGTCGCCCGTCCTTTCGCTTCGCCGTTAGTCACCACCACCTACCAGGTAATCGCCTACAGCGGTAATGTTTGTAAGAATGATACGGGTAGTGTAAACATTGCTGTGGGAAATATTCCACTGGTAAATGCCGGGCCGGATATGAACATTGCTTCGGGTACACCGGTACAACTATTGGCCCGGGTAAACTCTGCTGATGTAAGTAAATATGCATGGGGCCCGGCCACAGGTTTAAGCTGTATTAACTGTCCCGATCCCCGGTTTATTGCGGATAACAATATCAGTTACAAGGTAACCGTACAAACCATTTACAAATGCACAGCTTCTGATGAAATAAGCATATTTGTCTTTTGCGGTAAGGGGCAATTGTATATTCCCAAAGCATTTACTCCAAATAATGACGGGCTCAACGATCGCTTTTATGTTAAGGGCTTTGGTTTGGCACGGGTAAAACGGCTGATAATCTTTGACCGTTGGGGTAAGAAGGTATTTGAAAAACAACAGGTACCTGTTAATGATCCTTCTTATGGCTGGGATGGTTTGGTAAATGGAATACCGGTTGATAATACCGCAGCCTTTGTTTATGTACTGGATGTAATTTGTAAAGATGGGCAGGAATTTAATTTGAAAGGGACCATCATGGTGGTAAAGTAGGGGGTATAAACGTGAAAAAGTTACCAGGTGGCAAAAATAATGGAAGATATAAAGGGATAAACAAGAATATCCAAACAGGGATACACTTTTCGGGTGAAAAAGACCAGGTTGCTTTTTAGTTCATATAATTTATCCCTGGTGAAAATTATGCGGGTAGCAATTGAGTTTTAAAAATCATTAAAAACCGTAGATTTAATGAATGGCCATTCATCATTGATGATACTGTAGTAAGCGCTGTCCCTAACCCGGCCTTCCGAAGTGATCTGGTGTTTACGGAATATCCCCTCTTCCTTCGCCCCAATTTTTAAGATCGCTTTTCTTGACTGTTGGTTGATGGCGTCCGTTTTTATCTCTACCCGGTTAAACCCGAGTGTTTCAAAAGCAAATTGTAATAACAAAAATTTGCAGGATTTATTCAGGCCGGTTCCCTGGTAGTCGGGATGGAGCCAGGTCCATCCAATTTCGAGCCTTTTATTTTCAAAAGAAATATTACCAAAACGCGTTGATCCGGCTACCTCGTTATTTTTTTTGTCGAATATTAAAAAGGGATAGGATTGATACCGCTCTCTTTCTTTAAGGGCGGTTTGGATATATGCTTTCAATTGAGCAGGCCCTATTAAGTTACTCATTCCAACCCGCCATATTTCAGGATGATAGGCAATGGGTTCCAGTTTTTCAAAATCGGATTCAATGAGCGGCGTAAGACTTGCCCGGTCATTCTCCAGGATAATAACCCGATCAAAAAAATTTGCCCCGTTCATTTTTTATAATTTTTCTTTTAGTAAGGCAGCTACGATTTTATCGATGGGCAACGTTAGGGTATCCGCGGAAAACTTATCCCATTCCACAAACCGAAAGGTTTCTACCTGTTGGGTTTCGCTGTACAATTGAAGTTGTGCTGCGTCAAAATCAAACTCCTTATTTCTTAGCGCAACAGTGATCTCTTTCAAAGCTATTACAAAATAATAAATCGATAAAATCTGGTGTGCTGTATTAAATGCGCTCTGCTGAAAAAAATCGGTGGTGTAAATATGATCACCGATGGCCACATCCAGGTTCATTTCTTCCCTGAATTCCCTTTTCAAACAATCCCTGGTGCCTTCGCCGGTCTCTAATCCGCCGCCGGGGAATTTGGTATAATATGAACCCCTGATATATTCATCGCTTACCAACACCTGGCGGGCATCATTTATTAAAATTCCATAAACCCTTACGGATAAGAGAAGGTCCATAATTTATTTTTTTGCACGTTTCAAATAATTCCATGCCACCACCGCAAGAATGATCAATGAAATTATAACGGGTATCCAAAAAGCATAGGGTGTGTCTTTGTATGGAATAGGTACATTCATACCATAAATGCTGGCGATTAATATCGGCACGGTCAATACGATGGTGAGGGTGGTAAGGCGTTTTAATACTTCATTCTGGTTATTGCTGATGATACTTGCAAATGCATCCAGTGTACTGCTGAGTATATTGGTGTAAGTGTTGGCCATCTCCAGCGCCTGGCTGGTCTCTACAATTAAATCATCTAAAAAATCCTTCTCCTCTTCATTCAATTGTAAAAAGTTGGTCCTTACAATTTTCATCATTAGCAGCTCGTTACTTCTTAAAGCCGTTAAAAAATATACCAGGCTTTTTTGGATACGCATTAACTGGAGCAATTCCTCATTGCGGTTGGCCACGTATAATTTGTGTTCTAAGGTATTTCTTCGCAAGTTGATTTCCTTCAGGTAGTCCTGGAAATTAGTGGTTATTTTTTCAAAAATTTTCAGCACCATCATATTCTTCTTAGCCGGGTTCCGGTTTTGAAAAGTATTTAAAAATTTTTTGATGGCTTCGTTTTCAAAAGAATTAACCGTTACAATCTGGTTATGGGTTAATATGATACAAATCGGGATCGTGATATAAAATGCATCGCTATCGTTGAATGAATTATTTTCCGTGGGGGTTTTTATTACGATCAATTTTACATTGTCATCAATTTCATAGCGGCTACGTTCATCGATATCCAATGAATCTTTTAAAAAATCAATCGGTATTTCCAGCGATTCGCTTAATTCGGTAAATTCTTCCTGTCTTAGTGGTGGCAATACATTGATCCAGGCGCCGTCTTCCGGCTTATCAATCGCGATAATCTGATGCTCGATGTTTTTAAAGTACTGAATCATTTATCAGGGGCTTGTGGTTATGTATAGTGTATTGTTTACCGTTTACAGATACAGTTAGTTTTCACACCGAAACTAAAATGCACCTGCGCAAACTTTATTTACTTTATTTACCTTTAAACTTTTATCCCAACTACACCGCTAATTCTATCACCCCCTTAAAAACAAATTCAGCCGGACCGCAAAGCCATATATTTTCAAAATGCTGATCGTCAATTTTATCAAATTCCACCCGTAAATAACCGCCCGGTGTTTTTACTTCCACGGTGTTAAAGCCGTTTTCGTTATGGGCCGACAATAATGCGGCGGCGGTAACACCTGTACCGCAACTAAGGGTTTCATCTTCCACACCGCGTTCGTAAGTGCGCACGAAAATTGAATCTTCATCTGTTGCTTCTACAAAATTCACATTGATGCCATCCGGTGCGAATTCTTTACCATTGCGTATTTCCTGGCCTGTTTGCACCACATCGATATCAGCTACCTCAGCGGCGAATTTTACAAAATGAGGCGAGCCTGTATTGATCACCACATACGAACTGTGGTAGGCTACCGAATGTACATTCTGCATTTGTAATCTAACCGTACCATCGCTGTCAATCTCCGCCAAATGAGCGCCATCAATAGCTATAAAATGATAAGGGCCTCTTAATATTCCACGGTGATAAGCAAATTTCACCAGGCACCTGCCTCCATTTCCGCACATGGTGCTTTCATTGCCATCCGAATTATAATAGATCATTTCAAAATCGTATCCTTCTTTTTTACCCAGCAGTATCAGCCCGTCGGCGCCAATCCCAAAATGCCGGTCGCAAATCTGCCTCACCTGCTTTGTGCTGAATAATGGGTAATCCTGCTCCCTGTTATCTAATAATATAAAGTCGTTACCGGTTCCATGGTATTTATAAAATTCAACTGTCATCTGTTACAAATTTGAATCAGCGATTATATTTAATGATTGTTTAATTAAATTCTCTACCGCCAGGTTTCCATCCTTTGTAAATTCTTTGGTGATCCTGTTGGCAACAATTGCATTCAGGCTTAAGCAATGATGCCCCAATGCCTTACCCAATCCATAAATAGCGGAGGTCTCCATTTCAAAATTAGTGATATGGTGATTACCAAATTGAAAACTTGTAAGATTGTCAATCAATTGAGGATAGGCAAGACCGAGGCGCAATACCCTTCCCTGCGGACCATAAAATCCGGGACAGGTAACGGTAATGCCGTGGTGGTAATTCCCGGTAAAATGTTTCAGCAAATTGCCGCTTCCCATAACAATATAAGGCGAAAGATTTCCGGAGCCTGATTGGGTATGGGTGTTAAAAGACTGCAGCAACTGCTTTTCTTCTTCATTATTTTCCATTCTGTAAAAATGCATCAGGTTATCTAATCCTAATCCATGGGTAGATGCCACAAAACCATCTACCGGTATTTCTCTTTGCAAAGAACCCGATGTACCAAAACGAAGAATATTTAAAGCGGTAAGGTGCTCTTTAATTGTTCTTGTTTCAAAATCAATATTAACTAAGGCATCCAGTTCATTCAATACAATATCAATATTATCAGGACCAATGCCGGTACTAACGCAAGTCAGCCTTTTAGCCCCTATATAGCCGGTATGCACTATAAATTCCCGGTGCTGATTTTGGTGTTCTATTGTATCAAAATGTTTACTAACTTCCTTTACCCTGTCAGGATCGCCCACGGTGATAATGGTGCCTGCAATTTCTTCGGGCCTGCAGTTGATATGATAAACTGCGCCACGGCTATTGATGATCAGTTCCGATTCAGCTATCCGGTTCATTATGATTTTTTTAGAATCCCGAATTTCGCACTAACTATTTACAATTTCTAATAAAAAAATATCCTATTTTTGCAAAGCGATAAAAAATCCCTTTTAAATAAGGAACGTGTTGGTAAAGCAGCATATTTTTTTTGATTATTTTTATAAGCTCTTTTTTTGAAATGGCCATTGCAAATCTAAGGTACTGGTGTTTAGTGAAGCGTAATTGTCCATTGTGATTGTTCCCTGTTCACCATTGAAGATTCACTATTCACTAATCAAAGCGTCACTTTACAATTAATATAGCGCCGATTGCTGATTTGATAATAAATGGTCCTGTGGCCGAGTGGCTAGGCAAAGCTCTGCAAAAGCTTCTACACCAGTTCGAATCTGGTCGGGACCTCAATTAACGTTTCCCTCTCCGCATGGAGGGGGATTTTTTTTAAAATTATGGTGCTTAAAATTTTACACTGGATAGGTTTGGCGGCCTGCGTTGTATTAATTGTTTCCTGCTTTATGCCCTGGGCTTATTTTGCGGATGCAACCATCGCCGATGCGGCTGACAGAACCTTTACCGGCTTTTACTCTTATCAGAATAATTATGGTAAGCCCGGAAAGTTATTGGTTATCATTGGAATTATCGTAATGCTATTGATGATTTTGCCAAAAATTTGGGCGAAGAGAACCAATCTTTTCGTTTGCGCGTTGGGGGTAGGGTATGCCATTAAAACATATATTCTGTTTGTTTCCTGTTACAATGCATATTGCCCCGAAAAAAAGGTGGGTATTTTTTTGATGTTGGTTGCAACTCTGGTGATGTTGATCGCATCTGTGTTCCCGCAACTTGCATTGAAAGGGGTTAAAAGCAAAAAACCGGACTAAGCCCGGTTTATTGCAAACTAAAAATCAAACCCTACAATTAATTTGATTCTTTTCAGTAGAATCATTGTTTGTTTTGTCCCGTAAAAGTATGCCTTCTGATTTTGCCCGCAATACCCTATGGAGGGTATTTTGAATTGTTTACCTGCTATCCTTTTTTTGCCTCTTTGGCCCAGGCATCTTTTAATGAAACGGTACGGTTAAACACCAGCTTTTCCGGAGTGGTTTCCTTATCAACGCAAAAATAGCCCAACCGGATAAATTGATAATTGGTAGAAACGCCGACGTCTTTTAAAGATGGTTCTACGTATGCGTTGGGAATAACCTGCAAAGAATCGGGGTTGATATAATCTTTAAAATCCCCCTCCTCCTGGGAAGGGTTTTCTACTTTAAATAAACGGTCATATAAACGCACTTCGGCTTGTAATGCATGTGCCGCACTTACCCAATGAATGGTACCTTTAACCTTGAACCCGGTGGTATCATCGCCACTTTTACTTTCAGGATAATAAGTGCCATGGATTTCCGTAACATTGCCTTTCGTATCTTTTATAAAGCTTTCGCATTTTACAATAAAAGCGCTTTTTAATCTAACCACGGCACCAGGCGCCAGCCGAAACCATTTTTTAGCAGGTTCTTCCATAAAATCTTCCCGCTCAATCCACAATTCTTTGCTGAAAGGAACCATCCTTGTACCGTAGGACTCGTCTGGGCCATTCTCACTAATCAACGCTTCAGATTGTCCGTCAGGGTAATTGGTGATGATTAGTTTTACAGGATCAAGCACGGCCATTACCCTTGAAGCCAGTTTATTTAAATCTTCTCTTACACAAAATTCCAGCAGGCTTACATCAATCAGGTTCTCCCTTTTTGCAACCCCAATCCGGTCGCAAAAATTCCGGATGCTTTCAGCCGTAAAACCCCTGCGGCGCATACCACTGATGGTAGGCATCCGGGGGTCATCCCAACTCTGCACATATCCTTCCTCCACCAGTTGCAGGAGTTTGCGTTTACTCATTACCGTATAGGTCATGTTGAGGCGGGCAAATTCGTACTGTTTTGAGGGAAATATCTCCAGTTGTTCAATCAGCCAGTCGTATAACTCACGGTGAGGTATAAACTCCAGTGTACAGATGCTGTGGGTTATGTTTTCAATGCTGTCACTTTGACCATGGGCAAAATCGTACATCGGGTAGATACACCATTTATCGCCGGTACGATGATGATGTGCATGTTTGATCCGGTAAATGATGGGATCCCTCATGTGCATGTTGTTGGCCGCCATATCAATCTTAGCCCTTAATACTTTTGATCCGTCAGGGTATCGGCCTTCCTTCATTCCGGAGAATAATTCAAGGTTTTCTTCCTTAGTTCTGTTCCGGTATGGACTGTCTTTACCAGCTTCGGTAGGAGAGCCTTTGAGTGATGCTATTTCATCAGCATCGGCATCATCCACATAGGCTAATCCTTTTTGGATAAGGGTTACAGCAAATCCGTGCAGTTGTTCAAAATAATCACTGGCGTACAATTCCTTTGCCCAGGTAAAACCAAGCCAGTTCACATCTTCTTTTATGCTGTCAACATATTCCGTCTCTTCTTTTACCGGGTTGGTATCATCAAAACGCAAATTGGTTGCCCCTCCATATTTCAGCGCCAGGCCAAAGTTCAGGCAAATACTTTTGGCATGACCAATGTGTAAGTAACCATTTGGTTCGGGCGGAAAGCGGGTAAGTACGGAGGTATATTTTCCACTTTCCAAATCTGCTTCAATTATTTCTTCTATAAAATTCAGGCTCTTTTCTTCAGACATCTTTTTAATTTTCTACAGCAAATTTAGATAAGATATTTTAAACGGTTTTCGGCTTTAACAAGGGTCGTCTCTTATGGTTATTTTTTCATTTCTTCCAGCATGCGGATGATCTTATCTAATTTTGTTGTTTCGAGGTTAGTTATCTGAATTTGCAAAGCCTCAATTTCCTTTTTTGCTTCAATATTTGTCTGGTAATCTTCCTGTGCCTGTATCCGGTCCCGCTGGTTCTGCCTGTTTTGCGACATCATGATGATTGGGGCGGCATAAGCGGCCTGGGTGGAAAAAATAAGGTTCAATAAAATAAACGGGTAGGCATCCCAATGTGCTATGAAACCGATAACATTTAACGCCATCCAGATAATCACGAAAACGCTTTGCAAAATAATAAATCTCCATGACCCCATACCTTTGGCTACAGAATCAGCTAACCGGTCACCGGTTTTTAAATTGGCGGCATGCTTCTCATGCCAGGTTACCTTACTCATAAAAAAAGAATTTTAAATGATACATTTATGGCACTGATATATATAAAAAAGCCTTTGAATCTATTTAGATTACAAAGGCGATTCATTCAGAAAATATACGTTTAATCCCCTCTTCCCATCCTTCTCAAATACGAAGCATGCGAAGCAATGGCATGGCGCATTTTTGGATATTCCACATAATGAATACCAAAATCAATGCAGGTTTGTTTAATTATTTTACTAAGGGCCGGGTAATGTATATGAGAAACTTTCGGAAATAAATGATGTTCTATCTGGAAATTCAATCCGCCCACCAGCCAGGAGATCAGTTTATTTTTGGTAGCGAAGTTGGCAGTGGTTTCTACCTGGTGAATAGCCCATTCGTTGTCTATTTTATTGGTGTCTGCTACCGGCAGTGGAAATTGCGTGTGTTCAACCGTATGTGCCAGTTGAAATACGATACTGATCACAAAGCCTGTTACCATACTGGCGATCAAAAAACCCACCAGCCATTTGCCAAAACCCACCATAAAGATCGGTATTACCATAAAAATAATGGCATATCCTAATTTAGCTCCCCAAAATCCGAAATGCTCTTTTACACTCAGCTTTTTAATTGGCACTGACCCGATCCTTTTTTTAAAATATTTTTTATAATCTGTAAGAAAAACCCAGATCAGGTGTAATAAGGTATAAAGGAACCACACATAATAATGCTGAAAACGATGCATCCAATACCGTTTTTGCGTGCTGCACATTCTCAGGTAGGGTTTGATCTCAATATCATCATCCACTCCATCAATATTAGTATAGGTATGATGTATAATATTGTGCTTCATATTCCACATGATGCTGCTGGCACCCAAAAAATTAACGGAAACGGCTGCGAGTTTATTTAAAAATCTGCTCTTGCTGAAACTTCCATGCCCGCCATCGTGCATTACATTAAAACCAATGGCAGCGGTAAAACAACCTAACAGTACGCATTCAATTATTGCCAGCCAGGTAGCAGGGGTAAAATATACAAGGTGTGCGTACAAGGCAAAATAAGCCGCGAAGAAAAAAACTGCTTTAAAATGCAAACCAAAATTACCGGTAGACGATTTTTTTCTTTCAATAAAGTACTGATTTACCCTTTTCTTTAATTCCTGGTGAAAATCGGTGCCGCTTTGTATGAATTTGGGAGTTGCCATTACATTGAATTTTAATAGCGTGCAAGGTACATGATTATTGGCGCTGAGGCGATTTTTGTTATACCGAAATCAGGTATTTTCCTTAATAAATGGATCAAAACTGTTAAAACCTATCATTTTTTTACTGATAAAACCTTCCGCATAATTTACACCGATCATTTTACCAAACATTTTTGAGCGGTAAATAACACTTTCTAAAAAATCGGGGGATGAAATATAGGTTTGGGGTTCGTTCAGATCCGGGTTATGAAATTGAGTCCCATATGCTTTGATGGCTTCCAGTTTTTTTTCCATCACACCCGAAATATCAATCACAAAATCTGGCTGCAGGTATTTATCCTGGATAAAATTAAAAACATATTTTGGCCGCCATGCTTCCTGTATTGTTCCATTATCAGTGGTAATTATTTTTCTTAACCCCGATAAAAATGCGGCATCGGCTACTAATTTAGCGCTGCGCCCATGATCGGGATGCCTGTCTTCGGGAGCATTGCAAAAAATAATTTCCGGCTGGTATTTCCTGATTGCGGCAATTACTTTCCGTTGATGTTCCTCGTCATTTTTAAAAAAGCCGTCTGCCAGTTGCAGGTTATCCCTTATATCTAATTGTAAAATTTTAGCGGCCGCACTGGCCTCTGCTTTACGGGTTTCGGCATTGCCGCGGGTACCCAGTTCACCCTGCGTTAAATCGACCACGCCGGTTTTTTTACCCTTCATTTTCTCTGCCAGCAATATACCGCCACAGGATAGTTCAGCATCATCGGGATGTACGGCAAAAACCAGTAAATCTAATTTCATTAATTGATAATTGAATAAATAATTATTATCCCCTGTAACCGTACATACGCTGCACTTCCTGCACAATTTTTTCCATTTCAGCATCGTCCCCGCTTTTGTCGTACGGTTGTTTTAAGCTACTACTGAAAAAAAACGCTACCGTTTGATAAAACCTGGCCGTAAAACTTCCCTTATATTCTTTTATGATATCATAACAATTATTACCTGTTTCGCGGTTAATCAGTTTCATCAGCACCCTGCCCTGGTATATCGATAAATTGGTGAGCGGATCAGTAAATTCTTTTTTTAATTCTTTCTCCCTCGACTGGATATATTTCTTGCGGGCATCCTTACTATCGATCTTTACAAGTTGTGCGTTCATATCGTTCATTACGGTGCCTGCACGTTTTGCATAGGGATAGGTTACATAAACGGCATTTCTAAGCCTTGTCCACTTCGCCCTGTCACTCATTTGTTTTGCCGTAAGTCTTGAGTAAAGGCCAAGGGCAGGAAGTGTTTTAGCTTCAATGGTATCGCCATTATAGATCACAGCATAAGACAAAATGGTATCATTTATATTTTGTTGTGCGTAAAGTTGCTCACTGTTTGATGAACAAAAAGCAACAAAAAGTGATAAACATAAAACTTTATATTTAATCAAACGGATCATTTGTAAGTGAATTTACCATTTACGGTTAACGATTCAGTTAAATTTATAATAATTGTACAACGTATCAAAACAAATAATTGGTATATGGAAGCGCCGGGATCAGACTTCACAATTGTTTAAATCCCGGAAAATAATCTTTGGATATACGCAGATCCGGATTGAATGGTTCGCCAACCGGATTGTAGCGACAAAAAATAAAATATCGCTGCTGCCCAATCAATTTGCCAGTAAGAACATGTAAAATAATGCAGCGGCGGCAAAAGCCAGCACTGCCGCTCCACCCGCTTTGGAAAGGCCCGCCCTCCGGATCATGCTCATCACAAGGCCGATGGCCATTATGATTAATCCAATCCAAACAAGATTGATATATGGAAATACATAAGCCTTTAACGTTACAAAATCAATCATGGTATCGGATTCTTTTACACCAATCTTTATTTTTGTCTGATCCGTGCTAACTCCTGCAAATTTTACGAAAAGGTTTTGTGCGTAAACCGTGTCATCCACCTGGTTGATGCCAAAACTATCCACCAGTATCATTGGCGAGGCATTGTACCTTGAACTGTCTTTTGCGGTAACCGTTATATCGGCCATCACAGACGGGCCTGTTACCGGTATGTTGAACTTATTGGAGCGTGGATTTTTAACAACCCTGTCCAATACCATAAAACCCTTTGAATAAAATATGGTATCCCCCTCGGCAACTTCACTTACGGTAAAACTGCCGGTATCCTTATTTGCTTCAGGATTAAGTGCATAGGAGACATAAGTAAATACATCATGTGTTAAATAATTTTTTGTATCCGGGTTACTGCTCATATTATTGTCCTTCATCAGGTACACATCCGGGCTCAGGGTAAATGATTCCTTTATTTCCTTTGTTTTATCATCTTTTCTTTCGAAAGCCAGGTGATAAAAACGCCTTCCCGTTTCAGTACCGGTGCTGTCATTTAAGTAAGTGACCGTATAAGCGCCCATCTTTTTTGAAACATGGCGCACCAGGTTTATATTTTCCGCCGGGTTATCCTGCTGTTTGGTAAGCGGATCAACACCCATTTGGATCACAAAATCTTTAAATTTCTCTTCACTGATCACTTTTTTATTCCCGGAGGAAATAAGCATTCCTGTTATCATCAATGCAAACCCCAGGTGTGCTACAGATCCCCCTGCTGATTTTAATTTGCCATTTAAGCCGGTCCAGATATAGGCGGCATTGGCAACTGCAGCATATATGGTGGCAAAGAGGGCAAAATATATAGCTCCCAGGAATCCCCATCCTTCTTTGTAATAGGTAATGGGATAAAATACCGCCAGTAACAGGGTGATCAGCGCTGCTATAATTGTTGGAAGGGCGATCTTTTTGATGACGGAAGATGCCGGTGTGCTTTTGTATTTAAAATATTGAGTAATTGCGCTCAAAATCCCGATAATAATGGCAACCAATACCATCACTTTATTGTAGCTGAACTCAATGTTTTCAGGTGGGGCGAGTTTGCTGCCAAAAATAGCATTGATAACCGGCGTGGATGTTTTGGCAATGATAAACATCGCCGATAAAAAGAAAACAAGCGCTCCTATAAACATCCAGAATTCGCGGGAGTCCGTAGTCTCTTCCCTGCGTTCAGCGGGGATTTTTTTAAAATTAATAAAAAATAGCAGGAGGGCGGGCAGCGTAAACACCCCTAAGAAAATCCGGATCAGGTTAAACATCGGTCTCCCGGATTCGGCAAAAGCATGTACGGAAGTATCGCCCAAAACCCCTGTTCTTGTTAAAAAAGTCGAATACAGGATAAAAACGAAGGTAAGTATCGCGAACAGGTAGCTTGCCCTTAAAGAATGGCCGGTTGCTTTGTAAATCACCATGGTGTGAAGGCCGGCAATCAAAATCATCCAGGGTACCAGCGATGCATTCTCAACAGGGTCCCATGCCCAGTAGCCTCCAAATGATAAAGACTCGTAGGCCCATTTGCCCCCCATCATTATACCAACTCCCAACACAGCGGTGCAAAATAATGCCCAGGGAATGGCTGGTTTTACCCAGTCGCCATACCGTTTGGTCTGAAGACCTGCATACGCATATGCAAAAGGGATAATGGTGGAAGCAAATCCTAAAAATAATACCGGTGGATGGATTACCATCCAATAGTTACGAAGCAGTACATTTAAGCCCACCCCGTCCTTTATCATAGCGAGGTAATTGGGCATAGCGAAAATGGGGCCTGGAATTTCATCCCTGGTTAATACAAAGGGGCTGTTTCCTATCTTGGTGCCAAAAATATACACCCCCATGATCATCATCGCCAAAAATAACTGTGCAAGGCTAATGACGGACATAACAGGCGCTTCCCATTCTTTGCTTTTACGTATAAGGATAACACCTAATACACAATGCCAGATCGACCATAACAAAAAACTGCCGCCCTGGTCTTCCCAGATTGAGGCAAAAAGATATTTAAATTCCAATTCCCTGGAAGTATGTTTATAAGCGTACAGGTATTCGATATAATGATTGGAACAAATGTAAAATATAGCAGAGAAAACCAGCAGTACTGAAAAAACCTGGATAATGAAACTCATTCTTGCAAACCGGATCCAGGATAATTTTTCTGAAGGGTTATTTTTTTTACCGGCAATAAAGTAGGCGATGGTGGCAAGCAACGAAGCGGTGAAAGCTATTAATACAAACAAGTGACCGGCTTTACCTGCCCACAGGTGTTCTCCTTCAAACTGCATAATTTCTCGTTGGCTTTATTTGGTTGATAGTTGGCGGCAAGTTGTTGTTGGTTGTTCGTTTAGCGTTGATGGTTGTTTACTGTTGATATTTGTTCGTTGAATGTTGTTCGTTGATAGTTGATAGTTGTTCGTTGACCGTTGATAGTTGTTCGTTGTTGTTTGTTGATAGTTGTTCGTTGTTTGTTAATTGTATAAAAGAGCCCAAATATTCGTCAATTCCCGATCTTTTCTGCTGACAAAAGCTACCCACCAACGACCAACGACCAACAATCAACTATCAACCACCACAGATCAACCACCAACCACCACTGATCAACCACCAACTACCAATCAACCACCAACGATCAACATTTAATCGTATTTATTTTCCACAACAGTTTTCTCCAGTTGCGTTTTATCGTCTTTGTATTTGCTCGGGCATTTTAATAAAATATCGCTGCACTCAAAAATATCTCCCTGCATTTTACCCTTTAATACAATTCTTTCACTATGTTCCAGTTCGGCAGGCTTGGTATTGAGATAAACTACCTTTGCCCTTCCGCCCAAACTGTCGATGGCAGTAAAGGAAAGATAGTTGGGGTTTTTAGCAGGATTATAATCTAAGGGAACCGTTTTATCTAATTTTGCTATTAAATGTACAAATTTGCCTTGTTTTTGTTTTGCCGATTCGATCGTATCGTATGTAGAGAAATCAACCGACATCATGATTAAAGCACCAATAGCAACCGCGATAGCTACCAGGATTATTATATGGGTTTTCTTCATAGTATCAATATATTTATGCGCCAAAGATAAAGTAAAACCTACTTTTAATTGTTGATTTTCTGTTTAACCTTAAAGCGACAGTATTTTATTTGCAATTATAGCATCACATGTTTTTAAAAAAAGTTTATCAGCAATGGAGGGCATTTTTCTGGGCAATAATTATTGCGCTGGCAGCCCAGTTTTTCTTTATGGCAAAGGGTATTGAAAATGTACCTTTTTTTATTTACAGTATGTATAGTTATGCCCATCAGCCACAGGATTCCTTTAATGTAATACTGGTTAAAACACAGGGGGGGTACCTTAACCCATATCAGTTAAGCGGCAGAGAATCAGAAATGTTGATGAATAACATATCTTATTTCAGCAAAATGAAAAAATTGGCTTACCAGGATTATATAACACCAACTGTTGAAAGAAGGTTTAAAAATAAGTTACCGATAAATACCTACAATTTCGTAGAACGGGGTTTAGTGAATAACCACTTGCAATTTTCCAAATATACCGGATGGTGGAAACGGTACCTGGCTACTGTGTATAAAAATCCATTCGATTCAGTGATGGTGGTTTCTGCTTATATTCAATACCAGCCGGAGTTTTCGAAATCACCGGTTGATTCCGTCATCTTTACCTGTTATTTTAAGTAGTGGCTGAAACAAAGGCATATTATCCCAGGAAAATGATGGCCAGCCTGGTATTTGGCTGGTTGTTTCTTATTTTAGTCTATTTTTTCAGCACCAATAGCCTCTTGTCTCAATTACAGGCACCAGTACTGATCTCACCGCAAAGTGACAATACGTATTGGATGCTCCATATTTTCCGCATCCCTCAATGGTTGCTGCAGCATTACGGGGTTTCGCTCGCATTCGATATCATACTTACTGTTTCCTGTATTACCTGCATTTTTGTTCCTGATCAGCGTTTTTTTACCTGGATAACCGTTGCCGGGGTTTGGCTATTGTATATTTGCTATTGCTCTGCCGCCGGTAAACATTATGCACAGATCGGTTATTTGCTGGCTCCGATACCATTTTTGGCACTGCGAAACTACAAATTTGATTTTTTATGGGATGGCCTTCGCTATTGGGTATGCTTTTTATATGTGGGGGCAGGCATCTTTAAATTATATTATGGAGGGTTTGCGTCGCCGGATAATATGAGTCATATTTTAGAGCAGATGAATGCGGACTGGTTCATTTTTAATAGTAAGGGCATGCAGGCGGATACCATCAGGTATTTGATTGACCACCCGGGGATTTCACAGTGGCTTTTCCGTTTGGCCTGCCTTGCGGACCTGTCGCTCCTGGTTGGTTTTTTTACAAAAAAATTTGATAAATGGCTGCTTTTTGCATTGGTAATTTTCCATCTTGGGAATTTATTGCTGTTACATATTTCGTTTATTGAACAGTCGCTTATCTTTGCACCGTTTTTGCCCTGGCAGCGGCTGGCAATATATTTTCACTCAACACACAGTAATGACTGACCTCTCACTATTTAATCCCAATTCGGTTGGTAATCCTAATAACAATATATTCGGATTGCCCTTTCTTGAAGAAGATGCCCGTTTAATAATTTTACCCGTACCCTGGGAAGTAACGGTAAGTTTCAATGCCGGTACTGCAAGGGCCCCGGAGCATGTATTTAAAGCAAGTTTGCAGGTAGACCTCTTTGACCCTGAAATAAAAGATGCCTGGAAAGAAGGCTTTTTTATGCGCCCGGTTGACAGGAAAATTCTGATGAAAAGCGATTACCTGCGCAAGGAAGCGGAACTGTACATTAATTATATTTCGGAAGGGGAGAATGTACAGGATAATAAATTTATGTGCAAAACATTGAAAGAAGTAAATGCGGGCAGCATTTATATGAACGAATGGGTATTTCAGCAAACAAAAGACCTGCTGGATTCGGGCAAACTGGTTGGATTGCTGGGAGGGGACCACAGTACCCCGCTGGGCTTTTTTAAGGCGATCGCAGAAAAACATGGTGATTTTGGTATTTTACAGGTGGATGCACATTGTGACCTGAGGAAGGCCTACGAAAATTTCAATTATTCACATGCATCCATTATGTACAATGCATTGGAGGAGATTCCGCAATTGAAAAAATTAGTACAGATCGGCGTAAGGGATTTCTGTGAAGAGGAGTGGGATTATATTGAAAAAAGCGGGCAGCGGATCGTAACTTATTATGATAAAGACATCAAAGAACGCCTTTACGAGGGCCAGACCTGGCAAAGACTGGTAAATGAAATGATTGCTCAGCTACCGGAAAAAGTATTTATCAGTTTTGATATCGACGGATTGGATCCTAAACTTTGTCCGCATACGGGAACACCGGTTCAGGGCGGCTTTGAAACAGAGCAAATATTTTACCTGTTCAAAAAACTGCTCGAAAGCGGCCGTAAGTTTATTGGTTTCGATCTCAATGAAATAGGCATTGGTCGGGTGCATGAATGGGATGAAAATGTAGGAGCGAGGTGCCTGTTTAAAATGTGCAATATGCTCATTGCTTCAAATCCTGAACCCAAAACTGCGCCAGGTAATACCTTAACCGCTGCCACCGCAACATAAGCACCTGACTTGATTTTTTATGGATGGCGGGAATAGCCGCGATTTTTTGACTAACAACTGTTATTCGTACCCATTTGCAAATGCTATCCCTCCAAAATGGGATCAATGTTTTTTAGCTGCCACCATGTACACTTTCTTTATAAAAGACAATGGCCCTGATGTTGATATTATCATAACCAGGTCGATGCTGGCTCTTGCCGGTGTAGCCGCCATGGTGTATCGAAGCGATGAATATTTTATTGTAAATTTGTCCGCCTCAATTATCCTTTTCATTGCGGCTGTTTTTATAAAATCACTGCTGGTAAAATTCAGGATCAATAAATTTGTTTTATTATTGAGCGCCGCGGTTATTCTTTTTATTGCAACCCACTCCGTTACTTTCGCCGTAATATTACTGGTGTATGGGTACCTGGTTAAATTTTTTTTCAAAAATGCAACTATAGAAGTTGCTAATGAAGGCATCTCCATAAAGAAATTGTTTGCAGGCGCGCCACACCAGTGGAACGAATTTTCCAATATCATTTTAAAAGACAACCTGCTTACTTTGGATTTTAAAAATAATAAACTGGTGCAGCTAAGTATTGACGAAAATAAAACGGTTGTTGACCAGGATGCCTTTAATGAGTTTTGCAGGAGCAATATTTAATTGATAATTAGGCAATAGATAATTTTTGTATTCAAAATCATAGTAAAAAGTTGAATGGTTAAAGACGGACCATGCCACTCCCGGAATTTAAAAATTGAGGAACTGATGCAAATTGACGAATTTTGCAAATAGCATCAATAAGCACACTGGTACAGTGATTGGTCAATTTGCAGTAATTACAGCACTGTACAAATAAGTTTCCAACTGATAACATTTCTTATGCAACTACAACAAAGCCCCTACATACTTTACTCCGATGGAAAGGGAAATATATTTGAAGATACCAGCTTGTATGCAACTGGCCGTAGCGGCTGGGATGCCTTGCCTGTTCCATTAGACGAATGGATTGAACTTCCCTTTGGAGGCAATCTTTATGAATTGCCTGGTCGCAGGGGTATCGGCACAGATACACAATCGGGCAATATGCGCCTGTGCGAAAAGGGCTGGGCGGTGGCCGCTTTTATTCCACCGGCGCATACGGGCTTGTACATGGCCGCTTATGAAACATCCGCGGATGCGCCCACTTTACCTTTATTTTGTTATACGGCGGCCGGTTGGCTGAATGATAAATTTTACGTACCTGCCGTTCGCATTGAACAGGATATCCGGCAGGAAACAATTGGTTATGATGAAGAAAAAATAAAAACGGGAACAGCAGCGTTACTTAAAGCCTATCCTGATAACCGGTTGGTAAAACATTTAATGGAAAATTGCTGCCTCACCTATAATTGTCCGGCTGCCAGGAATTTTGCCCTGGGCCGCTGGGAATGCCCCGTACCTTCTTCGCCCGCCTGCAATGCCAATTGTATTGGCTGTATTAGTTTTCAACCGGTGGAAGAAACCATCGTAAGCACGCAGGACAGGCTTACATTCAGGCCCACGCCGGAAGAGATCACAGAATTTACCGTACCCCACCTCGAAACAGCCCCGTACCCCATCATCAGTTTTGGCCAGGGATGCGAGGGCGAACCTTTACTAATGTGGGAAACCATCCGCGACAGTATAATTGAAATAAGAAAACATACCCAAAAAGGAAGTATCAATATAAACACCAACGGCAGCAAACCCGAAGCAGTACGCGCCTTGTGTGAAGCCGGTTTAAATAGTATGCGGCTAAGTACAAACTCTGCGAGGGAAAATATTTACACTCCCTACTACCGCCCTAATAACTACACATTTGCGGATTTATTGGAAAGCCTTAAAATTGTGAGGAGTTATGGTGGGTGGACAAGCATTAATTATTTTGTTTTCCCCGGCATGACCGACAGCATAGAAGAATACGAAGCCCTGCGTAAACTTATTCAAGAAACCGATCTGTGTATGATCCAGTGGCGTAATTTCAATATTGATCCGGATTGGTACCTGGCTAAAATAGGTGTAGCAGATACGGGGGAATGTATGGGGGTAAAACAATTTATGGAGTTGATCCATGAAGAATTTCCACAGGTAAAATTCGGATATTTTAATCCTTCCATTGAAAGGATCAGGGGAGATTATGAAATAGACTTTGCGCATTAAGCAGCAGATGATGGTGGATAGGGAACAGGCATTGGGCAATGGGTAAATTCGCGGGAGTGTAAGGAAACCTTTATGGTCAATATCCACCATTCACCATTCACCAATTCACCATTCACCAATTCATTCCTGTTCCACTATTAAAGGTATTTCTATCTCCAGGATATTGTGCCCATGTTTATCCAGGCCTACATTTACATGGCCTTTTACAATGGCAATTCTTGTTTCAATATGATGTAAAAGCATCATTCTTTCGGGTTTGAATGAATCCGTATTTTTTCCGTCATCTGTAAATTCTAACCTGATAACTGTATCCGTTTTGATTTTAATGGCTATTTTTTTCGCCCCGCAATTGTGCGCATTTTTTAACTGGTACTGTATGATGCGGAATAAGGTAAGCCCGATTTTTGAATCGTAGCAGTCTAATTTTCCTTCATGCCGGAATGCTATTTTTTTATTATTCTGCTGGCCATATTCGTTGAGCATTTCCTGGATAAATCCTAAATAATTGGTATTTTGAAAAGTGCTGGGCAGGATGGACTTCGACAATGCTTTAATATCTTTTATAATTTGAAGGATATTAGCTTTGGATTTTTTAATAAAATCGGCGCTCAGTTCTTTTGATTGCTCGGCAAAATCAAGATAAAGTTTAGTGGCGGCAAGGGTTTGGGCAAAATTTTCATGCAGTTCATTTGCAATAAAACTTTTTTCCTCATCGTGTCCGGTAAGCGTTAACTGCACTATTTTTTTCTCCTCTGCAACCAATGCGTCACTTTGCTCTGCAATCAGTTTATTTTTTACCCTTAATTCCAATAGCGCTGTACACTGGTGGGCAATTATTTTCAGGGCATTTTTTTGCTCATCAGTAAAAACCATCTTTGCCTTTTTGTCCATAGCGCATACGGTGCCTATTTTATAACCTGCTGCGCTAATAATAGAAACCCCTGCGTAAAAGGCAACTTTATATCCTCCCGTTACATGTGGACTATCAAAAAAACGCTTATCTTTTTTTGTGTCATTCACCACCATTACATCCTCCTGCAGCATCGTATGCGAACAAAATGAAATATCCCGGGAACTTTCTTTTATTTCTACATTTCTCCTGGCCTTAAACCAATGCCGGTCTTTATCCATAAAGGTTACCATTGCATACTGACAATTACAAACCTGTGCAACCAGTTCGGCCAAATCGTCAAAATCCCTTTCTTCGGCGGTATCCAGTATACCGTAAGATAAAAGATTAATTATCCTGCTGTCTTCATCGGGTAAATAGGCGGCGACCTTCATAATAAAAAATTTAGAAATACTACATACACTGCTTGGTCCAATTGCAGGGATTTAAATATAACAAAAGGGAGATATTGGAAAATTTTTATTGACCAGGATTTGGATATTCGTTTTATGAATGTTTAGCAGTTTAATAAAAAACGAATAATAAGCAATCAGCAAGCGCCTGGTAAAAATAAATCATTAAAACATTATACCGTAAGATAGTAGTATTGGTTGATTTACCATTAAATAAATGTCAGGGCCGGATAAAAATTTCACTATTGTCCGGCAAAAAGCAGCCTTATTTGCTAAAAGCTTTTACCATTAAGGGTTATAGCCCCTGAATCCTGAGCTTGTCGAAGGGGGAGAGGGGCTGGGGTGAGGTCATATAGGCGGGATAAAGGTATCAAGCATTTAGTCGGACAATAATATAAAAATTTATAAAACAAAAAATCAGGCCTTTGGCATACACTGCATAACAAAGCCGCTAATTTCAGCGGCTTTGATAAAAGGATCCAATAAGTTGAATTAAAACTGTTCCAGTTTACTAAAAAAGAAATTACCTTCAATAGCAGCATTTGCATCACTGTCACTGCCATGGATCGCATTTTCGCCAATGGATGCTGCATATAATTTGCGAATGGTACCTTCTTCAGCCTGTGCGGGATTGGTGGCGCCTATTAAAATTCTGAAATCTTCCACTGCATTGTCTTTTTCTAAAATAGCCGCGCTAATAGGTCCCCGGCTCATAAATTCCACCAGTTCTCCATAAAAAGGCCTTTCCCTGTGTACCGCATAAAATTCACCGGCCTTTTCTGCAGATAAGTGCAGCATTTTCAGGCTTACAATCTTAAAACCTGCGGCATTTATTTTTTCCAAAATAGCCCCGGTGTAACCTTTTTCGGTTGCATCGGGTTTAATCATTGTAAAGGTTCTGTTACTCATGTTTATAAATTTGAGGCGCAAAGATAGTATTTCAATGCCTGATGCCTGACTTTTTGATAGCTGATTTTTTAATAACCGTAGGGTGTATGAAAGCGGGGCAAACAAATTAGGAGACTTACCATTACCTTTTTTTATTTAAGTAAAGCTTAGGGATAAAATAATAAGGCATCAAAAAATCATGCCCCAGCCATATACTGGTATATTTACCTTACTTTTGCGCCGCTTTATGCAGCAAATAAACAAAATATATCTTTTACTGAAGGAACCAAGAAGGGTGGTCATTACCACCCACCAGAAACCAGACGGTGATGCAATGGGCTCTTCACTTGGCCTGTTTCATTTTTTAAAGCAATTTGGTCATCATGTTACCGTTATTTCCCCTACAAACTGGGCAGATTTTTTGGACTGGATGCCTGGTAGCAAAGAAGTATTGGATTACGAAAGGCAGACACCAGAAGCGAATGCTGTAATAGATTCGGCCGATTGGATTTTCTGTCTCGACTTTAATACCCTCAACCGCACCCGGCGTATGGAGGAAAGATTGGGTAATGCCAACGGCAAACGGATCTTAATTGATCATCACCAGGAACCACAGGTGGATAAATTTGCGTACGGCATCAGTGAAACAACCAAGAGTTCTACCTGCGAAATGGTGTATGATCTCATCATAAATTCAGGGAATGATGATAAGATCAATGAATCTGTTGCAGAGTGTTTATATGCAGGCGTTATGACGGATACCGGTTCATTTCGTTTCCCGATTACCACAGCAGCCGTGCACAGGATGGTGGCCAGCCTGAAGGATAAGGGATTGCAACATAGCCGGGTACACGAAGAATTGTTTGACAACTATCTTGAGAACCGCTTCCGGTTTATTGGAAATGTATTGCAGAACAGGTTGCAGGTTTTTTACGAATACAATACCGCTTTAATCGCCGTACCCCAGCAAGACCTGGTAAAATATAATATCATCACTGGTGACACGGAGGGATTGGTGAATTACCCGTTGAGTATCAAGGGTATCAAGCTTGCGGCTATTATTATTGACAGGGGAGAAGAACGTAAATGTTCATTCAGGAGCAAGGGCGGCTTTGATGTAAATACCTTTGCCCGTAAATATTTTAGCGGGGGCGGGCATTTTAACGCGGCGGGCGGACAAAGCAAAGAGCCGCTGGAAGAGGTGGAAGCAAAATTTATACAGGCGATGAAGGAAAACAAAGATCAGCTAAGCAATTATCAATTTTAAACACATACAAATGAAGCATTTTTTTTATCTATTAGCGGTAACCTTATTAGTTACAAGCTGTACGCAACCTTTTAAAAAAGCCAAGGATGGTACCCAGTATAAAATTATTAAATCTAAGAACGGTAAAAAATTAGTTACCGGTAATTACATGGAATTGTATGCTGTTGCCAAGTATAAAGACAGTATCTTATCCAGCAGCTTTGAAGATGGCATCCCACAATACGCCCCCTATGATACTGCCCAGTTCCCCCCTCTATTTAAGGAGATTTTTAAAGATGTGAATGTAGGTGACAGTGTAGTATTAAAAATATCAACAGACTCGATTATCAATAAAGGACAAGGGGCGCCGTTCATGAAAAAAGGCCAGTTTATCATCCAGGCTTTTAAGATTACAAACGCATTTGCTACCAAGGAACAATCGGACAGCGCATACCAGTCTTATATACCGCTTGCAAAAGTCAAAGCCTATAAAAAGGCCAACGCCCAGATTAAAAAAGATCTTGTAACCACACTCGCGCCGCAAATGAAAATTGACGCACAGATATTAACAGATTTCATGGCTAAAAAAGGAACCAAGGCAGCTAAAACTGATTGGGGCACTTATGTGGTAATTACTAATCCGGGAGCTGGCGAAAATCTTAGCGAGAAAAATATAGCGCTTGTTAATTATACAGGCAAAACATTAGCAGATTCTGTATTTGATTCAAATGTTGATCCGAAATTTGGCCATGTAGATCCTTTAAGTGTTGATATGAGCCAGTTTGGGGTAATTCCGGGTTGGATAGATGGGTTGAAAATGTTGAAAAAAGGAAGTAAAGCAACCTTATTTATCCCGTCTTCATTAGCTTATGGGGTTAACGGCAGGGAACCAGGTATTAAACCAAATGAAAACCTGCAGTTTGATATAGAAGTGCTGGATATCTTAACGCCCGAGCAAAATGAAGCGATGTTAATGGCAAAACAACAGGAACAAATGGCCAACCAGCAAAAAATGCAGGAAGAGGCCATGAAAAAAGCTCCAAAAGGCTCAACGGATAAAAAGTAATCTTTCTTTAAATTTATACAGCGTTCCGGAAACCCGGAGCGCTTTTTTTGTGTATTATTTGAAGCAACCCGGAAGAGAAAAATCCGGAACCTCCGCTCATGTCGCGTCCGAACGGCCTTAGATCATTGCTGCGCTTTTTCACAGGCAGCCAGAAGACCTACCGCTTCTTTTGCCTCTTTTACATCGTGTACCCTTAAGACACACGCCCCGTGCATCAGCGCAATGGTGTTTAATACCGTAGTGCCGTTTAAGGCTTCCTCCATAGTAATACCCAGCGTTTTATAAACCGTACTTTTCCTGGACAGACCGGCCAGTACTGGTTTTTCCAGCATTTTAAATACGGCCAGATGTTTCAGTAATTGAAAATTATGCGCAATGGTTTTGCCAAAACCAAATCCCGGATCAATAATTACATCATGTATCCCTGCCTGTTTACATTCATTTATTTTTATAATAAAATAGTCTAACACTTCTTTAACCACATCATCATACACCGGATTTTTTTGCATGCTTTCAGGGGTACCTTTCATATGCATACAGATATAAGGAACTTTTAAACCGGCAACCGTAGCGATCATTTCCCTGTCCAATGTACCCCCGCTAATATCGTTTACAATAGATGCGCCTGCATTCACTGCTTTTTCGGCTACGCCGGCATGGTAGGTATCAATAGAAAGGATGATCTCCGGGTAACTGGATTTAATTGCTTCAATAACCGGTAATACTCTTTCTGTTTCCGCTAAAGCAGCAATTCTTTCACTCCCCGGCCGGGTGCTTTGCCCGCCAATATCAAATATAGCCGCACCTTCACGGATCATTTTTCCCGCCAGTGAAACAATACCCGCTAACCCGGTTTGTAAATGACTTTTATAAAAGGAATCAGGCGTGGCATTGATGATGCCCATTACCAGTGGCTGATCAATTACTAATAATTTTCCTTTGCAGTTAAGTGTGTACATCAGTTAGAAACAGTATTTTTGACTGCCACAAAATTATACACTTACAGTAAACTATGAACACAAACCAGCAATATGATACAGCGATCAAAAGCTGCAGGGATATTTTTTTAAAGAAAACCATCGACTATGGAACTTCATGGCGGGTATATCGAACCATATCTGTGGCAGATCAAATTTATATCAAGGCAAAACGCATACGCACCATACAGGAAAAAGGAGCACAAAAGATCAGTGATGACATCGCCGGTGAGTTTAAAGGAATATTAAATTACAGTATCATCGGTTTAATACAGTTAGACCTTATCACCGGTGCGCCGGAAGAATTACCAGTAGACCAGGTAGAAAGTTTTTACAATGAAAAAGTAAGCATTGCAAAAAAACTGATGGAAGATAAAAATCATGACTATGGTGAAGCCTGGCGACAACTGAGCCAGGAAAGCTTTACTGATTTAATTTTAGCGAAACTACTGCGCATAAAACAAATTTTATTAAACGAAGGCAAAACCATCATCAGCGAGGGAATTGATGCAAACTATTACGACATTATGAACTATGCGGTATTTGCATTGATTTTAATGGGGGAAGAAGGTAGTTGAGGGTTGATGGTTGATGGTTGATCGTTGATCGTTGATCCTTGATCGTGGTAGATTATTTATAGGTGGAATAGGGGCATTTTTACATTAGCAAATTAGCTAAATAGCACATTTGAAATGCAAACTCTTCCTTTATTTTTAATCGGTCCGGTTAATTTATTTATTCGGGTCGCAATTGCCAATTCACACTTAATTTAATACTAATTCCTCATCACTCATTATTAAAATATGAATTCAGTGGTACAGATTGCCCGGATCCTTGTTGGATCTTTATTTGTTTTTTCCGGCCTGGTAAAGGCGATCGATCCATTAGGTCTGGGCTATAAAATGCAGGAGTTTTTTGAAGTATGGGCCGGCGATGGATATTTACCCGGGCTGATGAATTACCTGCATAGCCAGTCATTATGGTTTTCTATCACGATGATCGTTATAGAAATTGTACTGGGTATCGGCTTATTGATTGGGTGGAAAAAAAATATGGTGCTATCCTTTTTATTATTGCTTACTTTATTTTTCACCTTTTTAACCAGCTATGTTTTATTCACCGGAAAAATAAGGGCCTGCGGTTGTTTTGGGGATTGTATCCCCCTTACCCCGATCCAAACATTTATTAAAGATATCGTTCTTTCGCTCCTGATCATTTTCCTCCTCATTTATAAAAAATATATTCAACCATTATTTAAAACTGTGATGGGCGGAGTAATCATACTCCTCAGTATCACCGGTGCAACTTTTTTACAATTCTATGTTTTAAAACATTTGCCATTAAGAGACTGTCTTCCTTATAAGAAAGGAAATAATATACTCGAACTCCGAAAAATGCCTGCAGGCGCCGTCCCGGATAAATATGAATACATTTTTGTGTATGAAAAAAATGGAGAGAAAAAAGACTTTACAACTGATAACTTACCCGACAGTAGCTGGAAATTTGCGGACAGAAAGCAAAAACTGGTGACCAAAGGAATAAATAATATTCCTGCTATAAATGATTTTTCATTGTCGGATTCTGCAGGGGTAAATGTAACAGAAGCCATACTGGGCCAGCCCGGAGAGTACTATTTACTCTTTTTGCAAAATATGAACACCGGTGTCCGAAACTGGTCTGCGGCCTTCAGCAACCTGGCGCAAAAGGCCCGGCAACAAAATCGCCCTGTTTATATTATTACCGCTGATAAGGAAAAGGTAAATGCATTTTTTAATATCCGCAATGTTTATAATATTCCTGTATTGACCAGTGACGCTACCGCGATAAAAACTGCAGCCAGGGCCAATCCAACTTTATTTGTTATGAAGGGACCGGTGGTACAGGGGAAGTATAGTTGGGCTGATATTGATAAAGCGATTATGAGGTGACCCGATAGCTACAAGGTGGGCAATGTTGAATGGCGAAAAAGGGAATTTCATTTACCATTCAACATTCAATGTTGTTAAAGGTTAAAACTCTTCAGGCTTAAACCACATTGATTCAGCATTCACCATTGACAAATTGACCATCGACCATTCACCATTGCCCATTCACAAATTTGAAACATTTTTTTAAAAAATCATTCTATTCCTTATTAGTACTGCTTGGCGTGGTAGTGCTTGTTTTTGTTATGTTCCAGGGTTTTGGTGACCCTGCCAGGCTGATCATGGGACAAACAGGGGATAAAAAAACCATGGAAAATATCCGGCGGGACTTATACCTGGATCAACCCAAATGGAAACAGTTTTTTTTATATTTGAATGATGTTTCACCCATTTGTATCCACAGTGCTGAAGATATCGAGAGGAAAGATTTGAATGGATTTTTTGCAGGGAGTACGATCAAAGTCGGAATTAAAATTCCCTATCTCCGTAAAAGTTATCAAACAAAAAAAAATGTGGGCGCGGTTTTAATGGAAGCCCTGCCTGGCACCTTATTGTTAGCCCTGGCCGCTATGCTTTTTGCAAGTTTTGCCGGAATTTTGTTAGGTGTTACCGCTGCAGTAAAAAAAGGTAGCTGGATGGATACCGCCGCAGTGTTCTCCAGTATTGCGGGCATATCCGCGCCCTCTTTTTTTATGGCCATCATTGTTGCCTTTCTGTTTGGGGTGGTGCTGCATCCCTTTACCGGTTTAAATTTGACCGGCAGTTGGTTCGATATCGATGAAGTGACCGGCGAAAAATACCTGACTTTAAAAAACCTTATCCTGCCTGCATTCACGCTCGGTATACGCCCGCTCGCGATCATCACGCAGCTTACCCGGAGTTCAATGCTGGATGTGCTGAGCCAGGACTATATCCGGACAGCTTACGCGAAGGGGCTCGGTAAAAGAACGGTAATCTTAAGGCATGCTTTGCGAAACGCACTAAACCCGGTAATAACCGCCATCACCGGGTGGTTTGCCGAATTGCTGGCTGGTGCATTTTTTGTTGAATACATTTTTGGCTGGAGGGGGATCGGTAAAATTACGGTGGATGCATTGGAGAAGTTAGATTACCCGGTGGTGATGGGGGCTGTATTGGTAAGTGCATGTATTTTTATACTCATCAATATACTTGCGGATACATTGTATGGAGTTGTGGATCCAAGGGTTAGAAATGGATGATTATTTTACTGGTAAAAATACCTGTAACCTCAAAATAGAAAACAAAAATTGTATTTAACGTTGAGTGACAAAAGGTATAATTCTACTAAGAAGAAATAGACTGCAATGGAAAGGATTTCACCCGTGTTTTAAAACAATTCCATGTTATTTACCGCTGGGTTCAATCCCTGTGAGGTCAATTTAATAGCCGCGATTATTTGTGCGACAGTTAAGTTCTGATAACAATAATAAAAGCGGTCGATTACAACCGCTTTTATTCCTAAAATCTATTGATAATTGATCCCTTTACTGATACAACCTGACTTTCGGCAGAAACAAAAATTAATACCCCGGGTTTTGATAGGCAGTTCTTGCCGCGGCATCAAGCGTTTTACCATTCTCATTTGTAAGCTGAACGAGATACGAGTTGGGCCATGGCCTGAATGTGTAATGTTTTTTCATTTGCCCTTTCCCATTTCCATTTTGCCCGGTGCCATTCGCAGGATTATCGGCAACCGGCCATAATCCCGTTTTGTCAGAAGCCATCTGGTTGAGATACACAACCCGGTCATAAAGGATGCCTGCATTGTGCTGGTCTTCCCAGGCAATACCTTCCGACAGGAATTCGCGTACTTTTTCATTGTAGATAAAATGAATGAACATATCTGCTTTTGACGTGGCTGTTGGAATATAGCTTTCGGCCAAAGCTTCGGTAGTACCTGGTGTAAAATGATTTTCTGTCACCATAATTTTACTGTAAGAATTGGCTGCGGGATAAGGGGAGTTTCTTTCTGCCGGGGTAAGCGTGGAAGCCCTGGGTTCCCACTCTATTAAAACATTGGGGCGGTTTTCACCTGCTTTATAAGATGCCCGCTGCCGCAATACATTGATGTCGGTTACTGCCGAGGCATAATTACCTTTCCTGCCATAAGCTTCCGCCCTGATCAGGTAGGTTTCAGCCAAACGCATAAGAATCGCATCACGGGTACCCTCCTCCTTATTGAAATTAGCTTCATCAGCAGTTCCCCCTCTCAACGGATCAATATGTTTTTTGGAAGAAAGATAAGGCGCTGTTATTCCTGTGGCAAGCCCCATGCTTGCCGCATTGTGCCGTAGCCTGTAGTAGTATTTCCCGGTGGTAGCCGATCTTATCCAGCGCACCATAAATTGAAAGGGCATGCTCATCACCATTTGTGAATCAAGCGCTTCAGTTTTTTGATTTTCTAGGTAAATAAGTGCCCGCCTTCCTAGTGTAGCTCTTGGAGCATTTGCAACAGCAGATGGCTCACCTGCTGGTTTGTTGTTATTCCACCATGTAGCGGCGGCGGCATTCCAGGTAAAGGAACCGGTAGTATTACAAATATATTCGTACTGAAAAGTTTTATAATAACGGCTGTCATTCACTTTGTCACGGAAATTGTCGTAAGCAAAATCAGTTGGTTTAAATGACCCAAATGGCCTTCCGTATGCCATTACACGGGTTACGCCGGTTTCGCTGGTGTAGTCGCCAATATGGTAATTTACAGAGCGGTTACCACCGAAGCGGCCATTGAGTTGCAGGTTGATGTCAAACTGGGCTGCCCATAAAACTTCTTTATGTGAACCTGTGCCTTCAGATACTTTCGGGTCAAAAAGTGTCCAGTAGTCAGGGGCAAGTCCTCCAACGCCACTGATTACTTCACTGGCGATAGTGATCACCGAATCAAGATCGGTTGCAACATTTCCTTTGTAGAGCATCTTCAGGTGTGCCTCGCTGCTATTCTGAAACGCAGCGGCCTGTGCCCGGTTCAGGTAAAGCTTCGCCAGTAAATGGCCTGCCGCCCATCTGGAAGCCCGGCCCTTTTCAGTTGTTGCGGGAAGGTTTTGGTAGGCTTCACGAAGATCAGTAATGATCTGCCTATAAATATCTTCGAGTTTGGCTTTTGGATAGTAATAGATACCATTGTCCTCACGCTTGGGAGCGAGTACCAGGGGGACATCCCCTAATTGATTCGATACCAGGTAATAGGCCCAGGACCGTAAAAATAATACTTCAGCTCTTTTTGATTTCCTGAATGCATCATCCTTATATTTCCCGGGTTTTAAATTATCAATAATATCGAGTGCAATATTGCAATTGTTAATGTGGGGGTAAGCGCCCATTGGGGCGGAGGTTGAATTTGCCCCGCCGATATAGTTAGCTACATTACTCGCGGCAATGGTGCTAACATCGGAACCGTACGCTCCTGAAGTCATTTGCGCATTAGCAGCAGCAGAAGTCATATAGGCATCTGTCTCCGGTTCAATCAGCCTGGCGCCATTAACATCCCACTCATGTTTTACACGGGCATACACATACAGCCCATTGATAAGTGAATTTACACCGTCCTCACTATTGTAATACTCCTGTGTGAGGTTGGTAACCTGTTTTTCCTCAAGAAATTTCTTACAGCCGGTAATAGCACCAATGAATAATATTACCAGTATCCAACTATATTTTTTCATAAATAAATTTTTAAAGATCATAATTTTTATAAACCTACCCTTAAACCAAATACAATGCTTTGAGGAAGAATCGTGTTATTGTTCACTCCCCCCAATGGAGCAGTGCTGTTACTGTTTGACAGGGATTCGTTACCCCAGTTGGTATCATCATCCGGATTGAGCCCCCACTTTACAATATCGCCGCCAAAAATAAAGGGGTTGAGTACCTGTATATTTAACTGCACGTTTTTTATTGACGCCCTTTTGATCAGTTGTGCGGGCAGGTCGTAGATTAGGGAAATATTCCTAACCGTTACAAATGAACCATCATTGTATTGCATTGCCGGGGTGAAGTTGTCAACGAGTGTACCGTTAACCGCCTGGGGCCAGCGTCCGTTAGGATTGGTCCATGACCATATATCGTTTTCCACGCGGCCGTTCGGAAAATTTCCACCATAAGAATTAGGGTATCCTCCAAAATAGGTTTGACCTATACGCGCATAGATAAAGGAGCTTAACGACCAGTTTTTATACCTGAAGGTATTGGTGATGCCTCCTGACCATTTCGGGCGGCTCGTTCCGCGAATCACATAATCTGATGCATTGATCCTGTAGTCTCCTGCATCCATAATTCCGTCGCCATTGGTATCCACTGTAAGCTGATCAACTATTTTAATGGTTCCAGGATAGAATCTATGATTACCCGGCGCCGCGTTAAATTTAGCCATCTCTGCAAGGTCTTTAGAACTATTTCCCCAAATTCCCGCATTATCGTAGTGGTAAAAAACGTTGATAGGCTGACCGATAAAGAGGCGGTTGGCGAGCATATCCTCCTTCCCATTGATCAGTTCTACAATTTTTTCGATGTTCCTGGAGTAATTAAGTTCTGTACTCCAGGTAAAATCTCCTTTATCGATATTGACCGTGGAAAGCGTGATCTCTATTCCCTTATTCATCGTTTTGCCGACATTATTGATTTTGGTAACATAGCCTGATACCGCCGGAATGGTTCTTTCGAAAATAATATCCGAAGTGTTTTGTCGGTAAAGCTCAACAGACCCGGATAAACGGCGCTTAAGTACAGAAAAGTCCAAACCAATATTCCACTGGGCTGTTTGCTCCCATTTAAGATCCGGATTTTTTACTAACTGAGGCAAAAAGCCGATAGCAGGAGTGCTGCCAAAAACATAGTTATTCCTGCTAAGTGGCCCTGTGGTGGTGTAAGGGTTTACGGAAGAATTGCCGGTTATACCGTAACCAATACGCGGTTTTATCTCGTTGATCCAGTTTATTCCGCTGATGAATTTTTCTTCGTGCATTTTCCAGGCAAGGGCAAATGAGGGGAAGAAATCCCATTTATGACCAGGCGCCAGTACGGACGAACCATCATAACGTGCCGAAGCGGTAAGCAGGTATTTGTCCATGAGGGTATAGTTTACACGGCCCATGAATGAAGTGAGTGTATTTTCAGTAAAACCCGTCCCATAACCTATAGGTCTTCCATTGGTATTTGAAGCAAGGTCGTACCACAAATTAAGCGGGTTTACAGTTCCCTGTACATTAGCATTGGTATTTTCCCGGCGGGATTGCTGAGAAGACTGGAGCAGGGTAACGCCAACCCTATGTACTTTTGCAAAGGTTTTGTCGAAAAAAAGAAGGTTTTCTACTACCCATGAGAAATTCTCTTCCCTGCTGTAACCGGCAGTATTGGGGGTTGCGTTCAGGTGTCCTGTAACATTTGGGCCGGTCCATGATCCATTCCTGAAATTCCGTAGCTGTGCACCAAAGTTCACCCTGTATTTGAGCCAGGGGGTAAATTTTATTTCTGAAAAAACATTAGCCATTATAGATGAAGAACGTCGTTCATTTATCGATTGATCAATATCTACCAAAGGATTCCAGGTGTTTAACTGACCCCCCGGATTTCTGATGAAGTTTCCACTGGTATCCCTGGGCTGAGCATACCGGAATTGATCCGCAGCTCTTCCATACAGGTCTTTAGTACCTGTATTGCCAAGATTGGCATTAATACCAAAGTTTTGTTTGGACATTGACGCTAGTATGGAGGTACCCAATGTAAGCCATTTGGTTGGCGTAATATCTCCGTTTAGATTTAAATTAAAGCGTTCAAAATCCTGGTCTTTCTGCACACCCAATTGATTATTATAACCCAATGACAAATATAATTTTGAGGTTTCAGTACCAGAAGAAAGTGAAACCTGGTGGTTTTGGGTAACACCCTGGCGAACAACCTGACCTAACCAGTCAAAGTCCCTGATGTTTCTTGAATTGTAAACAGGTACCTGGGCAGGCCATCCGAGCGCCAGTTCTTCAGCGGTGGAGGCGCGTTTTTTTGGAGTTATTCCATAAACATCCCATTCGTAACCCATCCAGATAGATTCCTGCGAATACCTGTCCGTGCCAAATCCCATTTTTTGCAGGTCTAAAAAAGGATCGGGGTATCCAATAGTAGGAGCCTGGTTTAAACTTGTGTTGGTAGTGGTCTGGTAATTACGTCCATTAATCAACGCTTCCCGCCACCTGTCAACCCACTGACCGGCATCCATCCAGTCAGTTAAGGATTTAAACCGGTCAAGCGTAACAGTAGAATTATAGTTTACAGCAACCTTCCCTTTAGTGCCTTTCTTTGTGGATATCAGGATCACACCGTTGGCGCCCCTTGATCCATATATTGCAGTAGCAGAGGCATCCTTCAAAATTTCAATTGAGGCAATATCATTGGGATTCAGGTCATTAATAGAAAATGAATTGACACCCAGCGCCGCTACAATTGGAATGCCATCCACCACATACAAGGGATCGTTTGAAAAACTTATTGAACGGGTACCCCGTATTCTCACAACAGGGGTTTCCCCGGGTTTAATATTAGATGATACATTCATACCTGCTGCTTTACCCTGCAAGGTCTGCAACACGTTAGTTGATGGCCGTTCCTGGATGGTTTTAGCGGAAATACTGGTAAGGGCGCCTGTTACGTCACTCTTTTTTATTGTACCATATCCCACCACTATAACATCGTCCATCATGTTCTGCAAAAGACCGAGCGTAATGTTAATGACAGCCCTGTTATTCACTGGTATTTCCTGGATTTGGTAGCCCACATAACTCATTACCAGCCTTTCCTTACCCGTAAGCCCGGTAATTCTAAAAGTGCCGTCTTCGGAAGTACTGGTAGCATTACTGGTACCTTTTACCTGTATGGTAACACTGTTAAGACCTTTACCATTTTCATCTGTTACTTTCCCACTAACAGATAAGGGAGAATTTTGTGCTTTTAATTTGGGAGGGTAGCATAGGAGGAGTAAAAAGGAGATCGAAAGCATTCTCCTTAAAATTAATAAGTTTAGCTTCATACAGCAGTTTTTTAATGTAGCATAATCGAAATGACAACATAAATTTATTCTTGTCTTTTTTATAAATCGTCCTGCACCATCCTGCCTTTCTGAGCGTAAAAAATTTACTCCCATAAATCCCTTTGTGTAAAAAGATCAGCCATAAAAGCACTGTACCACGCTGCTTTTCGCAATCAAAATTTTGGCAAAATACTAAATTAAACGGAGCGATTAGAACTAAAGGAAGAGCTTGAATTTCAAATGTGAAAATGAGAAAATTTGAAAATGACTCAATGCCGGAGTGAAACACTGCATCAAAAAAGTGAGAACTTGTTGCCAGTTTTTTTGCCCCGGCACTAAATTAACAGGAGCGCTAAAAACTAAAAGAAGGGCCTGGATTTCAAATTTGAAAATGAGAAAATTTGAAAATGAGGCAATGCCCGGACATGTGCTGATTAAATTAAAAAATTATTAATAAAAATTAACGCTTGCATTTCATATTATAATTAATTAATTTTCATTTTCAAACTCCTTTGATTGTTTGCAATTAAACTTTCCACGTAAATAATTATTTATTCTATTTAAATCAAACTTAGAAACTATGATCAATTACATGATTAATTCAGAAAACGAAATGCCATCAGGTGGTGGAGAAATGCCACCCGGAAACATGATTGAAACTACCGGAAATTTTAGTGACGAAATGTCCACAGGCGGTGGAGAAATGCCACCGGGTAGTATGACTGCTGCTACCGATAATTTTAGCGATGAAATGCCATCCGGCGGTGGAGAAATGCCACAGGGAGAGATGACCGCCATAGCTGGTAATTTTACTGACCAGCCGTCACCGGGCGGTGGTGAAATGCCTGCCGGAGATATGACAGAAAGTACAGGTTCCTTTACAGCCCAACAATTATCAGGGGATGGTGAAATGCCCGCCGGTAATATGAACGTGGGTGAAACTGCTAACGCTACAGCAAAGGAACAGGTAACATCAATTGAACTACCCGGTTCATGGAAACTTCACCTCACTTATGCAGGTTAAATAAATCAAAACAATATAATCATTACGCTAAAATTATAATAATGAAAAAGAAAAAAACCATGACTATTCAGGAAGTGGAAAATGAAACTGCTTCAAAAGATTATGTACCCCAAACTGCTAATTTAGCTGAAGGATCCGGTGGCGAAGACGTGGAACGCCTGCAGAGCTATCTCGCTATGTTTGGTTATTTTGAAGGGCAAACCAATGAGTTTGCAGGGGATGGCATGACAACAGCCCTGCCGGCTGCCCCCCAAACAAAGGGCCAGTTTGATCAAAATACCGCTGAGGCGTTAAGGAAGTTTCAGGAATTTAATGGATTAACTGTCTCGGGGCAATTAGACGAAGCTACCCGGGCATTGATGACCAAACCACGTTGTGGTTTTCCGGATACCGCCGAATTTGTTGCACAGGGAAATAAATGGACTACCAACTCATTAACTTATGGTTTTCAAAATTTCTCAAGCGACCTTACACAGGCACAGGTAAGAACTGCGATAGCGCAGGCCCTGGGTTTATGGAGCGCCGTAACACCGCTTAATTTTACTGAAATACCATTTGCGAGCAATCCCCATATAAAAATTCGTTTTGTTAGCGGCAATCACGGCGATGGAAGTAATTTTGATGGCCCGGGCGGGGTACTTGCACACGCATTTTATCCTCCACCCAATGGCGGCGACCTGGCAGGGGACGCTCATTTTGACGAAGCGGAAACCTGGTCTGTAAACCTGCCGGTCACGGGTATCGACCTGGTAACTGTTGCAGCCCATGAATTTGGACATGCATTGGGATTAGCCCATTCTACTATTTCCGGGGCGCTGATGTATGCCTATTATGGCGGTGCACACAGAAACCTTGAAGCCGATGACAGAGCCGGTATTCAGTCAATATATGGTGCAAGATCAAGGTGGTCTGGTTGGGAATCCTTAGGCGGCGTACTTACTTCAGGTCCCGGTGTTTGTTCCTGGGCTTCCGGAAGGCTTGATGTATTTGTACGAGGTACTGATAATGCCTTGTGGCATAAATGGTATAGTGGTGGATGGTCAGGCTGGGAATCGTTGGGTGGTGTTTTAACTTCAGATCCTGTAGCAGTATCCTGGGGCCCGGGCAGAATTGACGTATTTGTTAGAGGCACTAATAACGCTTTGTGGCATAAATGGTTTAACGGGGGCTGGTCGGGCTGGGAATCCTTAGGTGGCGTGCTTACTTCAGGAGCGGGTGTTTGTTCCTGGGCCTCCGGAAGATTAGATGTTTTTGTAAGAGGTACTGACAATGCATTGTGGCACAAATGGTATAGCGGGGGCTGGTCAGGCTGGGAATCATTAGGGGGTGTACTAACATCCGACCCCGATGCAGTATCATGGGGGCCAGGGAGAATTGATGTTTTTGTCAGGGGAACAAATAATGCTTTATGGCATAAGTGGTACAGCGGGGGTTGGTCTGGCTGGGAATCATTGGGAGGCGTGTTAACATCCGGTGCGGGTTCCAGTTCCTGGGCTTCCGGCAGGTTGGATGTTTTTGTGAGAGGCACGGATAATGCGCTGTGGCATAAATGGTATAGCAATGGCTGGTCCGGCTGGGAATCATTAGGCGGGGTGCTTACTTCTGATCCGTCAGCTGTATCATGGGGTAATGGCCGAATTGATGTTTTTGTGAGAGGTACCAATAATGCGTTATGGCATAAATGGTATCCAACTTCATAAACTGAGTAGCGCTTTTTTGAAGTGTTACGCCGGTATTTAAAAAGCCAGGGGTAATTGTTTACCCCTGGTTTTTATTAAAGAACTAACTTTATGAACCGGGCGGCATGCTTATTTACTGTAGATTGTAGCTTAAATTGTTTTGGAACTTGTATGCTTGCTGATTTTCCTATGCAATTTTATAAAAAATCATTAATCACCTGTTGCGATTGCAAAGCGTAACAGTCCTGATGTTGAAACGGATTCGGGGAAGAATTGAAAAATCGCCCTGTTGAAATTTTATCTTAATACTGGTCAAAAATTTATATGCTTTTTTCATTTTCTCTCACTCATTAAATGACTGTCAAATGTCAGCCTCATCCATATCAGCCAACGACCTTACCCAACTCAAAGAAGAAGTACTTAGAGCGGTGTTGAATGACGGGTCTTTACCCGGAACTAGTCAAAGGCTGACTTTTCCTGATCTGCCTTTCGCGCTAACCCAGCCGGTTGTCTATTTAGTAGATGAGGATATTAAAAACGCTATCAGCATCGAAAAAATAAATAAATCCGTCCAGGTAGTTTCGGAAGATTTTTTACACCAGGATACTGCTAAACCCGGCAAATCGATTTTTTTTCAATTTGAAACAACAGAACAAGATAGAGATCATCTTTTATTAAGCTTACACACAAAGGTATTTTCCCCGGCTGACCAGCGAACTCAGAATTTAAGCAGTATGCAGATGAATTTTCAAAAAGTTGGAACTGGATGGAGGATGATTGATGGGCCAACTTCTTTGTCGGCTTAATTCTTATCAAAAAATCTTTCGGGTGAAATCTGCTTTCCTTATCCGTTTTAATTACATTTTGCCTTGTCTAAAAAAATTATGATGATTTCATTTTGTGCCGGCGCGAGCAGGCATGTTTCGTTAAAATAGCACGGGGGCAGACACTTTTACAAATACCTTAAATAATGTTCCGGGTTATCGAGGAAGGTTTTGGTAATACGATAGTGATCGGTTTCTGTATAACTCACCAGCTTCATTTCCGTTTCCTGTATTTCATAAAGGCTGGCACCGGGTATGCCCATTAGTATCGGCGAATGAGTGGCGATAATAAATTGTGAATTTTTATCTTTTAATACTTCCAGGATAAAAGATATCAGCGATAACTGTTTTATTGGCGAAAGTGCTGCTTCAGGTTCATCCAACAGGTAAATACCTTTATCAGCAATTCTTGTTTGTAATATTTTAAGGTAGGCTTCGCCATGAGAAAAAGCCTGCATGTTTTCCCCGTAATTTTTTCGCATCAGGCGGAGTTTATAATTCATGCTTTCGCTCATCTCGTCAATGATACGGTCATCAACCACTCCTTTTAATTCCCTCAGATCCCCTGCTATTTTATTTCGTTCTTTTTCCACGGAATTTATAAAATCGCTGAAATCTTCCGCCCTGAAAAAGAAACCTTTATTGGTTTGCCTGTTCCATTCAAGTGAAAGCTGTGGCTGCAATAATCTTGCGGCTTCAAATCCCGGGTGCGACATTATCGCCCCGCCAATCAAAGGGAGGTTCAACTGGTAGGCAATGCTTTCAAGCAAAGTGGATTTGCCGCTCCCATTATCCCCGACAAAAATGGTTACTTTTTTATTAAGGGTTATGTTTTTTGCAAACTGTACCGCGGGGATATTAAAAGGGAAGGGAACCTGTTTTTCCGAATTAATTGAAAAAGATTTTAAAAACGGCATACCGGATAGTTATTTTCGGCAATATAGGAAAGATATGACTGGGGCATTTAGGAAGATTTTTTTTCCTGAAGAAATCCTGTCTGTTAATCCTAAACAGCAGTTGAGTACCCACAGACATTATTTGTTTCATCAAATAAGCCACGCTTAACTATTTGCTTCCTGAATCACAGGTACTATTTTCTTTAGTTTTATTAAAGGATTGTTACCCAAAGTACCGGTAATGCTTTGTTTATTGGCACAGTATTCATAATTTAAAATTATAATTTATAAGAAGTTAGGGTGTGAATCAGTTATATGGAAAAGTGGCAGACCATCAAAGTAAAAATGTTTTTAGTTTTTTGTTACCTTAGTCACCCACTTTAAAATCGACACCCGTATTTACCACCAATGAAAGAGTGGAAGCTAATAAAGGTAAATACAATCTTGGTAGTGTGATCTATTAAGATCTGCTGAAATGGATATCACTACACCGCTCATTATCAATTACCAGCGGATCACCAGTGAATGACCTTATGTTATTTTTTTATTACTAATTCTGGTGATTAATGTCTTTTTTATAACGACATCTTGTACTGTTACGGGTTTTCAATATGCCGCAAAATAACCTGTTTGAATCTAGCCGGTAAATCCTGTTCAAATACCCATGGCCACTTGCCTGTTACAATCTTCCTTTGTATTTTACTTCAAATTTTTTACTTCAACCAAAAAAAATACATTATGAAAGAAATTTTGAGCATTATCGTCCTCATCGTTTTATTTACATTCAGTTCCTGCAACGGCAAAAAGACCGGTTCAACCGAAAGTATAAAAAGTGAAGAAAACAAGACGGACAATAATGATGATGTTATACAACAGCCGGATGAAAACAAAAACACAAAATGGGAAGAACGCAAAGCAAAAGGTGACACGCTTGCAATGCCTTATAAAGACCTGCAGGCATATCTCCCAAACATCAGTGGCTATACTAAAGATGGCGGTGCATCAGGCAGCCAGGTTAACATGCCCGGCATGGGCAGTTGGTCGGAGACAGAACAAAAATATGTGAGCGGCGACAAACGCATATCTGTAAAATTGATGGATTACAATGGTGCATTTCAAACATTTCAGGGCCTTACTATGGCATATGGCATGGCGTTCAGTTCTGAAGACGATACCAGGAAGCAGGAAAAAGTGGAGCTTGGAATAAAAAATGTGGCCGCTTACGGAACTGTGTATAAAACTGAAAAACGTGCTGAAGTAACGGTGGTTGCGGCTGACAGGTTTTTGATTACCATTGAAACAAATGGCGATAATGATGAAGCGTTTTTAAAGACCGTAGCGAGGAGTATCAACCTTGATACACTGGCAGGAATGTGATTAGGATAAATTGTAGATAAAGTATAGATAGAGGATCATAAAAATTCATTTTTAAGAACCGTAAATAAACCACACTGCTTCATTTTTATTTGCTGAGTAACCAGATGATGTGCCGCTGGTAACACCCCTTGAAACCGGCCATAGCGGTAAACGTTCCGGGGCAGTCCAACGAACGCTCTTTCATAACCGCACCCACAGCGAAATAGTTTGTTATCTTCAAAATCATTTGCTATTTTGTTCTTCACTAAAAAAATTATCATGGCGCTAAATTCATACCTCCAGTTAAAAGGGGAGAAGCAAGGAGACATCAAAGGAAGTGTAATTCAGAAAGGCAGGGAAGGAAAAATTATGGTGATTGCATTTGAACATGAAGTACAATCACCAAGAGATCCAGCCACCGGGCAGGCCACGGGCAAAAGGGTGCACAGGCCTTTTGTGGTTACCAAAGAGATAGACCGATCATCACCGCTGCTATACGCAGCATTAGTGAATAATGAAAACATCACCAGTTGGGAATTACAGTGTTTCGTGGCCAAAAATTCTACGGGGGTGGAATTGAATCACTATACGGTTAAGCTAACCAATGCAAAGATCGCTGATATCCGGAGCATCATGCTGAATAATAAAGTGACCGAAAATCTTAAAATGCCATTGATGGAAGAAGTGGGATTTGTATATGAAAAAATTGAATGGATATGGGTGGATGGCGGTATAACCACTACGGATGAGTGGAGTTCGAAGTTAAGTAAAACAAAAAAGACAAAAAAATAGTAGGACCGGGATCTAACCATGTAGAAATCAATATATTTTAACTTGCGAAAGGCAAAACCTTTTAATAATATTTCTGCAATATTTCAGGCATAATTTTTTCCTCACCACGCAACGTGCCCGGCCATACTAAGGCCCGTTGGGAGACTTTGATGGGAAGAGTTGCTGGTAAAAAGACGGTTCTTAAATAAAAAACCCACTTCCGGGGAAGTGGGCTGTATTTTAAATGCACTGCGTATATTAATAACGGTAATGATCAACCTTAAACGGGCCTTCTTTTGAAATTCCCAAATATGCACTCTGATCTGTGGTTAACTCGTCTAACACAACGCCGATCTTGGCAAGATGTAAACGGGCTACTTTTTCATCAAGCAATTTTGGTAATACATACACTTTGTTTTCGTATTTTTCTGTGTTAGTCCACAACTCTATCTGGGCAAGGGTTTGGTTGGTGAACGATGCACTCATCACAAAGGAGGGGTGACCTGTGCCACAACCAAGGTTTACCAAACGGCCTTCGGCAAGGATGATCACGTCCTTACCTTCGATGGTATACATGTCTACCTGTGGTTTGATGGTGTTTTTGGTATCGCCGTAATTAGCGTTTAACCATGCCATATCGATCTCGATATCAAAGTGGCCGATATTACAAACGATCGCTTTGTCTTTCATCAGGCGGAAATGTTTTTCTGTGATCAGGTCGCGGCAACCTGATGCAGTTACAATGATATCCGCTTCTTTTACTGCATCAATCATCGGCTTTACCTCAAAGCCGTCCATAGCTGCCTGTAAAGCACAGATAGGGTCGATCTCGGTAACGATTACACGACAACCAGCGCCTTTCAATGAAGCGGCTGAACCTTTGCCTACATCACCATAACTTCCTACAACGGCGATTTTACCGGCCATCATCACATCAGTGGCACGACGGATCGCATCCACTAAACTTTCTTTACAACCATACTTGTTATCAAATTTAGATTTGGTAACAGAATCATTTACATTGATGGCGGGAAGGGGTAATGTGCCTTTTTCCATTCTTTCGTACAGGCGGTGAACACCGGTAGTGGTTTCTTCTGATAAACCTTTAATATTGGCCACCAGTTCTGGATAAGTATCCAGCACCATATTAGTTAAATCACCACCATCATCCAGGATCATGTTCAAAGGACGGTCGGCGCCGCCAAAGAACAAAGTTTGTTCAATACACCAGTCTGATTCTTCCTGGGTTTGGCCCTTCCAGGCGAAAACGCCAATACCGGCAGCGGCAATTGCCGCGGCAGCCTGGTCCTGTGTAGAAAATATATTGCAGGAGCTCCATTTAACCTCGGCGCCAAGCGCTGTCAGCGTTTCAATTAATACAGCGGTTTGAATGGTCATGTGCAAACAACCTGCTATACGGGCGCCCTTCAATGGTTGGCTTGGTCCGTATTCCGCTCTTAATGCCATTAAACCGGGCATTTCAGATTCAGCTAAACGGATCTCTTTGCGGCCCCAGGCAGCAAGGCTCATGTCAGCCACTTTATTTTTGAGGCTGAAATCGATGTAATGTTCTGTGATAGTTGACATAATGTTATTTTTTATTTTGAATAACAAAATTACAATTGTAGGAGAATATTCTATTCATTTGTAAAAATTTGGGATAAAAACTATTATTAAGCTAAATTTACAGCACATAATAACATTTACCCATGGATAAGGCTTCGCAAAAAGAGGTTTCAACTATTGACCAACCTACCCTTGACAATAAGGATCTTGCCATACTTCAGCTACTGCAAAAAAATGCGCGGATCACGGTAAAGGAGATCAGTGACCTGGTTCACCTGAGCACTACGCCGGTGCATGAACGGATCAGGCGTATGGAGGCCAATGGCGTGATAAAGCAATATGCCACCCTGCTCGATCATACCAGGGTAAAGAAGGGCCTGATGGTGATCTGCTATGTGTCACTGAAAGAGCATAGCAAAACAGCAGGTGTAAAATTTATTGAAACCATGCAGGTACTGAATGAAGTGATCGAGTGCTACAGCATTTCGGGTGAATTTGATTTTATGCTGAAAGTAGTTTCAGAAGATATGAACGCGTACTACGATTTTCATGTTAACAAACTGAGCCAGATTGAAAACATGGGACATGTGCAGAGTGTATTTGTGATGGGGATCATTAAGCAAACGCACCAGTTGGTGTAACACGGCTCCTTAAGGCATTAAGTAAGAATATTATCAACCTTCCTGTGTTCTGGAGATATATTAACTTCCTTGTTTTTCTACAATAATTTGAGCCATTCAGTCTTAAAATCCAGAGGGGCGTTATTATTATAGAAATTGAAATAAAGAAATACAAATCAAAACCGGCCGCAGGTGGTAATATCAGTATTAGTGCAGGACTCAAGTCCTTATCCGCTTTGCGATTGTTGATAATGAATGGTTGACAGCTAAATACATTGCCGCTTTTGCCCATTCACCATTACCCTCTTAAGTTAGCGCAATATCAATCACCTGCTGCATTGTTTTTACATAATGAAACTTAGTTCCTTTTATAAACAGGGGATTAATTTCAATGACATCCTTTTCATTTTGCCAGCACATAATAATTTCTTTTAACCCGGCCCGCTTGGCGGCAAGCACTTTTTCCTTGATACCACCTACCGGTAAAACCTGCCCGCGAAGGGTTATTTCTCCCGTCATTGCTAAGTAGGGTTTAATTTTTCTGCCGGTAAATGCACTCGCCAATGCCGTCATCATGGTAATGCCGGCACTTGGGCCGTCTTTAGGTACCGCACCTTCCGGCACATGGATGTGGATATTTTTCTTATTGAACATTTCGGGATCAATATCTAATTTTTTGGCATTTACCTGCAGCCAGGTATATGCTGTGGTGGCGCTTTCCTTCATCACATTGCCCAGGTTACCGGTCATTTTCAATTCACCCTTGCCATCACTTAAGCTGATCTCTATAAATAGAATGTCTCCACCCACGTAAGTCCACGCAAGCCCAACAGCTACCCCCGCCATATTGGCTATCTTATACATTTCATTGCTAAACCTGGGTCGGCCCAAAATTTTTTCAACATCCACCTGGGTTAGTGTAGGTTTTAATTTGTCTTTGGTAGCGAATTGTTTGGCCAGGTTACGCATTACTGATGCGAGTTGCCTGTCGAGATCTCTCACTCCGCTTTCCCTTGTATAATCTTCAATAATTTTTTCCAGTACCTTATCACTAACCTTGATTGTTACATTTTTCAGGCCATGCGCTTCCTGTTGTTTGGGAAGCAAATGCTGACGGGCGATCTCGATTTTTTCTTCTACGGCATAACCGCTAAGGTCAATAATTTCCAGCCGGTCTCTTAATGCGGGTTGTATATTATTAATGTTATTCGCGGTTGCGATAAACAGCACTTTGCTAAGGTCATATTCCAGTTCAAGATAATTATCGTAGAACGAATTGTTTTGCTCCGGGTCCAGTACTTCAAGCAGGGCCGAGGATGGGTCACCCCGCTGGTCGTTGCCAACTTTATCAATTTCATCTAATATCATCACGGGGTTGCTGCTTTTTATTTTCCGGATGGATTGAATAATTCTGCCGGGCATAGCGCCGATATAAGTTTTACGATGACCGCGTATCTCACTTTCATCATGCAGCCCGCCCAGGCTCACTCGCACATATTTTCTTGCAATTGCATGGGCAATGCTTTTACCTAAGCTTGTCTTGCCAATTCCCGGAGGGCCTACAAAACAAAGGATCGGGCTTTTCATATCACCTTTTAATTTCAGTACTGCCAGGTATTCAAGTATGCGTTCTTTCACCTTGTGCATGCCATAATGATCATGATCCAGTATTTTTTTCGCCTTTTTCAGGTCATAAGAGTCGGGTGTATAATCTTCCCAGGGCAGGTCAAGCATAAGATCCAGGTGATTGTACACGATAGAATAATCCGGCGTACTGGGGTGCATTCTTTCCAGCTTCTCTGCGCCTTTATGAAACATTTCCAATGCGGCTTTGGGCCATTTTTTACCTTCCGCCTTTTTCAGCATTTCCTTTACTTCGGCAACATTGTCCCCTCCCAATTCTTCCTTAATGGCTTTCATCTGCTGTTGCAGAAAATATTCCCTTTGTTGTTTATCCAGCTCGGCGCGGGTTTTATTGGTTACTTTGTTTTTAAGTTCGGTGTATTGCAGTTCTGTCTGCATCAGGTTCATCAGTAATTCTGCCCTCGCTTTGATATTATTGATCACGAGCAGGCGTTGTTTGTCTTTTATATCGCTGTTTAAATTGCTGCTCACAAAATGAATCAGGAATGCGGGGTTTTCAATGTTCTTTAAAATAATAGCGGCCTCACTGGGCAGGTTAGGTGAAATTTGTACAATCTGCCCGGCAAGATCTTTAATACCTCCCACCATCGCGTTAAAATCATTGTCATTTTTCAATACTTCCTCTTCTAATGTCTGGATTTTTGCCTTAAAATAAGGGTCTTCACTTGTAATTTCATCAATCTTAAAACGCTTTTTCCCCTGGATAATAATAGTGGTCCCTCCATCGGGCATTTTGATGAGTTTGGCTATTTTTGCCACTGTTCCAATTTCTTCCAGGTCACTTACGGTGGGCTCTTCAACGGTACTGTCTTTTTGCGCTATCACGCCTATCAATTTGTCAGCCTTATAAGCATCGCTGACCGCTTTTATACTCTTGTCCCTGCCCACAGTAATAGGTAATACCACCCCCGGGAACAGAACGGTATTGCGTAAAGGTAAAAGGGGTAATTCGTTTGGAATGGCCTGTGTATCTGCATCTTCGTTATCATCTTCATTTAATGGAATGATCGGCATAAATTCCATTTCTTCTTCCGGACCCTGGAAATAAAAGCTATTATTCATAATTTTTTCAATATAAAGCCAAAATGTCAAAACACCTGGTTGATACAGTTTATTTTGCGTGGATGTGTATAGTGGCAACATTGGTGCCGAAACGCCAGGTTTTAAAGAGAGCTTTATATATAGAATGATGCTTCAGCAAATACTTATACTATAGGAATTACAAATTTACCCAAACAGTTTCGCGCTGTTATTCGGAAGGCCCTTAAAAGATCAGGCATAAAAAATCACCCATCGGAGATATGAATCTTACAGCTTATTTTTGCAGGCTATGTACATCCATTGCACCGATAAAGAGTTGATCATTTTTAAAAGAATTGCAGCGTCAGCAGAAGCGCTCCAGGTGCAATGTTATTTGATTGGTGGCTTTGTTCGTGACAAGATTATTGGCAGGCCCACAAAAGATATCGATATTGTGTGCACGGGTGATGGAATTGCGCTGGCGCAAGCAGTAGCGATACAATTCCACCCAAAACCAACAGTAAGTTTCTTTAAGAATTTCGGTACCGCACAAATAAAAGTAGACGGTATCGACATCGAATTTGTAGGTGCCAGGAAGGAAAGCTATACCTACGATAGCCGTAAACCGATAGTTGAAACCGGTACACTGGAAGATGACCAGGACAGAAGGGACTTTACCATTAATGCCCTCGCCATAAGCCTAAACAAGGAAAATTATGGAGCTTTGGTAGATCCATTTAATGGTATCACGGATATTGAAAATAAAATCCTTAAAACACCGTTGGATCCTGAATTGACCTTCAGTGATGATCCGTTACGAATGTTGAGGGGCATACGTTTTGCGGCCCAGTTGAATTATTCAATTGAAGAAAAAACTTTTGCCGCTATCAGCGAAAATGCCTTCCGGATAAAGATTGTAAGCGGGGAACGCATTGCGGATGAGCTGAACAAAATTTTACTTTGTAAAAAGCCTTCCATCGGATTTGACCTGCTGTATAAAAGCGGCTTGCTGAAAATTATTTTTCCCCAGATGATAGACCTTGCCGGCGCCGAGTACATTGATGGGAAGGGGCACAAGGATAACTTCTATCATACGTTGCAGGTAGTTGACAATATAAGTGAGCATACGGACGATATTTGGTTACGCTGGGCGGCCATATTGCATGATATAGCCAAACCTGCTACTAAAAAATTTGAAGCTGGTCACGGCTGGACTTTTCACGGCCACGAAGTAGTGGGAGGTAGGATGGTGCCCAAAATTTTCGCGCAATTGAAATTGCCACAAAACGAAAAAATGAAATTTGTCCGTAAGATGGTGGAAATGCATCTGCGCCCGATCGGTCTTACAAAAGAAAATATAACCGATTCAGCTATCCGGAGATTATTGTTTGATGCTGGAGAAGACTTTGATGCGTTGATGACGCTCTGCAATGCGGATATCACTTCTAAAAACAAACAAAAGGTAAAGCGCTACCTTGAAAACTTTGAAATGGTACGGCAGCGTTGCCTGGAAGTAGAAGCAAGTGACCAGTTGCGCAACTGGCAGCCACCGGTTACCGGTGAAATGATAATGGAAAGATTTAACCTGCCACCGGGCCGAATCATAGGGGAACTAAAAAATGCGATAAGGGACGCAATATTAGATGGACACATTCCAAACAATTACGATGCCGCGATGGGGTTCATGCAAAAAAAGGCGATTGAACTGGGGCTGGAATAATGAGTATATTGAGCGGTATCCAAATTTGAATGATTTAATTTCACTGTCATCCGTTAAAAATTAGTCAGATTTGCTAAAAGCTTTTACCATTAAGGGTTCTATCCCTGAATTCTGAGCTTGTTGAAGGGGGAGAGAGGTTGGGGTGAGGTCATACAGGCCGGATAAGGGGTTCAAGTATTTGGTAGGACAATAGTAATTTAATTTATTATTTCAAGAGGGCAAAAACCAAGGCAACAGCAATTTGAATATTTTCAATTATTCCATTATCCGTTATCAATTAAACACTAATTTCGTAGCATGGCAATTTTACGTTTCAGGGTTTATTGGGAAGATGATGAAAGCATTTACAGGGATGTGGTTATTAAGCATACCCATAATTTCGCAGATCTGCATCATTGTATTTTAAAAAGCTATGAGTTTGATAATAAGCACAAAGCTACTTTCTATCGCAGTAATGATAGTTGGTTAAGAGGAAGGGAAATTTCTTTAGAAAAGTACGATGAAAAAATATATAAAGTAGATCCCCTCATAATGGCAAATGTTGCCCTGGGATCTGAAATCAAGGATCCCAATCAAAAGTTTATTTATGTCTACGATTTTAATAAGCTTTGGACATTCATGGTAGAACTGATCAATGTGGATAAGGATGAAAATAAAAAAATTACTTATCCGTCCTGCATCAGAACGGAAGGCATCGCCCCTTCACAATATGGTACAAAAGGACTGGTAGATAGCCGCCTGGCGGAAGTAGAGGAAAAATACGATCTAAATCCTGCTGCCATTTTGGAAGGATTTAGCGAAGAAGATGAAGACGGTAATGCCACCGAAGCTGAAGAAGATACAACGGGCGATGAAACTGTCGAAGAACTTTAGTGCATTAATAAAGGGTTAATTGATATGCGATAAACACTTTAATGGTGGCTGCTTGTACCGGTTGCTGATTTTTTATACGATAAATTAAATAGTTTAATTCATTACTGTTGTGAATATTTAATTTTGTTTGAATACAAGGAACTATCCATTAAAAAATTTTCAATTAAAAAGACCTGCATCATTATTTTGGGACCAACCGCAGTTGGTAAAACAGCCGTTGCTATTGCGTTAGCGAAGCATTTTTCCACCCGGATCATTTCTGCGGATAGCCGTCAGTGTTTTAAAGAACTGGATATCGGTGTAGCTAAACCTTCCCCTGAAGAATTGCAATCCATTCATCATTATTTCATCAATTCTCATTCCGTTCATGAAACGGTGAATGCGGGGATATTTGAAAAATATGCATTGGATAAATTGCGGGAAATATTTGAAACCGGCGACATAGCGATTATGGTGGGTGGTACCGGATTGTATATAAAAACATTCTGTAGCGGTATGGATGAAGTGCCCGTTATTTTACCAGGGATAAGAGAAAAAATTACCCTGGATTATAAATTAGGGGGATTGGATTGGTTACAGCGGGAAGTACAAAAATGCGATCCCGTATATTTCTCAGCAAGCGAAGTACAGAATCCACAAAGACTGATGCGGGCGCTGGAAGTAAAGCTATCTACGGGTAAATCAATTGCTGAATTTCAAACCCAAAAAAAAGTAGCAAGGGATTTCACAATCATTAAAATTGGACTGGAATTACCAAGAGAAGAACTATATCAACGGATCAACAACCGGGTGGATTCGATGATACAGGGTGGCCTACCGGATGAAGTGAAGAATCTTGAGCCTTACCAGCACCTGAATGCCTTGCAAACAGTAGGTTACAAGGAATTATTTGCTTACTTCAAAGAAGAAACCAGCCTGGCTGAAGCAACAGCAGCCATAAAAAACAATACACGACATTATGCCAAACGACAAATGACCTGGTTTAAAAAAGAGGAAGAAGTAAAATGGTGCAGGCCGGATATTGACGCAGTAATGTATTGTTTAATGAATAATTTTTTATTTGATAATTGACTATTGCTTTACTCCCGGCATTCACAAATTCGCTGTAAACCGTTCCATGATTTAATGTATCAATTTTAAAAGAAGGGGCAACAAACAAGGCAATAACAATTAAAATATTTGTCAATTATCCATTATTCCTTATCCCTTATCCGTTGATCCATTAAAACTTAAATCCCACACTTGCAATAATGTTTCCACGCTGATCATTGATGGTTGCAAAGGTATTTGCCCTGTCCTCTAAACGGTACGGAAAACTCACGTCTTTATTGATCGAATGAACATAGGTAAGGTCAATAAAAAATCCTTTGTGCCGATATCCCAGCCCACCGCTTAACAACATCCTGCTGGCCTTTATTTCGGTGTCTTTGTACGGGTTAGTGTAGTAAGCAAAGCCTAACCTGGTCATAATGGTATTGAACTTCAGTTCGCCTCCCACACGGAAATTAAAATTGCCTTTGTATTGATCCTTTATAACATTGTTCAACGATTTGTAATATAATTTTTCGTCAGCGGTGGGTGTTTCATTAGCGCTATAAAAATTAGAACTCTTATGGTTAACAAATTCAATATCCGCGGTGATAAATCCTTTTTGTTTTCTTACATTCTCAATTTCCCTGAAAACGTAGCTACCGCTCACCATTACTTTCCATGGCGTAAGCATGCTGTACTTGCTTTCACCTGGCTGGTCATTGGTAAACTTGAGCGAAGAAGCCTGGAGCGAGCCTCCGTAATCTTCAGTATTGGCGACTATGGATGAAGTTCTTTTATCTTTTAAAGATACCATATAGGTGGGCGTGTGTACTGCGAGCCCTAAACGAATATGCTCAGTCGGCTTAAAGATCAATCCAAGTTTTGCATTGATCCCGGCTCCGCGGGTAGTATAATCATCTGTGTAGGTAAAAGAATCAAATCCATTTAAATTATTAGATGAAGTATCATTTTCTTTAAATGTTGTAGTGCTGGTGTAATTCATAATTGGAATTCCGACACTGAATCCAAATTGAAATTTATCATTTTTATTTACGGCATAACCCAACGCCAGTTCATATTGCGCACCCTTGGTGTCGATGGTGTTTTGCTGGCGAAGCGCCTGACCTGCATCCAGGATATCTTCCGGTAAACCCCTAACCTGTACAGCTCCGTTGATCCTGAAAGTGTCCACCAGGTAGGTGTCCAGTGCCGGTGCGGCCCCGTAGGCAAACACCGGGTTGTTTAAAGCGTCATCAAGTGACAGATTGCTTTTGGCTACCTGTTCGGCCCATCGCTCAGTGTAAGAACTAAAATTGTTCAAACCATTGTATTGAACGCTATTATTATAGTTGGCGGTCTGTGTGAGAGCTAAACTGATTGCCTGGCTTGATTTGTTATTGTACCGGTTGGCAAATCCATACACAAAACCAATTGGTCCTAACCCGATATTATTCTTTTTATTTTTATTCTGGGTTTCCCGGAAATTGCTCTTATTATTATTCATAAAAAAACCTGGTGTAAACACAAACTCTCCGGTCTTGTAATTGCCCAATCCCGCGGGGTTTACAAAAATGGCGTTAATATCTCCTCCAAGTGAACCCATTGCCCCGCCAATGGCAAGATTTCGTGCAGTTCCGTTTTGAGGAAAGTAGGAATAGCGTAAAGCATCTTCCGGTATTTGAGCATAAATAAATGTGCTTATCAGCAAAACTGGCAGGAGTATATATTTTTTCATGACAATAGTATTTAAGGGCGACAGCGGTTAACTACCGTTCATCACCAAACGAATTAATAAAGATTTCTATAAATTAATTTCCACCCCCTCTTGGTTGTCTTGTTACGCCACCAGATCCGGATGAACTGCTGCTTCCTGAAGATGATGAATTGCTGCTGCTATTGCTTGAAGGCGTATAGGTGCGGTTATTATTGGATGAAGAATTATCTGAAGAATTATTATTTGTACTACGGGAATTATTATAGTTATTATTATCTGTATTACTGGGTGCTAAAATTTGCCGGATAACATTTCCAACAGCGCTTCCATTACTATTGTTTGATCTTACTGATCTTGTGTTACCTGTTTTTGTATTGGTGGGTGTGGTGTTCGTGTTAGAGTTATAACCTGAATTATACCCTCCTAAATTACCCATCCTTGGCGTAGTGTTTTTGGGTTTGGAAGGAATAAGATAAACAGGAACAAAAACAGGGTAATAAGCAAAGTACGGATTGTAATAATATCCATTGTTAAATCCAAAATTATAAGAATTGTACCCGTAGTTATATTTATTAAATCCGTAGTCATTATAATAATTATTGCTAAAATTATAGGAATTATACCCGTAATCATTATCAAAATTTCTAAAGCGACGGTCATTGATACCAAGGCGAATGGCCCTGTCCTCCATATTATAGCCATCATAATTTTTCACTTCGTTCTTTTGTTCTTCTTTTTTGCTTTCCTCCTCATAAGGCCGAACTGGTGAAAAATAAACATCATCTGGTGTTTGACCAGATTTATAAAGAGTGCTGCAACTGCTAAAAGCGGTCACAGAAATTGCGAGAAGTAAAAGTTTGGTGTTCATGATAATTTGTTTGAAATTATTATAGGATGAAGTTACTACTTTTGCGCCGTAAAGGCAACATTATTATCAGGTCAAATTCTTTGCCACTGTTTGCAAAGTTTATTCCTTTCATGTTAAAGTGATGCTAAAACAAATTGAAAAATATATCTTGCATACAGCTGACTATCAATGGTTGATAAACTTTGTTGATAAAAATTTCGCAATAGTCTGATCAACACATTCTGTCGGTAAGAATCATTCAACCAATTATTCATTAAAAAAAAATAGCCCCTGATGGGGTTCGGGTATGAGCAAAGAGATCACCAGCATGAAGGAAGACTATTCGCAATGGTATAATGACCTGGTTATAAAAGCCGGGCTTGCTGATTACAGCGCTGTACGCGGGTGCATGGTTATTAAACCTTATGGCTATGCGCTTTGGGAGAATATGCAGCAGCAATTGGATAGGATGTTTAAGGAAACCGGCCATCAAAATGCGTACTTTCCGCTATTTGTTCCAAAGAGCCTGTTTGAAGCGGAAGAAAAAAATGCCGAAGGGTTCGCCAAAGAATGTGCCATTGTAACGCACTATCGTTTAAAAGCCGATCCGGACAATAAAGGAAAATTAATTGTAGATCCCGAAGCAAAGCTGGAAGAGGAACTGGTTGTTCGTCCTACCAGCGAGGCAATCATCTGGAGCACTTATAAAGGATGGATACAATCTTACCGCGACCTTCCATTACTGATCAATCAATGGGCCAATGTGGTAAGATGGGAAATGCGTACCCGCCTGTTTTTGCGTACCACGGAATTTTTATGGCAGGAGGGTCATACAGCTCATGCTACCCAACAGGAGGCTATTGATGAAACGGTTCAAATGCTGAATGTGTATGCAAACTTTGCTGAATCCTATATGGCGATGCCGGTAATCAAAGGGGTGAAAACTGCCAATGAGCGTTTTGCCGGGGCGCTGGATACCTATTGCATAGAAGCGCTGATGCAGGATGGAAAAGCATTACAGGCAGGAACATCGCATTTTCTCGGGCAAAATTTTGCCAAAGCCTTTGATGTGAAATTTTCTGATAGAGAAAATAAATTAGACTATGTATGGGCTACCAGTTGGGGAGTAAGTACCCGGCTAATTGGGGCATTGGTGATGGCGCATAGTGATGACCAGGGCCTGGTATTACCTCCAAAACTGGCGCCCATCCAGGTAGTGATCGTTCCGATATTTAAAGGAGAAGAACAAAAACACCTGATTGATGAAAAGGTAAAATTTTTGATGGAGCAATTGAAGGCCGCCGGTATTTCAGTTAAATATGATGATAATGACAATAACCGGCCGGGATGGAAATTTGCAGAATATGAAATGAAAGGCGTTCCGGTTAGAATAGCCATTGGTGCCAGGGACCTGGAAAAAAATGTAGTGGAGGTGGCCAGGAGGGACACGAAAGAAAAAATGAGTTTCTCCGTTGATGGCTTAAGTGCCCGGATCATTGAACTACTGGATGAAATCCAACGGGCTATTTATAACAAAGCAAAAATTTTCAGGGAAGAACGTATTGTTAAAGCCGATGATTGGGATGATTTTGTAAAACTACTTGACGAAAAACCGGGCTTTATTTCAGCGCATTGGGATGGTACGGGTGAAACCGAAGATAAAATAAAGGAACTTACAAAAGCAACCATACGGTGCATTCCACTGGATAATGTGCAGGAAGCGGGCAACTGTATTTTAACCGGCAACCCAAGCACGCAAAGGGTATTATTTGCACGGGCATATTAATATGTCTGATATGTGATTGATATTACTGCGGGAGCATTATTTTTAAATTGTTGATTGATGTACAGGATGGTAATTAATATTTTGAGAGTCGTCATTTTGTAGAGAATAGCCCTGAAAGCAGCAGATGATTTCTAAATTGAAAGGGTTTAGTTAAAAAACCAGGCACCAGCCATCAGGAAAAATCAGACATATTTATGGATGTATTACAATGGCTGAAATCACACCAGTTGCCCTGCCCGGTAAAGTATTTTTTACATATTGATTGTCCGGGTTGTGGATTACAAAGAAGTTTTATTGAACTGCTTGACGGGAACTTCCCGGAGAGCTTCCGGCTAAACCCGGCAACCGTGCCCTTATTGCTTTTCTTTATATTTTGCGCGCTGCATTTGATTTATAAATTTAAAAAAGGTAACTCTGTTGTCATTTATAGTTATATATTTATCGCTTCAATTGTACTAATTAATTATATGTATAAAATTATTTACCAACATTCAATCTAACCCTTATGGAACAAAAAGATTTTCTAAGCCCTGTGCAAAATCAAAATATTCAGCAAAATCTTCCCAATGCAACAACTGCCCTGGTGTTAGGCATTATTTCAATAATCGGGGCCTTTTGTTATGGGGTTGTAGGTATAATATGTGGTATAATCGGGCTGGTATTAGCAAATAAAGACAGAAAGTTGTACCAGGAAGCCCCTGAACTATATTCGCAATCAAGTTTTGGTACCTCCAGTGCAGGACGAACCTGTTCTATAATTGGTATCATTATATCCTGCCTGATTATAGTTTTCGTAATAATAGTTTTAGTCTTCGCTTTTAATATGCCCGGATTTAACCGAGGCAGGTAGATATTGGTATCAGGCATTGTATCAATAGTTAGGGCCATTCTGCGACGGAATTGCCGGTTTAATATGTGGCATAATTGGTTTGATACTAGCCAACAGGGAAAAAAAACTGTACCAGGAAACCCCTGGATTATATTCAGCTTCAAGTTTTGCAGGGATCATTTCTACCCGTACGTTCAGGTAAAAGAAAGTATTTTTTTTTATTTACTATAATTTTCCTGATTTAAGTCTTATTATATTTCATCAAGACAGACCTGGTTTACTATGATAAAAACAACTAATGGAAAACGAACAGAATCTTATAGAAACTGATTTGGTTATTGATAGTACAATAAATATATACCTGAAAGAAACGGCTGCCTGGGGTAAATTTTTGGGTGTAATTGGCTTTGTATATAGTGGCGTAATTGCACTGGCAGCAATATTTGCCGGGTCGATGCTGGCAAAATTAACAGGCAATTATAATAGCGCTGGTGAAGGCTTACTGGCGGGTGGAACTGTGGCGATTATTTATCTCGCAATTGCCGGAACAGTATTTTTCATGTCAATGCACCTGTTCCGGTTTTCAAAAAAAATACATTCGGCTCTGCTTGCCAATGACCAGTTTGATCTTACAGCAGCATTTAAACATTTAAAAATCTATTTTCGCTTTTCCGGAATTATTATAGTCATCGCTTTAATATTTACGGTACTGGGTGTTATCGGAATGATGCTCGCGGCTGCTTTTGGCGGGGGCTGACCGGTTTTATTCTTTTGTAGCGAGATAATTATAATCTTCCATTATTTTTTCCAGGAAATCAATAGCATACATATCTGTAGGCACTTTTAATACGTCCTGCACTTTTACTGCAATACGGTTACACATGTCGTACGTATTTGTTTTTTTAGCCTGGTTGATGACATTTTTGATTGTATTAATATCCCGGTCACTTAAACGCATCACTTCAGGAAATTTTACTTTATAATCCGTTTGTGCCACATGCATGAAAATGGTATCATCTACCGTTAATTTTGACATGGTTTCCACCACTACTGTTGCTGCTACGATATCACCAAGCCGCTGGCTTTTGGCCGATATGGAAATAATGATTATAGAAGTGATGCCGCCGATTATTAACCATAAAATACCCCAGATACCGTTCCCCCAAAATAAAAAAAAGATAATAAAGGCCCATTCATAAAAACGCATAAACCATCTCAGCGCATACTGGCCCAGGGTAGGCTCGCCACCATTGAGACTTACTACTTTTATTTTAAATATTTTTTTTCCGATCGTTTGTCCGTTCATCCACAATTCTGACAGCACTGAGTAGGAAAGCATCGGTATTACTAAAACGATCAACACAAATCCATAACTCCCTTCACCAACCCTGAATCCGCCAAACAGGAGGTACAGCATGCTCATCATGTAAAGCACCAGAATTATAAAATCGATACAGTACGCCAGCAGGCGTTTATGAAATGCGGCAATTTCAAATTCGATGTCAATATTAAAGGGGGTGGTTATTTGAATTCCGGACATGGTACAAATTAAATGTTTAAAATTAATACTTTTGAATGTCAGCCGCGCTGATTTTTAAATAGCACCAATTTAAAAGCCTGATTACAGGCATTACATGCAGGTGTAAGGTAATACATTAAAGATCCCCAATGGTATACGGTAGAAGGGAGTGACACAACTATGTTGCCATGAAAAACATCTGCCCGTGCAACAATAAATGATAAGGTTCATTGAAACCCTGATAATGGCAATGGGCCCGGTAAAAACTGCCGGTATAAAAAAATGCGAAAATCGTAAGCATCCATTATTCGCAACAGGCCCGTCAAAATTGGCAATCTCATTGTATAACAAAGAAATTTGCTACTTTTATCAAATGCGTGAAGGAATGTTCATTAAAAAGAATGTTGATAAGTGGAATGAATATCAGCATAACCCCACCAGCGATCCCGATGAAACAGCGGAAAGATTTATTACCCTGGTGGATGATCTTTCTTATGCGAAAACTTTTTACCCCAGGAGCAAGGTTACCCGCTGGATTAATGGCATTGCCTCTAATATTTACCTGGATATTTATAAAAATAAGAAAGAGAAGTACACAAGGGTGTTCACATTCTGGAGATACGAACTACCCCTGCTGTTTAAAAAATACCACCGGTTATTATTATTCACTTTTTTACTTTTTTCTTTATTTGTAAGCATCGGGGTGTTTAGTTCCATTAAAGATGAATCGTTTATCAGGGGGATACTCGGCAATGGCTATGTGGATATGACCGAAGAGAATATCGCGAAAGGCGACCCTTTTGGCGTATATAAAAATGAAAACCCCTTTACTATGTTTGTGCGCATTGCCATGAACAATACATTTGTGTCGTTGTTGATGGTGATGGGAGGAATTTTAGTAGGCATGGGTACAATTTACGCGATGTGGCAGAATGGGTTAATGCTGGGTTGTTTTCAATATATGTTTTTTGCGAAGGGGCTGGGTATGCAATCAATTTTGGTGATCTGGGTGCATGGTACTTTAGAAATACTGGCACTGGTTATTGCCGCCACTGCAGGCCTCGTTATTACTCAGGGTATTCTTTTTCCGGGTACTTATTCAAGAATAGTATCCTTTGCAAATAGTATTAAAGACGCATTAAAAATTATGATCGTACTGGTGCCGGTTTTTATTATTGCTTCTTTTTTTGAAAGCTATGTTACCCACCTGATGGGTAATACTTTTGATAAGCAAAATAACGGCGGATTGCCGGTATGGGGCAGTGCCATAATTCTCGGCCTTTCTCTATCTTTCATAATATGGTATTTTGTAATTTACCCTATTCGCCTGCACAAAAAAGGTATCCATATTCAAAAAAATGGTATACTGAAAATACCCGTTCCTGTAAAATGAGTTCCTGCAAATACATCATATTGTTAACGGTAATTCTATCTTGTTCTTTTTTTTGCGGGGCGCAGGATAATGATAGGTATCCGGATAAAGATTCTCTTGAAACCAAGGCAGTGGAATTAGTGACTGCAGAACAAGAGCAGGATGAAAATTACGGGGATTATACAGCAGATACCACGCTCCTTAATAACCAACTGTATGTTGAACCGGATTCAATTAAGGTTTTAAAAAGCTCTAAGTATTTCGCCTATGCTAAAAACCTGGACTCTTTGTTGAATAAATACCAGCAAAGCCTGGAAACAAAGGAGGTTCCAAAAAAGGGGATATCATGGCTGGAACGCATACTGTTTTCCCCTGTTACCAAATACTTTTTTTGGATATTGGCGGGACTATTCGCTGCTTTTATTTTGTTCAAATTATTTTTTGCAGAAGGTTTTTTTCAGCGTTCCTATGCGAAGGCGAATGTCGCTGAGTTGCATAATGAAAGGGAGAATTTATCAACCAACGCTGATTATGGAAAACTGATAGCGCAGGCGGTTATTGAAAACAATTACAGGATGGCGGTCCGGTATCATTACCTGCAATCTTTGCAAAAACTGGTAGCAAAAGGCGCTATACAATTTGCTGCGTACAAAACTAATTTTCAATACCTGGCCGAATTGTCGGGCAAAACGTATAAAAATGCGTTTGCTGCATTAACCTTCAATTATGAGTATGTCTGGTATGGCGAATTTGAAATTGATGGAGACCTTTTCAATGCCATTCAAAATAAATTTAAACAGTTTAACAGCGAGGTGTAGAAAGTTGAAAAAAACATTTATTTATAGTAGCTGGATTATATTGATCACCATTTTTTCCCAGTCCTGTGGGTCAAATCTTGTAAAACTGCCCCCATTAATCGAAACATTTTCTCACAAGGATAAAAACCCTTTCGGTGCTTTTGTTTTGCACCATCAACTGGAACAATTGTATTTTCATAATGCTATCCGCAAAGTGAATCACAATTTTGAAAACACCTTTGATGATATTGCCGATACCGGTTCATTGTACATCAGTGTAAGTAAAAATCTCTATTTAACAAAAGCCGACCTGGCAGGGATACTGGATTATGTTTATGCTGGCAACAGTCTTTTCATTTCAAGCGATAATATTGATAAGCGTTTGCTGGATACCCTGGGTTGCAAGGTTAAAAAAGTATTTTATGAGCGGCCGATTCCTGAAATGAAATACACATCCGTGAAATTGCAAAGGCAGGTTTTTAACGACCCTGCAGTTTACCAGTATTTTTATTTTCCTTTTTACAATCATTTTACAAAATTGGATAGCCTCCATTCAAGGGTATTGGGCAGTAATAGTATGGGTGCCAATTTCATTGTTATTTTTTACGGGGATGGCCGTGTTTATCTTCATATTGAACCACGGGCGCTGAGTAATTATTTTTTGCTGCAAAAGGATAATTACAAATATTTCCAACATGTTTTTTCATTTACGCCTGCTATCCCGGAGCGGGTCTATTGGGATGATTATTATAAAAAAAGAGATGATCCTGGATACGAGGGAGGCAACAAATCGAGCCTGGGTGTTTTACTTCGATACCCTCCCATGGCCTGGGCTTTCTGGTTGTTATTGATCCTGTTTGGGTTGTATGTTTATTTTGGAGGTAAGCGCAGGCAGCGGATTGTAGCAACCATTCCTCCTAATAACAATACTACCACTGCTTTTGCAGAAACCATCGGCCGTTTATATTTGCAGCAAAAGGATAACCGTAATATTGCTGATAAACTGATCACTTATTTCATGGAGCATATCAGGAATCAATATTATTTAAATACCAGTCATCTCAATGAAGAGTTTATTAACACCCTAAGCCGTAAAAGTAATAATACGAGGGAAGGCATGGAAAAATTATTTAAATCTATCGGTATGGTGCAGCAATCCATGGAAATAGGCGATCAGCAATTGTTATCCCTGAACCAGCAAATAGAAAATTTTTATAAAAATAAAATATAATGGAAGAAAGTATTTTTCAGCAACGCATTGATCTGTCTGCCCTTAACCAAAGCATGGAAAGCATACGAAGTGAAATAGGTAAAGTAATTGTTGGTCAGCATAAAATGCTGGATCTTTTAATGATCGGTTTGCTTTGCGATGGTCATATTTTGATTGAAGGCGTGCCGGGTGTTGCAAAAACCTTAACCGCCAAGTTAATCGCCAAAGTGATTGATGTGGATTTTTCAAGGATACAGTTTACACCCGACCTTATGCCAAGTGATGTGGTAGGCACATCGGTTTTTAATCCCAAGGAGGGCGATTTCTATTTTAAACCAGGGCCTGTTTTCAGCAATATTGTTTTGATTGATGAGATCAACCGGGCGCCTGCAAAAACCCAGGCAGCGCTGTTTGAAGTGATGGAAGAGCGGCAGGTAACCATCGACGGGTTTACCCATGAAATGCGGCTCCCTTTTATTATCCTGGCCACGCAAAACCCGGTAGAGCAGGAGGGTACTTACCGTCTTCCGGAAGCGCAATTAGATCGTTTTATTTTTAAAATTGATGTACAATATCCCTCGCTGCAGGAGGAGATCGGAATTTTGAATAACCAACATGGACGTACACAGGCGCAATTACTGTACGAAGTGGTTAAAATAATTTCTCCCATGGATATTAATAATTTCAGGGCCACCATACAGTCTGTCATTATTGAGCCAAGACTGATAGAGTATATCGCAAAAATTGTTATTGAAACCAGGAATAATCCTGCCTTATACCTGGGGGCTTCCCCCAGGGCCTCACTGGCTATATTGAGAGCTTCAAAAGCCAATGCAGCCATTAAGGGGCGCGATTTTGTAACTCCGGGGGATATTAAGGAAATGGTTCCGCCAGTGTTAAGGCACCGTATCATTCTTACGCCCGAAAAGGAAATGGAGGGCTTAACCGCGGATGACCTGATTGAGCATATTTTGGAAGCCATTGAAGTACCGAGGTAAAAAGGCCTTTCCTTCAGTTAGCCAGGGTAGAGACAGGAAAGGCGCTGATGAACAAATCTCTATTAATTGATACATAAGTTTGACAGTAATTTACGGGTATCACTTTATGAATAATAAAAGCAATATACATTTAACAGGCCCCACGGTATCCCCTCGGAAATTCAGGTCACCCGCCTTTGCTGGATTGAGGGGGCTTTATTTAACTAACTTTTTTTACCTGCTGACGGGGGTTTGTATAGTATTATTTATCGTATCTTTTTTTATTCCCGCTTTATTTATAGTTTCCAAAACAGGATTGTACCTACTGGTTTTTTTGTTTGTGATGGATTATACATTTCTTTTTTTGTTAAGCAAACCACCGATTGCTAAAAGAATTACCGCAGAGCGTTTTAGTAATGGCGATGAAAATAAAGTGAGTTTACAGGTAACCAATACCATGCGTTTTGAAGTGGAGATGGAAATAATTGATGAGTTGCCGGTACAGTTTCAAAAGCGTGACTGGATATTAAAGCACCGGTTTAAAGCAGGGGGGGAAAAGACAATCGACTATAGTTTACGCCCGGTACAAAGGGGCGAATATCATTTTGGGAATATCCTGTTGTATGTAAAATCGCGGCTGGGCCTGGCAATGAGACGGCATGATGTGGAAGCAACGGTTACCATTCCTGTTTTTCCTTCGTTTATGCAGTTACGTAAGTATGAATTGTTATCGCAAACAACCATACAATCCGAGCACGGTAATAAACGGATGCGCAAGATCGGCCAGAGCATGGAGTTTGAGCAAATCAAAGAATATGTAAGCGGTGATGATATCCGGACAATCAACTGGAAAGCTACTGCGCGCAAGGCATCGCTGATGATAAACAATTACACGGATGAAAAAAGTCAGCAGGTATATTGTATTATTGATAAGGGCCGCTTAATGAAAATGCCTTTTAATAATTTAAGCCTGCTCGATTACGCTATTAACAGCACCCTTGTATTAAGTAAAGTTTGTTTGCAAAAACAGGATAAAGTAGGCCTGATTAGTTTTGATAATAAAATGGGAACGATGCTGGCTGCCGACCGCAAGCCTGTGCAACAGGGGAATATGATGCAACTCTTATATAACCAGGAAACTTCTTTTTTGGAAAGTGATTACGAAATGCTGTATATGCAGTTGCGTAACCGGGTAAAGCAACGAAGCCTGCTAATATTGTTCACCAATTTTGAATCATTATCCGGATTAAAACGGCAGTTAAATTTTTTGCGTTCAATTGCAAAGCATCATTTGCTGATGGTAGTGTTTTTTGAAAATACCGAATTGAAGCAATTGTCAAATATGGCTGCGGCCAACCTGGAGGAAGTATATGTTAAAGCGATTGCCGAAAAATTTGCTTACGAAAAAAGACTGATTGTAAAAGAATTGTCGAAATACGGGATACTTTCTATACTGACCGCCCCGGAAAATCTTACGATCAATGCCATTAATAAATACCTGGAGTTGAAAGCGAGGCAGGCGATCTAGGGGTTTTGGGTTTGGTGTTCAGCGCTTGAAGGACTTGTTAAAAGCTGGAAAAGTAAATAAGGTAAATAAAGTAAAAAAGGTAAAGCGAATATAGCAGATAGACCAAATTAAATATGGCATACGCTTTAATTGTGAGCCATCAAAGCTAAACTATAAACCCTGTGGCCCGAAAAGAAACATACCGGTTAAGATACACCGATAAATTAGTTGAAGCTGGTGAAGCTCCTGTAAAGCAGCAGCGTAAAGAGCGGGTTCCCATAGATCCCGCAATCCAGTTATCTTACCTGGAAGGTAAAGTAATACTGGTAGATAAACCCTTGCACTGGACCTCATTTGACGTGGTGCGCCGGATGCGTAGCATATTACAGATAAAAAAGATTGGCCATGCAGGTACGCTTGACCCTTTGGCGACCGGCCTGCTCATTGTTTGTACCGGCAAGTTTACAAAAAAAATAAATGAGTATATGGCGCAGGAAAAGGAATACACCGGCCATATCACCCTGGGGGCTGTAACGCCAACCTTCGATTTGGAAAGCGAACCCGTTCAACTAAAAGATTATTCTTTTTTAACGGATGAAATGATACATGCGGCAACGGCCCCTTTTAAAGGTACTATTGAACAATTTCCGCCAATCTTTTCCGCCATAAAAAAAGACGGGGTTGCCTTGTATGAACTGGCGAGACGCGGAGTAGCAGTGCAGCCGGAAGCGAGGAAAATTAACATTTATCAATTCGAAATTACCGGCATAACCCTACCGGTGATATCTTTTAAAGTGGTCTGCTCTACTGGAACGTATATACGAAGTTTGGCCAATGACTTTGGTGCGGGGTTGGGATGTGGCGGGTACCTGAGTAGTTTGCGACGGACAAGGATAGGAGAGTATGAAGCTTCCAATGCATTAACGATGGAACAATTTGAAGAGGGGATTACCCCTGCCCCTGAAGGGGAGTTATCCGGCGACCCTGTTTGAATCAAAAGCCGCCCGGGAGGCAGGCATCAAAAAGGGTAACTCAATCCAATCGTAAAATTAAAATTTTCGTAACGCCAGATGCGGTTGCGGTTTCCAAATACGCCGGGGGCAATTTCTACCTGTTCTCCTTTTTTCAGTAAATTATTAAAGGTAATATTTGGTATTTGCCATCCGTTGTTCCTGGCAATATCAGGCCGCTTAAACCGGAAACCAAGGTCGAAACGGATCAGAAAATAATTAAAATCAAAACGGAAACCTGTACCGGCGGTTACTCCCAGTTGTTGATATAGCTTTTTAAAATCAAATTGCAGGCTATCAGGGCCTCCATCGGTCCTTGTATTTTTAAAGTTCCACACATTACCTGCATCAATAAATAAAGCGCCTTTTAATACAATTGAATTGGGGATGATCTGGGCGATATCATACCGGTATTCTCCATTCATTTCAAATCTCACATCACCTGTACGGTCATTTAATGCGAGTAAATTATAGGGGGCCAGCGCCTTTGCCCCGGGGCCAATACCCCTTATGGGCCATCCCCTCATGCTGTTTGCCCCGCCCGCGAAATATTGCTTGAAGAATGGCAGCGAAGAATCGCCTTTGCCAATAGGTATACCTACTCCGGCAAATACCCTGAATATCCTTGATGACTTAGCTTTCTGCACTAAAAAAGTATATTCTATATCTGTTTTGATAAATTGCCGGAGGTCTTTTTTAAACAGGTCAAAGCGGCCCAGCAAAAGCCCCGATTCTTCTATATTCCATCTGAAGGAACGTAAATGGTTTAATTTTTTTGGATTGATGTAGGTAGATGAATAGCCGTAATTAATCAGTCCGATTACCAATGCAGTGTTGAATGAATAGCGCAGGTACGGATTTAATTCGAGGGTTCTTTTAAAACTGTCCGATTGGTTATACAGGAATGAGTATTCGATATTAAGAAATTTAAAAAGATTTTTTCTGTTTGGGTGTTTGTTCCTGGTAAATTCATTGCCGAAAGCAACACTCGCTGACAGTTGATCAAAAAGATTGATGCGGTTGGAATAGGCAGGTACTACATTAATAAATGTTTGCTGCGAGAGGTAGTTGGCTATGCTGTCCCTGCGTAACCTGGGTGTTGCCAGGTTGGGCATTGGTTTTGCCGGCAACCTTTTTTTATTAGGATAAAACAATTTTATGGGCCCTAATAGTCTTGGGAAGGAAATGGTATTTGTATAACTCAGTTCCGTTGAATTAAGTTTCCGGTCAGATCCCTGTTGGGCGTTCAGGTTCAATTCCATACCTGCACGTAAGGCATGGGTCATTTTTGTGCCGCTTTTTCCTACATTCCTGTTTTGCAATGAAACATTGGTAGACACCCCCAGTAGATTACCTGCATTGGCGATACTGGCGCTGTTGGTATTGCTGTTTGCAGAATAACTGGATTCAATATTCGCCTCAAATCCGTATTTTTTTGCGGGCAATAATTGAACGATCATGTTAATTTTACCATTGCCACCTTTTATTTCATCCACCTGGATATTGGTATTTTGCCATACACCTGATTTGGAAAAATTACTGATCGTTTTTGCATAGTTCTCCTGGCTATACACTTCCCCCTTTCTAATATTCATGTTCCGTAACAACAAACTATTATGAAATAATTTTTTGTGATAACGGATGACGTACCCTCCGCGGATATCTTCTGTGTAAGGAGCGCTGTTGATAGCATCAGCGGCTCTAAAGTCGGGATAAATAATAATAGAGTCAATAAAATATTTTTTTAACCTCAGCGAATCCGACACAGGGTTAAGTACCATAGCCAGTTTAACCGTAGGCTTATCTCTCTGCTGGTTGGCTTCTTCCAGTAATTGTAAGTTTTCAAACGGATCATCAGATATATTGGTTAAAGCAGCGATGGCAGAATCGCCCCTCATCTTGAGGTCATCTGAAGTGAATTTATAGTATCCATTATTCCTGTACAGTTCTACCAGCCGGCTGATCTCGCTAAGTATATCAGCCCTGGTTACGGCCTTCCCTTTTACCAGGTAAGATTTTGGTCTTGTATCCAGGGCCAGTTGCTGCAACTCGGCTTGTTTTAGCCGGTAACTGATGGTATCGATTAATGTTGGGTTGCCTGCGGCTACTGTATATTTTACTGCCACACGCTGCTGCCTGCCATTTGGTGTGGAAGTATCTGCGGTAAAGCTAACCTTTGCGTTATAATAACCCAGGTGCAGCATGGAGCCCTTCATACTTTTCGCGGATAAGTCCGAATAGCCGCTATCATAAGCCGGTGGCCGGTTTATAAAATGCAGCAGGAAAAGAAGATCCTTTGTAGTTACTTTCGCACTATCATCCAACTGGCCATATAATTTCTGCTTTAATGAATTTCGCTGATCTTTGGTAAAATTACCTCCGTTGATGTCGATTGAATTTTTAAAGAGAAAAGGTTTATTCTTTTGATACTTACGGGGAATAGTACACGAAGACAGTAACAGGCAGCAGAAAAATAAATTTTTCAAACAATTCCACAAGGTTGTTTTATCAGGCACACTAAACGTATAAAATTATTAAGAAATCAATGTTAAGCAAAACATATACCAAATATATCCAAAGTTTACACCACAAAAAATTCAGGGATATAGAAAATGTTTTTATTGCCGAAGGTAGTAAAGTAGTGATGGAGTTATTAAATTCCACAAAAATTGAATGCGTTCATATCCTGGCAAAGGAACCATGGCTCAGGGAAAATGAGCCGGAAATTAAAAAATATTTCAATGGGCCTTTGGAGCCGGTTGAAGATTATGAACTGGAAAAAATATCTGCACTAAGTACACCCAGCCAGGTGGTAGCAGTTTTTATGAAACTAAAGCAGGGTGCACCAGATGTGAAAGGAAAAATCACACTGGCGCTGGACGATATCCGCGATCCTGGCAACCTTGGTACCATTATCCGCATAGCCGACTGGTTTGGCGTATCTTCAATTATTTGTTCGGACAGCTGTGCCGACAGGTATAATCCTAAAGTTGTGCAAAGCACCATGGGCAGCATTGCCAGGGTAGATATGTTGTACACCAACCTGGTTGAATGGCTGAAAAAAAACAGCAGCCTTCCTATTTATGCTGCGGCCCTGACCGGAAAAAACATCGCTTCATTAAAAGGATTACAGGAAGGAATAATATTGATAGGAAATGAAGCAAGGGGGATAAGCCCGGAAATAATGCAACTGGCAAAAGAGAGCATCACCATCCCAAAATTCGGTCATGCGGAATCACTGAATGCAGCAGTTGCAACGGGGATTATTTTATCGCATGTGATTGCTTCAACCTCACCCCCCGCCCTCTCCGAAGGAGAGGGCGCCTGACCCTGTGAATGGAAATCATATTCAAAAGCATGGTAGGGTTACTTACATCAATTACGATGATTTTTTTAGATGCAAATAATTTTATCCGATGAATTAACGAAATTGGATAGCTTTCACCGGTTGTATCTTCTTCACCAACATTGTGGGGATTATTAAAGTTGCAAAACAAATGCTTAGCGTAACTACATCCACCAGCAATACCTGCCACCATATTACCTGCGCATGTGCGGCACGCATATAGTAAGCTTCTTCATCCAACTTAATAAAACCGGTTCTTTCCTGCACCCAGCAAATACCCAGGCCCAGCAATGTGCCTAACAGGATACCTGTAATTGCAATGAGCGCCGTGTTATACAAAAATATTTTCTGAACATCCCAGTCACTGGCACCGATGGCTTTTAAAATACCGGTCATTTTAGTTCTTTCCAGCACAATGATCAGCAGGCAGGTGATAAGGTTTACAATGGCCACTATCATCATAATGCCCACCAATATCAATTTTATATCATTTTGCAGGCCCAGCCAGTCAAATATATTGGGATATATTTCTTTAATGGTTTTACTGTTCCATCCCTGGGGGGTTTCATTTTTTATAAGTTGGGCTACAGCGTCTATTTGCCTGTAATCATTTAAAAATATTTCATAGCCGCCAATCTGGTCGGGCCGCCAGTCATTCATCCGCCTGATCAGGTTAATATCACATATTCCGAACTGCTTGTCGTATTCATCAATGGAGGTTTTAAAAATGCCCGCTATTTTTAATTTCCTGGGTCTTTTGGAACCATCCTGCTGGATAAAAAAGGAGAGCAGCGTATCATTCACTTTTACATTTAGCTGGTTAGCGATATAGGCGGAAATATTAATTTCCTTACTATAACCGCTATCCATAAATGAAACCCATTTGCCTTCCAGCAAAAATGGGCTGAGCCTTGTATAGTCGAAAGACGAATCAATGCCCTTTACCAGTATACTTTCAATATCTGTTCCATAGGTAAGTATCACCGATTTGGTGGCATAACGTTCCACAGATTTTACCTGTGGAATTTGCCGGATGATGCTTTCCACCGTATCGTTTTTTATAATGGGGTATTCTTCCGCGATACTAACCCTGTTTTCGATATCCTGCTGAACACGGATATGTCCCCAAAAACTAAATACTTTATTGCTGATCACCTGCTGAAAGCCGTTTACAAAACTCAAGGCCACGATCATTACGGCTACGCTTACTGCAGTGGCCCCAATGGCCAGGCGTATGATAAAACGCGAAAATGTATTTTGACGGTTAAAGGCGATCCTGTTAGCAATAAAGGCTGAAATATTCAATCGGCATAATTTTAGTATCTTTCAAAAGTAAATATTTTCACCACTACATGCATCTTTTTAAATCATTCCCCCTCACTACGGTTTTATTGCTGTTGATATTTTCTCTCCGGGCGCAAAAAAACCCTGAGGTCGTTTTTAAAACAAATATTAAAGCGGTACGCTTTAATGCTTATGGAGATCAACAGGCCCTCCCTGTTTACAAACTCAATAGTGGCGACCGTTTGGAACTTCATTTTGATGACGTGGATGCCAATGTAAAAAGTTATTATTACACCTACCAGTTATGTGATTACAACTGGAAGCCGGTCAGGTTAAGCCCCTTTGATTATATTAAAGGATTTACCCAACAGCGTATCAGCAGTTACCGCTTTTCTTCCATTGCTTTTACGCGCTATACCCATTACCAGGTAATTTTACCCGAAACTAACTCACTGCCAACCCGAAGCGGAAACTACCTGGTAAAAGTTTTTTTAGATGGCGATACCTCCAAACTGGCATTTACGAGAGCAATGCTGGTGCTTGATCCAAAGTCTTCCATCCTGGCACAGTTTATTCAGCCATTTACGCCACAGTACTTCAAAACACACCAGCGTTTAAAGTTTACCGTTAACCTTGATGGTTTGAATGCATTCAACGCCAATCAGCAGGTGAAAGTTCTCGTACTTCAAAATAATCGATGGGACAATGCGCAGGGTAATGTATTTCCCACATTTATCCGGGGTAATGCAATAGAGTACAACAGTGAAAACAACTTTGTTTTTGCAGGAGGTAAAGAATGGCGATGGCTTGACCTTAGAAGTTTCCGGTTGCAAAGTGAGCGGGTGGAAAAGGCAGACTATTCGAAAAATGCCACCAAAATTTTCGTGAAGCCGGATATTGACCGTACGGGTCAGAAATATGTTTATTACCAGGATCTGAACGGACTATACCAGGTTACTACCTATGAATCCATTAATCCTTACTGGCAGGGAGATTTCGCGACTGTCCAATTTAGTTATCTAACGCCCACCCAGGCCCCATACCAGGGTAAAGATCTCTACCTGTTTGGCCAGTTAACCGATTACAAATTAAATGAGACCTCCAAAATGCAGTTCAATCCTGAAAAGGGAATGTATGAAGGAACACAGTTTCTAAAACAGGGTTATTACAGTTACGGGTACATGCTGGTGGATAAAAATAATCCGGAACAGCAGTTGGAACTGGAAGGGAATTATTGGGAAACAGAAAATAACTATACTATTTTGGTGTATTATAAATCATTTACCGACCAGGCGGACCAGTTGATAGGAATTGGTAAGTTGGATACGAGGACGGATAGGCCTGGGTTTAGTTTTTAGCCGTCCCCGCGCCTCAAATGGAGTTATTCGGGAAGCTCATTTTTTCCCTCCGGATACCGGGCAGAAAGGTTTGAAAACATTCTTGTAAATAGGCACAACCAGGTTGTTAATAGTATTTTTGGAGATATGTTGCACCCTTTTATTTTATTAATGCTGGTAAGCGATGTTGAACTATCATTTATTGATTTCCCTTTTTACGGGCAAGGGCAAAAAAAATATTTTTTTTGATTGATTTAAATTCCCTTCCTTATATTTGCAGCGGCAAGTCTTATACGGCCAGCTCCTGTTGAACTCCCCCAGGACCGGAAGGTAGCAAGGGTAGATGGTTGAGCGGTGCGATGTAAGTAACTTGCCATTTTTATGCCCGGTATATTTTGGTGATAACTCCGTTGCCGGAAGATAAATTTCCCTTTCTTTTTGATCTTGTATTGTTTTTCATTTCATTGATAATTTCATCCGCTGTCTTCAATTTTTCATTATCAGGTTTTTTCTTAATGTAAATGTCAAACTGTTTAAATGTGCCGGGGGCCTTTCTCAGGATCACTTTTACACTTACTTTATCGTCGCTAAAATTGTTATCTATCCAGAGGGAGTTTCCGCTAAACCAACCTGCTGAAGCGGAGAAAATAAGATGGGTACTGTCTAATGGTAAATACCTTCCATCGGATAACAATCCATCGATATTGATATAATTAAAGGTTCCTTTTTTTAAACTGTCTGTATACAGGTTAACATAAATGCTATCAATCTTTTGAGCTTTAGCGGCACTAAAGGAATAAACTGCGATAAAAAGTATAAAATGTTTCAAAATATTTGTTTTGAGGAGCAATTGAAAATATTGTGCCAAAGCAGGGTTGGGAAAATTTTGAATTGTTAAATGGATAAGTGTTTCTAACAGGTGGCAACCATATGTACTTCATCCAAAACTATACCCACTCAAATTAGATAACCTGGTAATTAATAATGTAATAATGATCATTAGCGTTTATTCATTTTTATCCTTTATAAATTCATCGGTAAAATGTTCAGTGTGTTTTGGTTTTGCAAATTTGGCTTCGTTGTATTCTTTTGAATTTCCTTTTGGGATGGATAGGGAGTTCCAGTTGTTACCACAAACCATTTTCGCCATAAATACAATCTGGCCAATATGATAAGGATAATGAGCCAATTGCCGGTTGATGGCTTCCGTAACAGTTTGACCCATATTGCGTATGAAAATTTCTTTCCCGAGATCCGCTGTCGTTAAGGATTCAATTGCATCAAACAAACACTTCCAGCCTTCATTCCATTTCGCCATCAGTACTTCTTTGTTTGGCAGGTCATTGTCAAATTCGGCATCCCTGTTTCGCCATTCCTTTTCCCCGTCACTGGTTAAAAAATCCGTCCAGCGGGAAAGCATATTTCCCCAAAGATGTTTTACAATGCCAGCGATGCTGTTGCTCTCCGTATTGTATTGCCAGAAAAGTTTTTCTTCCGGTAACTGCGCCATGGCTTTTTCGCCCAGCATTTTATAATAACTGAATTGTTTTTTTACACTTTCCAGGTAATCGTTTGCCATTGGAGTATTGTTGATTAGTAATTTATAAAGCGTCGTTTGTACGCTGTTTAAACCTGCAACTACTTTACTTTAGATTGAGTTTTCAGTAGCCGCTGATGCCAGTTTGAAGGTAGAAAAAATATTGATTGATTGAACAATTGCCGTTATTTTTCACGTAACCCATTGAGCGCCTCCGTTAATTTTTTTATGCGCTTACCCCATATCCGTGATAATAAAAATACCTGCAAGGGGATAAGCAGCAGGATGCCCGCTAATAATAGGTATTTGGCGGGGGTAAATGTAATAGTGGCCATAAAGAATATCAGTACACAAATAATGGTGATAACCCTTGAGCTAACGGATATCATTGCATATAGTTTAATCTTTACTAAATAGTTGAGGAGGGATGCATGTAAAGTATTGCCTTTAACAAGGTATTTTGCGGAGAGATACCCCATTATGCTATGTAAGAGCAACAGTAAAACAGCCACCACCAATAGCAGGTTTACGTAAAATGGCCTGCGGTCGCCATCAAACATATCGTAATAAACAAAAAGGAAAAAGGTCCAGGCGGTTATTTCTATCATCAGTTGCAGCCTGATCCCTTTTAGTACCGGATGCCTGTTTTCCCTGATCATTAATTTTAATTCTTCCCCATTTTTATTTTCACCTGCAATATCATTCCAGGCCGTTTTAAGTTGATTGGGTTCCATAATTTATTTGTTTAATAATTGTTGAATTTTTGTTTTAATCCTGTTGAGCTTTACGCCAGCATAATTTTCACTGATACCTGTAATGGCTGCAATTTCGCCATAGCTCAAATCCTCTAAATAAAGGGTGATAATGGCTTTTTCTGTATCATCCAGCATTTTGAGCACCGACAGCAGTTTTTCCTGTCGCACTACTGATTCCTCATTGGGCTCCTCTTCAGGATAATCGGGAAGGTGTTCGGTGTAGGCAATGTCGGGTTTCTTTTTACGAAAACTTGCCAGGGCGGTATTCAGCGCTACCCGGTACATCCAGGAAGTAATTTTTGCTTTGCCTTCAAATGAGGGAAATGACTGCCAAAGCTGGAACATGATTTCCTGGAAAAGGTCCTCCCGGTCTTCATCAGAATCACGGTAAAGCCTGCATATTTTGTGAATGATCCCCTGGTGCTGACCAATCAGTGTTAGAAACTGTTTTTCACTCATTGAGCATGGTTTGATAGCATAAACAATTTCCTTTTTTCATACATTGTATCTACAATAATACTCACATCATTTTGCCAACTTAAAATAAACCAGGGTAGGATGTTTGAGCAGGCTTCCAGTCATCATAAGGGCGGTGGTGCACCCGAAAATTTTTTTTATGAAACTGCATTTTAATCATTTTATAATTAGTTGAATAATTATGCAAAAACTTACAAACTGCTATTTTTTTTATTTGCGGTAAAACAGGTACCAGGCATTACTGCTGTACCTTTGTATCATGAAAAAAGATACGACAAAAAAGCTATTCATAGAAGATGCCGACCTGGTTGCAGAAGATCTTGGGGAGGGCGTTTGCAGAAAAATAATTGCTTATGATGATCGTCTGATGCTGGTAAAGGTAATATTTGAAAAAGGTGCAACAGGTAAAGTCCACCAACATTATCATACACAGATCAGCTATATCGAAAAGGGAGTTTTTGAAGTAACTATAAATGAAGAAAAAAAAGTATTGGCTGCGGGAGGTTCCTTTTACGTGCCACCAGATGCACCGCATGGAGTACTTTGTTTAGAAGCCGGGGTGCTGATAGATATGTTTTCGCCCCTGCGGGAGGATTTTATACCCGGTTGAAATAACAGGCCAGGGTATTGGCTTATGGTATATTCTCCCACCATGCTGTAAAACCGCTGAGATCTTTAAGGTTTACTGCTTCTCCAATCATGGGGGTAACCAACGGTTGGTTTTTAATTTTACTCAATCCCGCAACCTGGATAATGGGATCATCCCAGGCATGATTGCCCAATAAAAATTTACCCCAGTGCACAGGCATCAGTTGTTTTGCTTTGAGATCATGTGCTGCCCGTATAATTTCTTCCGGCATCATGTGGATATATTTCCAGCTTTTATCATACTGTCCACATTCCAATATTGCCAGGTCAAAAGGTCCGTATTGATTGCCTATAGCTGTGAAATGAGTATCGTACGCGCTATCACCTCCGATGAATATTTTCAGTGAAGGTGTTTTTAATACAAATGAAATCCACAATGCAGTGTTCCGCTTAAGACCCCTGCCAGAAAAATGTCTTGCAGTCGTAATATTTACTTCAAACCCTTCATCCAGCATTACTTCATCGCCCCAGTCTTTTTCCATCACCTGGTTACTGTTAAATCCCCAATGTTCAAAATGCTGGCCCGTTCCCAAACCACAAATAACTTTTTTGATCCTTGGTTTTAATTGTTTAATTGTCTGGTAGTCGAGATGGTCCCAATGATCATGCGAAATAAAAAGATAATCGATATCCGGCATATCATCCGCTGTATAAATGTCCGCTCCTTTAAAACTGCGGGTAGTAAATTTTACGGGACTGGCCGAACCACTCAATACAGGATCCACCAGAATTTTCTTTCCGTCAATTTGCATAAAATAAGAAGAATGACCAAACCATACCAATATATCCTGCCCCGGTTGTATTGTTAACAGGTTTGTTTTTTCTGATGGTAAACTAACCGCAGGCCTGCCGCGTTTGTTTTTGTGAAAGAAAAATTCATTCAGGACGGCATAATAACTTACACCTTCTGTCAGATCGGGAGTAAGGTGTATGTTTTGAAATTTACCAGCCTTAAAATTGGGCGATTTTTTTATACGTTCCAGTCTGTCGCCAGCAGGAGTTTTTCCAAATTTCGGTTGCTGCATAAATGCAATCAAAAGCAGGGTAAGCAAAATTACCAGTATTAAAATGATCATAACTATCTTTTATGGCGTTACCTGTTTCTTTCTGCAATGGTATGGATTCGCATTAAAGGTATTATTTTGTTGGTCAAAAATTATTTACCCGATAAATTTTAACGAGAGAGATTCCAGCCGGATAGCATTTAAAATGCCGCCCACAATTAATTTAACGTTAAATGCTCTTCAATTATTTTTAACAGGAAAGGTGTCTTTAAACAATCTAACTTGTTAAACTGAATGTTTAAAAAGTGCATATTTGACATAAAGTATTATTTTTGTCCGGTTAAGAAATTGTATGAAATATGGATGCAGCAAAGAAAAGAATGAATCCCTGGCTTAAAAAAATATTGTTTGGGATTATAATTCTTTCTATAGCAGGTGCAGGTGCAATCTGGTATATATTTAATGAAAAGTTTTCAGATACAAATGAAATCAAGCCTGATTACACCGTGAATGCACTGGACCTCATTCATGAATTTGAGAAAAATGATTCGTTATCCAATCGAAAATATGGGGAAAAAATTATGGTAGTAAATGGTCTGGTTACCCAGGTAGAAGGGGCTGATACAACAGTCAACATAAAAATGGCTGATACAACTTCCGGCTCATATGTTATATTTGCCTTTCAGCCGCAACACCGGTATGAGGCCAAAAAAATAAAGGAAGGTGAGTTGGTTTCCATCAAGGGTTCTTGCAGCGGCGGCGCTTACAGCCAGATACTGGAAACCGAATTCATTACCTTTAAAAGGTGTGCGCTCAACAAATAAAAATATAAAAACAACTACAAATGAAAAAATCAATTTTAGTTATTGCTTTAGTAGCAGCAACGGGTGCAATGTTTGCCCAAAAGAAAACAACCACATCCGGAACTGTTAATTTTGATGCTACTACCAGTTTGGACCAGTTACCCAAGGCGGAAAATAAAACGGTAATCGTTGCGATAGACCCAAAAAAAGGCTCCGTTGCATTTGAAGTGGTAATGAAAAACTTTACATTTGGAAACCCAAGGATCCAGGAACATTTTAACGGCCCAAGATGGCTTGATTCTGAAAAATTCCCTACCGCCACTTTTAAAGGAAACATTACTAACCTGGCTGCTATAGATTTTAAGAAAGATGGAACTTATGATGCCGATGTGGCGGGCGACCTGACCATACATGGTGTTACAAAACCAGTAAAAACAACGGGAAAAATTGTTGTTGCGGGTAAAGCGTTATCAGCCAACGCAGATTTTTCCATAAAATTAGAAGATTACGGTGTTGACGGTCCACAGATTGCGGCGGGTAAAATTTCAAAAGAACCAAAGATTACGGTTGCTGCTGATTTGCAATAAATATAAACAACCGGTACCTGATTATTCAGTGTAAAAAGCTTTTGTCTTTATCGGACAGAAGCTTTTTGTTTTAGGGCACACGGCTTTATGAATATAGTAAAAATTAATCCATGGCTTGAAGGAAAGCAGGTGTGATAAAAATATTTTAGTAATGTGTGATAAGGAGTTGCTGGTTGCTGTTTTGCGTAAAGTTTGCACCTGCACTTATGGTAAAACTTCTGACTGAAACCGCCGAATTTAAAATTACGGATTGATTGGTATGGATGATAACATCTGTATTTTCATCAGGTAATGATCCGCAACTCCAGTTCAGGGGATTTTCCCATGCAGTACTCAAAGCACCAGTCCAGTAAGCAGTAATTTTTATCTTTTGCGGATTGCTGTAAGATCCGTTTACCGTACAACGGTATTCGTACCCATACCATGACGAAGGAACATTACTCAACTGAAGTTCAGATGTGTTGGCGCCGGAATAATTACTGCTATTGCTGATATCGATAAAACCGTTGCCGGTATTTACCTGCCACTGATAGGCGGCCCCTGTTAATTTTGATTTTAAGGTAGTTCCGGCCCCTTTGCACACAGCAACCGTATTCCAGATATATTGAATAGCAGTAGAATCCGCGCTTATACCGGCATAAGGTAGCTTGTACAATTCTTCAATGGTCCTTAATACATTATAATGGTTTAACGCCTGGTTGTAAACACCCCCAATGATATGCTCACCTGTTATAAAAGTCAATATCCGGTTGTTTTGTAATCCATCGTCTTCATCAAAAGTGAGCATAAAAACACTGTTATTGCTTTTGCACCATTGAATATAGTTATTTAAATTATTCTGCAACCACGCATCACATCTAATGAACGCGGTATCAAGTGTGCCATTGTGCATGTCATTGTCTTGATTGGGAATAATAAAAGATACCGTTGGCAGGGTAGAAAAATTTGAAGGGAAATCGGTAAATGGTTTATTCTGCGTATCAGGGATCCCGTTAATGCCATTGCCCTGCCAGTTAACCCAGGGGCTGTGTTTCCGGGCATAGGCGCCTGCATATTCACCAGTATAGCCTGCGTAAGGAAGGTCTTCTGAATAGCCGGCAAAGCCAAATCCTTTTTTTAGTAATGATGCACCTAAATTGGGTGTTGAAAAAGGTAGACCCGGAGGCAGATTGTTATTGTATACGGCATGGTCGGAGCCGGAAAATAATTGGAGGTAATTGGGTTGGCTCGGGTGTGTTAAACCATGAGACTGTGAAAAAACAGCAGTTTTAGGATCCTGGAGGAGGCTGGTAATATAGGGTAGCAACGGGTGGCCCGCTACCTGGCTGAAGGACTTATTTTCAAGAACAACAATTACAATATGAGCAGGCGCTACCTGGGAGTACAAGACGCCGGGATGCACAGCCAGTAAAGAAAAATAAATGTATAAATATTTCAACATAGAAATATATAGTTGATAATAGTTAATTAGTTTTTTTCCATTCCGACGGTTTAAACAGAACGATATATACTGTTTAAGGATTCTCCCTATTCTATATTTTTAAACAGCCGATTTTTTTCTTATTTTGTTGCTAAAGAGCCAACCAACCAACACTTGGATGAGGGTAAAATGCCGGTATTTATATTTAAAAGCTCTTTCTTCCGCACCATGCTTGCGCAAAATACGCAAATACATTTAACAGGCCAAATGACATTTTTGCCCGCTATTATACCCGGCAGAAAGATTTGAAAGCTCCTGAGTTGATGATACGGGATAAATCGAACCAGGTCTTCTATTGTATTATTTTGTCTGCAATTCAAAAAAAGCTTGTAATATTAGTTAAATATATGCTTGCCATGAGACCTCTTTTGATGACTTTGCTATTTGCATTGAATAGCATGCTTACTTTGTTTGCCCAAACCGACAGTGCCATGATTGCTGCAGGCGCCGAACTCTATAAAAAGGGGGAATATGAAAGTTCGCTCCCCGTTTTTGAAAAATGCCTGGCAACCGCCAAACGGGCCAATGACAAGGCTTCGCAGGTAATATTGTATGATTATATCGGGCATGTTTATGGGCAAACGGGCAAGATTGCTGATGCATTTCAATCCTACCACCAATCGGCGGCGCTATCTGAAGAAACCGGTAATATGGCTGCTTCGGCCCGTGCATTGATCAATATTGGCGCGCTGTACGAAGAGCAAAAAGACTATAAAAAAGCACTGGAAAATTACAGCAAATCGGAAGCAATCGGATCGTCCATCCATAATTCATCCATCATTGCCGATTGTGCCAACAATAAAGGTGTGATCTATGAACAGTACCTGAAAAAATACCCTGAAGCGATAAAGGAGTATAACAAGGCACTCGTGATTTACACGAAACTAAAGGACCAGCAACGCCTGGCAATGACTTACAACAACCTTGGCATTGTATATAAATACCTGGGGAGTTACGCAAAGGCGATCAGTTATTATAAAAAATCGCTCCTGGTGGGTGAAAGTACCGGCGACCAGTTTTTAATTGCAGCCAACATGACCAATATCGGTAACGTGTATGCGATGCTGAAAGAATACCCAAGGGCGATTGAATACAATACACGCGGCCTGGATATCGCGCTTAAAATAAAAGCCATCAATGTGGCTGTGGAAGCCGCCGGCAGCCTTGCTGAAGATTATGCAGGTATGAAGAATTATGAAGAAGCATTTCTATGGCATAAAAAATATTCAGCATACACCGACAGCCTTTTCAATTCGGAACGGTTACAGCAAATTGGCGAACTGGAAAGTAAATACCAGACCGCAAAAAAAGAAAAAGAGATCACGCAGTTAAAGGAACAGCAACTGACCAATGAACTGAATTTGTCGACCCAAAAAATATTACTGCAGAAAAGAAATTACCAGTTTGGCGGTATTGGCGGGATTGTTTTTATGTTCGGTGTTGTGACTTTTTTACTGTACAACCGGCAGCAGTTGAAACAGAAACAACAGCGCGAAAAATCGATACTTTTGGCTGAATTTAAAGAACGCAGGCGAATAAGTCGCGAGATGCATGATGATATCGGCGCAGGCCTTACCCAAATCACCCTCATGAGTGAACATGCGCGGCTAAACAACCAGCCAACCTATGTAAATGACCTGGCAGCGATTGCCACTACAAGTCGCAAACTCATCAACAATATGAGTGAGATCGTATGGAGCCTGAACCCTGAGAATAAATCCCTTGACCTGCTACTTGCCTACCTGCGGGAACAACTGAATAAATTACTGGAATATTCGGATATTGATTTTACAATATCATTTCCGGAAATCCACTCCGACGTTATTCTTTCCAATGAACAAAAAAGAAATATCTTATTGACCACAAAGGAAATAGTACATAATGCGGTTAAATACAGCAAGGCAAAAAATATAACTGTTACCGCCTCATTAAATAGCGGGATCCTTGTATTTGATATTGCCGATGACGGTTGCGGTTTTGATGCAACAGCTTCCTTTTCGGGCAATGGTATGAAAAATATCAAACAAAGAATCCAGGAAATAGGAGGGGAACTCCACATTCAATCCACGGTTGGCACAAGCACTGCTTTTTCTTATAGCATCCCGCTATCGCTCACCACCCTTACAAAATTATCATTCACTTAAAAATTATGAAGCTTGATGGATAAAACTAAAGGAGATTGCTGAACATCATATTTAGGCATTGCTCAATTTCTACATACTGTTGCGGAAATACCTGAGAAGTACCCCATAGTCGTACTCGGTCATTTGGCATTAGCTTGCCGGGGAATATTTAGAGTCTTTAAAGGCAGTAATAACAGAGAGCATATAAGTGTTTGAAACCTCCCGGGCGAAGAACTATCGTGAGGCTAACATGCACCGGGTGAGAGTTTGGTGCCAGACAGGTACTATTCCTGCACATCAATTTCAATAATACTTGCGCCTTCCGCCGTTTTACTTGAACCTGCCACCAGTTCTTCAATCGTTTTTATCTCACCTGAAGTAAAATAACGCCATTTACCAACCGGTAAATCAGCCAGCGTAATATTCATGATCCTTACCCGCTTAAGGGTAATAACAGCATAACCCAATGCCAGGCACATCCTCCTGATCTGCCTGTTTAAACCCTGGGTAAGAATGATCCTGAAACGGTTTTTTCCTTCCTGTTTTACAAAGCATTTTTTAGTGATTTGATCCAGTATACGGATCCCGTTACTCATTTTATCAATAAATGCCGCATTCAGAGGTTTGTCTGTTGTAACAATATATTCCTTTTCGTGCATATTGCCGGCGCGTAAAATTTTATTGACGATATCGCCATCATTGGTCAAAAATATCAGGCCTTCGGATGGCTTATCTAGCCTGCCCACCGGGAATATCCTGCTTTTGTAGTTGATAAAAGAAATAATATTGTGTTTATCTTTCAGGTCGGTGGTACAAGTGATCCCAACGGGCTTATTAAAAACAAGGTAAACCGCTTTGTCTTTATTTTTAACAGGCTCCCCGTCAATTTCCACCACATCCCCCGGCATTACCCGGTTACCTTTAACAGCCGGCTTTTCGTTAATGGTTACCCTTCCCTGCTCAATATATTTATCAGCTTCCCTCCGGGAACAAAAACCCGTTTCGCTGATGTATTTATTTAAACTTTTATCCATTTATAAAAATAAAATACTGAATTTATAATAAGAAGTTGTAAGCCTTACAGGGATATCCAAAAAGAAATCCGGAAAATTACTGTGTGCTGGCAACATGACCACTAGCCACACTATCCCCTTTGAAGGCAAAACTAATATCTGCAGGGTTAAAACTGTTGATCTTTTCCAGATCCAGGATTGTACTCTTATGTTCCTCATCCCTATGGTACATGGGTATAAATTTAGCGCCAACCACCACTTCTTTTAGGGTGTAGGAAGTACGGGCTACCACTGTATTACTAAACATATCATCAAATGCTTTTACATATACCAATATTTCGCCCTTTGTATTGGAGAAATCCTCCATTGAAAAACTATAAAAGGGACTGTCTTCATTAATGGGGTGAACAATCGTCCAGCTTAATGACAGCGAATTTACCCGGCTGTACTCCAGCTCCATTTGAAAAAATTTATTGGTGAGCTTACCGTTTTCTTCCATCATGAGACCCGCCGAAAGCTTTGCTTCCGCTTCCGAAAGGTTATTGTTTTTATAGGGTGCAACCCTCATCATCAGCGCAAGGCCATCTTTAAAAGGCGCCAGCACCGCATTCTCACTGAAACGCAGAAACGCTTTTGGTTTACTGAACCGTCCATAGAATAAACCCGTGGCTATTGCGAAACTCAACAGCCCTACCAATGCTTCAAGCGCAGCTACCGAACTTGCGGCAAAACCATGCGGGCTAATGCGGCCATAACCCACGGTGGTAAAAGTTTGCGAACTAAAAAAATACGCTTCACCAAATTCTTCCAGGCGGCTACCTGCCCTGATGCCTGCCAGGTTTTCGATACCAATCGCATAATATATCCCGGCGAAAATTAAATTCAGCAGCATGTAAAAGCACAGCAACAACAATAAGAATTTCCAGCGTGGTATTTGCAGCAAAGTATGATACCAGCTTAGCCTGTTAAAAAAACTAACCCCTCTTTTTTCAATATTTGGCCTGCCGTCTTTATTCACAAAACGCCCGCCGTAATCGGAAGTATTGGTACCGAAGCCGGTATTTATTTCAGCTTTTGCTTTTGTATTAATTTTTCGCAGTAATGCCATTGCAGGGTTTTATCTTTGATTGGTATCGTAAATTAAGCAATATTTGTTATACGCTATTGCTAAGGACGCCAACCTGGGCAGTCATCGATAAAGAAATGACAAACTATAGAAGGTTGGCAACTCCCATTCAGGCTGTCTTTTATGCAATTTACAAAAGCACTGCAACATAATATCGGCTGGAAAGCGCTGAACACGGTTTTGGCGTTTTTTATCAATTTATTGCTGGTAAGGATTCTTGGCGCTGCTGAAAGCGGTGATTTTTTTTATACCATTGCTTTATTGTCTTTTTTTACATTGGTTACCAGTTGGAGTATGGAGGCTGGTATTACTTTTTATGGAAGCAAACATAGAGATAGCGTGCCGGCTATTAGCCTGCTAATATTACCCTGGCTGGTAATGCAGGCGGTGGTGGTCTGGGTATTACTGCATTTCATGATTTTTAGTGTGAACCGGCAAATTTCGTGGTTGTATGTACTTTCAAACCTAGTGATCATTTATTTTTCAGCGCTGTATTATGCAAAAAAATGGTTTATATCCATCAATGTAATTGTATGTGTGGTTAACTCAATAGTACTGGTTAGTTTATTATGGATATTTAGTAATTATGGTAGTGATCAGGAAAAATTGGCAAACCTGTTGCAGGAAAAAATTTCCTGGCGGTTACCAGTCCTTATTAACAACAACCGCCAAAGCGGCGTTTTGCAGGACTTTAATTTTGCCGGGATCGCATATTTTGCCGGATTTTTATTGCAGGCATTGGCGTTGTCGATTTTTTTCTTTTTTAAATCAGGGTTTACAATCAATACGATTTCCTTTAATACCCAAATGGCGAGGAATATTTTCCGGTATTCTTCCATTGCTTTTATCAGCAATATCTTATTTTTCCTGGTAACTCGAATCGATTATTATTTTGTTCAAAAGTATTGCAGTGAAATTGATCTGAGTAATTATGTGCAGGTTTCAAAAATGGGACAGTTATTAGTATTGCTGCCCTCCATGATGGCCGGGGTGATATTTCCTTTCAGTTCAGGTGCCGATGACCGGGATTACCTGTTTAAAGTGCAGTTCCTGTGCAGGTTGATTGGCCTGGTATTTATTCCTGTTGCTTCCACTGTTATCATTACCGGTTACTGGCTGTTTCCCTGGCTGTTTGGTAGCGGCTTTACCGGTATGTATCCTTCAATGTTGTTGTACCTGCCGGGATTCTATTGCTTAAGCCTGGTAACAGTGCTTGCCGCTCACCTGGCGGGCAGGGCAATGCTTACCAAAAATATGATAGCATCGGCAATAGCATTGGTGATAGTAATAAGCGGGGATATTTTGTTAGTACCGTTGGGTGGAATATTTGCAGCGGCCGCAGTAAGCAGCATTGCTTATTTTTTATGTTTGGTATATTTGTTAGGTGTTTTTAGAAACCATATGGGTTGTAACCCGTACGTTTTTTTTGCCGCTGGTAAAACCGATATAAAATTGTTATTAAGCAGGTTAAGAAAGTAATTTTATGGAAATAAAGAATAAAAATTTATTAACCAAGGGGGGAAAGCTGATTTGAAAATTATCAACTCAATAAACTGGCTGGCTACATGGCTTTCCATGTCGATTCTGAAACGAAGCCTGCGATACAGGTTAAAAGGAGATGGGGCCTTTTGGCTGGAGCCCGTTGCATCCAATGAGCCAAAAATGTTTAACCGGGTAGATTTCATCCTGGATCATTGCCGCGATAAGCGCGTATTGCATATCGGCTTTACGGATCATCCTTTTACGGAGCCCAGGATAACGGATGGCTCCTTACTGCACCTGCAGTTGCAACAGGTAACACCAAACCTGGCAGGTATGGACCTGGAAGCTACAGCTGTACAGCAATATATCTCAATAACAAATGACCCATTGGTGTTTCATGGTGATATCACTATTGAATATCCCGCCGAGGTGATTGCGTTTAACCCCGATATGATCCTGCTCACAGAAGTACTGGAACACCTGGCCGAACCGTCTAACGCTATTGAGGTATTGTACAAAAGTTTTCCCGCGGGCACTACCGTATTGGTTACTGTACCCAATTATACCGCATTGGACAGTTTGGCTGCCAGTTTTAATAATACCGAATCCATTCATCCGCATCACCATTGGTATTTTTCTCCATATACCCTGCGGCGCCTGATGGATGATAAAAGATTTGAATTAAATCAATTGCATTTTGGTATGTATTACCATCCTAAAAAGCGTATTAACCTTGTACTCAAGCACTATCCCTTTAACGGGGATTGCATCATTGCATTGTTTACCATTATCAAAAGCGGCGAACATGGTTAATGTTTTATGGCTGGCAAGCTGGTACCCCAACAGGATGGATGCATCGGACGGTGATTTTATTGAACGACATGCTTTAGCGGTGAGTAAATTTGCAGCCATAACGCTGCTGCTGGTAATAAAAGATGGCGCATTAAAAAACAATGCGGTGCAAATTGAAAAAACGGTTGAACAAAACCTGACCGTTTATAAAGTGTATTATGGAAGATCCGGATGGGGTGGACCTCTTGAACAATTGTTTTCTTTTAGAAAATATATTGCGCTTCAAAAGCAAATGTATCAACGGATCGTGGCCGATACCGGGCCTCCGGCCATAGTGCATATACAGGTAGCTATGAAAGCGGGTATGCTTGGCTGCTGGCTGCTAAAAAAATACCAAATTCCTTTTATAGTAACGGAACACTGGACCGGCTATTACCCGCAAAGCCACCCTAATATTTACAATGCCAATCCTTTATTTAAAATACTGAATAAAAAAATACTGAAGAATGCAGCGCTGTTTTTACCAGTTGCGGATGCTCTTGGTAAAACAGTCAATCAGCATTTTGTGGCTGTTCCGTATAAAGTAATTCCCAATACCGTGAACACCGGTTTCTTTTTTTACCAGCCTGCTGTCACCGAAAAGTTTCGGTTTATTCATCCTTCATACCTGGGTTATCAAAAGAACCCGGAGGGAATTTTAGCCGCCTGTAAAATGGTAAAAGAGAAGGGTTATGATTTTGAATTACAGATGATCGGGAACAGGAACGAAGCACTAGTTGCAGTTACACACCAGCATGAGATACACGAAACAGTTGTATTGGAAGCTGCTGTTTCTTATCCGGAAGTGGCGAAGCGTATGCAGCAATCGTCGGCGCTGTTATTGTTCAGTCGATTTGAGAATTTGCCCTGCGTTGTATTGGAGGCGCTTTGCTGCGGACTGCCTGTTATCAGCAGTCGTGTAGGAGGGATTGCCGAAGTGATCAGTTCTGAAAACGGTATTTTGGTGGAAAGCGAAGATATACCGGCTTTGGCCGGCGCGATGATGCAAATGATCGATACTTATCGGGTATATAACCGTTCCGCGATTTCAGCGAAAGCTACAGCATTGTATAATTATGATGCCATAGGTAGTCAGTACGCAGGTGTTTATAAATATATTTCAGGCCGTTGACCAGCAACCCTCGCAACAATTTTTTTAGATGATACCTCAAACTAACCTTTTAGGTCAAATCTTAGTGTCAGTAAGCTGTTTAACCCCCGGTCCGGTCTGCCTGTTTTAAAAGCTTAATGGGCACCGGCATTTTTGCTAACCAAATATGGATAGTATAAAAAGGTTTGCGTGTTAAGATTTGCCTTCCAGCCTGTTAATGAACCTTTTCTCCCTCTCCAAATATTAATCGTCTCATACCAGGGGAGGATATAACGAAATTAAGTAATTTTAAACAGTAATTTACAGCCGGGTTACCATCGGATAAATTTGATGAACCTTTAAGCGGGGTATTGCAATACCGGTTTAGCATCATGAGACGGTTAGCAATGAACGTATTATTTGTAAACGAATAATTTGACTTATGCAATCAACTTTACTTAAAACTGCCGAACCTTCACGGGAATTAATGAGCCCTGTTAAAAGTGTTGTTTCTTTTGTTCCCTACATAAATTTTTTGAAAAAGCAACTGTCTGTATCCAATGGGATGAAGGCAAAATTTTACCGGTTCATTATCCGGAAATTTGAACAGCACCCAATCCTGCTTCAGCCTATTGATGACCTGGTGATGCTGGGAGAATACAATGACCTGCTTCACCTGGTGGACGCTACGATTTTTCCCCTGGTGTATGAGGAAGAAAATAATTTATTCGCCCTCACCCCTCCCATGACTTTCGAGATGTTCTATTTTTCAAAAGGAATGTACCACACGATCGTTGACAAAAAAACCGGATTTATAAAGGAACTGCATAAAAGTTTTTCAAAAGAGAATTTTAAAAACCGGAAGGAAAACTTTCTTTATAATTTTATTCTCGAATATTATTATGATATACACTACGAATTTGAACACACCATGATATACCCTTTATGGGATGAACAAACCCGGCTGATGAAATACTATAATGTTAAAATAGACCGGCGCTTCATAAAGTTACATTTGAATGGTAGCCTGCCGGTCATCGATCACCAGACTTTAATCGAGTTGCAGGGAGGTGTGGTTGATGTCAACCAGTTACATAAGCAAATTCCCCTCGATTTATTCTCCTTGGAAGGCTTCGCCATTCTTAATGTTGTTGATATAACCGCGCAGCAATCCATCGAACAAATAAAGAATACGGTATTGGGAATTAATGAACTGAACGAAAATGAAGTATTCGATTATATCAAAGGGTCGTTAAAAACGCTGCTACAGGAAAATGACCTGGAAGTTGGCTTATTACCCTTCCTGAAAATAAATAACCGTTTTATTATTGATGATGAAATCAGTGACAGGAGCATCCTGCTGAAGTTGGGCTGCGATTGTGGTTCGGATAATAATGCATATACCCAAATTGCTGAAGAATATGAAAAAGATCCCGTACCGGTTCTTTTAACCACCATTACCGAAGAAGTGGTTCGTCAAAAGCCCGAAATGAAAATGCTGTACCAATCAGGGATAAAAAGCTACCTCGTGCTGCCATTGTATAATAATGGAAAACTATTGGGGGTTGTAGAACTTGGGTCGAGAAGGGGAGGGGTAATCAATACGCCGTTTATTTCGAGGCTGGAACCCGCGAAACACCTGCTGAGCCAGGTATTGCAGCATACAATGGATGTATTTGAAAATAAAATAGAGCGGACCATTAAAGAAAAGTTCACCTCCTTACAGCCATCGGTGGAATGGAAATTTAATGAAGTTGCCTGGGCCTATATTCAAAAATCAGCCGGTGATGCAAAGGCGGATGTGGACAATGTTGTATTTCGGGAAGTATTTCCCATCTACGGTGCTATTGATATTCGCAATTCATCCATAGAACGCAATGCCGCCATACAAAAAGATCATCTTCGTCAGCTCGAAATTTTGCAGCTTACTTTAAAGGAACTCAGGCAGCATATAGAAATATCCCTTTTGGATGAAATGATCTTTAAGAGCATCAAATGGCATGCTGCAATCACCGAAGTGTTAACGGCTGAAGATGAATTAAAGATCAATGACTTTTTTGAAAAAGATGTTAATCCCCTCCTTAAACATTTTAAAACAAATCACAGTTCGGTGGGCAATATCTTACTTACTTATTTTGAACAGAGTGAGATATTTAAAGGCGTTATTCATCATAACAGGGACGAATACCAGGAATCAGTGGACCTGGTTAACAACCGCCTGATCAAATACATGGAGAAAGAAAGGCGCAGCTTACAAAAATCTTATCCCAATTATTTTGAAAAATATAAGACCGATGGCATTGAATATAATATTTATATAGGCCAGTCCATTGCGCCGGATAACCCATTTGACCTGCTTTATTTAAAAAATCTCCGGTTATGGCAGTTATCATCTATGGCAGCCATTACCAGGATGACGCATGAACTGCTGCCCCAGATGAAGATAAAGTTGCAGACTACACAGCTTATTCTTATCCACAGCAACCCGATAGATATTAGTTTCCGCAGGGATGAGCGCAGGTTTGATGTGGAAGGTTCTTACAATATCCGGTACGAAATAATGAAAAAACGGATTGATAAAGTGCATATTCAACCCACCGGTGAAAGGCTTACCCAACCCGGTAAAATAGCGCTGGTATACAGCAATCAAAAAGAGGTGGAGGAGTACATTAAATTCATAGAATATTTGCAGGATCAGCAAACATTGAAAGATGATATTGAGTACCTGGAACTGGAAGAAGTGCAGGGTTTATACGGGCTGAGGGCTTTAAGGGTTGGTGTACAACTTGATTGATATGATTAGTGTACAATAGCAAGGATTTGCTAAAACTCCTTAGCATTCCGCTTCATAACATCCCAGTATTCTTTACCATAGTCTACCAGTATTTCACCTCCCGCAGCGATGTCTTTTTTAGATTCGATGAAAATTTTCAGCCCTTCTTCTATGTAATAACAATTATTGGTGATCCCCTTTACCCTGGTTATACCCCGGGCGTCATTTACATAGCGTGCCAGCTCTTTTTTAAAAGGTAGTCCGTCAATTACATGATCTTTCGTTACAAAATAGATATAACCGTTGGTGCCATCCTGGTGATCAACGTCTTTCCAGGTGGTGATCTTTCCTTTGTATTCGATGATACGTGTTCCCCTGGGAATAAAGACCCTGGTAAATAATCCTTTCCCCGAACCGGGTAGGGTTGATTTCTTTACTATCAGTTGAGCTTCCAGTAATGCCATATGATGAAATTAATTTTACATTCGGTTGAAGGTAACAAAGAATTATCTGCTACCATTTATTTTATTACATCAACTATTTTAAAATTACCCGGTTACAGTTTACCCCTGGCATCTTCCAATTGCAGCACAACATTTTTATCGAAATTCTTCCGGCTTATAAATGGGAATACCCGGGCGGTAAATATATCTTTCCTGCTCCTTCCGGATTTTATTAAGATTTTGGTTGGAAACTTGTTCCCATACGCATGAATAACCTTATTTTTGAAAACGAAAATCAACGATATTCTTCGAAATCGCCAGGTAACAAAATTAGATCCTATCAAATTTACCGGAAAAAATCTTCATTTTTTATTAAAACAATTAACACCCTGCGGGCTGCTGTCCATTTATTTTATACAATGAAAAGAGTACTGATCGTAGATGACGAAGTTGATTTATGTTTATTGATCAAGCAATTTCTTACCAAGAGGAATTACGAGGTACATATTGCACATACGCTTTCTGATGGTTTGGATAAGATCAATAGTATAAAGCCGGATGCTTTGATGATGGATAATAATTTACCTGATGGTATGGGCTGGGAGCGGGCAGATGAGATTAACAAAAAATATCCGGCCATGAACATCACCCTGATCAGCGCTTACCAGTTTGCAAAAGATTTCAGGTACAAACTTGACCCTTCTATCCGTTTTTTAGAAAAACCCATCTCTCTTAAGGATATTGAAAAATACATATAGTGTTATGCAGGCGGTGACGGTTTAATTGGTGACCCGATGGCGATAGGGCAGTCGATGGTGAATGGTCAGTGGTGAATAGTGAATCAATGTCGTTTGACTCCTGCAATTAAAACCCTTAAATGACATTGCCCGCACCGGTACATAGGGTGTGCTGTGCAAGTACACCCGGGCGTCAAAATAAAAAAGCTACCCATTGGATAGCTTTTTAAAAATATGTTAATAACAGTATGATCTTTATTTGATAAACTTGCCCAACGCCTTTCCCGCATCGGCATAAGCTTCAGAAATTCTTTGTCCTGTATCATAATCATACCCACCAAAAGTTCTTCCCAGTGCATTATCTACAGAAATGGTGGCAATCACTTTCTTTTTATTGGCAGTCTCTACAATTACTGCTTCCGCATCTATCTTTGCATTTTTACGTGAAATAACGATGTTATAGCCCGGCTCCGTAGATTTGGTTTTAAATATAATAGTATATTTAGCGGTCTTGCTCTCCGACATTTCACTCGCTTTGGTAAATAATTCTATGAATTTTGGTTCAAAACGTGATTGCCTGTCGCTTACCCAGCTCTTTGCCCAGTTATCGCCCCGGCCTGCTTCTTTTTTATTGTATTCGGCTGTTTTCTTTTCAAGGTATTCCTGCTCTGTATCAAATTTGCCAACAGACATATGGTCGTAAGTAAATTCAAAATTGATGGATGTTTCAGTTTTTAAAGCCGAAAGGTCGCCATCCGTAAGTTTAAGCTTTTGTGCATCCGATATCAATGATGCGGTAAGGAGTGCAAAGAACAATGCACCGGTAATTAGAAATTTCATTTGGTAGTGTTTTGATTAAATAATAAAGTAAAACTATTTTAAATTTCTCAACAAAAGAAAATCATTGCTCATAAATACGCCAAAATCAATAAAATAAATCTATATTCAATCAGTATATTGCTTTAAGATATTATATGTTTCAGGACAGGGAAAATAATAAATTGCAAAAAATAAAAATTTGTACCTTTTATACCAAGACAGGGTAATTTTTAAATCTCCCGTTCAGGTTTGTACAAAAAATTAAAATCTGAAATCTTTATTCTAATTTTACCGCTTTTGCAATAAAAAATTTGATTGATAAATAAAATTGGCCCATGATACATGTTGGAGATAGCGCCCTTACCTTAGATGATTTTTCTGAAATTTTATTTAAAGAGAAGGGGGTTGCTTTGGATATTGCCGCTGTTGAAAAAGTAGCTGTAAATTACAGGTTTTTAAAAAAGTTTTCGGCTAATAAACTGATTTATGGCATCAATACGGGTTTTGGTCCGATGGCCCAATACAAAGTAAGTGAAGAAAATCTTTTGCAACTTCAGTATAACCTGATCAGGAGCCATAGTTCCGGTGGTGGAAACCTCTTGTCACCTGTATTGGTAAAAGCGGTAATGATCGCCCGCTTAAACAGTTTGATGCAGGCCTATTCCGGTGTACATACAGATGTGGCTGAACTATTGACGGAACTGATTAATAAAAATGTTTCTCCCTGCATTTATGAACATGGCGGCGTTGGCGCCAGCGGCGACCTCATTCAACTGGCCCACCTTGCATTGGTGTTAATTGGTGAAGGGGAAGTGATATTTGAAGGTGAAACTTATCCTTCTATGGAAATTTATAACCGGTTAGGCATAAAACCACTTACCATTCATATCCGCGAAGGACTGGCTATCTTAAACGGCACTTCTGCCATGACCGGGATTGGAATGGTGAATATTATCCAGGCCCGCAAATTACTGGAATGGTCGGTGATGTTGTCGGCGATGATCAACGAAATAGTGGAGGCGTTTGATGATCATTATTCCTACGAACTGAATGTGGTAAAAAAGCATAAAGGCCAGAATAAGATCGCGGAAATGCTCCGGGAGATTTTAACCGGTAGTAAAATGATCCGCGACCGTTCGGAACATTTATATAACCCCGACAATCTTGACCAGGAGGTTTTCCAGGATAAAGTGCAGGAATATTATTCACTGCGCTGTGTTACACAGGTGCTTGGTCCCATTTACGACACCATCGCGCAGGCTGAAAAAGTAGTGGTGGATGAATTAAATTCGGTGAATGATAACCCCGTGATCGACCACCAGAATAAAAATATTTTTCACGGCGGCAATTTTCATGGCGACTATGTTTCTTTGGAAATGGATAAATTAAAGATTGCCGTCACTAAATTGTCCATGCTCTCGGAAAGGCAGCTCAATTATCTTTTAAATGAAAAGCTCAATCATAAATTTCCGCCCTTTGTAAACCTGGGCGTGCTGGGGTTCAATTTTGGAATGCAGGGGATGCAATTTACCGCAACCTCTACCGTAGCCGAAAATCAAACGCTTTCGTTTCCAATGTACGTGCACAGCATTCCCAATAATAACGACAACCAGGATATTGTTAGCATGGGCTGTAACGCGGCCTTAATGACCAAAAAGGTAATTGATAATTCATTTGAAGTGCTTGCTATACAAATGATGACGGTTTTACAGGCCATAGATTACCTGGATTGTGTTGCCCGGTTATCACCCAATACCAAACAGGTATACAATGCTATCCGGAAAATATTTCCTAAATTCATTGAAGACTTGCCCAAATACAAGGACCTGGAAAGGGTGAAAACTTATTTCGAACAATCTGATCCGGTAATTTCTGTCAGGTCGGGTGTAATAGCTGCATCAAACGGCAGCAGTCTTGTGAATGGATTGTAATACAAAAAATCTTTAAATCATACAGGGAGTTACAAAATGAAATGTGCATTAGTTACAGGAGGATCAAGGGGGATCGGCAGGTCTGTCTGTTATAAAATTGCCGCAATGGGTTACTATGTGATTGTAAATTATAAAACTAATGAAACCGAGGCCAATACTACACTGGGAGCCATAAAAGAAAAAGGAGGGGATGGCGAAACGCTGCAATTTGATGTGGGCAGCAAAGAACAGGTGCAAGCTATGTTAGGCAACTGGATCGAAAAAAATACGGACAAGTACATTGAAGTGCTGGTAAACAATGCAGGCATAAAAGACGATGGGCTGATGATGTGGATGAAAGACGAACAGTGGGAATCGGTTATAAGGACCAGCTTAGATGGTTTTTTTTATGTAACAAGGCTTGTTTTAAACGGGATGTTGCTAAAAAGATATGGAAGGATTGTGAATGTTGTATCGCTGTCAGGTTTAAAGGGTTTACCAGGGCAAACCAATTATTCGGCGGCCAAAGCTGGTGTTATTGGCGCTACCAAGGCATTGGCGCAGGAAGTCGCCAAAAGGGGGGTAACTGTGAATGCGGTAGCCCCGGGTTTTATTAAAACGGATATGACTGAAGGTTTGGATGAAAATGAATTGAAGGCGATGATCCCCGTAAAACGATTTGGGTTACCCGAAGAAGTAGCCCATGCAGTGGGGTTTTTAGTTTCGCCGGAAGCAGGTTACATTACTGCCGAAGTTATTAATGTGAATGGAGGATTATATTCATGATGCCAGATACTTTTATTCCCGGAATACACAAGCGAAGACAAATAATTGTTTCGCTTTATTCGTTGTATTGTGTATTACCGGATAAAAAATGAGGTATAAAGCAATACATACTTTATTTATAACAATTGATACGTTTTTATAACCGGCATTTTTAATTGGTTTATATTTTTAATTTTTATTCATTTAGCAATTAACCCGGGCATAAGCTGAAATATGAACAGAGTGGTGATCACTGGCATGGGAATATATTCCTGCATTGGTAAAAATCTTGCGGAGGTGACCGATTCCCTGTTTAATGGCAGGTCAGGAATTATACTTGACCCGGAGCGAAAGGAATATGGTTACCGGTCTGGTTTAACCGGCTTCCTGGAAAAGCCCGACTTAAAAGGATTACTAGACAGGAGGGCCCGTATCATGCTTCCCGAACAGGGAGAATACGCCTATGTTTCGGCGATGGAGGCTTTAAAAAATGCTGGTATTGGCCCGGATTATATCAATGAACATGAAATAGGTATATTGTACGGTAATGACAGTTCCGCAAAATCGGTTGTAGAAACGAATGATATTATCCGGGATAAAAAAGATACCATGCTGGTTGGATCTGGCTCTGTTTTCCAGACAATGAATTCTACCGTGACCATGAACCTGGCCACCATTTTTAAATTACGCGGAATAAACCTCACCATCAGCGCTGCCTGTGCAAGCGGTTCGCATTCAATCGGGCTTGGATACCATTTAATAAAATCGGGGTTGCAGGATTGTATTATGTGCGGGGGTGCACAGGAGGTTAACAAATACTCAATGGGGTCGTTTGACGCACTTTCCGCTTTTTCCATTTTGGAAGCAGAACCGGAGAAAGCTTCGAGGCCTTTTGACAGGGATCGCGACGGGCTTGTTCCGAGCGGAGGAGGAGCAACTGTTATCCTTGAAAGCCTTGAATCCGCATTAAAAAGGGGTGCAACCATTTTAGGGGAAGTAGTTGGGTATGGGTTTTCATCCAATGGCGGACATATTTCTAATCCCACAGTTGATGGCCCGGTACGATCGCTGAAAATGGCTTTAGCAGATGCAGGCATGCAGGCATCGGCAATAGATTATATTAATGCACATGCTACTTCAACGCCGGCCGGTGATTTAAGCGAAGCAAGAGCGATCCACGAAGTTTTTGGCACCGGTTCACCGTTGGTAAGTTCCACCAAATCAATGACGGGTCACGAGTGCTGGATGGCCGGTGCAAGCGAGGTGATTTACTCGATGCTGATGATGAAAAACGGCTTTGTGGCACCCAATATAAATTTTGAAAATCCCGACGAAGAATCCGCCAAATTGAATATCGTAAAAACAACTGTTGAAAAAGATATAATTGTATTTTTGTCCAACTCCTTTGGTTTTGGAGGAACTAACTCTTCGCTTATTATTAAAAAACCCGACTAAATAATCGCTTATGAACAACGATCAAATTATTGAGAAAATCCGGCAATTCATGATGGAGGAATTTGAAGTGGATGAGGATAAAATAACGCCTGATGCAAACTTAAAACTAACGCTGGGATTAGATAGTCTCGATTACATCGACCTGGTGGTGGTCATCGAAAGTAACTTTAAATTTAAAGTAAAACCGGAAGATTTTACAGGGATCATTACCTACCAGGATTTTTGTGATTATGTGATATCAAGAGTTAATTCAAAAGAACTTGTTTAATGTCATCATGGCAGGGTAAATCCAGGGGCAACAAATCGGGATACCGCATTTTTGTATGGATATTAAGAAATTTCGGGGTATTGCCTGCTTATTTTATTTTGCGGTTTGTAGTACTGTATTTTTTTTTATTTTCTTATAAAACTTCCCGGCATTTATACACCTTTTATCATTACCGCATTGGATACGATATTTTAAAATCAATTGGCTGTCTCTACAAAAACTATTTCCAGTTAGGACAGAGTATCATTGATAAAGTGGTGGTAATGTCGGGCATAAAAAATAATTTCACTTTCAATTTTGACGGCGAAGATAAGCTCCGGGAAATAGCGGGTTTGCAGAGGGGCGGGATATTGCTAAGTGCGCATATCGGTAACTGGGATATTGCCGGGCATTTATTAAAACGAATTGACACAAGGATTAATATTGTAATTTTTGACGGCGAGTACCAGCAAATAAAAGAATACCTTGATTCCGTAACCGGTAAACCTGCCGTGAGCGTGATAGTAATTAAAAACGATCTTTCACATATTTACGCGATCAATGAGGCTTTTAAGAATAATGAATTGGTTTGTATGCATGCCGACCGGTTTATAGAAGGCAACAAAACACTCACGGGTGAATTGTGCGGTGGCAAAGCCAGGTTCCCGATGGGGCCTTTTTTATTGGCCGCAAAATTTAAAGTACCCGTTTCATTTGTTTTTGCGGTAAAGGAAAGTAAATTGCATTATCATTTTTTTGCAAGTGAGATAAAAGACTATGGCGACTTGCCTAAAGAAAAGGTGATGCAGCAAATGTTGAATGATTTTGCCAGGGAAATGGATATCAAAGTAAAACAATACCCCGAACAATGGTTTAATTATTATGATTTTTGGAACTTGTGAAGGATGCCGGCTTTTAAGAAAGTTAACAACCCCGTTGAAAATTTGAAATGCCAGAATGAATGATTGATCCGGTAAATAGCATTGAATCCCTGATACCTCAAAGGCCACCCTTTGTAATGATTGATCAGTTAACCTGGTATGATGAAAAAATTACCCGAACCGTTTTTTTAATAAAAGAAGATAATATTTTTGTTGAAAACAAAAAGTTTTGCGAGCCTGGCCTGGTGGAAAATATAGCACAGACCGCCGCTGCAAGGGCAGGGTACCTAGCAGGGCTCCAAAACAAGCCGGTGCAACTTGGGTATATCGGGGCGGTGAAGGACCTGGTCATACATCGCCTGCCATGGGTGAATGATGAACTGGAAACCGAAATTACCATAGAAAATCAAATCTTTGATGTAATGCTGATTAACGGAAAGGTTAGCTGTAACGGGGTATTGCTGGCAACATGTGAAATGAAAATTTTTATTACTCAAACAAAATAAATTCTATTATGAAACGAATGAACAAATTGAACCTGCTTATTGCGTTTTTATTTTTTTTCAGTACAACGCAACAGCTTGCAGCACAAAGTTTAAAAGATGTTTTTAATTCTTCTGAAACCGGTGTTTTTTACCTGGGGGTAGATTTTACGCTGGCGCGCCTGATCGATGCTACGGAAACTGCGTCGGATATACGTGACCGGTCTTTTCCCGCAATTAATGATTTAATTGTGAACGAGCCCAAAAAGTATGACCTTGCAGGAGCTTTTCACAAAAGCAATATCGACCACGACCTGGCCCCGGTGGCAAAAAGGAATGCGAAAATAAATGCGGAAGCCATTAAATCAACCAGTTCAACAGACTACGACCGTTTAAAAGAAGAGGATATCAGTAAATTGGTAAAGGGTTTCGATTTCGGTGGTAAGAAAGGAGTGGGGCTCTTATTTGTAGTGGATGGTATGAGCAAGGCAAAAAAAGGGGCAGGCATTTGGGTTACGTTGATAGATATGGGTGCTAAGAAGGTATTGATGACGGAGCGTTTGGAAGGCAAAGCCATGGGTTTTGGATTTCGCAACTATTGGGCAGGCTCCATTAAGGATGTGATAGAAGACATCGATAAGAAAAAATACAAAGAGTGGAAGGCTAAATACGGAAGTTAAATCCGGATGTCTGATTCCTGATTTTGGATGCCTGCATTCAATTAAATATCATAATATCAGGCATAAAATCTTATGCAAAAAGAATTGAGTAACCGGATAACCGTATTAGTACGGTTTAATGAGGCTGATCCATTGGGTATAGTCTGGCATGGGCATTATGTACGCTATTTTGAAGATGGCCGGGAAGCATTTGGCAAGGATCATGGTTTGGGGTATCTTGAAGTGTACAGGCAGGGTTTTGTAACGCCGATCGTAAGTATTCAATGTGATTATAAAAAATCATTGCGTTTTGGGGATAGCGTAATCGTAGAAACGCTTTATGTTCCCTGCGAAGCTGCCAAAATAAAATTTAATTACCGGTTATTCAATGCCGAAACAGGAGAACTGGTTGCGGTCGGTTCTTCGGTACAGGTTTTTTTAGATAAAGCCGGATCCGTTCTTCAATTGAACAATCCCCCGTTTTTTGAACAGTGGAAACAACAACAGGCGTTGATTTAATTTAAAAAAATGAAAGACGTTTTTATTGTTGCTGATAATATTATCTCACCGCTGGGTGTTAGTTCTGCTGAAAATTTCACGGGTCTTACAAAAGGACTGACCGGCATACAACAACAGCATGCACCGGCTCTTTCGGACATTCCTTTTTATGCATCCCTGTTGAGTGATACCCACGAACGGTTGGCGGAAAAGAATTCCTCCTATACAAAATTTGAACAACTGCTGATTGCCTCCGTCAGCAGTGCATTGGAAAATAGCAAAATCGACATCAGGGATAAAAAAACCATATTGATCATTTCCTCTACCAAGGGAAATATCAGCTTAGTTGAAAATGCCACTATTACTCCCCAATTAAAAAACAGGGTAGCCCTGCATACTTCAGCTAATTTGGTAGCTGCATATTTTCATTGTACCAATACACCCGTAGTGGTTTCCAATGCCTGTATTTCAGGTTTGCTGGCCATTATAACTGGCAGGCGGCTAATACAATCCGGCCAGTATGATCATGCTGTTGTGGTGGGTGCAGACCTGGTTTCAAAATTTGTGCTTTCGGGTTTTCAGTCATTCCAGGCTATCAGTTCCTCACCCTGCAAGCCTTTTGATGCAGCGAGAGACGGGATCAACCTGGGCGAAGGCGCCGGTACAGTTATACTTTCTTCCAACAAAGATTTTTCGCAGGGAATAACTGTTACCGGTGGCGCGGTAAGCAATGATGCGAATCATATTTCGGGCCCATCCCGTACTGGTGAAGAACTCTGCCAGGCTATAATGAAAGCCATGCAGGACGCGGCTATTAGTAAAAATGATATCGGCCTTATTTCAGCCCATGGCACCGCCACTGTTTATAATGATGAGATGGAAGCCCTGGCTATTTCGCTGGCAGGCTTGCAGGAAGTGCCGGTTAATAGTTTAAAAGGTTACTACGGACATACACTGGGGGCAGCCGGTATTATTGAATCGGTGGTAGCCATTCATTCATTACAACATAACCTTATTTTACCCAGTATGGGTTTTAGTCAGCAGGGTGTTACAAAAGTTTTAAATGTTTCCAGGTCTTTACAAACGGCTTCCTTAAAAAACTGTTTGAAAACAGGTTCCGGTTTTGGTGGCTGTAATGCGGCCGTCATCTTTAACAGAGCATAATTTAAAAAAAATAATAAACCATTTCAATTTTCATGAATTTTTTTAGAAAGGATACTAAGACGGCATTTGAGGCAAAGGAGGTTGCTCAATGGATCTCATTCGGGCCGGTAATCTTCCAGGCGGCAAGGGTACTCAGGAACTCCGGTATTTTGTCGGTTATTGAAGATAACGGTCATACCGGTTTATTACTGGCAGAAATAACCGGAAAAGTAAAATTGCCTCTCTATGGGGTAAGGGTATTATTGGAATCCGGCTTAAGCATGGGATTGGTATTGGTAAACGATCATAAGTATACCTTATCAAAAACCGGTTATTTTATTTTGCATGACCCGCTCACCAAAACCAATATGGACTTTGTGCATGATGTATGTTACAAGGGACTTTTTGCGTTGGATAAAAGTATTGAAAATGGTAAACCCGAAGGCCTGAAAGAATTTGGCGAATGGAAAACGATTTATGAGGGCTTGTCGCAGTTACCCGAACATGTGCAGAAAAGCTGGTTTGCTTTTGATCATTTTTTTTCTGATGACGCCTTTCCTTTGGTATTACCACAAGTGTATAAAAATGGCGTGAAAAAATTGCTGGATATCGGCGGTAACACAGGTAAATGGGCCATTGCATCTGCAAAATATTCAACTGATATTGAAATAACAATCATGGATCTGCCGGGGCAGTTAAATGTGGCAAAATCAAAAATTGAAGAACTCGGACTAACCCAAAGAATTTCTTTTTTACCGGTAAATATATTAGATGAAGCGGTTAAATTTCCAACAGGATTTGATGCCATTTGGATGAGCCAGTTTTTGGATTGTTTTTCTGAGGAGGAGATTGTTTCAATTTTAAAAAGATGTTATGATGCATTGGATGATGACGGGGTGGTCATTATTTTAGAGCCATTCTGGGATAAGCAACGTTTTGAGATCGCAGCTTTTTGTTTACAGCAGACTTCGCTGTATTTTACCGCGCTGGCTAATGGCAACAGCCAGATGTACAGCGCTGAAACTTTTTTAGCCTGTATCAAAAGGGCCGGTTTTGTTATTGCAGAGCAGGTGGATAATATCGGACTGAGCCAAAGTTTGCTGAAGTGTAAAAAGAAAAAATAATTTTTATGATTACATTTAAACAAACGCCTGAAATTTAAGAGTTATAAATCAATGTCGTTTTGTTAAGCCTGAAGGGCTTTAATTTGAATAGCCGCCGGTTTCACCGGCGGAAGAATAAAGAAACCAGATAGCAACCCTTTGGGGTTGAATTTATTTCGCCGTCTGTTTTCATTTGTTCAACCCTGACGGGGTTGTTATCCGCGGCTATATTATCCACTTTCAGGGTAATTCAACCTTAAACGACATTGAGTTATAAATCACCATTTCAAAAAACGCTTTGCATTAACAGGATTATGCTCACTCAACTTTGGTGAAGGGCGTTTTGAGGCAAAACTATAACACATGAACACAGAAAAAGTAGATGTATTGGTAATTGGCGCAGGACCTGCCGGAACTGTAGCGGCTTCCATCATCAACAAAGCCGGGTTTAAAGTAAAAATAGTGGAGAAACTAAAATTTCCCCGGTTTGTAATCGGTGAAAGTTTATTGCCCCGATGTATGGAGGCGCTGGAAGAAGCTGGTTTTTTAGATGCCGTAAAAGAAAAAGGTTTCCAGGAAAAATTTGGGGCCAAGTTTGTAAAAAACGGCAAAATCTGCGATTACCTTTTTGCCGACCAGTTTACACCGGGCTGGAACTGGACCTGGCAGGTGCCAAGAGGTGAGTTTGATAAAACCCTGGCCGATACGGTAGAAAAAATGGGCGTGCCTGTTTCTTACGAAACTACGGTCACCGGTATAGCATTTAACGGCGCTGATTCGCAGACAACCATAGAAGATAAAGATGGCAACAAAAGCCAGGTGGAAGCACGGTTTATCGTAGATGGCAGCGGTTATGGCAGGGTGATACCAAAACTGTTTAACCTCGACAGGCCATCTAACCTCGTTCCGCGCAAAGCATTATTTACCCATACGGTTGATAATAAACGTTCATTGGATGATGAACCCAACCGCATTACCATTATAGTACATGCTTATGGTATCTGGGTATGGGTGATTCCCTTTTCAAACGGGGTCACTTCCTTAGGCTTTGTGGGTGAGCCATCATTTTTTAAACGCAACGGAGGCAGTGATGAAGAACAGTTGCGTGCCCTGGTAGCATCCGAACCATATTTAAGCGAACGCTTTAAAGACGTGGAATTTGTTTTTGATCCAAAAGTATTGGAATCCTGGTCAAGCACTACTGAAAAGTTTTATGGCGATGGTTTTGTACTAACAGGGAATGTGACAGAATTTCTTGACCCGGTTTTTTCTTCAGGTGTTACACTGGCCACCGTATCGAGCCAGTTGGCCGCTAAACTGGTAATAAGAAAACTAAATGGAGAATCTATTGACTGGCATAATGAATACACCGTGCCGATGATGCAGGGCGTAAATACTTTCCGTTCCTATGTGATGGCCTGGTATGAAGGCACGCTGGATACTATTTTCTTTGCCGATAACCAGGTACCAACGATAAAAAGTATGATATGTTCCGTACTGGCAGGTTATGTTTGGGATACTTCCAATCCCTATGTAAAAGATCATGCGACAGCGCTGCACAAACTGGCCCATATTATTGAACTAAGAGATTCGTTGGCCGAAAAAACAAATAGTTAAGCTTTGCCGGGAGAAATTTATATTACCGCCAGTTCAGGGATCAGCCAGCACCGGGTTTTTAAAAATCAGCTGCCAGCCTACGATAACCCGGATGCGGACATGCCTGGCTTTTTAATGGCTGCCTACCATCATTTTGGGATAAAGTATCCCAAGTTTTACAAAATGGATCACCTGTGTAAGCTCGGATGGCTCGCTTCAGAAGTATTGCTGAAAGATAGTTTTGATGAATTACGGTATCAGCCAGAAGAAATGGGTATTATACTGGCCAATGCCAGTTCAAGCTTAGATGCCGACCTGAAGTATTTTGAATCAACAAAAGAATTCGCAAGCCCGGCTTTATTTGTGTATACGCTCCCCAATATAGTGATCGGCGAAATTTGCATTAAACATAAGTTCAAAGGGGAGAATGCTTTTTTTATATTTGAAGCATTCGATGCTGATTTTATGGAGAAATATGTGCGCAACCTGATCAATAGCAATATCTTGCAGGCTTGTATTTGCGGATGGGTTGAACTGATAGGGGAAGAATACAGGGCAGTGCTGTTTTTGGTGGAAAAAGCCAGGGGTCCGGGCGATCATGAACCGGAGTTCACTCAACAGGGTATAATGTTGTTTACACAGGAAAATTTAAATAAAATATATCATTTAGAAAATGGATAAATTAATACAGGATCTTAAAGTGCAGATCATTGCCCAGTTGAATTTGCAGGATTTAAAACCCGAAGATATCGGTGACGACCAGCCGCTGTTTGTGGAAGGATTGGGCCTGGATTCAATCGATGCGCTGGAACTGATCGTGTTATTGCAAAAGCAATACAAGATAAAACTGTCGAATGCCGAAGATGGGCCTAAAGTATTCCGCTCCGTAAGAACCATGGCGGAATACATCATGGAACACCAGCCACAAATCAGTTAACGATGAATGCTCCTGTTTTTATTGCGGGTGTGGGCGCCATTTCGGCCATTGGAAATAATTCGGCCGAATGCCTTGTTGCGCTTGAGAATGAGCAACCCGGGATGGGAGAGATGGTATACCTTGAATCGCTTCATAGTAAGACCCTGCCTGTAGCTGAAGTTAAATTAGATAATGAAACACTTGCCCAACGCTTAGGCCTATCCGCAGTTATAAGCCGCACAGCCATGCTAAGTATGATGGCGGCTAAGGAAGCCCTTGAAAATGCGGGCATTCCTGATCTCACTGCCTTTCGTACCGGTTTTATTTCGGCCAATACAGTAGGGGGCATGGACAGGACCGAACAGTTTTTCGCCGGCTTTCTTGCCGATAACAAAAATGGAAGACTGAGAGATATTGTACATCATGAATGCGGGTATATAACCGAGCTGGTTGCCGATAGTCTCGGCATTCGTAATTATGTTTCTACCATCAGCACGGCCTGTTCCTCATCCGCCAATTCAATTTTTTACGCAGCAAGATTGATCAGGAATAATATATTGGATGTAGTGATAGCGGGCGGAACGGATGCGCTGACAAAATTTACGCTCAACGGGTTTAACACGCTGATGATATTAGACCAGGAATTCTGCAGGCCCTTTGATGAAAACCGGAAAGGATTGAACCTGGGGGAAGGTGCGGGTTATGTAGTGTTGGTATCAGAAAGCGTTGCTGCAATGCTAAAGAGCGCGCCCGCCTGCAAACTAAGTGGTTATTGTAATGCCAATGATGCTTATCATCAAACGGCTTCCTCACCGGATGGTACCGGCTCTTTTCTTGCAATGAAGGGGGCTTTGGAGCGCAGCAGGCTGGCTGCTGATGATATTGATTATATCAACCTGCATGGTACCGGTACGCAAAATAATGATATTGCCGAGGGAACAGCGATTAGGCGATTATTCGGTCCCCAATACCCCAAAATGAGTTCCACCAAATCATTTACCGGGCACACATTGGGCGCCAGTGGTGGATTGGAAGCTGTATTTTCGGCACTGGCTATCCGGGAGCAGATCATCTACCCCAACCTGCGATTGCAAACCCCTATGAAAGAATTGCCCTTCATCCCCGAAAAAGGGCTTATTAAAAATTCCGGCGTAAAACATGTACTCTCCAATTCATTTGGTTTTGGCGGCAATTGTTCATCCCTGATCTTTTCAAAAATATAAGATGAAGCTGTATATACGGGCAACAGGAAATATCTCTCCCCAAAAAACCTTTGGCCATCCCGCTTTTCTTACCCAACCGGTGGAGCATTTTGGTAACCGGTTGAATGCTGTAGAACCCGACTATAAATCGTTCATTGATGTTAAGCAGATCAGGAGAATGAGCCGCATCATTAAAATGGGGGTTGCCGCAGCCATGGAATGTTTACAGGAAGCCGGGGTGGAAATACCAGGGGCCATTGTAACGGGAACCGCTTATGGGTGTCTTGAAGATACCGGCATTTTCCTGACCAAAATAGTGGAGCAGCACGAGGAATTGCTGGCCCCCACGGCTTTCATCCAGTCTACGCACAATACCGTTGGCGCGCAAATAGCGCTGCTACTGCATTGTAACGGGTATAACAATGTATTTGTACACCGCGGTTTTTCCTTTGAAAGCGCCATGCTGGATGCGATGCTTTTACTGAAAGAAGGTGAAACGGATAATGTATTGGTGGGCGGATTAGATGAAATAACAGGTATCAGTCATGCTATTTTAACCCGTTTCGGTTTATATAAACGGGAGCCGGTTGCTAATTTCGACCTGTTTACCAGGTCATCAAAAGGAACCATTGCAGGCGAAGGGGCAGCCTTTTTTTTATTGGCCAGTCAATCTTCCTTGAATGATTATGCACAGTTGGATGGGTTGACCAGTTTTTATAAACCTGCGGATATAAAAGAAACGGAAAACCATATTTTATCTTTTTTATCCATTCAATCCATTTTACCTGCCGAAATCGATTTGGTAATTACAGGCAGAAACGGAAATGTTAAAGACGACAGGGTATATGACAGTTTAGAGCAATCGGTTTTTAAGCATATCGATTCAGTAAACTACAAGCAATTGTGCGGCGAATATCCAACTTCCGTTTCTTTTGCTTTATGGTTGGCGGCTAATATTCTAAAATCGGGTACCGTTCCCGCAATATTGGGATACAGCGGTAATAAAGGAAATGAAATTAAAAAGATATTGATCTATCATCAGGCGCAAAACATACACCATTCCTTATTATTGATCTCAGCATGCTAAATTTCAGGAATACGAATATCTTCTTCATTATTCTGTTGGCAATTGCTATCGGTTTAGACTGGTATGCGGGAATTCCTTTTTTCGTTTATCCGCTGCTGTTACTATTGTATTCCGGCATTGTTTTTTGGGGTTGTTATTTTGTTCATTCCAATTTTTTTCTGCCTGTTATTTGCTCGGCTGTAACCGCTAAAAAGGAAATTGCCATTAGTTTTGATGATGGCCCGTGTAATCAATATACCCCGGAGATCCTGCAGGTGCTGCAGGAGCATGGGGTAAAAACGGCTTTCTTTTGCATTGGCAGCCGAATCGGGGAAAATAAACAATTATTTCAACGGCTTCATAGTGAAGGGCATTTGATCGGCAACCATAGTTATTCGCATCATTTTTGGTTTGATCTTTTTTCTTCAAAAAAAATGCTGGAAGACCTGGCAAAGATGGACCGGGAGATGAAAAGCGTAACCGGTTTGCAACCAAAATTGTTCCGGCCCCCGTATGGAGTAACCAATCCCAATTTAAAAAAGGCCATCAGGAAGGGAGCATACACTCCGATAGGCTGGAGCGTAAGGTCAATGGATACGGTAATTAAAGATGAGAAAACATTGTTTGACAGGATCAGCAAAACCTTAAAACCGGGGGCTATCTTTTTGTTTCACGACACTAATAAAACGACAATTAAGGTGTTGCCCGCATTTATACAATGGGTAAAAGAAAGCGGTTATGAAATCGTTCGATTGGATAAAATGCTACATTTGGAACCTTATGCGTAAAGTATTGTTCATAGTAATCATCCTTTTTGCCGCAAATGTTTTACAGGCGCAGTATACAGGGTATACCCTGTTGACGGATCTCTCAAAATTTAAAACTGATTTTTCAGCCGCCACACAAAAAACATTGACCATCAAAAGTAATTTTGTACAGGAGAAGGATCTCAGTATGCTGACAGAAAAAATTGTTTCGAAGGGGAAGTTCTGGTTTAAAAAAAATAGCCAGGTGCGCATGGAATATAACCAGCCTTTTCAATACCTGATGATCATTAATAAGGATAAGGTATTTGTAAAAGACGGGCAAAAAGAAAATAAAGTATCTGCAAGGTCAAATAAGTTATTTCAGCAGGTCAATAAAATAATGATCGATTGCATGCAGGGCACCACGCTAAGCAATCCCGATTTTAAATCACGGGTGTTTGAAAACAAAGCTGGCTACTTAGTTGAACTGGTACCCGTTGTAAAGGGGTTAAAAGACCTGTTTAAAAATATTAATGTGGTGGTTGACAAAAAGGATTATTCCGTAATCAATATTGAGATGCAGGAATTTTCCGGTGATAATACCATCATTCGTTTTTCCAATAAGGAACTCAATTCAAATCTGCCAGATGCGTTATTTATTATTAAGTAGTTGTGTGGTTGTGTTACTGGGTTGTTCATCGGCCTACAAACACCTGCAGGTAACCCCGGGTGATGCCCGCAATTTGCAGCAATTTAAGCCCGTTTTCCCGGTAGCGCTGTATAAAGCCAGTATAGATGTTGTAGGCAATCATTTGAGCGGGTTGCTGATAATAAAAAGAATGCCGGACAGGAGTACCCGAATGGTGTTTTCGAATGAAATAGGATTTAAATTTTTTGATTTTCAGTTTTTGCCCGGTGGTGGATTTAAAGTTTTTTCTATCGTAGACCAAATTAATAAAAAGGCGCTGATAAAAACACTTCGGCAGGATTTTGAACTGATCATGATGTACCGCACCGACAGTGCTGATGCGTTGATCCGTAAAAATGACAGCCTTTTGTATTATACCTTTCACCCGCCAAACGGGTACTATCATTACATCACCAGTTTACCCGGCGATCAACTGGTTCGAATGGAAAGATCATCCAAACGAAAAATCATCATGGAAGCTATTATGAAAAACTATATCAAAGGGATACCGGATACCATTGGCATTACCCATAAAAATTTCAATTTCACCATCGGTCTAAAACGGATAGCAAGATAATGTTATCAGGTGATTTTTTTTATATTACAAGTTTGGAACGGGCCGAAGGAAGGATCAATGCCGTACTGGAAATAAACCCGAACCATAAAATATTTGATGGTCATTTTCCGGGCTGGCCGGTGGTGCCCGGCGTATGTATGATGCAGGTGGTAAAAGAAATATTGGAGTCAGCGCTTTCCAAAGCAACAAGACTTATAAACGCCGGGCAGTTAAAATTTCTAACGGTAATCGATCCACGGGAAACGAATACCATTCACGCGGAATTGAAATACTCCCAGGTTGATGATGGAAGAATTAAAGTAAGCGCTGTTCTTGCAAATGGCCCGGTAACTTACTTTAAGATGAACGGAGTTTTTCTTTTGCCGGAGAATTGACTGGCATAATATTTACTCAAAACATTTTCTATAACATTCTGCGGGCGCAGCCATGGCCGGTGTCCACCTGCCACGGTAATAAAAAGGAGCAACAATTTGTGAAGCACCCGTAATTTCCCTACCGGGGTTTGTGGGCAAAATAATTAGCTACCTTAGCAGCGTTGAGTACCCGCGAATTAAATGCGCACTTTCATTAGATCAAAATTTCTTCTACCGGTTATTATGATGAATACACTTTATGGAAAAACTTGAATTAAAACCTTACTATGATATAGCCGTTATTGGCGCCGGTGTGGGGGGATTAACGGCTGCCGCACTTTTAAGTAAGGCGGGCTTTTCTGTTTGTGTGTTAGAAAAAGAACCGCATGTAGGCGGGTACCTGGCTGGGTTCCGGAGAAAGGATTTTATTTTTGACACCGCCATACATTGGCTAAATCAATGCAACCCCGATGGACTGGTAAGCAGGTTATTTGATGTGTTGGGATCGGACCATCCCAATGCCATTCCCCAAAAACGCATACGAAGGTATAAAGGTGATGATTTTGATTATTTGCTGACCAATAATCCAGATGAATGGCGGGACCAGCTGATCGCCGAATTTCCAACTGATCAAAAAGGTATTGAGCAGTTTTTTAAAGCTGCCAAAAAGCTCGGCAAATCATTTAAAAATTACAGCCGCATTTTTAGATCAGAAGAAACCATGTCTTTTTTTGAACGGATGAAGAATAAAAAAAGACTGCTGGAATTTGTGATCCCCTTTATTCCTTTTATAACCTACAGCGGTGAGCAGGGCCTCAAAAAAGGCCTTAATAAATACTTTAAAAATGAAGGGATCCACAGGATATTCGCTTCGGAAACGGAATTGCTTTCCTGTTTGATACCTATTGGCTGGGCATACTATGGAGATTTTCAAAGTCCGCCAAAAGGCGGCGGCCAGGTGATACCCGAATGGTTGCAGTATGTTATTAAGTTTTATAATAATCCCATTCATTGTAAATGCAGGGTTACACAAATACTGCTTGAAAATAACACGGTTACCGGTGTGGCATTTGAGCATCGCGGCAACGACTATGCGATCAATTGCAAATATGTGGTGGCAGCAAATGATGTGGAAACCCTGTATGAGAAAATGTTGCCGGAAAATGCCATTCCCGCAAAACTGAAGAATAAATTAAAAAAAGCGGAGATGTACAGTTCTTCGGTAACCATTTCCATTGCGCTGGATTGTACCCCGGAGGCGCTGGGCTTTAACGAAGAACTGGTTCATATTGCCTGTGAAAAAGGAAGTTTTGAAGATCACTCCGGTGGCGACCCGTTAAAGAGCGAGATCAGTATCCTAGCTCCTTCCTTAAGGGATAAATCCATGGCGCCCGAAGGGCAGGGAACCTTAACGCTTTTTATGCCCGCTTATATGGATTTTAGTGATAACTGGTTTACAAAAATGGATGAGCAGGGGAATTATACCAGGGGGGAGGAATATAAAAAATTAAAGCATGAGATCGCTGACCAGATTATTGGAAGGGTAGAGGCGAAATGTGCCCCGGGGCTGAGGTCGCATATTCTTTTTTATGAGGTAGCCACACCGGTAACCCACCACCGGTACACGGGTAATAAAAATGGGACTATGATGGGGGCGAAACCGGGCAGGGAGAATATGCAGAATAAAATTGCGCACTATAAAACCCCGGTTAAAAATTTGTTGCTGGGCGGTCATTGGGCGGAGTTGGGCGGAGGCGTACCCATTGCGGTAAAAGCCGGCACCAACGCTACTTTACTGATTCTTAAAAAGGAAAATAAAGCCGCATTCCATTCGCTGGCAGCCTATCTCGACAATAAAATTCTACTTGAGACCCTGCTAAAAGATACTTGTTTTAAACCATACGATAATTCGTGGGTGCAGCCACCAACGCCCGCGCAAAAACGCAGCAGGCTGGTGAAAGAAAATAAATGAAAGCGGTTTGTATTTCCTGCTACCGGCTCCGCATACATGCTTTTTTGATGCCGCTTATATATGGAAAGGGTGATTTTTAAAACTAATTTTGATGCCATCTAAGTCTTATTTAAATTCCCGCACCATCAAATGGTGGCTCATAGTTTTGAACAGCTGTTTTCTTTTACTGCTTTTTAATTCCTGCACTTATTCCGCCAAAACAACAAAACGATTATTGGCAGCAGCTGAAACTGTACAATACGATATAATTGTTGTGCCGGGAGCGCCTTTGGAAAATGATCAATGGAGCAGGACAATGAGGGGCAGGATATATTGGGCAAAATACCTGTATGACCGGGGGATCACAAAAAATATTATGTTCTCCGGTTCGGCTGTCTATACCCCTTATTATGAGGGGATCATAATGGCGCAGTATGCCATTGCCATTGGTATTCCTGCCGAACATGTTTTTTATGAAACAAAAGCGGAGCATAGCACCGAAAATATCTATTATTCCGTCATAAAGGCCAATGAATTGGGGTTTAAAAAAATTGCCCTTGCTTCAGATCCTTTTCAGACAAAAACATTGCGCAGTTTTACCCGAAAAAAGTTAAACAGGGATATCGGTATGCTGCCGATGGTAATGGATACCATGAAAATGCTGGAGCCTGCAATGATTGATCCTGTTATAGATATCAAAAAAGCCTTTAAAAAAGATTTTGTTTCAATAAAAAACAGGCAGGGGTTTTTTAAAAGATTGAAAGGAACGATGGGCTACAATATAAAGGACAGTACAAAATGATCCGTTAAAACCGCTGTATCTTACCTGTACAGGTCATCGTTAATTCATCCACTATCCTTAATCGCTGGGGTGCTTTAAAGGCCGAAAGCCTTTTCCTGCAGTAGAGCAAAACATCCTCCACATCAATGGTTTCTCCTTCGTTTAAAACCAGTTCACCTTCGATGATCTGGCCCATGAGCGGGTGAGGACTGCTGCTGATACGGGCCAGCTTTATTTCCGGTATGGTTTCTAAAACGGCTTCCACTTCTTCGGGAAAAACCTTTATACCCGAAACATTGATCACCGATTTTGTGCGCCCCATTATTTTAATCAATCCATCGGCCGACTTGCAGGCATAATCTGCCGTTAAAAAATACCCGTTTTTTAATACGGCATCCCGAAGCGTTTGTGGAATAAGGTAAGCATCAAACATACCCGGCCCCTTAATGCCCAGGTGACCGATACTTCCGTTGGGTAAAGGATTGTTTTGATCGTCTAATATGTCAACCGTGTAATCCGGTAAGGGATAGCCCACCGCATCGGGATGCTCGGCAGATTTTACCAGGTTAATGATCGGCAAACCGATTTCAATGATCCCATACGCCTGGCTTATATCGTGATTGAAGCGGGATTTAAATGCTTTGCAAATTTCCAGGCAAATAGCTGCTGAGGTAGAAATCACTTTTTTTAAAGTAGGCATTTGCTCTTCACCGGTATCATTCGCGAGCAAACGGATCAAAATGGGGGAAGCGTATAATAAAGTCCCCTTGTACCTGTTGGTTATTTCTATGATACTTTTGGCTAAGAAGTTTTTTGCAATGGCAATCGCCGCGCCAAAACGGATGTATAAAACAATGGATACTACAAAATGATAAGCCATCGGAAGCACCCAGATAACGGTATCATCCGTACCTAAATCCAGCGCCTTATTTGCAGCTTCAATTCTTTCAATAACCGACTGGTGACAAATGATTACCCCCTTCGATTTTCCGGTAGTGCCTGAAGTAAATCTTATAAATGCCGGCATTTGCACATGCGGGGCGAATAGGCTGGATGGTGCGATATGTGTAAAACTGAAGGAAAAGAATTCAGCCTTCATGGGTATTACCGAGTCAATCACCGTGAGCGACCTGCCCCCGCTCATATCATCCAGCAGAACGTGTAACCCTGCTTCGTTTATGATGTCTTCAACCTCCGTTTTTTTTAATTGATGCGATAATGGCATTACCGCAGCGCCACAGCCAATAACAGCAAATATTCCGGTGATAAAATTTCTGCCATTACGGGCCTTAACGCCTACTCCCATGCCCTGTTTTACCCCCAGATCGAGTAAGCGGTTGCGCAATTCTACTACCTCTAAGTAAAGGTCTTCAAAGGTGAGCATACCGTAATCATCATATACAGCGGGCTTTTCGGGCCATCTGCGGGCTGCATCTTTTAATAGCTCATAAACAGGTAACTGATCCATTGTACAATAATACTTACAATTGTGCGGATTGAATGATTTTGATAATTTCCTTTTCAGAAATATTCAATACATGGCCTGCCGCCAAAAGACCGGCTGCATACCCCGTTTGCAAACAAATACCCATTACCCTTGCACTTGCAATCGCACTATCCGTAGCGGAAATATTGCGTCCTCCCATATACAGGTTTTTAATTGTGGCCGATTGCAAACAACCCGCGGGCACCTGGTAAAAATCATCTAACCTGAAATAACGCATTTTTACCCGTTTATTTTGCTCCCATTCTTCAATTGGCCAGGAAGCATTGGCAATTGCTGCACCGTTTTTTTTGCAGTTTAATACGTCATCTTCGGTTAAAATATATTTGCCACATGATCTTGCACTAACCCTTATGCCTATTTCCGGTGCGATACCCATCAGGCTGGCATGCTTAAAAACCGGCACATGCTGAATAAGGTAGCCGGTTAATGTATGTACAAATAAATGAGCTGATGTTTTTAGTGCCTGTAAGTTGTCGGGCGCATGGGTAACGGCTACAGGAATGCCTATTTTTAAAGTTACGCAGCCATTTTTGAGAGAGCCCTGTACGATATATACCCTGTCATAATAATCCTCCAGTTTTTTTTCATCAATGGCAGATTGTAATTCCCTTTTTAAAATCATTCCTAATGAAGCTTCGGTTACCTGCCCGATATTTTGCAAGGTAAATACCTGGGCCGCCGCCTGGTAATTTTCGCTTGTAATCACAGGGAGCCCGGCAGCACCGCTTACAGTACTTTCTCCAGAACAATCGATTATTGATTTTACAATGATCGCCCGGGTTTGATTACCCGTTTGTATGCTGATGGATTCAACGCAGTTACTGTTAATTTGAACATTTTTTAATATTGAACCAAAATATACCTCTACTTTATTAGAGATCAGTAAATCAGTGCAAAGGCTTTTAAAAGCCCCTGTATCATAAGGCAGGTAATGCAATCCGCCCGAACTGGAGAGCGGCGCTGTATTTGATCTTTTTCTCAAATCCTCGCCAAAATCTTTTGCAAACCCTTTAACTATATATTCCGCCTGCGCCTGCTTACTGAATTTGTATAAACCGCAAACGGTGCCTACCTCGGCTGCCGTTGCTTTACCGCCTAAAAATGAATGCTGTTCAATCAACACTACTTTCAATCCTTTATTGGATGCCGCCACTGCAGCCGCAACACCGGCAGCGCCTCCACCCACAATAACCACATCCGTATGTATTGTTGGTGTCATGAATAGTTGTTTAAAAGTAGTTGTTGCAGTTTTTGTTCTATGTCAAACAATTCATCTTTGGTTACAATATCCGGCGAATAAGCAATATTTACATTGAGACCGTTATTGTGTTTAAGAAATACAAAGGTTAACCCGGGCGGGAAAGTAAGTGCCGGCAAAATAGTTATATCCCTTACCTGCTGGCCAAATAAGTGTTTTAAATCAGCAAAGTTTTCGCCCGTGGAAGTATATAAAAAACTGGCGAATACACCCCTGCTCGAATAATTTATAAACCTGTAATATATACCAAGCGGCAGGTGCCGCATCATATTCAGGAACAGGGTGTATTTTTGTGGCCTCTTGTTTTTTATCTGGTTAGTCATTTGGTCGCTGATGCATTTTACTGTTTCACGGATGCCGGTTAATGCTGTTTGCGGAATACGATAGAATAAAAATGCCACACAATTTGAAATTACCGGCCCGGTTGCACCCCTTAACCTTCCGTCGTAAGGAACCGGCAGCCAGATCACCCCATTTTTACCGCGTTGCTGGTTAAGCTTATTTATCACATGGGCACAACAGGCGATATAGAAAATAGTATTGCCAAAGCGGGCGCCACAGGTATAAGCATTGCCCGTAATTTTTTCCGTTTTTTCATTATTGAAATGAATGGTTTTATATGCGGTGCTCGATGCACTTTTAACCGCTTTATCAGCAACAGAAGAGATGGGCCTTTTGGACGAGTCCTGTACAAATTTTTTAACCTGGTACATGTTGATAATATACCGGAGGATATTTGGTTTCTTTTCCCTGGCAGGAAAAAAACTGGCGATTTTACTTTCTTCACCATTTGCGACGGCATCCAGGTGTTTGATCAGCAGTGAATTTCCTTTGCCATCCATGAGGATATGGTTCCACGAAATAACCAGTGAGCAGTTGCCGGAAGGATAATGAACAATATCGCAATCTATGAATACATCGGCATTGACAGGGATATCCCTGCTTAAAATGCCAGCTGGCAACTCATCGGCTACACCATGCTGATGTTCACGAACGGTTATTTTATTGCCCTTATCAGCATATTTCCAGTAAGGAATGGTTAGCAACGAACCCGGCACCAATTCGATATTGCATAACCAGTGTATGAGCAGGGAACTTTGTAAAACTGTATTTATTGTATCAGGGCAAAGGGCATTGTTAAAATAAATGATCTTGCGCATCACATTTCCACCGGCCTGGTGTTTTTTTGCGTGTTTATCCAATACCAGGTGGAAGCAGTCGGCGCCACTTAAGCGTACTTTTTTTGGGAGATCTGCTTTATCATATAGCTTCATTCGCTTTAATTAATTAATTGGATTAGGTGGATGATTCGCATATGCTTTTCTACATTGGGAACGGCATTAATTGCCCAATAGCTATTCACAAATCAAACCGTGAACTTATCCTTAACCTGGCAATAGTGCTATATTAATTCCAAAACCGTTGATGAAAGCGCCTGCAGGGTCCGGAAATTTTCCGGCACTAATTTATCATCCGGGATCACCACCCCGTATTTGCGTTCAATAAAAAGTATGATTTCAACAATAGAAAACGAATCTATTCCTGCATCCTGCAATTCTGTAGCCGCATCAATAATAACATCTTCCGCCATGATGTTTTTTTCGATATATTTTTTTATATCCGCGATAATTGTTTCCCCGTCCATACACTAAATTGTTCGTTTTATACGGTTCACTACCGATGCACTTAAAATAGCCGCCATACCAAACGCCATTAATTTAGCGGTATTCATCAATATAGCGCCTGCTTCGGCCCCCCTTAAAAATAATTTATAAAATCCTTCCAATGACCAGTTTAACGGAGAAAATGCACTTATATTTCGCATAACCTCCGGCATTATATAAGTGGGTACCCAAACACCACCCAGGGCCGAAAGCAAAAGTATGGAAAGTGATCCCATGATTGCGCCCTGTTGTTCTGTAGAAGCCAGTGTGCCTACCAGTACACCGTATCCCGTAGCAGCAAAAGCAGTGGCGAGCGTTAATATAAAAATGCCTGCGAAACTATTTCCCAAAACCAATACCGGTAAACCAAGCATCGGCAAAAATACGAGGCCTACGGAAAGCATGAGTAAAAACTGGATCAGGCAAACGATCACATACACAATAATTTTTCCGGATACCAGCAATAAATAGGAACCGGGCATGGTATGCAACCGGAAAACGCTTCCCTCATTTTTTTCCTTCATGATGCTGCCAGAAAGCGGGATCACGATAAAGAACATAGCGAAGATCGTCCAGGCCGGAACATTGTGCTGAACTGCATTGGGAACCAATTTGTCGCCCATCCCCGATGCATAAATTTCTTTATATTGTATGATCTGCGTGGCCGCAAAAACATGTTTGGGTGCATTGGATCTGTCGGGAATGATTTCGGCAACCTGGTCAGAAAATGTTTGAAACATGATCTTTGTTTTCACTTCTGAAATAAATTCCCTCAAATTACTGGTGATCGAAATAAGAAAAGACTTTTTTGCCACAGGATCAATCAGTATGCTTATTTCTACCGTATCAGCGATTGCCGTCGAATTATTTTTTGCCATTGATCCGGGCTCCATTGTCTCATTTACTAATGCTGTTACATTTCTCCTGATGGCATCGGTAGCGCCGTGTGGGATAACTATGCCCACCATAAACTTTCCTTCGGAAACGGCCTTTTTGGCAAGTTCCGGGGTTGCCGGCTTACCATCAATGGAATCGTAAAAAGCACAGAGATCATTGCTTTTTAAACCCTGTTCTATTAATATGCCCAACGAATCCTTATCCTCGTTTACAAAAACAATGGGTATCCCTTTTTCATTTAATGTTTTAAAGGCCGAATCCTGTATCAGGGTCATCACAAAAATAAGGATCATCGGCATAATGAAAAGAATAGACAGTCCCAGCCGGTCCCTTAACAGCAATAAGGTTTCTTTTTTAACGGAGGCGAGTAGCTTGCTAATCATTAATCCCTGGGTTTTCTATTGGTAAGGTTTAAAAAAACGGTTTCCAGGTTCGTGCATCCCGGGTAACGGGCAATAAGTTGAGCTGGTGAACCCTTGGTTAAAATTTTACCATCATCGATAATGGAAACAGTGGTACAAAAATCTTCCGCTTCTTCCATGTGGTGCGAAGTATAAATAATGGTGGTACCTTCTTTATTGATCTCTTTTAGTTGTTCAATGATCACATTGCGGGTTTGTACATCCACACCAACAGTAGGCTCATCAAGGAATAAAATTTTGGGCCGGTGCAGGACGCCGGCAATTAAGTTTACCCTTCTTTTCATGCCGCCCGAATAGGTTGCTACCCGCCTGTTGGCCGCATCGGTTAACCCCAGTTTTTCTAACCAGCTATCTATGCGCCTGCTTAATTCCCGGCCCTTTAAGCCATACATGTGGCCGAAAAAATCCAGGTTTTCACGGGCTGTAAGGGTGGGGTAAAGCGCAATATCCTGCGGAACAATCCCGATGATTTGTTTGATGGAACTGATATGGTCTGATAAACGTTTCCCATTGATGATCACTTGTCCGCCCGAAGGGGGAAACAATCCGCATAATATGGAAATAGTGGTGGTTTTACCGGCGCCATTGGGACCCAGTAAGCCAAAGATTTCATTGCGGCTGATACAAAAGGAAATGCCTTTTACAGTGGCTTCTGTAGCATGCTTAAAAGTTTTGGTTAAATTTTGAATCTCTATAATGGAAGCTTCATTCATGGGTTGTCAGGGTAGATAAGGTATTCAGCTCAATATTTAAAAAAAAATGGGGTTATCCGCGGGGATAAATCCGGTACAGACAGTCTTCACGGCTCCTGACCATAATTGGAAAGCGGTAACTTGTAATCCACCCATCTGATGTTTTTAGTGTTAACTGGATAAAAATTAATGTACTATGCCTGTAAAAATAAACTAAATAAACTGCCCGTTGATTAATTTATTTGATGAGGCCCGTTGCGATTTTAGCAGACAGTAAACACAATGGAATGCTTGGCCCGGGATGAACGCTCCCACCACAGAAATACAGGTTTTTTATCTCTTTAGAAAAATTAGCATGGCGCAGGAAGGCAGCGAATTTGTTATTGGAACTGTTTCCGTAAATGGCGCCAAATGCACTGGAAGTGCGGCTTTCGATCACCCTGGGATCAAATACCATTTCCGTTTCAATCATTGGCTCAATGTCTGATTTTAAAAGCCTGTTTATTTTTTGTACGATATTTTTTCTTGCCTCGCCGATCAGCTGATCCCAATCCTGCCCCGAATTATTGGGTACATTAATAAAAGTAAACCAGTTTTCGCAACCGGGCGGTGCATCCAAAGGGGTATATTTACTGGTGATATTCAGGTAAATAGTGGGATCGTTATAAATGGTTTTTTTTGAAAAAATGGTTTCAAACTCTTCCCGGTAATTTTCACTGAAAAAGATATTGTGCAGGCCCAGTTGATGGAACACCTTTTTTATTCCCCAATAAAAGATGATCCCGGAACTTGATTTTGGCTGGTTAAGTATTTTCAACGGTTTTTTTACCGATGGCATCAGTTTTTGATAGCTGTTGTAAATATCCATATTACTGATCACCACGTCAAACTGTAATATTGCTCCGTCCGTCCTGATCCCGGTAGCCTTCCTGTTGTTGACTACTATTTCCCGAACAGGCGATGAAAAATGAAATTGTACGCCAATCTCCTTTGCCAGTTTTACCAGGGCAGAAGTGATACTGTACATTCCCCCAACAGGGTAATAAGCTCCTTTTACAATTTCAACATAGGGTATTACATTTAATGTTGCGGGAGAAAGGTAGGGGCTCGACCCGTTGTAAGTGGCATAACGGTTAAATACCTGCACTAATCTCGGATCTTTGAAGGCTTTTTCATTAGCACCGTTCATGGTGTCAAATGCTCCGATCTTTCCAAAATTCCAGATACCCTTTGCCACCTGCCGGGTAAAATAATTTTTGAACCTGTGTAAGGAGTTATGCAAAAAAACATCCGCGGTTAAATGATAAATTGCTTCCGCTTTATCAAGGTATTGCAGAATGGCGGCCTTGGTATCAATTGTTTTACCGGCCATTTCAGCGGCAAATTGTTCCTTGTCGTGAAAGGCATCCAGTATGGTGCCATCTTCAAAAAAATAATGGTACACAGGGTTAAGCGCCGTATAATTAAAATACTCACGTGGATCCTTACCCGATAATTCAAACAACTCATCAACATAAGCAGGCATTGTAAAAACCGAGGGGCCCATATCAAACCTGTACCCCTTGCTGCTTTCGGTGGATAATTTTCCACCGGCAAAACTATTTGCTTCATACACTTCTACTGAATAGCCTTTGTTACGCATACGTATAGCCGCTGCAATCCCTGCGATGCCGGAACCTATAACCACGCATTTTTTATTATTTTCTCTGGTCATTTTTTTTTGTGATAAGGCTTAGCGGTAAATGATTTTTCTGTCGGCAACTGTTGAAAAGGGTTTATGCTATTTCGTATTTTTCGATGGGCTTTACCCATCGCTTTTATATTTTGCCCTTTCAAGGCTGTCAGACTTAATGGGCGGGTTTTTTAACCGGGGGCAACCAACATAAAACTATGTTGCGCCCCCTTATAACAATTGTAAATAAGTATATTTTTAAATTCTTTTTGGGGCAGATTTTTCTTAACCATATGCCGGGGAATCGGATTTTTTTGAAAGATATGGCAGGCTAGCCAAAGCGCCATCGCCGATGCAGTGGGATATTCCCCGCACATATGTTTAAATCTTAGTATCCCGGCCTCATCGCTCATTATTTTTTCGCAGGATGCATAATATTTCTGTAAACGGTTATCGCCATTTTCTCCGGATATTAATACATCAATTTTTTCCCCTGCTGGTAAATGCCTGTGTAAGAAATGCTTCAATTGTTGCTCAATGGTGACTACATCGTCAGCATGTACTGTACCAACGGCCTGTAATTGCGCTATTGCATTTACCGGGTTTCCATTTACCAAAAACATAGCTGCCCCCTCACCGGCAATGCTGCCGGGTGAATTTAATTCATACAATTCTCCTGCGGCAAATGCTTCGGCTTTAAACCAGCCTGCCAATAAATTTAAAGTGTGGTTGTATAGTGAAATGTCATCCACCGCCCCCAGTAAATAATTATTAGCCGGGTGTTCTTTAATCATCATGCCGGCATCGGTCATTGCATTTTCAAAAGCAAGTCCAAGATGCACATGCGTAATATTATATCCTTTGTTGCGACCCAGCATGCCTATCTGCGCAGCCACCGCATTGGGTGTGCTCTGAACAAAACTCCCGGGCGAAAGTAAGCCTTCATTATAATCAACGATTTGCTTTAGGAAGTGAAAGCATTCCTCGAGGCCTGCATTGGCGGTGCCTATAATTATTCCGTCTGGTATTGGTGATTGATTGAAAAAAGGGATTGCCGCACCCACTCCGGTACGCACCGCCTTGCTCATCCTCCGCAATACCCCCGGCGGAATGCCCCCGTATGTTGGTTCGATCACTTTTAGCTGATGGCCTGCCGGTTGATTCAATACCTTTATATTTACCTCCCCGAAGGTTTGCTGTGGCGAAATGCAGGTGGTTTGATGTATATAAAACATGGGCATCAGGATTTGGAAAAAACTAGGGATGTACAATTGCCTCCAAAGCCAAACGAGTTGGACATTACATGTTGCAGGGATATTTTTTTATACGATTCTACAGGCAATAAACCGGTTTGAGCTATCGGGATTAAACAATTCAGCCCCGGATAAATTTCCTGGTGGTAAAGATTGAGGATACTATAAGCGGCTTCAATGGCGCCTGCCGCACCCAGGGTATGACCTATATTGGATTTGGTAGACGCAAAGGGCGGAACCCTGTTAAATAAGCGCAGCATCGCCCTGCTTTCTACCAGGTCATTGTTTTCGGTTCCGGTGCCATGTGCATTGATGAACCCTATTTTGCCCGGTGCCAATCCCGCTAAATCAAGCGCCCCCTTCATTGCGAGGTAGGGACCATCTCCCTCATCCGATAAAGAAGATGCATGAAATGCATCATTTGAATTGCAGTAACTGGTTAGCTCCGCATATAGTTTTTTATTTACAATATCTTCCTCTTTTTCCAGGACGAGGAATGCCGCGCCTTCACCCAGGTTCAAACCCTTACGGTCCTGGTCGAACGGGGTACAAACCGAAGCCGATAAAATATGCAGCGCATTAAATCCGTTGATGGTAAATTTTGCGAGGCTGTCCACGCCGCCTACAATGGCCCTCCTGGCCAGCCCGTTTTTTATAAGCCTTGCCCCGTACAGTATAGCATTTGCTGAGGAAGAACAGGCGGTATTAATGGTATTGATTATACCACGCATTTTATAGCGTTCCTGCAGGTACATCATTACCGCTGAACTGTCGTAGGAATTGATATATGCTGATCCCTTCCGGGTTTGTTGGGCATCCCTGTACAATTCATCTGTAAGGCACATGCCGCCTACCGTGCTGCCGCCAATCAATGCAGTATCAAAAGAAGTCAATTGCCCCGGCGTAAGCCGGCTATCGCTGATGGCTTCTTCAAATGCGTGCAGGGCAAATAATGAAGTGCGTGTTGTGCCCGTTTCAGTTGCGTTCAATTGATGGCGCAGGTCTTCCGTACTGATCTTGATTTCGCCGCAGGGTAAAATGCCGGCATATTTTGTGGGAACAAGTTCCGGTGAACTGATACCACAGCTGCCTCCGGATAATGCCTCGCGGTTTTGAGCCACAGTTCTTCCTACAGCGCTGATCAAACCCATTCCCGTAATAAAAATCCTGCCCAATGAATCAAATTTTATTTTGTCCGGTGTTGTTCAATATAGGCCACCATAGTATTGATATCCACTAATATTTTCCTTCCTTCTTTGGGATCCTGGATATTGATACCATATTCCCGCCCCAGTAAAACGATCAGCTCAATGGAGTCAATAGAATCCAACCCTAAACCTTCGCCGAACAAAGGCTCGTCATCCTTAATATCATCGGGACTAACTGATATGAGGTTTAAAAATTCAATGATTTGCTTTTTAAGCTGCTGTTTTAGTTCTGCTGTTTCCATTGTATAAAATTCAGACCAGTGTTAATTCAATTGTGAACGGTCAATGTTGAATGGTCAATATTTCACCAATCTCTCTTCACAAACCGATCCGCCATTTTACTATTAACATTACACCAGGTGCTTTCTTTTAAGTCCCGCAAAAGCTGCCAGTTGTAAAAAAGCGGTTATGGCAAATAAAGGTAAAATATTTATCAAAATATCTTTTAGTTTTCCTCCTTCCAGGAATAAGCCGTAAAAAGCTTCCAGGCACCAGTGCAGGGGAGATAATTTGATGATCGTTTTAAAAGAATCCGGCATCGCAAAACTGGGCACTAATAAACCACCGATTGCAGCCAGTAACACAATGGATACCGCGCCGATTCCATTTGCCTGCTCCTGCGTTTGGGCGAATACACCAATGCAGATGGCAAAACTTACCGCACACCAGCCACAGATCAATGTTACCAGGAAAAGGCCCGCAATATCCTGAGGTAAATTTAACCCGGGCAGGCCCATCAAAGGAAATAACCAAATGCCGATAGCAAATATCAAGGCCGCCTGGATAAGGGTTACCAATAAGTAGGTAAGCTGTTTAGATAACAATGCCACGAGATAGTTGGTTGGCAGGGTCTTTAACCTTACAAAACTGCCATTTAGTTTTTCCTTCACTATGCTGCTGCCCAATGAAATTACTATAAAGAACATAGCGAAGATTGTCCAGGCGGGTATATTATGCTGCGTCGCATTCGGTATCTTCCTGCTGCCATCCCTTGAAATGGGGATTTCAAGTATGCCTGTCTGATTGTTGAGAATATCATTTTCTAATTGTTCGGGCAATTGTTTTTCATTGATTGAAAAGTAAAGGCTTTTTAATACCTGTTTACTTTCCACCAGTTGAATTGTACTGCGTAAAGCGCCCTTAATGGACTGCCGGAAAGATTCCTGTAAAACCGGGTGATATAATAAAGTGACCGGTTCCATCGGTTGGGCTACCGGCCCGGTGGTATCAGCCTGCATTCCAAACTCCGTAAGCGCCTTGCCGGAAATGTCTTTTGCTTTCAATACCATTTCTGCCGAAAAATTATTTGGAATGATGATGGCAATCAGCGCATCTTTTTTGTGCATACGTTCACTGATCTCTTTTTCGCTTTTACCTGCTATTAACTGCTTAACATTAAAAATCCCTACTTTTTCAATAGCTGTCACCAACTGCCTGCTCGCTTCGCCGGTATCTTTATTGCATAAGAGGAGGGGTACTTTGTTGTCATTTACCAGTTCAAACGTGCTGTTTTGTAAGGCGGTGATCACAACCGCCAGCACTATTGGCATCACAAACATAGACAATAAGCCTATTTTATCCCGTGTTAAAATCAGCAGGTCCTTTAATATGGTCGCCCTAAGTTTATACATTACAAGTCCGTGTATTTTTTACCGGTTAACTGAATGAACAAACCTTCGAGCCCTATTTCACGGTACTCCAGTAATAATTTATCCAATGCGTTATGAGCGATGATCCTGCCATTATCGATCAGGGCTATTTTATCACACAATTCCTCGGCCTCGTTTAACTGGTGCGAGGTATAGATCAGCGTGGTGCCATTACTGTTTAATTCTTTCAGGTAACTGATGATGGCTTTACGCGTTTGTACATCCACACCCACGGTTGGTTCATCCAGGAACAATATTTTAGGTTGGTGAATAACCCCGATCGCGAGGTTTAGTTTGCGTTTCATACCGCCGGAAAATTTTTGTACCTGCTTATTGCGTACCGCGGACAGGTCTAATATTTCCAGCAGTTCGGTAGTCCTTTTTTTGATCTCCGTTTTCCGCATACCCGACCAGGCGCCAAAAAATGCAAGGTTTTCTACGGGGGTTAATTCATGGTAAAACGAAAAATCCTGTGGTACAAATCCAAAGAGTTGATTGGTGGCTTTTCTGTTTTGGTTTATTGGCTGACCGAGTAATTCTATAGTTCCTTCTTTAAAGGAAAGCAGGCCCGTCATGCAATTCATGAGGGTGGTTTTGCCCGCGCCATTGGGGCCAAAGAGTCCAAACCGTTCACCCACGCCAACTTCAAGATTTAGCTGTTGAAAGCAATCGCCGGCTGACCCGGCATACCGGAAACCAAGTTGATGGATAGCGACGGCATATTTACTCATTGCGGCCATTTTACCCGGGACAAGGCCTGGAAAGCTTTTTTCTCTACTTCCGATATTTCCAGGAGCTGATCACCCATTACATCAAAATCATGCTGGCTGCCAATCCTGCCTTTGTAAATACCTGCTGCCTGTACTGCGGCGTTCCGCCAGAGGTCGCCCGATTGTGTAAATATTTTAGAAATTTCAAGCAATTCATCGTTGGGAAGATAAGCATGCGCTTCCTGCAAAAAAGCGCCGTAAATATAACGGAAACCACCTCCACCGGTACCAATTTCTTCCTGCATCCGAACTAACTGGGCGAGGTAGAGCCCAGCTTTTTGCTGCCCTAACTGGTCCCTCCACTTTTTTATTTTTTTTCCGGTTCCTGCAATGCCTTTTACACCCGCAATATTGAAAGGTATCCCCAGCATATCATTCACGGTTTTTTTTATACCATGTTTGATAGCAGCACGCATTTGTTCGTCGGTTACCATTGTATTTTGTTTGGGATAATACAACTGTCCCCTGGGCGCCAAAGCCCCTTTTGCAAAACGTACCCGTTCCAGTTCATACCTTGATAAAGTGGTTACATTTTCCATCACAGGATCGCTGATCATGTATTGGTCATCTTCCCTTCCATAAACAATTATATTGTGCGCATTAAAATGAAAACGGTATTCTTTTGGAAAATAAGTAAGGTAATAAACACCTACCTGGCAACCCACCGCATGCCCGGCTTCAAGGCACTCTTCCAAAAATTTTTCGGCCTGTTCCTTCGAACTGAATTTTTTTCTTACTACCGGTATTCCCAGCGATTTGCAGGTTCTTTTGAAAATGAGGCCGGGCATCGTCCTAAATGCAATTGCAGGCCCTTTATTGATTTTCAGGAAGGGGATGTACACAAAGAAAATCCCAGATCCAATGCCAAAACTTAACGGCTCAGTGATTTTATTGACCCCCACGCTCCGTAATAAATTTGTTGTAACGCCATTTTCACAATGAGCCGACTGCAAATGTTCAAAATCAATCTTCATATACGGTCATTGTTTTAAGGTCAGCAATACTGATATTAAAAGCGGTTGCATATTGTTGCAGTTTATTTTCTGATAATTTATCAAAAATAGCGGGTTTCATGTGTCGTTTTATGGTCCATTTCCAAAAGCCGGTATAAGCGGATACTATGGCGATATCCATCAGCCGGAGTTCCATAAAATAGAGCAGGGGGCTGGCTTCTTTGTTGATTACTTTTTGCCGGGCTGCTGCCACCCTTTCCTCAATATCTTTCCAGGCTACGTCTAATGCGGTAGCTTTTACATTCCATCCGGTGCTCAATTCCGTTACATATTTACCATTGCCATCCAATGCATACACCACTTCCCTGGTTAATTTGTTAAGCGCACCATCATCCTGCGGAATTTCTTCTTTTTTCATATTGCCAGTTTTTTAGCTATAGTACGACCCGGCGGAGAAATCAACTATCTTTATGCAGACCGCCTGATTTGAACTGATTAAATTTCTTCGGCATTAATTTTACGGCGCCGTCTTATAAAAACTTTTCTTCAGGTTCAATGCTCCGGAACTCCCTTTTGTGTGGCAGGGGGGCAAACCGTAAGCAAACTATACATATACGAAAACCTGGCGCTTTCCGGAACAAGTAATAATATTTTATCGCCAGTCTTCAATTTGCCGCTATGCAATAATTCATCCACCATCAGGTATACCGATGCCGCACCTACATTTCCGAGGGTAGTGAGGTTAACAAACCATTTCTCGTAGGGAATTCCGATTCCGTTTTCGTTCAATTGGTTAAAAATTTTTTCCCTAAAAAATTCGCTCGACATATGTGGCAGAAAATAATCTATTTCCGATGATTTTACGCGATGTTTTTCCAATGCGGCTTTCAATCCTGCTCCGCCAAGGGGTACAATATTTTCACTGAGTAATTTCACATCCTGCTTAATACTCAGCACTGACTTATTTGAAATTTCTTCAGCCGTATATTCCAGGTAGCCCTTCAGGGTGCCATCTTTCTGTTTTTCAGCTCCCATGTACATACAGGCTTCTTTCGCATTTGCGTACGATACCCCTTCCACCCATTCTACCCGCAGGCTGAACCCGGTTTCGTTCGGCTTGTCCGACATCAAAAATGCGGAAGCGCCATCTGATAACATCCACCTCAGGAACTCTTTTTCAAATCCAATATAAGGATTTGCTTCGAGTGCTTTTAATTTTTGTGCCTCATCTTCAAAAATTCCCGAAACCAATGAAGCGGAGAATCTTTCGGATCCGGAGGCAACTGCCTGGTGAATTTCGCCCGCCTTAATAGATAACCAGGCATATTTAAAAGCATGCATACCTGCGCAGCATACACCTGAAGGTGATACCACTTCTATCGCATTTGTTTCGGGCAACAAGCCGTGCACCATTACAGCATGGGAAGGCATCAACTGGTCGGGAGAGGAAGTTCCACAGGAAAGTAATTCTACGGTTTTTAATTGGGTGGCATCCCCGCCAAATAATGCCCGGATAGCCAGTGCGGTTATCTCAGCATTGGTATGTGTGGGCCTCCCTTCTTTAGTAAGGGCATAAAACCTGTTTTTTATTCCGTTATTCCTTAAAACTATCCTTTTAGATTTGGAAGGTTTATTATCAATATACCCGAGAAATTCTTCCATTTCATCACTGGATACTGGTTTGTTCGGAAAAAATACAGCGGTATTAATAATGTAAACCGGGTTAAGCGACATTGCTGGGGAATTATTTAACAGCTGAATAATATAGTTTTCGGTTTTTTATACGGCCCCTCAAAAAAGGTTTGAAGAATATGGCATCAATCGTCAATAAGATTGGGGCTGCTATAAATAGTGCAATTAAAAGATAATATTTGAATACAACAAGCCAGGCTGTCCTTTTTTTTCTTTTTACTATGAAGTTCGCCCATAGTCCAAAAATTCGTTTTGCTTTGGATTCTATAAACATTAAATTGTATTTAACCACCACGGCCTTCTGTTGTACCATATCATGCTGAAAGCCATCCCAATTCCCTGTTTGTAGATATTTTTCCACGGTATTGCCAAACTGGCGGGTATTTGCAATATCTGTATCCGCAATACCCGGTTTTGGAAAGAGGTTTAAGAAACGGTCTTTTTTAGCCGTAAACATCCAGTAAAGGGTGGTTACAAAACTTACGAAATTGTGGTGCCTGTCCACCAGTACAATATTGCCCACCAGCCTGGTTTCAGTTTTATGTAGTATTTTTTTTATATCCTCCATTGCGCTGATCCACATATTTCTCGCCCCGGTAATAGTTATCACCGGGGTATTTTTTAAAACAGCCTTTACAGAGGGATGATGCAAAATGGAATTCACGGGAACACTGGGCGACAGGAACCAGGCCTGGTAACCGAGTATGACCAGGTCATAGCTGTTTTCTTTTAATTGAAAGGGCTGGAGCGTTGTAGGTACCCCTAACACAGAATCCGGCATCTGTGCAAAAAAGCTTTTGGAAGTCCATGGAAATGGATAAGGGATTAGGGGCTTTACCGCAATTTTTTCTACTATGTTTCCTGCTTTTACGAGGGGCGAACTGAAGTTTTCAAGTATATCGCCTAATTGACCCGATTGCGTAAAATAAATAACCAGGATTCTTTTACTCATAGGTAGTGGATTAAAAGTCTGCTGGGTTTAAAATATTTGATTTTTTGCTATACTCCTTTACAGCCTGCTGAATAACGGGGCTAAGCTTCTTAAACGATGTGCGTACCAGTTGCGCATCGGTTTTCAGGTCTTTTTTGTATTTGGCAATATTAGGTGAATTTTCCTGGATGATGAGGCGAAGAAAATGGTATTCTATATTGCCGTCATCATTTTTTATCGCAGTTTCCAGTTTGGTGCGGCCCGATCTGAAAAAGCTTATTTTATCTTTTGCTTTGGTTAGCAGCCCTGCTTTCTTCATCAGTAAAGCACCTTCATAAGCCGTTTTTTCCGGAATGGAACTTTCTTTCAGGATTGCCAGTATTATGTTCACGTCTTCAGCACTGCTGCCTGCCATTGCAGCATAAAAACTGGCTTTATCAAAAAAATTGTTGGGGGTAGCTTTACCTTGTATAAAAGTTGCGGGTATAACAAACATTAGCGTAAAAAGAACGCTTAATTTAAAAATATGGTGCATAGATGTTTCAGCGATAATAAACAAAACAAACCAACAACCCCAGTATATTATCCAACTGTTGAGATTGGTTCCCGGGATTAAAGATACAGGATTTATTTTTCGCAGGAACAGGCCGCGATTCTGTCGAAACAGGCCGCCTTGTAGGACAGGTCGCGGCCTGTTCCTACGGGATTAATAATTTGAAGGATGTAGAATTGCGAATAAAAGGATTAATTAACTGTCAGCAATTAAAGTGCTGCAAAAAATGAATCTTCAAATATGTAATTTTCAATATCAGCTTTCTTGTAGCGGTAAGAGTACCTCCGTGAATTTAAGAAATTAACCACTCCTTTTAAAGGACCAGTTAATACTAATTTTCGGAAAAACCTTGCAGGTAATTCTATGATTGCTGCGGCTTCTTCTTCTGTGATCCATGTTTTTTGTTCTGTTCTGGACATTGTATTTGGATTTTATTGTTAAATACTTTTAATATGAAAAAATTTATTGCTAAATGGCGGATATTGTTCTGCCGACAAATTTGAACCTCAAAAATAACCGGATCAACACATTAAATTGTAAATTAACCACGAGTTGATTATGGGAAATTACTTTTTCCGTACAATTACCTTTAAAGACAAAATAAGTGCCATATAAAATTTTTTATGCCTGCGGAAAATAATCTTATGAAGCGCAGTTATTTCAGCGTTAAAAAGGGAAGGTATAAAAAAACAAATGGAACTATTTAGCTTCAGTGAATTATGTAAATTATTTAAATAATTGTGTAACAAACAAAATGATTAAATACGGTTACTTTGCCTGGGCTTCCGTTTTTAACCATAGTGTTCTAGGAAAGCCTGTAAGCCGGTTTCATCGCCGGCTTTTCTTTTTAATATTTTACGGGTATTCCGGGTGATTTATGATAACGTTGATGGAACAGCACTACGCGGGAGAACCACCTCCAGTGCCGCTGGGAGAATGACTGCATTGATAGTATTTACTTTGCCAAGGTATTCCCCATCCACCTGGAAATGGGCTTTAATCCTTGATTTTATTTGCAACGATTGGGTCTGGTACACTTCAGTTTTGGCAGGATCGTAAGATAAATGCGTAACCATCATTTTGTAGATTTCTGCGAGGGAGATTTTTTTAACTACGATCACTTCAAAAACCTCGTCATCCAACTTACCCTCGGGATTTATTAAAGCACCGCTGCCATATTTTGTGGCATTGGCCACTACTACCATGGCAGCCCTTCTTTTTATAAATTTCCCGTCCACCCGTATCTCCACCTGCATCTTAGGTTGCTGCCATAACACTTTCCAGGCAGCTTTTATGTATCCCCACATGCCCCGGCCGGTACCTGTTTCAAATTTTTTTATAACGAAAGCATTGAAACCAATATCAGCAAGGTGAATACACAACTCATCGTTGATTTTCACCAGGTGAATCGTTTTGGTAACTCCCTCCACAGCTATTTCAAGCGCTTCATTAATATCGGAAGGGATACCTAATTCTTTTGCCATTCCATTGGCGGAACCCGCAGGTATAATACCCAGGGGAATACTGGTTTTCAGCAAACAGTTGGCCACAAGTTTTACCGTGCCATCGCCTCCAACGGCAAACACACGGTCGGGGTTAAACGCTTTAAGACTGTCTTGTATCAGGTGTGGCGAACAGGAGTCATCCAATTGCAAAAGATGGATAAGCGCCTGCCTGCCGGTAAAATAATTTTGAATCAGCGATGGCCAGTCGGTTGTATTATTACCCGATCCAGGATTAATTACAAAAAGTAATTTTACTGGGTTGTTATCAGTCATATAGCATTTACAATTTGGGTGTTAATTTGTTATAATGAATTTTATGTCGGCATCTGCACAATACAAGCACGCATTGGTGAAAGTATACCATGGCTATGGTCATAAGCATAATCTTACTGTGTATGGTCATGTGTATCAAAAGAAATCTACAACCGGTAGAAAATACAATAACAATATCCTTTCCAATATTATTTATTTAGTGAAGTTATTTCTTATTAAGCCGGTTGCAGGAGCCAAACTACGTTTATTATGGAGAGAGCAGGTAATAAACGGCGTTACAGAACAGGACGGTTTTTATAAGTTTGAATGGGAGTCGCTGGAGGATGTGAACGCAGGGTGGCACCTTGTTACGGTACAGTTGCTGGATGGATCCGGCAATATTATTACCACAGGCGACGGGAAAATTTTTGTGCCACATGTAACCCAGTTTGGATTTATTTCTGATATAGACGATACGGTAATGATCTCGCATTCCGCAACGGTCTTCAGAAGGCTGCGGGTTTTGTTTACTAAAAACCCGCGTAGCCGCAGGGCTTTTAAGGATGTGGTGCACCATTATAAATTATTGTCTATGGCCCAAACCACGCCACAGGTTCCTAATCCATTTTTTTATGTTTCCAGCAGTGAATGGAACCTCTATGAAGACCTGAAAGAATTTTTTAAACACAATGACCTGCCGGGCGGCGCTTTTCTATTAAGCCAGTTAAAAAGATGGTACCAGTTATTTAGAACCGGTAAAACACATCATGAAGGAAAATTGATGAGGGTGTACAGGATATTAAACGCATTTCCATTGCAGCAGTTTGTTTTGATTGGCGACAATTCGCAGGCAGACCCTTCTATTTATAAAATGATCTGCGATAAATATCCCGAAAAAATATTTGCAGTATATATCAGGAACGTGGTAAAAAAAAATATACCCGCAACCAATGCATTGCTCAGTACTATTGATGATAAAATATTTACCTGCCTGTTTACCGATAATGAAGAGGCGATCCTGCATTCAAAGGAAATCGGATTGATTAGTTGAATGGAAATTTATTTTGGCTAATTACCCGGCTGCATTTGCTGCGAAATAGTTTCTACAAATTGGTCACAATGTGGAAACGTTTACTCAAAATAAGGTACCCGGGTTATAACCATAGGCCAGTGTTTTCGAATGGTTTTAATGAAGGATAAAAAATATTTAAACATAAGCGTTAACTAATTTCTTGGAGATATCCACGAGTTCCCGCATTCCAAATGGTTTGGTGATCAGTTCCACGTCAAATTGCTTGCAATATTCCACATCTCCCGGGTAAGAAGACGTGGTAAATACTACCACGGGTAAATTTTTCAATTGATTTTCACTCTTGATGATGGCCAGCACTTCCCTGCCATTTAGCACGGGCATATTTATATCCAATACAACCAGCGATGGAAGGAGGGTAAGGTCTTTTATATTATTCAGGTAATTGAGCGCAGAGCGTCCGTCCATCGCTTCGGCAAACACAATGTTTTTATCTATTGAATGGATAGCATCTTTTAACAGCATTAAATCATCAGGATCATCATCTACCAATAAAAATAAAGGGTTAACCAACATAAAACTTCTTTATGGAGTAAAATTAACCTTTAATCATGTACAACCATTTTTTTTAAAAAGATGGTGTTTGCGCTGGTGATGCCCTTCTTTCACTTATCGGTAAATTTAGATTTTAACTCACTGTTGTGAGGTAATAAATAGTTGGATTTAATAACCCTCTCTTTTTGAAAGGGCCCACTATTTCCCAGGCGAGTCTCTGCCTATGTGGTAATCAAGTCATTGAAATGTTAGTGGCAGTACTCGCCGTAATACGAAGCGAAAATATATCCCACTATTTCCCAGGCGAGTCTCTGCCTATGTGGTAATCAAGTCATTGAAATGTTAGTGGCAGTACTCGCCGTAATACGAAGCGAAAATATAGTTTAAACGATTTCGCCGGTGGGACTGTAAATTGAATCATTCAAAGTTAAGCATCAGCAGAAACAGAATTTAGTAGTAATACGGAGCGTTTAAATGAATGATAGGCATCTTCGCTTGGTGGCGCAGCGGGTGCTGCAGGAAATCTCGAAAAAATGGAAGATCCCGTTCCAGACACTCGTTGGGAAAGTGCATCGGCCAACTGATCGTTAATGGTCAATGGTGGATCAATGTCGTTTAGCTGATGGGCAAAATAACACGAAATAATGAACCCGCATTTTCTTTCGATTCTGCAAAAATGATCCCATGATGATTGATTACTATCTTCCTGCAAATAGCAAGTCCAATTCCTGTGCCTTCATATTCACTGATGCCATTAAGCCGTTGAAAAATATTAAATATTTTTTCAGCGAACTCATCGTTAAAACCTATTCCATTGTCAGCGAAACTGATCATTGTGTACGAAAAATCTTTTTTGAGCGTAGGATATTTGTCTTTTATTTCGTCCGGCAATATTTCGGCATAGATACTTAAAACCGGGGGTATAACAGGTTTCGAAAATTTTAGCGCGTTACTTACCAGGTTATGAAAAAGTTGGTTCATACGCATGGGAACAGCTTTTATAACAGGTAGCCTGCTCAAATGGATGATGGCTTTTTTTTCATGGATAACCAGGTCAAAATCATTGAGCACATTGGTTACCACTTCATTCAGGTCAATTGTTTCAATAGGGCGATCTGTTTTTTGAAGCCGGGAATAGTTCAAAAGATCTGCTATTAACCGGCTCATTCTGCCCGATGCCTGGGTGATTTTTGAAAGGTATAATTTGGTATCCTCGCTAAGATATTCCTCGTTTTTTTCTTCCAGACGGTTTGCGAATGTTTGAATTTTTCTTAAAGGTTCCTGGAGATCGTGAGAAGCTACATAGGCGAATTCTTCCAGGTTATGATTAGAAATTTCAAGGTTATTGATTGCATCACTCAATAACTGGGTTCTGTCGGCAACAAGTTTTTCCAATTCTCCCTGCGTCATTTTCTGATCATGAATATCTATACAGGTACCAATATATCCCTCAAAAATACCTTCCGGTGAAAAGCGTGGTGCACCGGAATCCGAAAGCCATCTGTATGCACCATCATTTCTCCGGAGGCGGTACTCCATATAAAATTCCTGTCTTGCATCAAAATTAGTTGCATAGATTTCCGTGCACTTGTCCAAATCATCCGGATGCACACCTGCAAGCCAGCCATCCCCCTTTTCCTGTTCAAAAATTCTCCCGGTAAACTGAAGCCAGCTTTTGTTGAAATAATTACACATTTTATCTGTACCGCTAAGCCAGATCATGGCGGCAGCGGCATCGGATGCCATGCGGAAACGTTCTTCACTTTCCCTAAGTAATTGTTCATTTAGCTTTTGTTGCGTATTGTCCATTACGGTACCTGCAAAACGCGTTGCTTTTCCAACCTCATCAAAATATACCCTGCCACTTGCTTTCAGCCACCTCATGTCATTCTCTTTTTCAAACCTGGTGCGATACTCTATGCTGTATTTGCCATTATTTAATCCATTTGTCACATCCTTCACAATTGCATCAGTGGTATTCCTGTCGAGCGGGTGCAGCGCGTTTAAAAACGCTGCATAACTTACCGTAGCTTTGTTTATGCCAAATAGTTCCTGGCACCTGTTATCCCAAATGATTTTACCCGTGTTCGTATCCATCTCCCATGTGCCAAGGTCGGCAGATTCCACTGCCAGTTTTATTCTTTCTTCCAGTAACCGCTTATTTTCCGCCAGTTGATTTTTTTCCAACAGGATAGCGGTGATGTCATTAATGGTGATGATTACTAAATGCTCTTCCTGAAAACTTTCAAGGTGCCTGGCATTTATCCTGAAAACCATTTCTCCCATCACGGGAAAGTTGCAGGTTATTTCAAAATCCGTAAAGGAAGATTTAAGACGGATCACCCCGGTTAATTTTTCAATCAGGCCGGGGTTGTCCCATGGGCAGGTTTTTAACTCATAAAAATATTGGCCTTCGATATCTGCTTCGGTTGTATTGAATTTATTATAGAAGCCTTTTGTGGCGCTTTTTACCCGAAGCTGCTTATCAAGTATAAGTACCGGGTCATTGACGGTTTCAATAATGGCATCCGTATAAATACGCATCAGTTCCAACTGGCGGGCGAAATCCGTAACCCGGGTTGTTAATTTATCCCGGTCTTCATTAAATGCTGGGGCCGTTTCCTCCATTTTATAATTTTATAATGATGCTTACCCGGGATAGCTGATAATTTCCATACCAACCGGACTGGCAGATCCATGAGAGCGCTTCTGCCACACATTTCATGATCCTTATAACATAATAATCATACCAATAGCTTTGTGTAAAAAGGGGAACCCCCATTTGTGGCATTTTCTACAGGATTTGCCAGCCATGCAAATGAGGTTATAGCTCATGAGCCCGTTAAATGCCCGAAACCGGGTGATTCATGTAATACCAACGGATTCGGTATAAATGGAAGGTGAGGGCCTTGTTTTTGTTAAGATATAAGACATTTAAGATATGCGCTTTCCGTAAATTAAAGATGGAAAGGCGAATGGGAATTTACAGCCGGTAATTTATTTAAGTGCGATTAGCTGGACTTAAACCTTCTTTACATTTTTTCGTGTTAAATTAACTGAATCATAAACGGCCGCAGCCTCTTCAGCAACTTCCGTTGATAAGTCCATCCCTTCTTTTTTTGCCAGGCTGCTGATACCGGTTTCTGCCAGCATCGTTAAAAATTCATCAGTTTTTTTCTCTTCCAGTAAGGTTTGTTCCAGTAATGAAATAATATCTTCATTACCCATAGTTCTTGCCAGTTGCACTAAACCTCCATAAGCTGCAATTTCATAGTGCTCTGCCTTTTGGGCGGCCAGTACAAGGCCGGCATCTCTTAAATCAGAGCCTTTTTTTGTTTCTTCAATGATGCTGTTTACATCATCGATCAGTCCTGTCATAGCTTCACTTTTTTTGGCCCTGGGTGTTTCACCCAGTAACTCAAAAACCTGTTCCAATCTTTCTACATGCACCTGGGTTGTGGCCAGGTGAAAGGTAAAAGCATCTTTCAATCCTTTGGTGGTTGCAGCTTTCTGCATTTTGGGCAAAGATTTCGTCAGGTGCTTTTCGGCCCAATAGATATCTTTTAACTGGTCAAGGAGGAAGTTGAGAAATTCTTTACTGACATCGGTTTCCGGTATTGTATCCTCTTCCGGTATATTAAGCGGGAATGATTTTTTATTTCCCATCACTATTTGTTTAAACTTGCTGAATAATTATTTCGAACCACCCTGGTATATTATCCAATATTAACTTACTACCGGGCGCTTGCAGGCGTATTTAAAGGCTAAGCGCTTTGATAAAATTAAGCAACCACGCCCCACCGGTTATTTTTTTCTGGAAAATAATTTTGCAATGATGAAAATAATGATGATTAAAATAAGGATCACACCAATCGTACCTGTCCACACGCCTGCTTTAAAGATACCGCCAATTACTTCACAACCGGATATGAACGGGGTTGTCATCAAAATAGCTGTTAGAATAGCCCATGATCTATTTTTCATAATTGATTAATTTAAGAAATTATGTATGATGCTTTTACAAGAGGTTATGCATCGCCATACAAGTATGTGCGCTTAGGATGAATTAAATAATTCGCCAATCCTAACGGATATTGAATTTTTTAGAAAATCATTTGAATATATCTGCTGCCCGGCAAGTCAACTTTAATGATGCAGGCCTATTTTTGGTACCTGCCCGGCGAAACCAAGCGGTTTTACCAAATAAAGTGAAGCGGGTTAAAATACGAACCCTGCCTGCTAACTGTCTGCCTGGCCCGGCATTTACGGCAATCATTACATCCGTAATTTTTATACTGCTTCCAGCATGCCAATCTCCTCAAGCGGTATCAGTGGTTTACCGGTGTTCTTTTTGAACTGACTTGGCGTTAACCCGGTTATCTTATTAAATTGGTTGCTTAAATGTGCCACACTACTGTAGTTAAGTTTCCAGGCTATTTCAGTGACAGTAAAGCCTTCATATATCAGCAAACCTTTAGCCCTTTCAATTTTATGCGCAATTATAAAATCCCTTAAGCAAATGCCTGTTTCCCGCGAAAATACATTTGCCAGGTAAGTATAATTGTAATTTAAATAATGACTTAGGTAGTGCGATATTTTTAAAGGAGACATGGTTGCATCATTATGCACCATGTTAATTATACTGCTTTTTATTTTGGCCACCAGTATTTCTTTTCCATCTTCTATCAGCACCAGTCCCCATATTTTCAGCAGATCTTTCAATATTTCTTTTTGAGGTTTTGTAACAGGATTTTTTAATTCTACCTCCCCTAATTCAATCTTGTGATAGGGCAGTTCCATATCATCGAGGATCTTTTTTACAAGCATCTTGCACCTTACACAAACCATATTTTTAATATGTATTACCATCTTTACAACTTTTTGTTTTACCGCATACCCGATATATCCAGCAATCTTATTTTAGGCAGGTTACCCATTGCGGGATTTTCAAAACACTACTTAAAAAAATTATGCCAAAGAAGAATACCCTGCTATAAAATTCAAACGGCGTTGCCTTGACCGGGTATCATGGTAGTCTTTTATTTTACACAGGCGTAAGCGGGCATGGTGATATTGCAATGTAAATGATGGATGATGACAGTTTTAACAGGAAGTGTTATTATAAAGGGAGTTATATCGTTAAGCGGCGTTGATTTCGGGAATATTGAGTACATATTTCCACATAAGTGGGTAAACTTTATAAATACTGCCTGGGTTCGATGTCTTTAAATCAAACATCGGTGATCAGACAGACCCTGTTAGCATTCCTCTGATTTATTCGGATCATTTATTTGGTTTCACGCTAATATGCGTGGTGATCGATAGTCGCACCTGAAGCTGCTGCAGATACAAAGTTTTCGGCATTATACTGAGAAAATAAAATGGTGAACATGGTTCCCATTTCTAACTGCGATTGTACATCGATTTTTGCATTATGGCTTTGCAGAATATTTAAAGTAGTGGCCAGGCCAAGGCCAATACCATTTCGCTTGGAAGTAAAATAGGGCTCAAAAAGTTTTTCTTTGTTTTCAGTACTGATACCACATCCATTATCACTTATAGAAACCTGGGCCTGTTTATTTTGACAAAGGGTAACTACTTCAATTGTACCCGTATTATCCGGTACCGCTTCTATGGCGTTAACCAGTATATTTAAGATGGCCATTTCCAGTTTAGGCGAATCCGCTTTTATGATGCAGTCATTGTTATCAAAATTCGAAACCAGTTTAATATTACGCATAACCAGTTTATCCTGCACTGAATTGATCACCTGGTGAAGCAGGCCATGAAGCGATATGTTCGCGAAATTCATATCAGCGGGCCTGGAGCTTAGTAATAGTTCTGTAACCAGGTCGTTGATACGCTGCCCGTTACGGTGAATGATATCAAGATAAAATTTGTCATCTTCATCTGCCGATGTCTGCAACAGGTTTTCAACTGCAAGTTTAATATTGTTTAACGGATTTCTTACTTCGTGCGCAAGGGTACGGATAAAGCGGCCGGATGCGGCAAGTTTTTCGGCCTGCAGGCTCGCTTTTTCCGCTTTTTTTAAGTCGGTAATATCATGTATGATCCCCTGTAGATAATGTTCATGGTTACTGTCTGATTCCATTGATGCGGAAATTAAACAGGTTTTTATTTCTTTATTGGCAGTAACAAATTCCATTTCAAAATTATCTACTTCGCCATCGATGTTTACCCTGGAAGTAAAATAATCGATGTCTGCAGGATTTTTGAGAAAAGCGGTTAACTTTTTACCCGCACAATCTTCCACCGAAAAGTTAAGGATATCGTTTACAGCGTAATTGATGGTAGTAAGCGTAGTATCGGGGCTTGCAATAAACACGATGTCTTTGGATTTTTCGAATATGCTCCGGTATCTTCGCTCGCTCTCCTGTATTTTTTGAAGGTTGTTGAAGCGTTCCAGGGTATACCGGATAGTGCGCTCCAGTTTATCCTCATCCAGGTCGGCTTTTATCAGGTAATCAAAAGCCCCGGCCCTGGTAGCTTCTATATCTATATTGTAATTACCTTTCCCGGTGAGTAAAATGATAGGGGTTGCTTTGTTTTTTGCCAATACATCTTTAATCAGGTCAATACCATTTTTGGCGCCCAGCCGGTAATCGCAAAAGCATAGCGTGTACTGGTTATTGCAGAGTTCTTCCAATGCATCGGCATAGCGCTGGACCCACTTTATTTCAAATTTCCAGGCGGTAATATTTTTAAAATAATCACTAATGAGGATAAAATCATCCTCATCATCCTCCACTACTAAAATCCGAAGTAATTGCTGGTTAATGGTCATTTGGCTTATTGAAATTGTGGTAGTATAATGGAAAAAGTAGCGCCTTTCCCGGGCTCGCTTTCTGCAAAAATAAGCCCCTTATGGTTAACAATGATCTTCTTACAGATGCTTAAGCCAATGCCAGTTCCCGGGTATTCGGATTTACCTTCGAGGCGTTGAAAAATTTGAAATATTTTGTGGGCGTATTGTTGCTCAAAGCCAATACCATTGTCTTCAATACCAATTAAAAAATAAACGGATTTTGATGATAACTGGTGTTCAGTTTTTTCTCTCATTCCTAATTTTCTTGCATTAATTTTAATCTGAAGCGGTATATTTCCCTTCCTGAACTTAATAGAATTATTAAGGATATTTACAAATAACTGGAGCATCTGGCTGCTGATGGCTTCTACGGAAGGGAGCAGGCCCACTTTAATGGTGGTATTTGTTTCGGCAATCACCAGGTCAAGGTCATCTATTGCCTGGTTTACAATCTCAGACAGGTCCACTTGCCGGGGTGGGGGATTGTTAAGGCTGATCCTTGAAAATTCAAGCAGGTTGTCAATCAGTTTTCGCATATTTTCACATGCCGCCACAACGCGGTTAATGTAAAGATTACCATCCTCGCCCAATTTATCAGAAAACTTGATTTGGAGACGCTGACTAAAAGTCGATATTTTTCGTAATGGTTCCTGTAAATCGTGTGAAGCCACGTAAGCAAATTCTTCAAGTTCGCGGTTAGAACGGTTGAGTTCGGAGATCTTATTTTCCAGCGTTTTTTCGTACCCCCTGAGTTCTGTAACATCACGGGTAGCACCAATTATCTTTTCAATTTTCTGTTCGTTATTTCGAATGATCTTACCAAAAGTGGATAAAATTTTAACAACACCCTTGTTATCCTTAATTTCATAATCCCATTGAAAATTATCTTTTTCTTCTATCATGGCGAGATTGTTATCCACGCCACGCTGGTAATCCTCGGGGTTCATGTGTTGGAAGTACAGCTCTTTATTGATTACAAGCTTGTTTTTTTCAGCTTCTTCATATCCAAAGATATTATACATTCCATCCGACCAAAACATCGTATTTCCTTTCAAATCACTTTCCCATGTACCATAATTAAGAAAGGTTTCGTTTTCAAGCATCATGGCCTTGTAATCTGCCAGGCTTTTCATGCTTTCTTCCTGAATGGTAATGTCGCGGGTGATGCCTGTTACATATTTTATTTTGCCCTGTTCATCATACTCGATATTGGCGTGTTCAAATACGGTAAGCAGGCTGCCTTTATTGGTTTTTAACTGAAATTTATTACGGTAAGCGTCTTTTACATTCCCTGCTTTAAACCTTTTTTCAAACTCGAGGTAGGTATCATTTTTTAAAATATGACTATGGTAAAATTCCGGGGTAATGCTCATATCCATTTCTTCATCTGTATCATATTCGAGTAAATGATACATCCCCTTTGTCCAGTATAATTTGTCGGCGGAAATATCCCACATCCAGAAACCAAATTTTAAAATAGACTCCGCGTTATTCATCAGTTCATCCGCGGTTTTATTTCTTAAAACAGGGATAGCTGCTTTTACAGAATTTTCTAATTGGATATAATAATGGGATTTATGCAGTTTACGGATCTTAACCCGGTAGTAGCTGTATTTTTTGCCTTTATTCACTAAGCGGTAGCTGGCATCGGGACATACAGAATTTTCATCCCCATCCAGTAATACTTTCATGGCAGATTTAAAAGCCGACTGGTCTTCTGTGTTCAGCAAAGGGTAGATGCTGTACTTCCATTGTGCCAGGTCTTCTACAGTATAATTGAATTCGTTGCTGAACATACTGTTGGCATATACTATCACATCCTTTTCGTTGTTATAAAAAAGAATAGGTTCAGCAGAGAAAAAAGAGAAATTTTTCCCGAAAAAATTATAGTCACCGTCGCTATCAAGCTTGTCCCTGATTTCGGCAAAATCTGTTAAAAAAGCATCCAGCATACCTTTGTTATTGTTCGTTAAACTGGTTATATTGTTTCATTTTATTATATAATGTTTTCCTGTCTACGTTTAACAATTTGGCGGCTTTACTTTTATTGAAATTGGCTTTTTTTAAAGCTTCCACGATCATTTCATATTCGGCATCAATGCTTACAGTTTTTAATGTATATTTATTCAGTTTGCCGGGTTCATCCGTCGTTAGTGATGGGAAAGAGGAATCAGGCATATGTATCCCATTTAAATACGGTGCTTTCCATCCGGGGGTATCATCTGGCTGTGTCTTATTTTCATCTTCTGTAAGCGAATCAAATTCCAACCTTTGATGGTTCGCCAGTTCAAAGGGCAGGGCCTTTACATCAATGATATCCCCATCAGCCAATAAAGCGGAGCGCTTTACTACATTTTTTAACTCCCGCAGGTTACCCGGCCATTTATAATATTTAAAAATCTCTTCTACTTCGGCGCTAAACCCCTTAACCTGTTTTTCCAATTCACTATTGCTTTTGTCGAGAAAAAAATGTGCGAAAGTTAAAATATCTTCCCTGCGCTGCCTGAGTGGTGGCACATTAATACTAAACTCGTTGAAACGGTAATAAAGGTCTTCCCTGAACCTGCCTATTTTTGCCGCATCCCATAATTGTTCGTTACTGGCAACAATGATCCTGATATCAAGGTCAATATCCTTATTCCCTCCAACCCTGCGCAGCTTCCTTTCCTGCACCACCCTTAATAAAGATACCTGTACATCATAGGAGAGGTTGGCTATTTCATCTAAAAAAACAGTACCGCCGTTGGCCAGTTCGAGACTGCCGATCTTTTGATTTAATGCGCCTGTAAAGGATCCTTTTTCATGACCGAATAATTCACTTGCTGCCAGTTCTTTTGATAATGCCCCGCAATCGATGGCAATGAACGGCGCTGTCCCCCTTTTGCTCCTGGCATGTATTTCCTGGGCAATGGCTTCCTTTCCACTGCCACTTTCGCCCGAAATAATTACACTGTAATTGGTGGGGGCTACCAGGTCCATTTGCCTGAGTATATCCTTAAATTCTTTACTATCGCCAAAAATATACTGCGCATTCTTGTATTCCTTTCTGATACCGGGAATATACTTTTTTGATTGTAGGGTACCATTGGCTGTTATTTGGCTGCTGGAATCAGCCGATGATAAAGCAATGGCGCTTTTAATGGTGATCAGTATTTCTTCGGGGAAGAGCGGTTTGGTTACATAATCAAATGCGCCGTGTTTCATAACTTCCACCGCCATTTTTATTTCACTATATCCTGTTATGATGATTACCGGCACTTCGGGGTTCAGTTGTTTAATCTGTATCAGCAATTCTTTGCCATCCGTATCACCCAGGCGAAAATCACATAGAATTGCATCCGGGGGATTTCTTTCTAATTCTTCAAGTCCTTTTTTACCGGAATGGGTGATCTTTACCTCAAACTGGTTACGCGTAAAAAAGCGTTCCAGTAAAAGGCACATATCCATGTCATCGTCAATTATCAAAATCTTGTTCATAAAAGGGATTTTGTTTTATTAATTAATCAAATGTAATTTATTAATACCGTACACCATCGCCTGCTGCGGGCATATGAATTATAAGAGGCTGATATTCAACTTTTTTGATAAAAATCCAGGTATGTTTCTAACCAAAAGCGAGGTTCCCGGTTTGGGGGCAAAGTAAACGCCGCCAATTTCTTTTGGTGATGCGCTGCAAAGGCTTCAATAACCGCCCGTTCCTTTCGTTTTGATATCACGGTAATATCTTCCGGTAACTGGTTTTTCCTGCGCTTGGTGTGCATACCCGATTCTAAACCTGGTGTAAGCAGGTAATAAAAGCCCTTGATTTGTATTTGCTGTGGCAAAATTTTCATATTTTGCCTTTCCAGTTGAGTTTGGCAGATCATAAAGCAGGCGCTTAATTAATAATGGTTATTGCTACTAATCAATAACAACTCCAATTTTAATTGTTCCTTATTTGACAACTTAAGCAATTGATAATGAATACATATGAAAATGCATAAAATACATCATACCTTTTTTCGCAATAGTTTTTGCCCATTTCGGGTAAAATATTCCACGGTGATTTTGCTTGTTTTAATATGAAAATTTACAAAAATATCCGCCTTATTTATATTGCAGCCGGGCTTTCAATTGCAATACTTGTAACACTTGGTCTTTTTTATATGATAAAAAGCCGTGACCAGGTTCAGCATATCAATGCTGTAGAGCATACCTATAAAGTACTCTCTTCCATTAACTTTTGTGAAAAAACATTGATAGAGGCGGAAGCTGCGCAAAGAGGATATTTACTTACCGGTGAAAATAATTACAGGGAACTTTTTGATTACAATTTGCCGTTAATCGATTCATCTTTGAAAAAAATAGGTGAGGTTACATCGGACAATGATGGTCAAAAAGCATTTTTTTTTCAATTAACAAAATACGTTGTTGCGAGGGTAGCTGCATTAAAGGCGAACCTAATGCTTAAAGGAACCGACCCGCTTTATTTTGATAATTTACGAAAGGGGGCAATTGTAATGGACAACTGCCGGTTCTATATGTCAAAAATGAGGGCAGTGGAGGAAGCATTGCTCCGGCAAAGGCTGGCAAAAAAAAATGAGGACCAGCGTGTCAATTTTTCCTTTTTTAAGGCAACGTTTATAACCGCCTGCCTGATATGTATCATTGCGATCGGGATTTTTTTCAGGGAACTTGATAACAGGTTGGTTGCCCAGAAAAATTTGAAAAATAAAATTAACGAGCTTAGTAATAGTAATAAGGAATTGGAGGAGATCACGTTTGCGGCATCACACGACTTACAGGAGCCTATGCGAAAGCTAAGGATATTAAGCAACCTGGTTACAAAAAAATTTACCGGTAAAATACCAGAAACTGATCTGGAAGTGGTGCACCGCATCAACAAGATCACTGAACAGATGCATGGCCTCCTAAACGATCTTGTATTGTATACCAACCTGCTCAATCCCAATGAAACCTATACGGAGGTAAATTTGTACGAAGTGCTTAAAAGCGCATATTATAAAGTTTTTAAAAATGAAAATGTGCAAATCGCCGTATCCGGCATATTTCCAGTTATTAAAGGCTCCGAAGCCCAGTTAGAATCCATGCTGTTCCATTTATTTGACAACGCGCTAAAATTTAAATCACCCGACAGGGACCTGGCAGTTTCGGTACATTATGAAAGGATGAAGGTAAAGGGGTCAAAGCTTTTTTGGGAGTACCTGCCGTCTAAGCAATACCACCAGGTAACTATTACCGATAACGGAATTGGATTTGAAAAGCAATACAACGAAAAAATATTCGGATTGTTTCAGCGCCTGCATACTCAAACGGAGTATCCCGGAAAGGGTATAGGCCTGTCAGTTGCAAGGCGCGTGATGGCCAACCATAAAGGGTTTATCACCTGTACAGCAGAAAAAAAAGCAGGCGCGAGCTTTATGCTGTATTTTCCGGTTTCCGGTTAGCCGGATCAGGGGATCCATTTTTTTTGGGTGCCGCTTTTTTTAACTGGTTGGGTTTCATCAGCCTTTAGCGTTTCTTTTTGTTCATTTTCACTCGCCCGCTGATCTCCGCCTGAGGTGCCAATTGCTATAGTATTGTGAAGAGGGGAAAGATCATCCGCAGTTACCGGCTGTTTTTCTATTTTTAATGCGCTTTTCACCGTAGGATCATTTTTAGCCAGTTTAAGGGTTTTGTTTATGTCATCACTTCCATGAGCATCTCCTGGCAGGTTTCGAGGGATTTTACTGTTTGCCATAATTTTTTTTATATTGTTTTCTTTCACGGAAAAAAACATGCCAAAGCATTATTGCCCGAAAGGGATATTTGATAGCGAAAATGGATGCGTTTCAAATTTTTGCACTAAGCCCGGGGGTGCCAACCCTGGCAAAGGTGTTTCAATGGGCACTATGTACAAAGGCGGAGCCCTGTCAAAATTTTGAAATACACCCGAAAATCAATCGTAAATCATGGATGTATTATTATTATTTACCCTATTTTTGCAAACTCTCCCCCGCACTGTCTACATTTCATTTAATGTATTTAGTATTGTACCGGGATGACCGTTGGAGCCATACAAATGGGTCGGCCGGGGTTGCTGCCATCAACCACAAAATGGAGATCAAAATTTCAGCGGTAAAGAGTTTCCTGGAATGGATATGCAGGTATGTTGCAGAACCTGGCGTTATCACATGATTAATGGAAAATTAAACCAGGAAAATATATCCCTGGCCAATTAATCCTGACAAGACACTGGTGTGAATAATTGTAAAATAGTAAAATTAATGAAACGCTTTATTTTAATTGCCGAAGATGATGCCGACGACAGGTATTTAATGAAAACTGCCCTCGCGGAAACGGGTATTACCGAAATGGTAGAATATGTTGAAAATGGGGTGGAAGTGATTAGTTATTTAGAATCCATTAACGAAGAGAACGGCCAGTTAAATTATCCCCGGTTCATATTACTTGATTTGAATATGCCCAAAATGGATGGGAGGGAAGTACTCAAAAAAATGAAATCAACTGATGCATTTCGAAAAATACCGGTGATCGTATTCAGCACCACAAAAAATCAAATGGAAGTAAAACGATGTTATGACCTCGGCGCCAATACTTATATTGTAAAACCGGTTAGTTACGATACACTTGTGGCAACAATCAGGGAAATTTGCGCTTACTGGTTTAATACTGCCACGCTCATCGATTCCCATTAAGCGTTTTCCATTCCATTTAAAATTAGTAAAGGCGAACCTTGCAGTTCGCCTTTACATTTGTCGCTCCAGCTTGTTTTATGACAGGCTATTGCTGGTTTTTTCGATCCGATTGTTAATTTCTTCGGCGAAATCCCCTGACTTATTAGCTACCTTACCTGCTCCTTCTTCCAGTTTTTCTTTACCCGTACTTATTAATTCACCGATACGGGAAGCAAAATCTGTAGCTTTATCAGCGATCTTCTTCCTAACCTCACCTCCTTTATCAGGTGCCAGTAAAATGCCTATCATTACACCGGCTGCGGCTGCCCCTAAGAGCCCTAAAATAACCTTGTTTGGATTTGACATAATTTAAATTTTAAAGATTTGAAATAATTATATTATTACTAAATAATTGTGCCATATATCCTTCATTCCCATATAATCTCACTTGCGGAATAATATCTACAAAGACGGGATTGTTACCAATAAAAACAACTGGCATAGTTTTAGAAACTATTCCGGTTATGAAAACAGTATTAATTGTGGATGATGAAATAGACTTGTGTTTGATGATAAAGCTTTTCCTCACCAAAAAAAATTACGAAGTACATACTGCACATACTTTAAGCGAAGGCTTTAAAAAAATGAACTCGGTAATGCCGGATTCGTTGTTACTCGATAATAATTTACCCGATGGAATGGGCTGGAAAGTAGCGGAAAATATACGGGAGATATATCCCGAAATGCATATTACTCTTATCAGTGCTTATCATACCGCAAAAGAATATAAGGTTAAATTAGGCAATTCGATCAATATACTGGAGAAGCCGATTTCACTAAGCGATATTGAACGGTATCTGTAAGCCACCTCCACCAATAACCGGGTTTGATAATTAAATGCCTGCAGAACAGTTTTTCTGCAGGCATTTTCTATTTTGAAAATTGGATACGGTAAAACGAAGGAAGTACTCGTGACACTTACACTAAGCAAAGTTGAAAACCCGGCAGTCTTTAAACGAAACAACTTATCTATACCAAAAGATCGCCATGAATGCCTTCCACCATTTGTTTACCCGTAACTACGGAACTTATTGTTTTTACTATATCCACCATTTTAGTGCTATTCCTGTCCCAATAGTGTGCTTCATCAGTCTTCACTTTAATAAGGCAAAGATCGGGATCATTTTTGCCCTCCGGAAACCATGCCTTAACAATCGGGATCCATCTGTCCTCAATGGATTTCCGGTCATTTTCAATACTCGCCCTTCCCCGAAGGTCAAGAAAACTGTCTTTGGAAGGATTGGAGAATACCAGATGCACATGGTTGTCTTTTTCGATGTCTTGTACTTTAGCCGATTGCAGACTGGCAAAAAACCATAAATTTCCATTCATATCTACTTCCACAACCGCCATGGGCCTTGTGTTGTGGATACCGGCCTGGGTATTGGTGAAAAACATGCAGGTAACTATATCTTTTACCAGTGCCTGCAATTTTTCAATAGCTTCTTTACTATTTAAATTTTTTTCCATTTTTTTGTTTTAAAAGTATTTCAATATACCCGTTGACTCAATTGGTTAAATAAATTTCAGGTATAAACTGTACAGTCCTGTTTGCCTTATGCATGAATAGCCAACAGTGGTTTTCCGCACTAAGCAAACTATCGGCCTGCAGGAACCAACACCATAGAAAATTATATGCCGTTTTTAAGATGCTGAGCTTTAAGCAAGGCTTATAGAAGAATTTTTTGTACTGTGGAATTTCTTACACAATTTTAATGCTTATTGTATTGATGTGCTTCAACTTTTAAGATTTGCGGATACTTGATGCTCGTTCTGCCCGGCTCCAATGCTCAATTAAAAATATAAAGATCAATTTAGTAACAAGCGCTTAACGGCAAAATATAACCCCAATGGTCGGTGAATACTGCCCACGGCTCCCAACCCCGGCTTCGACCCCAGCCCGCTACAATGATCCTCAACTGCCTTCCTTTTTTTATTTATCTATACAATAATGTGTATCTTTTAGGCGCCAGGCGAAAAAAACAGGCAACAGGTTTTTACTTTATTGAAGTTGTGCTTAGTAGCAGGTATTGAGTCATTTTCAAATCATAAAATTTTCACATTTGAAATTCAGGCTTTAGTTTTAATCGCTCCGGTTAATTTCTTTCTATGATTGATAAAAGATCAAAACCGTCAACTGGTTTTCAGCGGCTGCTTCCCGATAGCTACCAAGTGAAGGAAAATACACAAAATATCAGGTATTTTTTGTTTAGCCAGTATCTCGCTGATGGCATAAGGATTACTGTGGCGATCGTTTTGCCGGCCCTGCTATTTGCTCAATTTGCAAGCTTAAACACTGGCCTGCTGATTTCAACAGGGGCGCTATGCGTAAGTATCAGCGATGCCCCGGGCCCTCTGGAGCATAAGCGCAATGGAATGGCGTACTGTATAGGTTTTGTTTTATTGATGACATTACTAACCGGGTTTGCTAACCATCATGTACTTTCATTGGGCCTGCTGATCGTATTTGCTTCTTTTGTTTTTTCAATGTTTGCCGTTTTCGGTACCCGTGCTTCTTCAGTGGGTACGGCTGCTTTGCTGATCATGATTTTGAATATGGATAAGGTTATGCCGGCAGGGGAGGTTTTGCAGGAAGCCCTGTTGATATTGTGCGGAGGGGTATGGTATATGGCAGCATCTTTATTGTTTTATCTCGTCAGGCCTTTCCGGCAGGCGCAACGATCGCTGGGGAACTGCATACACGAAACATCGAGGTTATTGCTCATTAAAGCGGCGCTGTACGATCCAGGTACCAATGTAGATACAGAATACCAAAAACTGCTGGCCCAGCAGGTAATTGTAAGTGAAAAACAGGATGAAACGAGGGAACTGCTGTTTAAAGGCAAGGCAATAACGAAGGATTCAACCCGCACAGGCCAGGCGCTTTTGATTACATTTACCAATGTGGTGGACCTGTACGAGCAGGTTATAGCAACCTGGTATGATTACCCGCTGCTTAGGAAAAAATTCTCCTCCACGGGTATTTTACCGGCAATATCTGTTGTAATAAGGGAAATTGCTTATGAACTGGATGAGATCGGACTTGCCATTCAGTCAAATATCCCCTATAAAAAAGAGTTTGAGTTAATACCCGCGCTCAATGAATTAAAATCGAAGATCGATGCTTTAAAAATTGAAACCACCAGCAACCTTGTATTAAAAAAAATACTGGTCAATCTTCGCAATATCGGCGAACGCGTAAATGAGATGCCGGGTTATTTTGCAGCAGATAGTAGTTTAAAAATCCGTGGACGGGCAAAAAAGGATTATTCAAAATTCGTCACGCACCAGGAAATTAGTTTTGCCGTATTTCGCGATAATCTCAACCTTAATTCTTCCGTATTCAGGCACGCTTTGCGGATGATGATCACCTGTATCCTGGGTTTTATAATCCTGCAATTTATTTCCTATGGGCATCATAGCTACTGGATATTGTTAACGATAGTTTTTATACTGAAACCGGCTTACAGCATAACCAAACAACGAAATGTACAAAGAATAGCCGGTACCCTCGCAGGGGGGGTATTAGGAATTGTTTTGATAGCCACCATAGCCGACCGGGCCGTATTGCTTGCCATAATGGTATTTTTGATGATTGGAACCTATACTTTTCAACGGGTGAATTACACTGTGACGGTACTATTTATGACCCCCTATATCCTGGTACTTTTCAGGTTCCTCGGACTGGGATTTATTAATATTGTTGAAGAACGGGTACTGGATACGGCGATTGCTTCGGTACTGGCATTTTTTTCCAGTTATTTTTTATTTCCGCACTGGGAGTCAAAACAATTAGAGGCGCATATGGCAAGTGTATTAAAGGCCAATATCAGCTATCTTAAAAAACTGAAATATTTTTTTTCGGGTGATACCGGTTCTTTGCTCGATTACAAACTGGTAAGAAAAGAATTGTATGTAAGTACCGCCAATCTTTCAGCGGCATTATACCGCATGTTGTCCGAACCTAAAAATAAACAGGAAAATGCCCCGGAGATCAACGAATTTGTGGTGTTGAATAATGTACTTTCTTCCAATATTGCCAGCCTGTTTTCAATCAATACATCCAATGAACAGCAGGCGGGTACCAAAGAAATTTTACAACCCCTTAACCGTTCTTTTATTTTACTGGAAGAGAGCCTGCAGATGATGGATCGATCGTACCAGCCAGGGATACAAGAAGCCGGTACAATGCCTGCTTCCCAGGGCCAGGTTCCTGATCAGCAAATGAAGGAACATGTGGATTTTATTTATAAATTAGCGGTTGATATTAAGAAAGTGGTTCAAAAAATTAACGCGCATTAAGTGCGGTACCATTTTCATAAAAATCATATTTCCTGAAAATGAATATTGACTATTGCGGCTTTTCAGCATTTTAAAAGATATCATATAAAACATGCAGGCCATAAAAAATATACTACTACCCGGAACCAGGAACCGGCCCATGGCGCTCGATATATTTTTTAACGATCACCGCTACCGAAAGCCGGTAGTAGTTTATGTTCATGGGTTCAATGGGTTTAAAGACTGGGGTAATTTTGACATAATCGCCTCAAAATTTGCAAACGAGGGTTATGTGCTGGTGAAATTTAATTTTTCACACAATGGCACCACGCCTGCGCAGCCCGAAGATTTTACCGACCTTGAAGCATTTGGCAATAATAATTATACAAAGCAATTAGATGATCTCCGGCTGATCATCAACTGGGTTTGCCAACCCCTGAACCCATACCGGCAGGCGATTGATAGTAATCATATCTGTTTGGTGGGGCATAGTATGGGCGGCGGCATTGCTATACTGCAGGCGGCCGAAGACAGTCGGGTGACTAAATTAATCACCTGGGCGGGCATCAGCGAATGTACAACGCCCTGGGGCAACTGGCCGCCTGATAAAATGCAGGAATGGAAGCAGTTGGGGGTTCAGTATTATACCAATGGCCGCACCCATCAGCAGATGCCCCTGTATTATCAGCTATATGAAGATTATATACAAAACACCAACAGGCTAAATATAAAAAAAGCTATCAAAAGTTTAGCTATTCCAATCCTGGTTTGTCATGGCACAATGGATGAGGCTGTTCCGGTTGAAAAAGCCGGGGAATTAAAAGAATGGCAACCTTCCGCGCAAATATTTACAGTGGAAAGCGATCATGTATTTGGACGAAAGCATCCCTGGACGACCGATGACCTGCCCCCGGCAATGCAGGCGGTTGTGGAAGCCAGCCTCCGGTTTTTGAAATCAGGAAATGCGGATAATTGAAAGGGGACCAGGCTTTTTTAGGTATACACGCTAACCTTGTTTTATAAAAGGGTTTACTATGACGATCAGCATTATCATCCCCACGCTAAACGAAGAAAAAAATATCGGTAAGCTCATCCGTTACCTGGACCAGCACAAGCAGGTATTTGTATTGGAAATAATTGTTGTCGATGGAGGTAGCAGTGATGATACCCTTGCGATTGCCTTAGCGGCAGGGGCAAAATCAGTAGTAGCCCCAAAGAAAGGCAGGGCAGTTCAAATGAATCACGGCGCATCAATTGCGGTAGGTGATATTTTGTATTTCATCCATGCCGATAGCATTCCTCCGGCTACCTACGCCGCTGATATTCTACAGGCCGTAAATAATGGAATTGATTCCGGAAGGTACCGGTCAAGGTTTGAAGGAGGTAGATGGTTACTGAAAATCAATGCCTTTTTTACCAGGTTTGATTGGTTTGTTTGCCATGGAGGCGATCAAACCTTTTTTATTACCAGGGATTTTTTCTGGTCATTAAAGGGGTATGATGAAAGTTTAACGCTTATGGAAGAGTATGACCTAACCGTAAGGGCGAAAGCGCAAGGGAAATATACAGTTATGCCCAAGGCAACTAAAATTTCCACCAGGAAATACAACCATAATTCCTGGTGGCAGGTTCAGAAAGCCAACTACATCATCGTTAAGATGTATAAAAAAGGTATTTCGCAGGATAGGTTGGTGGAACGGTACAATGAATTAATCAAATTACCAAAATAGCGGCTTGGGCGATAAAAACTGACAACCAGTTCTCACTTTTTTGATGCAGTATCGCGCTCTGGCATTGAGTAATTTTCAAATTTTCTTATTTTCAAATTTGAAATCCAGGATCTTCTTTTAGTTTTGATTGCCCCGGTTAATTTAGCCGCTATTTTAAGTAATCTTTGCCAGCATCCGGATTTTACAGCTAATAACGAGTTGGAAAACGATGAAGTTAAACACCGTGAAGATAATATTTGCGAGGGATGGAGGCTGCATGGCAACATTATATCAATACCGGCGTTTAAACTGGGCAGGGTAATATATCAGTTCCCGTGATATGCGATTGTAAGTAATTATCACTTTTAAAGCAACAGAATGATTAGTTTTACAGATCGTACTGTTAGTATCGCTGGTTAAAACCTTCTAAACAATAGAAAAATTATATGAAACAATATTCCAGGTCAATTATTTTTACAGCCCTAATGGTATTGGCATTTTGTTTTGTGCCGGATATGGCAAGGGCAATCGGGCCCCCGGATCCCTGCGATTCTGGTCCCTGCGATCCCGATACTCCAATAGACGGTGGCGTTAGCGTACTGGTAGCGGCAGGAGTAGTATATGGCTTAAAAAAAATAAGAGATGAAAGAAAAAAGAAGCTGAATAAATTGCCCTGAGTCTGCATCACAGTGTGAATAATTGAGGGATGATAGTTACTATCATCCCTTTTATTTTAAATGGACGCTGATGAATACGGGTCGCCAGCCATTATCCGGAGCTCAAAGAATTAAGTTGACAGATGATTGGCAACCCTTTGTACTAAGTCTGACTGCTCACATTCATAATTGTTTGTATGGTTTATTTACACGAATTTTGCAAATCGTTACAAGGATAGCGGGTCGCCGGTACAATTGAAAAAAATCCTTTTAGCCGGGTTGTAAATTTAAAACCGGTATTCTAATCCACAGTTGATACACATGATAAAAAATATCCCCCATGTTATTGCAGGTAAGCGTTTTTTACCCGTGGCTTTTGTAATAATTTTTGCACCTTTTCTTCTTGCTTCCTGTAAAGTATATAAACCTGCCTACTTTTTTAAGGACATCAGGACGGATACCACGATCAGCGGTTTTGTAAACCCCGACCTGGAGTTGAAAATTCAAAAGAATGATGTTTTGGCCATTTCAATTTCAAGCCTTAGCAACGAAGAGGATATTTTGTTTAATAAACCGGTTTCGATTGCAGATACCAAAAGCGGGTTCGTGGTGAGCCTTGATGGAAATATTTACCTGCATAAATTAGGTAAAATCCCGGTTAAGGGACTTACACGAAAAGAACTGAAAGCCAAACTGGAAACTGAACTGCTTCCCTTTCTAAAGGATCCCATTGTTACAGTAAATTTCGCCAGCCACCGCATTATTGTTTTAGGTGAAACAGGTTCACAGGTAATAGATATGCCGGAAGAAAAAATGCCATTGCTGGAAGTATTGGCAAAGAGTGGTGGCGCTACGCCCAATGCCCAGTTGAGCAAAATAATGGTAATTCGGGAAACAGCAAATACCAAGCAGGTTAAGCACCTTAACCTCGAAGATCCATCGATTTTCACCTCACCCTGGTATTACCTGCATCCCAATGATATTGTAGTAATAAAACCGGATGAAGAAAAAATTAATACAGAGCAAAGGCGAACAAGAAATCAACTGCTCTATACCACTGTCATATCAGCCATCACTTTCGTATTTTTAATCGTAGACCGGATTTTTCGCTAACCGGGATTCCTGAATCAATATTTATGAGTGAAGACCAATTATTTAAGGAAAAACAAGAGACGAATATTTTTATACAATTACTACAAAAATATTTACCGTTCTGGCCCTTGTTTGCCTTAACGATCCCTGTTTCCATGAGTATTGCCTATCTCTACTTAAGAGCTGAAGTGCCTATCTATGTTGCTACCGCAAAAGTGTTATTAAAAGATCCAAATAAAGGTTCAGGAGATTCTAAAGTATTGGATGCCCTTAATATTTTCAGCGAAAAAAAGATCGTGGAAAATGAGATACTGGTATTGCGGTCATCGGGCCTTATGCAGAAAGTGATAAAATCGCTTGATCTTTATTCAACCGCATACAACCAGGGAAATGTAAGACTGGAAGAATTATACGGCCAAAATTCACCAATCCGCTTTGTGGCATTATATGCAGACAGTATATATAGTTATGGAAAGGATAATTTTAAGGTTGACTGGGTTAGAAGGCGGGTTCAGATCAATAACCAGTCCGTTCCTTTTGATTCTACCGTAGTGTTAAACAATGTTACTTACCGGCTCGTTATCAACAACAGGTACAACCCCAGTGTAACCGGGAAGAACTACTTTGTAATTACCCGCCCGGTTGCAACCGCAGCAGGTGAAATAATCGGGTCTCTAAGGGCGAATCCTTTATCTGCTTCTTCTACGGTATTGGATGTGAGTTTAGAAACACCCGTACCCGAAAAAGCCCGTGATATCCTGCAAAGACTTTTTGAAGTGTACAATGCTGAAGGCATTGACGATAAGAACCAGATAGCTGCTAAAACGCTTAGTTTTATTGACGACCGGTTGAATTATGTAACCTATCAACTGGATACCGTTGAACAGAATATTGAATCCTATAAGAACAGGCGGTCCATCTATAGCGTGGGCACGCAGGGCGAACTGTATTTAGGAAAAGTGCGTGAACTGGATATTAAAAAAAGTGAGATTAACCTGCAATTAGAGTTGTTGGCTGATACAAGAAATTATATCCTGAATAAGGGACAGAAACCCGGAACAGTGCCGTCTTTAAACTTATTAAATGACCAGACCCTCGGCACATTGCTGAGTAATTTATATGCAGCGGAGTTTGAACTGGAAAATGCCACCAGTATTAGCGGAGAAAAGAGTGAACCGGTTGTCCAGGGAAAGGAAAAAATAAGGAGGTTAAAGAAAGACATACTGGAGATCATATCGAATATAAAGAATAACCAGCTCACGGTAATTAATGATATCAATAAAAAAATTGAGCTGAATAATAATTTATTGCGGTCAATCCCCGAAAAGGAAAGGGGATTGCTCGAGATCAGCAGGCAGCAGGAAATCAAGAACAATATTTATTCTTATCTATTGCAGAAAAGAGAAGAGACGGCCATTTCATCTGCCTCTACCGGGTCGGATTTAAGGGTATTGGAAATACCGAGTTCTTACGGCCCGGTAAGGCCAGTGGGAAAGAATTTTTACTTGACCGGTTTTATAGCAGGGTTGCTGGCTGCTGTTGCAATTGTACTATTAAAAGAGCAGTTTAAAAGTAAGGTATTGTTCAGGGATGAAATTGAACATAAAACCCCGGTACCCATCGTTGGCGAAATTGTACAGGCCCGGGCCAGTTCGCCGATTGTAATTATGGAAGGTAAAAGAACCGTTATCGCAGAACAGTTCAGGACGCTAAGGACCAACCTCAATTATATCGGGCTCAATGAAGTAAATAAAACCCTGCTTATTACTTCCAGTATTTCGGGTGAGGGAAAAAGTTTTATGGCCATTAATCTTGCTATCAGTTTTACATTAACCGGTAAAAAAGTGGCATTGATGGAAATGGATCTTCGCAAACCCAAACTCAGTAAATTAATGAATGTAACCCGCGACCCGGGTATATCCAATTACATTGTTGGAAAAGCTACGATGGGGGAGATCATACGCGAAACCTCCATTCCCAACCTGTTTATCATCCCGGCAGGCACCATACCGCCCAATCCTACTGAACTGGTTGGTAAACCCTCCTTCCCCGAGTTGATGGAATCTATTAAAAAAGAGTTTGATTATGTATTTATTGATACCGCTCCCGTGGGCCCGGTTACCGATGCCCAGCTCCTAAAAAAATACAGTGATGTAACGCTGTACGTAATCAGGCACGACCGCACACCCAAAATATTCCTGAAGCTGATCAATGAACTAAACCAGCAGCAGAAGTTCAATAACATGTGCATCGTATTTAACGGTGTAAAAAAACGCGGCATTAACATTGGCAATTTAGCTAACGGTGCCGGTTATGGATATGGTTATGGGTATGGCTATGGCTATGGATATGGTTACGGTTATGGCTATGCGATCGATGACAGTGAGTCCAAATTTCCCGCTTTAAGACGGATTTGGCATAGGGTCAGACGGATGTTCGGTGCTTAGTGGATGAGGTGTTTTTTGGAGGGGGAGGTGGGTAAAGGTAGCTAAAGTAAATAAGGTATATAAAGTAAGTAAGGTAGATAAAATAAGGTAAGTAAAGTAAATAAGGTATATAAAGTAGATCAGGTTGATCAGTTGATGGTTTATAAAAATGTTTATAATGATTAGCGTGCAGTTTGGGTTAACCTTTTTATATAACCTAAATTTGTGTTTTACTCAATACGCTAACCTAAAATCCAAAAACTTCCTTCAGTAAATGTGACTGAGGGACAGCGAAGCTATTTTATGGAGGAAAATAATTTACATTGGTTTGCAGTATATACCAAACCAAGATGGGAAAAAAAAGTGGCCACTATCCTGGATGAAAAGGGCATTGAAAACTATTGCCCGTTAAACAAAGTGGTAAAGCAGTGGAGTGACAGGAAAAAAATCGTGTTGGAGCCTGTATTCAAATCTTATGTATTTGTGAGGGTACCTGATGCGGAAAAATGGGAACTGAGAAGTATTTACGGTATCATCAATTTTGTTTACTGGCTGGGTAAGCCCGCCCGTATAAAGGACCAGGATATCTATACCATCAGAAAATTCCTGCATGAATTCAGTGATGTAGAAGTGGAGCAGAACCTGGGTTTGACGGTTAACAGCAAGGTTAGGGTGAAGCAGGGGGTATTAATGAACTACCAGGGAATATTGGTAGAACTCTCCGGCAGCCGTGCAAAAGTGAGGATTGAATCGATGGGGATACATTTGAGTGCGCAGTTTGACAGGAAGAACCTTGAACTGGTGGGGCAAATGGGAAAATTCGAAAATGGGAAAATGTGAAAATGTCAAGATGTGAAAATGTGCAGATGTGAAAATAAGATAATGTGATAATCCGCAAACCGGGCGCGATAACTGGTGATAATGTGTTAATTTGCTGCTGTGTTACTATTATGATGTAGCAGTTGTAATTTCACCAGCCGCCGTTTTGACCCGTTGACTATTCAATTTTCTCATTCTTAATTCTTAACTATAAATTCTTAACTCTTAATTCTTAACTTCTAATTAAATGAACCCAACAGACAAAATTTACATCGCCGGCCACAGGGGCCTTGTGGGAAGCGCGATATTGAGATTACTTTCCAGCCTCGGCTACACCAACATTATCACCCGTACTTCAAAAGAACTTGATCTCCGGGAGCAAATATTGGTTCGGGAATTCTTTGCAGCAGAAAAACCGCAATATGTTATTTTAGCCGCTGCAAAAGTTGGCGGCATCTATGCCAATAATACTTACCCGGCTGAATTTATTTACGATAACCTCTGTGTACAAAATAACGTGATCCATGAATCCTACCGCACGGGTGTTTCCAAATTATTGTTCCTGGGCAGCAGTTGTATTTATCCAAAAAATGCATTACAACCTATTAAAGAAGAATACTTGCTGACCGGCGCGCTCGAATCTACCAATGAAGCTTATGCGATTGCCAAAATAGCTGGAATCAAAATGTGTGCGTTTTACCAGCAGCAATACGGGTGCCGCTATATCAGCGCAATGCCAACCAATTTATACGGACCGGGAGATAACTACGACCTGCAGAATTCGCATGTTTTACCCGCTTTGATAAGAAAGTTTCACGAGGCGAAGATCAGCGGGGCCGATAATGTAACCATCTGGGGTACGGGCAGCCCCAGGCGCGAGTTTTTGCACGTAGATGATATGGCTAAAGCCTGTTATTTTTTGATGCAGGAATATGAACTTCCCGGTATAGTGAATATCGGCCTGGGTGCCGACCATACGATCGCCGAAATGGCACAGATCATTAAGGAGATTACGGGTTTTGAAGGGGAACTCGTTTTTGATGAAAGTAAACCCGATGGCACACTCCGTAAATTATTGAATGTTGACAGGATCAATGCATTGGGCTGGACCGCGGAAATCGATTTAAAAGATGGCATCCGGAATACCTACCGCGATTTTACCGCCAATTATGATCACTACATCAATAAAAAACACAAAGCCGCAGCAACAACGGATATCGTAAAATAATGTGCAGGATTGCCGGGATAATTGATCGTTCTTTACCTACGGATACTGTTCATGCATTGGTAAAAGAAATGTGCAACTCGCTTAAAGCGGGGGGACCGGATGATGAAGGCACATATTGCAACAACACCCATCACCTGGTTTTGGGGCACCGTCGGCTGGCCATTATCGATCTTACACCGGCAGGCCATCAGCCCATGTCATACCTCGATCAGCGTTACTGGATATCATACAATGGCGAGCTGTATAATTATCCCGAATTAAAAGAAACACTCCAAAAGGAAGGTTGCGTTTTCAACAGCTCAAGTGATACCGAAGTTATCCTGGCTGCATTCGCCACCTGGGGCACTACGGCATTCAAACAGTTTAATGGTATGTTTGCCTTTGCGTTATGGGATGCTGTTACTGCAAGCCTTTACCTCGTTAGGGATGGTTCAGGAATCAAGCCATTGTACTATGCCATTTCAAAACAGGGGCTTGTTTTTGCGTCTGAACTTAAAGCATTCGCTCCTGTACCCTGGCTTCAAAAAAAAAACCCCCGGTGGCCCATATTCCTGATGGCTTACGGCCACCTTCCCGAACCCATTACCACTTTAGAGGATGTGCAGCCTCTTGAAAAGGGGAACTGGCTTCAATACCATGCTGCAAGCGGACTAAGCAGGACCGAACCATTTAACAGGTATAGTTATTTAGAAAAGATCAGCAACCGGAGAGATGCAATCCATTTACTCAAAGACAGTTTAGCAAAAGCGGTAAAGCGGCACCTGTTGGCAGATGCACCGATCGGTGTTTTTTTAAGCGGAGGTCTTGATTCCGCTATTATTGCCTTGCTGGCAAATAATGACCAGGTGCGGTTAGAAACCATTTCCCTTTATTTTGAACAGGATCAGTTTTCTGAAAAAAAATACCAGGATATCCTACAACAGCGGCTAACCTGTAACCACCACCAGCATTTGCTGAAAGAAGATGAATTCCATGAATTTTTTCCGGGCATTATTAATTCAATGGATCTTCCGAGCAGTGATGGTATCAACACCTGGTTTATCGCCAGGTATGCCCAGGAAAATGGCTTAAAGGCTGTCTTGTCAGGAATTGGCGCCGATGAATTGTATGGGGGCTACCCATCGTTTAACAGGATAAAAGCGGCTTTAACCTTAAGGCATCTGTCAAATGCCTTATTAAGATCGGGCAGGGTTAGCGGATTAAAAAAATTCCGGCGGTTGGGATATTTAACCATTGAGGGGCCGGTAGGCGACTACCTGTTTTTGAGGGGCCAGTTTACAGCTGTTGAAATTGCCGCCAGGCTGGGGGCGGATGAAAAAGAAATATGGGAAGTGCTATCCGAACAGCCACATTTGCCCCGGATAGATCATATGACCCCGAAAAACCAGGCTAGCTGGATAGAAACTAATATGTATATGCAAAACCAGTTACTACGGGATTGCGATGTGATGAGTATGGCGCATGGGCTCGAAATAAGGGTGCCTTTTTTAGATGCAGATTTTATAAGGCTGACACTGCAAATTAATTCCCATGTAAAATACAGTGGCAAACTGCGCAAACAGTTACTGATTGATTCCTTTAAAGATATTTTGCCCGAAGCTACCTGGAACAGGCCCAAAATGGGATTTTCATTTCCTTTTAAAGAATGGCTGGAAAGAGATCAATTCGCGGCCGACATTATGGGAAGGGATGCGAATGGTTATTACAAAAAATTCATGGAAGGTAAAATGCATTGGTCGCAATACCTCACATCCATTTTGATTGCAAACCACCGGCATGCTTAGTTTGGGTGGGCAGGGAAGGGTTAAAGTAAAAAGGGAGTAAATAAAGTAAATAAAGGGCCCACCATCGTTCGGAGGAAGAAAGCAATCAACGGACAGGTGTATCAGGGCATGAAAGGGAGCAGGATGTAGATAAACTGAGCAGCGAAAAAATAACAGGTCACCCGCCTTTTCCCTAATGCAGTATCGTTTAAAATTGTAGTGCAATTAATTCACCTTCACCTATAACTTTATTTTTAACGCTCCGGGTTTTTTCCGATACAGGGGGGATTGAAAAAGTGTCGAGGGTGGCCGGGATGGCTTTGTATGAATACACAATCGGGCGCCAGGGCCGGGAGCTGAGGGTTTTTTCTATGTACGATGAGCAGGGGGATGTGGATGAAAAGTATTTTCCGGCACCCGTTTTTAAGGGGTTTCATAAAAAAAAAATCCGTTTCGTATACGAAGCCGTCCGCCTGGGCATTGGCTGCCGCGAAGTGATACTAAGCCATAGCAATTTATTACTGGCAGGCTTTTTAGTCAAAGTATTTTCTCCGCAAACCAAACTTATCTTACTGGCGCACGGTATTGAAGTGTGGCAAAAGTTCCCTTTCTGGAAAAACTATATGTTGGGTAAATGCGACCGGGTACTGGCGGTAAGCAGGTTTACAAAAACCAGGATGATGGCCTTACATGGTATAGCGGAAAAAAAAATTACGGTACTGAATAACTGCCTCGACCCTTTTTTGCAGGTGCCGCCTGGAGAAAGGGAAAATCCCGACCTGTTAGCACGATATGGTTTAACGAAGGATAATATTGTATTGCTCACCATCACCCGACTCTCCTTTAAAGAGCAGTATAAGGGGTATGATAATGTTTTATATGCCATTGAAAAGCTCAAAGAAAAATACCCGGGTATCAGGTACATGGTAGTGGGTAAATACGATGAGGAAGAAAAAAGCAGGTTGGAGGCCATCATACTGGCTTTGAAACTAGAGGATAATATTGTTTTTACCGGGTTTATAGCTGACAGGGAACTTGCGGCGCATTATAATATTGCCGACCTTTATATCATGCCCAGTAAAAAAGAAGGTTTCGGCATCGTGTTTATAGAGGCGATGTATTATGGCAAACCCGTTATAGCAGGCAATAAAGACGGTTCTGCAGACGCGCTGGACGATGGTAACCTGGGGTTACTCGTTAACCCCGATGACGCAAATGAAATTGCCGGCGCCATCACCCGCGTTATCCGTAATAAAACCGCTTTTATTCCTGATCCGAAGCAGGTAATGGAAAAATTTAGTTACCCGGTTTACAGGGAAAAATTTTGGAAGGTACTGGAAGAACCCCGCCCCAGCCCCTTTCCCTCTTCGACGGGTCCAGGATTTCCCGGAGACTGACCCTGCTTTTCCCTGTCATGAGAGGCAAAACAGGAGCAGTCGTTTTTAATTGATCGGCCCATGCATCCGATAGAAACCAAGAATGCTTACGCTGATTGAAAAAAGACATGATTTTTAACTGGGCAGGTATAAAATTCTTTTAATGAACAGGTAAAATAAATCCGGCATCACAAATCCAGTTTACTTTCCCGGTCTTAATGGCCTTCGTGCAATTGCCGCCCTGATCGTGATGGTATTTCATACGGACCAGTTCAGTCATTATTTTGGGTTGACCAGTTATGGTTTCTACAAAACACAGATGCATGCTTATGCGGTGATACTGTTTTTTGTACTGAGCGGGTTTTTGATCACCTTTTTATTGGTGAAGGAAAAGGAAAAAAACGGTGGCATCCATTACCGGAAGTTTTATGCCCGCCGTATTTTAAGAACCTGGCCGGTGTATTACCTTGTTTTAATAACAGGGGCTTTATTATTGTTTTTGTTGCCAGGCCAAATTGACCAGGGTGCAAAGCCCCAGCTTGCGGTTACCCTGCTGGCTTACGGCATCTTAATACCCAATATCGCAACTTTTTTGGGCTATGCCCCCGACCTGGTCAATATTTTGTGGTCGGTGGGCGCCGAAGAACAGTTTTATGCTTTCTGGCCATTTTTAGTAAACAATGCAAAAAAATTATTAGACCGGCTACTTTTGTTTTTATTGGTCTTCCTGGCTTTAAAATATATACTCACCTGGTTGCAATTTCCCTACAACGCCAGGATACTGATGGATTATATGCCCTTTGATTGCATGGCCATCGGGGGTATTGCCGCCTGCCTGTACCATCGCCGGAATACAGCGCTCAGGATTATTTATCACCCGGTGATACAGGCCCTTGCCTGGATCGTTCTGGTAATATCGATATTTTACAAACCATTGCATATTTCTTTTTTTGGGATGCTGAATACCGATCTGAATGCACTGGTTTATGCTGTTATAATTTTGAATGTAAGTACCAATGCCAAAACATTAGTACGGCTGGAGAACCCTGTACTGAATTTCCTGGGAAAGATATCTTACGGAATTTACGGGTATCATTTCATCGTTTTATTTTTGCTTTCGCTATGCCTTAAAAATACATTGACTGCCTTACCCTCAGCGGCTGCACATACAATGATGTTTATTGCAGAAATAATGGTTACTATTTTTATTGCCTACTTGTCTAACCATTATTTTGAAGCGTGGTTTTTAAGGAAGAAGGAAAGTTACCGGGTGCCCGATGGTTGATTGTTTTATTCCCGGCAAAGTCTCTCAATGACCCTGAAGCACAACCGGGGACTTTGCGCCTATGGAAAAAGACCTCACAGGTTTTTAAAACCTGTGAGGTCTGGCAAATAAAGCATGGTCGGGGACTTTGCGCCTATGCTGATCAATCTTTGCTCTTATAAAATTCACTCTTCCTAAACGGGATGTTATAAAATAATACAGTGAGCGGTCTTTCATTTATACAGGAAACCTTTAGTGATGGTGCAACGTCCTCACCCATGCGCAAGCTCGTTGCTGGGAAGAAAGATGCCGGTATTCCTTACCCCTGATTGTTATTTTAATTTATCTAACTTTATTATAAAATTTTATCGGTATGATAGAAGATGAAATGGCTCCCACTTCTTTAAATGAACAGCAGGTAATGATGCTGAGGCTGCTTAAAAACCCCTTGCCTGATGAGGATTTTATACAGATGCAAAGGTTGGCAATAAAATTATTGGCAAAGCAATTGGACCAGGAAGTAGATAAATGGGAACTGGAAAATGGTATTAACGGCGAAACTTATGAGGCTTTAAGTAAGTTTCATTTTAGAAGCAGTTCGAAACATTCCGAATGAGGGTTGTTTTAGATTCCAATATACTATTGGTTGCCATTGGTAAAAGAAGCAGGTACCGGCCTATATGGGAAGCGTTTATAAATGGTAAATACAAATTAATATTATCCGAAGATATTTTACATGAATACGAGGAAATCCTTTTGGAACATGCTGCCCCTAACGCGGCGGAATTGGTGATGGAAATTTTTCTTGAGTCACCTGACATTATTTATAAACGTGTATTTTATTATTGGAATGCCATTAAGCAGGATACGGATGACAATAAATTTTTTGATATTGCAGTTGCAGGTAATGCGGATTACCTCGTAACCAATGACACTCATTTTGATGAAGCAAAAAAACTTTCTTTCCCGCTTGTCACCATTATTTCAATTAACAGATTCCTTGAACTGGTGAACAATCTTCAATAAAATGTGAACTGGACTATTCTGGGTAAAGTCTCACCATGTGCCTAAGACGTAGCAGGGGTCGTTGCGCCTATAGAAAAAGACCTCACAGGTTTTTAAAACCTGTGAGGTCTCGCAAATAAAATCAACTATCAAAAAAAGCAACCATCAAACACAACAATCAGTCAGACGAGGAATGGGATTTAGTAATTAAGCCTAAAAACAAACTTTTAGACCTTAATCTAAAAGAGCTGCATAATTATAAGGATTTGCTTTGGTTATGGGTACGCAGGGAATATATCGGGGCTTACAAGCAAACCATTATGGGGCCTTTATGGCATTTTATCTCGCCCATATTTTCAACGCTTACCTATATCCTCATTTTTGGAAAGATCGCGAAACTGCCCACGGACGGTGTACCCATGTTCCTTTTTTATAATGCCGGTATCGCTATCTGGAATTTTTTTAATGGCTGTTTTGGAAGTTCCGCTGGCGCCTTTGCCAACAATGCTGGTATTTTCGGCAAAGTATATTTTCCCAGGCTTATCATGCCACTTGCCAGCATTATATCGGCCCTCATTAAATTCGGCATCCAGTTTTCGCTTTTTGTGGTGATCTATTTGTACATGGTTATTTTCCAGGGGTACCAGCCACAGGTGGGCTGGGGACTTTTATTAATACCGGTGAGCTTATTATTTTTAGCGGGTATCGGTTTTGGTTTTGGCATTATCGTATCCTCCATCACCACCAAGTACCG
>JACMLJ010000032.1 GCA_014379625.1 Ferruginibacter sp. | reverse complement strand
TGTATTAAGCCTGCCGCTAGCGTTCATCCTGAGCCAGGATCAAACTCTCCATTGTAAATGAGTTGTTTAATCTGACCTAGTATTTTTCTCTCGGAAAAAACTTGTCAAATTCTAAATTATTATTTGCGCATGTTTACCTTTTATAAAACCGAAGTCTTATGCTGTTGTTTCCAATCTTTCAAAGAACTTGTATAACCTTTTATTTAACCCCGTTTTTAACGGAGTGCAAAGGTATAACCTTTTATATCATTACACAAATTAAATTCAATATTTTTCCGTAAAACTTTCGTTTTAAAGATTGATTATGAATAACTTAAGTGAAATATTTTAATGAACTACCCGATTTTTATTTCGGAGTGCAAAGGTATGGTTTTTTACACTATCACCCAATTTATTTTACAAGTATTTATAAAATTAATCTCTCTTGTTTTTGGGGGAATTTTTAAAAAGAACTCACGCTTTTTTGTTGGCGGACGGCAAAGATAACGGGATATGACTTACTACCAAAGTTTTTTAAGAAAAAAAGACTGAATTTAATTCATTTACTAATTAGATATTCCGGAAATGCTTACCTGCATTGAATTATAGAAAATCAATTATTTGTAAATATTTACAATGAATTATCATTTAAAATAGATTAGTTCTCCCACAACGCAATTAATGAATAAAAAGCCAAAAGAAAAGAGCAGGAAGTCAATGCAATTAAAGCGAAATGTTAAAGCCTGGTTCAAGAAAAAACAGCTTATCAACTACTATAGTTTGGTTTTGACAGATAAATGAGTGATACATTCTCTTCTCTCCCGTCCGGGGTTATATAAACTGTACATTTACTAAAAAGAGCCCCTGGGGCGGAACCGAAAAATCAGCATTGGAACAATCCCGGCTTTCGATTATTTTACGGAATACGTCAATGGAAATCTTTCGGCTGCCTGCTTTAAGCATAGTACCCACCAACCCCCTTATCATTCCTCGTAAAAATCGGTTGGCTTTCACATTATACACCAGGATGCCTTGCTCCATTGTCCATTCACTTTTAATAATATTACAGTTAAAAGAACTGACCTGGGTATTTCGCTTTGAAAAAGAGGTAAAATCCTGGTATGACAATAGCGCAGTTGCGGCTTCGTTTAATAATGCCATATCTAATTTGTAAGGGTAATAATAAGCCCTGTCTGAATGAAAGGGATCTTTATGCTGGCAAATAAAGTATTTGTACTCCCTGCTAACCGCATCAAACCTGCAATGGGCATCTTCAGCCACCGGGTAAATCTTTTTAATCACTATATCAGCCGGCAAAATTGCATTCAGATTATATATGACCCGGTTTAATCCGTCTTCGGTATTTACAGAAAGCCGCTTGCAATCAAAATGAAAGTAATTGCTGAGTGCATGAACGCCTGCATCAGTTCTGGAAGAACCAGTGAGAGAAAATGATTCCTTAAAGAAAATGGAGAGCGACTTTTCTATTTCAGCCTGGATAGAATTGGCATTTCGCTGAATTTGAAAACCCGAATAGCTGGCGCCCTTATAAAAGACTTCTATGAAATAGCGTGGCATAGTGGCTCAACCCTATCTCCGCCTTGCTTCCGGCGGCAGAGGAGTTTTTTTAGTGACGAATCATTACCTGGAAACGATTGATATAGTATGTTTCTGATAACTGGTTTTGTAATGTATTGAAGTTATGCGAATCAGCAACAAACGGGTATGCCATATCAAAAAAAGCATATTTACCTGCATCCTTTAAAAACAATACACTCAGGTTCTTTAACTGATCTACGGCAAAACATTTTGTTTTAAATAATTTTTTTGCCAGCATCATCATGTCATCTTCGTTGTCTGCCGCCGCCATTTTTTTTCGCAATTTCAGAAAGTCCTCATCTGATGCAAAGCTTTTGCAATCTGAATTTATCATGACGGATTTTTGACTAACCGGCTCAACCGGCTTCTCTGCGGTATTTTTTGTTGCTGCAATTTCCAATCCACTATTTTCAGTTATCTTCTTTTCTACAGGCTTATTTTCTACCGTTTTAACTGCCTGTCCAGGGATTTCGATTTCCAGGAACCTGTTATCTTTGGTTTTTTCTTCCGGCTTTACAGTTCCGTTTTTTCGATCCTCCTTAGGCTTTTCCAATTCTTTTGGTACTTCGTTCACTACTGCATTTTTATCTGCAGGAATGAAGATAATAACCGTATCTTTTCCGCCACCCGATTCATCAATAAAAACCATTTCAGTCCCGTCCGGGTTTTTATTAAACAAACTGCGTGTAATAGTTGACCTTAACCTATTGATTTCAGCCGACTGACTATTTACCACTTCAGTGTTTCCGGTCTCCCTGGCTACCATAGTATCTGGCTGTACCGTTTTAACCGCCGTAAGTTTCAATTCTTCTTTTGGCGATTCAATTAATACCGGAACTGCTACCTGTTCTTTTTCCTGGGAACCAACAGCGACTGTTTTTTCCTCCTCTGCGGGGGCCTTTTTTAATTCTTCCTTCACAACTTCAGTTTGCCGGATAGTTGGATCATTCACTACATTGGAAAGCATATTGGAAAAGCCATCCGTTTTGTCTACTACCTCTACCTTGTCGGTTTTAGTTTTGTCGCCAGCCATTACTACATCTAAGGTTTGCAGGTTGAATAACCCCCAACCCTTGGCACCAAAATTTTTCAATAAATAGCCAATATCGTTTTTATCAACCGTACAAATTAAATTTTGTTCTGTCCATTCAGTTTTAGGAAACCCGATCAACAGGTTATAAGTCCCATCCTTTAGTTTTGGTACTACCAGGTATCCTGAGACAGATGAGCTATACAGCTTCGCATCCAGCTTTATATAAAAGGGTTGCTTATTCTCAGTCTGAACATATAAGAAATGATTTTGCTGGGCTTTTACACCAGGCAAAGTAAAAAAAAGAAAAAGCGTAAAAATTCCAAACTGTAAATGCTTCATGTGTGGGTTTTGCTTTGGCTGCAAAACTACTTATTATAGTAATGGATTTACCATTTATCAAAAAATTCGTTTTGCATTAACAGGAGTACCCTTATTTTTACAGCTAAATAATTTTATTATATGAAGAAAATTTTCTTTTTTATTGTTATTGTTACCGGGATCGGAACTGTAAATGCACAGAATAGAAATAAGGCAAATGACAGTTCATGGAAAAAAATGTACCGCGAAAGCTATGCGAAAATTAATGACCTGGTACATACCAAACTGGAGGTTAAATTCGACTACACTAAATCATGGATGTATGGGAAAGCCTGGATAACATTAAAACCCCACTTTTACTCAACCGATTCTTTAACCTTAGACGCTAAGGGGATGGATATTAAAGAAGTAGCAATTATAAAGGGCAACGCAAAATCGGTTTTAAAATATAACTACAATGGCCTCCAGTTATCAATAATACTTGACAAAGTTTATAAAGGTGGAGAAAATTACACCATTTATATCGCGTATACGTCTAAACCCGACGAACTGGAAGTGGAAGGCAGCGCTGCAATCACCAATGCAAAAGGTTTGTACTTTGTTAACCCGACCGGGGAAGATAAGGATAAGCCGGTACAAATATGGACCCAGGGTGAAACAGAAGCCAACAGTGTGTGGATGCCAACCATTGATAAACCCAATCAAAAATCTACGGAGGAAATTTATATGACAGTGCCGGCAAAGTATGTAACGCTCAGCAACGGTTTACTGATCAGCCAAAAGAAAAATTCTGATGACACCAGAACGGATTACTGGAAAATGGACCTCCCGCATGCCCCATACCTGTTTTTTATGGCGGTGGGCGATTTTGCCATAATTAAAGATAGTTATAAAGGAAAAGAAGTGAGTTATTATGTAGAGAAAAAGGAAGCCCCGTATGCGAGAGGAGTTTTTGGCAATACACCGGAAATGATCAAATTCTTTTCAACCAAACTTGGTGTTGATTACCCCTGGCAAAAATATGCGCAGATAGTAGGAAGGGATTATGTAAGCGGCGCTATGGAAAATACAACCGCCACCCTGCACCAGGAAAGCGCTTATCAAAATGCAAGACAGCTAACAGACGGCAACAGGTGGGAAGAGACCATTGCGCATGAATTATTTCACCAGTGGTTTGGTGACCTGGTTACTGCAGAAAGCTGGAGCAATTTAACAGTAAACGAGAGCTTTGCCAATTACAGTGAATATTTATGGGATGAATATAAATATGGTAAGGATGCCGCCGATGAGCATAACCTCGAAGATATGCAGGGATATATGCAAAGCGGAAGTGAGAAAAAAGACCTGGTACGCTTCAGGTATGCAGATAAGGAAGATGTGTTTGACGCAGTGAGTTATAATAAAGGTGGCCGGATTCTACACATGTTGCGCAATTATGTTGGCGATGATGCATTTTATAAATCGCTGAATAATTATTTAAACACCAATAAATTTAAATCGGGCGAGGCTGCCCAGTTGCGACTGGCTTTTGAAGAAGTAACCGGTAAAGACATGAACTGGTTCTGGAACCAATGGTACTTCGGTAGTGGTCATCCGAAAGTAGATATCAGTTATAATTATGATGCAAGCGCCGGAAAAGTTTATGTCTATATCAAACAGACACAGCAGGGCGATAAGGTGTTTAAATTACCTGTTGCCATAGACCTGTATACTGGCAAGGATAAAAAACGCTTTAATGTCTGGATAGAAAATAAAGCGGATACTTTTGTATTTAACCAGGTCTCCAAACCCGACCTGGTAAATGTGGATGCAGATAAAGTGTTGTTATGGGATAAAACTGATAACAAAACCGCCGAAAACTTCGTATTTCAATATAAGCAGGCCCCTAATTATTTAGACAGAAAAGAAGCCCTGGATTTTTTCAATAAAAAGAACATGGAAGAACTGTCACTTGGCATACAGGATAAATACGCCGGACTGCGCAAACTAAGCATTGACCGCTTGGCTTTATCAAAATTTGCTAAAGACGAAAAAGTGGTAGTTGCGATAGAATCTATTGCCGGTATTGAGAAGGATAAGAAAACCAGAGCCGCGGCACTGAAATTTCTCGCTGCAACAAAGGATAGGAAATATCAATCCCTTTATAACAAATATGTGGGCGACTCATCTTACAGTGTTGCAGGCGCCGCTTTAGAAGCATTAAGCGCTTTAGAACCTGCCAGATCTTACGAACTGGCAAAAAAATACAGCACGGATGCTAAAGGCGCTTTGGGTGAAGTAGTTAGCACCAACCTGATAGCAAATGGAACCGAGGCTGACTTTGATTTTATAGCCGCAAAGTATAATGAAGCTCCTCCAAGCCAGGAAAAAATAGAAATGACAGATGCCTTCTGTGACTACCTGCTAAAAATAAACGATGTAGCGAAGCTTAAAAAAGGTATAGGTTATATCATGAAATTCAGGGGATTTATTCCTGAGCAGTACAGAAGTTTTACTGATCCGGCTTTTAAGGTAGGACTGGATAAAGTTGCAAAAGCCAAACCGGGCGAGGTTGCCGAGTATATAAAAACTGTGTTTAAATAAAATCATTCCTCCAGTTACCTGGCTAACATATAAGATATTAGCTTTCATTTTGCGGCCGGCGCTCATACCCCGATTAACGTGTACGGTTCCCAAAGATGGTATGAAGCAATAAAAAATCCCGGCTGCAATGGCCGGGATTTCTTTATAGCAATCTTTATTTTTACCAGGAACCACTACTGCCCCCTCCCCCAAAACTGCCGCCACCAAATCCTCCAAAGCCACCGGAACTTCCACCACCGCCACCGCCGCCGAAACCTCCGCCACCCCTGCCGGCACTTCCAAGAAGGCTACCCAGTATAAATGGCATGGCGCCATTGCGGCTCATAAAGGAGCCACCACCACCACCGCCACCCGAGCTAACGGCCAGAAAAACAATAATAATAATAACTATGAAAATTATTTTACCTATTCCAAAAGACTTCCCGCCTTTACTATAGTGTGCAGGGGCCTTAAACTCCCCCTTGGTGGCTTGTATAATGGCATCTGTTCCCTCATCAATCCCGCGATAATAATCGTTGCCTTTAAAGTTGGGGACGATTATATTTTTGATGATCTGCTGGCAGGTTAAATCTGGCAAGGATTTTTCAAGTCCATACCCGGGGGAGATATTTAATTTTCTATCTTCAACAGAAATTAACAGCACTACGCCATTGTTATTTTTTTTGCCGCCAACACCCCAGCTTCTTCCAATTTCAATCGCCGCATCTGCCACATCGTTGCCATCTAAACGAGGTACAATCACTACCGTCACCTGGTTTGAAGTGCTGTCATCAAACTGGTAAAGCTTGGTTTCAAGCGCCTGTTTTTGATCAGCAGTTAATATTCCGGCATAATCATTTACCAGTTTGGGTGGATTGGGCGGAGTTTTGACTACCTGTTCCAGGGAAATATTTTGTCCCTGGGTAAAGGAAACAATCGTAGTGAAAACTAACAGTAGTATGCAGGTGATTTTTTTCATGCCCCTATACCGGCCGCGGCGGGTAAAATTTTTGTAGTGTAATTTAATTATAGTCAACAACCAGCTTCAATGATGACCAGCCAGTTTTTAATTATCTACCAAATACCATATTATCTGGTAATTCGTTCTTATCAGTAGTTGCTTCGTAAGGAAATGTTTCTTTCAACGTTTGTCCAATTTGCAATACGCATTGCTCAATACCGGTTCCGATATGTTGATTAGAAAATTCAGCAATCATATTTTTAACAGCATTTTTCCAATATTCCGCCCCTACTTTCTGGTGTATGCCTTCGTCCCCAAACAGCGCAAGCTCATGATCCTTCATAGCAATATAAAGGAGTACTGCATTGCGATGCGCTGTGTTCTGCATTTTTAATTGAAAAAAAATCTCTGCTGCCCGGTCGAGCGGATCCATAAAAGGATTCTTGCTTTCAACATATATCCTGATTTCTCCGCTGGTTTCCTTTTCCGCTATCCGGATCGCTTCCACTATCCGCGCCTGGTCGGGATCAGAAAAAAAAGGCTTCTTTTTAAAGAATGGAAATATACCCACGATAATTAATTGAATTTTATTTCTACTGATTTATCGGCCCCTGCATCCGACTGAAAACCTTCCTTTGGTTGAAAACCAAAAACACCTGCTACAATTTTGGTTGGAAAACTTTTCACGGAACTATTATAATCGGCGATCACCCCGTTAAAATCCTTACGCGCTATTTTTATCCGGCGTTCTGTTCCTTCCAACTGGGTTTGCAAGCCTTCAAAAGCTGCCGTACCCTTCAACTCAGGATATTTTTCAACTGCGATTACCAGCCTGTTGGCAGCTTGCGCAAGTTCATCCTGTGCGGCCGCCTGTTGATTGTATTTATCCGCTGAAACATCTCCCGCTGAAATATTAACTGATTGGGCTTTTGATCTTGCTTCGGTAACTTTAACAAGGGTGGTTTGCTCAAAATCCGCCTGGCCCTTTACCACGTTTACAACGTTGGGAATAAAATCAATCCTTCGCTGGTAGGCATTCTGTACTTCATTCCATTGAAGCTTTACTTTTTCTTCTTTTTTTACCAGCGAATTAAAAGTAACCATCAAATACAGTCCTAACAGGACAATTACAGCCCCGATAATATAACCCGAATAGCGTTTTGTGTTCATGCTACTGTTGCTTAGAATTTAACTTCGGGGGCTTTTTCTGCACCGGCATCTGCTTTGAAACCTTCTTTTGTTTTGAAGCCGAAAATACCGCCAAGGATGTTCATCGGAAAAGATCTTACTTTGGTATTGTACACATTAATCTCGTCATTGAAAACTTTACGTGAATTTTTGATGCCATTTTCAATTCCTTCCAACTGACCTTGTAATTTGGTGAAATTTTCAGTTGCTTTTAACGTAGGGTAAGCTTCAACAGTAGCCAATAAACGGCTCAATGAACCACTTAACTGGCCTTGTGCAGCCTGGAATTCAGCGATCTTTTCGGGTGTAAGATTTTCGGCATTGATATTCACACTGGTTGCTTTGGCTCTTGCCTCCACCACATCCGTTAGCGTTTTTTGCTCAAAATTAGCGGCGCCTTTCACCGTGTTTACCAAATTACCCACCAGGTCAGAGCGGTTCTGGTACTCTGTCTGCACATTGTTCCATGCTTTCTTTACACTTTCATCCTGTTTTACCAGGCCATTGTAGCCATTGCACCCAAGAAAGCCTACAATTACTACGATTGCTAATGTTACTATTAATCCTATACGTTTCATATTTGTTAGGTTTTTACTTTATGATTTATATTAAATAAAAAACGACACCTTAAAAGATAATATTTTAAAATGCCCCGTTTTAATAAGAGACGAAGCAGCAATTAAAATATTTGAGCAAATTAGTTAATTATTCTCCATTCTGATGGTGTCACCCGATTTATACAAAGCAGGCAAGGTATAAAAGTTAACTAATTACCTTTAAAGAATTCCCTGATTTAAGGTCCCAAAAAATATTAGCTCTATAAATCCGTCAACTTAATCTTTTATTGCTGCTATACCCGGCAATACTTTTCCTTCAAAATATTCCAGCATGGCACCGCCTCCCGTACTAACATAGCTCACCTTATCTGCCAGGTCGAATTTATTGACTGCCGCTACGCTATCACCACCGCCTACCAGGCTAAACGCACCCTTTGCTGTGGCGGATGCAACGGCTAAAGCAATTGATTTGGTCCCGTTCTGAAATTTCTCCATTTCAAAAACGCCCATCGGGCCATTCCATAAAATGGTTTTTGAGTTATTGATCACTTCGCTAAAAATTCCCACCGCCTTAGGACCAATATCCAGTCCCAGCCAGCCATCCGGAATTGCATCGCTTGGACGCACATCTGTATTTGCATCCGCAGCAAATTTATCTGCTATTACTGAATCTTCGGGTAAATGAATGCTTACATTTTTTTGCTTTGCCTTTTCCAAAATATCAAGGGCTGTTTCCAGCCGGTCGTTTTCGCAAAGCGAATTGCCGATATTGCCTCCTCTTGCTTTTAAAAAAGTATAGGCCATTCCTCCGCCAATAATGATGTCGGTGGCCCTTTCCAATAAATTTTCGATAATTAATATCTTGTCTGAAACCTTAGCGCCGCCAATAATCGCCGTGAATGGTTTTTCCGCCTCGTGCAATACTTTCTCGGCGCTGATCACTTCCCCTTCCATTAATAATCCAAACATTTTTTTATCACCGGCAAAATACTTTGCTATTACCGCGGTAGATGCATGCGCCCGGTGAGCGGTTCCAAATGCGTCATTCACATATACATCACCCAGTTTACTTAATTTTTCCGCAAAGCCTTCGTCACCCTTTTCTTCTTCTTTATAAAAGCGAAGATTTTCGAGCAGTAATACTTCGCCGGGTTTGAGCATACCTGCGGTAAGCCTGGCCTGTTCTCCGATGCAATCATCTGCAAAAAAAACTTTTACCGTGTTTGCTCCATCCGCGTTCAATAACTGGTGCAGGTGCTTTACCAGGTGCTTAAGTGAATATTTATCGGTAGGGCCATCTTTAGGCCTTCCAAAATGACTCATTAAGATAGCGCTGCCGCCATCTGCCAGTATTTTTTGGATGGTTGGTATGGTAGCTGTCATCCGGTTGTCATCGGTAATGTTGAAGTCAGCATCCAGCGGAACGTTGAAGTCTACACGTACCAGGGCTTTTAGGCCATTGAAGTTGTAATCTGAGAATTTGCTCATATCCGGATTGAACCCTTTTCAGCACAGGTCTGACACAGGGAACTATGTTTTAAAAATTATAAAATAAACAAGGCTCTCAAATAAATTGAAAGCCTTGCATTAAATTAAGTATTGCTAAACAAAGAACTAAATTAATCGGAGCGGTTAAAACTAAAGGAAGATTAGCTAATTTGCTAATGTAAAAATGCCCAATTCCACTAGTAATCATCTACCAAAAAAGTGAGAACTTGTTGTCAGTTTTTATCGCCTTAGCGCCTAAAGAATACAACCCAAAAAATAAGCATCCCACCGTTTAAAGCCTTTCAAATTGATAGATCGTATTCCCCGCCTCGTTGAACGCCATTGGGACCGGAGTTGTACAACCCTGTGGCTGACTTCGTCAAGCAAATAATGTTGCTGCCATGCAACGCCCATTCCGTTTACCCCAAATCTTATTTACTCATCAAACCAGCAAAATAATTTACGGTGCGTACCAACTGGGATACATAACTCATTTCATTATCGTACCAGCTTACGGTTTTCACTAATTGCTTGTCACCTACTGTTAAAACTTTTGTTTGTGTTGCATCAAACAATGAACCATAGGTACTGCCAATTACATCTGAACTAACAATTTCATCAGTATTGTAGCCAAAGCTTTCATTGCTGGCCGCTTTCATGGCTGCGTTTACTTCTTCAAGGGTAACTATTTTATTTAAAATACTGGTAAGTTCGGTCAAGGAACCTGTGATAACGGGAACCCTTTGCGCACTACCATCTAATTTGCCTTTTAATTCAGGTAAAACAACACCAATTGCTTTTGCTGCACCGGTACTGTTAGGAACGATATTGGCTGCTGCCGCTCTCGCCCTGCGTAAATCACCTTTTGGATGCGGGGCGTCCAATGTATTCTGATCATTCGTGTAGGCGTGAATGGTAGTCATAATTGCCGTTGCTATTCCAAACTCGTCATTTAACACTTTGGCCATCGGGGCAAGACAGTTGGTGGTACAACTTGCGCAACTGATGATGGTTTCAGAACCGTCCAGTATATCATGATTAACATTAAATACTACGGTCTTTAAATCGCCTGTGGCAGGTGCGGAGATCACTACTCTTTTTGCGCCGGCTGTTATGTGCGCTTCGGCTTTGGCTTTATCTGTAAAAAAACCGGTACTTTCAATTACCACATCCACTTCGTGCGTACCCCAGGGAATTTGTGAAGGATCTTTTTGTGCATATATCTTTATTTCATGTCCGTCCACCACAATGGCATTATCGGTAGAAGTTACCTGCTGGTCAAAACGCCCCTGGGCGCTATCATACTTTAATAAATGAGCCAATACTGCAGGACTGGTTAAATCATTGATGGCAACAACTTCTATTCCCTGCATATTATATATCTGGCGAAATACCAAACGGCCGATACGCCCGAATCCGTTGATGGCGACTTTTACTGTACTCATAATTGAATTTTTTTATTGGTTTTAAAAACTTTGCAAAGGTATGAATCATTATAACAAAAAAAAAGCTGATTTTAGTTATAAAATTGCCTTTGGTCCCCGCGCATCCAAAACATGGTTAACTGACCAACAGTTCCAAACGGTTGCCAACCTCGAAAGTCATTCATAAGTCTTTTCCTTCAATTAAAAGTTAGCAATTAGGTAACAATTAGTGAGGCATCATTGTTATGCGGGACTATACATTTTGTGATCAATAGTGGGATTTACAAGGATTGTATGGAAGAAGATTTCTCCATCAATACCCTGTGCATTTGTGCCGGCAGACCTTGTTTCGTAAGTATGTGCAAATAACACCCCTGCTACCTCTTTGTAATTTTTATATAATGTCAGGATTCCTTTTTCGTTCCAGATGCCCGCCCCGATTGGTGAGCCTGTTGACTGGCTGAGGAGGCCGGTAATGGTGTCTACCCAAAACATCATTTCCCTGCCCGCCCCCGTGGTTAATTTAATTTTGTAACAATTGTTACCTTCCACTGTATCTTTCCCAAGCAGTTCCGCTTTGTGGCCTTTTGCAATATAATCTGACAGTGGATCGCTAATATCCAATGCTGTTTGCCATATTGCTAAATCTTCATCGGCAATTTTCTCAACAACCTCGTATCCGGGATGGGAAGACACCCATGCTCCTTTGGCAGTAATCATCACAAAATCAGTCCCAACACTTGTTTCAATTTCAGTGCGGCTTAATTTATCCTGTTCCTTTACAACTTTTACAGTCATATCCCTTCCCATTATTTCTTTAGCGCCCTCCATGTAAATACTTTTTACAGACGCAAGTTTATCTTTGCCGCCCCGGGCCCTTAGGTATTTTTCAATTACTTCATCAACTGTTTTTGCGGATGTAAACTGCACTGCGAGCAATAATATAATCAGTAATCCAAATAATATTAAATTCCTCATTTTTACGGTTTAATAACTAAAGTTAGTCCAATTTCATATAGCCAAACCCTAAAACGGGCTTACATTTGTTCGAATTTTAAATGCAGGTTATGACAAAAGCAATCATCGGAAATATTGTTGACATTTTTAACCGGCAGGTTTATTTTGGAGAGGTAACAGTGTCCGGTGGAAAAATAGTTACCATTGAAAAAAGAGAAGCGGCGAAGGGCGAACAGCAAACAGCAGCCTATATACTGCCCGGATTTATTGACAGCCATGTTCATATAGAAAGTTCTATGCTGGTTCCTGCCGAATTTGCAAAACTTGCTGTTGTGCATGGTACTGTGGCCACTATCAGCGACCCTCACGAAATTGCCAATGTATGCGGAATGCCAGGCGTTGAATTTATGATCGCCAATGGGAAAACAGTTCCATTTAAATTTCATTTTGGTGCTCCAAGTTGCGTACCGGCTACAATTTTTGAAACTGCGGGCGCCGCTTTAACCGCCAACGCTGTAGCAGTCCTATTGCAAAAAGATGAAATAAAATATTTAAGTGAAATGATGAATTTCCCCGGCGTGTTAGCTGGCGATGAAGAAGTACTGAAAAAAATTGCGGCGGCAAAAAAATACAATAAGCCAGTTGATGGTCATGCCCCGGGATTGAGGGGATCCGATGCGAAAAAATATATTGACGCAGGTATCAGTACCGATCATGAATGCTTTACGGCGGCTGAAGCCCTGGAAAAACTGGGACACGGTATGAAGATCTTAATAAGGGAAGGCAGCGCGGCAAAAAATTTTGAAGCACTGATCGGTCTGCTGAATGATCACCCCGGTGAGTTGATGTTTTGCAGTGATGACAAGCATCCCGATAGTTTGGCGGAAGGCCATATCAACCAGCTATGTGTAAGGGCGGTTGCTAAAGGGATCGATGTATTTAAGGTATTACAGGCCGCTTGCATAAACCCCGTGAAACATTATAAAATGGATGTTGGTTTGCTGAGAGCAGGCGATGCGGCGGATTTCATCCTGGTAGAAAACCTGGTAAATTTCAAAGTAACGCAAACCTATATTGACGGGGAATTGGTAGCAGAAAAAGGGCGGTCATTCATTGCGGGTGATAAATCAGGAGTTGTTAACCAGTTTAATTGCGTTGAACAAAGCCCTGCTGAATTTTCGTGTAAGCATAGCGGTGAAAAAGAAATTCTGGTGATAGAAGCCCTGGAAGGGCAATTGATCACCAACAAATTAATAGCCGCGCCAAATATTATAAACAAAGAAATAGTAAGCGATGTTAGCAGGGATATTTTAAAAATAGTGGTAGTGAACCGTTATAAAAATGCGCCGGTAGCCAAAGCCTTTGTGAAAAATTTTGGTTTACAACAGGGTGCCATCGCATCAACGGTGGCGCACGACAGTCATAATATTATTGCCGTAGGTGCGGATGATGCCAGTATCTGCAAGGCCGTTAACCTGGTGATAAAAGCAAAAGGCGGTGTGAGCTGTGTTACCAACAGAAGAGAAATGATATTACCCTTGCCGGTAGCCGGCTTAATGAGTAACGAGGATGGATATAGGGTAGCGGCTTTGTACACTGCCATTGATAAAATGGTAAAAGATGAATTGGGATCCACATTGGCTGCCCCTTTTATGACACTATCTTTTATGGCATTACTGGTGATCCCGCATTTAAAGCTGAGCGATCTTGGATTGTTTGACGGGGATGGGTTTAAGTTTGCTGACAACCTCTAAAACGCGATGGGCTTAAGGGTTATTAATGAATGTTCAGAATGCAATTGAACAATATTCAATATTCCAATCCCTGCTTTTCTTAAATGATATTGCCGTGAAGGATGATCAGGATTTCAATTTATCAATTAGTTTTCGCCCCTAACACCTTAATCGCAACGCTATCCGTTCCTTTTGGCGCAAATTCTTTTGCTTTAAAACTGGCCGATTTTCCGGGTTCAATTTTATCATACACCGTTTCATTTGTTTTTAACAAAAAGGCGCCCGTTTTACTGTAGAACGACAATTCTAATTGAACATCCTTGTAAGCACATACTTTAGCATGGTTGCTTACACTGCCTTTTATTACTGTTTGTCCTATCAGGTTGTGTTTATCACGACTGTTTACTGATAAAAATGCCACAGGGTTTTTCTTTTCTTTTTCTTCCAGGGTTTCTTTTGCTTTCTCGTAATTTTCTTTTTCAACAGCAGCGTTTTTTGCGGGGTTATTACAGGCGGAAAATAGGATAGCAGATGCCAGTGCGATGCTGATGAGCTTTTTCATTTATAAAATTTATACAATTAAAATAAATTAAATTGATATGGTTTGTTAAAATACAGGGCATTCCAAATTTTTGCAGTTGATTTCCTTGCCAGCGGAAGTTTTTCCTCGTCCGGCCAGAATCGGGATTTCACAGCGTCGCTGAAGCCATATATTTTCAAGGTAGCAGCTAAAATGATATTTTTTCAGATTCAACAACTCATTTTTCATTCTTCATTGCTCATTTTACCTTCTGAATTATAATTAAATTTCAATTTTCAGATTGCAAAATTTAGATTTGTAAATATAGATGTTTAAAAATCTATCCCCCTGCCATGATTATTAACTTAAGCGAGCAACATTCATTGGTAAGCAATTGGGTGAGTGAACTGAGAGACCAGGATATTCAGTCTGACCAGATGCGTTTCCGGCGAAACCTTGAACGGATCGGCGAAGTTGCAGCGTACGAAATAAGTAAAAAACTGGAATGGGAAGAAAAAGAGATTACCACACCCCTTGGAATCGCCAATTGCAAAGTGCTTAAATTTCAACCTGTTTTAGCGACGATATTGCGCGCAGGTCTTGGAATGCATTATGGACTGCTCAATTATTTTGATAAAGGTGAAAATGCCTTTATAAGCGCCAGCAGGAAACATAAACCTGATGGCAGTTTTGAAATCGGCCTTGAATATATGAGCTGCCCCGAAATAGACGGCAAAGTGGTCATTATAAGCGACCCGATGATTGCCACCGGTTCTTCATTAGTGAAAGTAATTCAATATTTAAAAGAAGAAGGAGATATCAGGGAGTTGCATATTGTTTGTGCGATCGCCTGTACGGTTGGCCTCGAATACGTACTGAGGGCCCAACCCAAAGCAACGATCTGGTGTGGCGATATTGATGATGAGTTAACAGCAAAAGGCTATATTGTGCCCGGTTTAGGTGATGCAGGCGATCTTGCTTACGGCGTAAAGATACAGTCCTGAAATTGGGTGGATGCGGAGATCACAGACTGACGTTTTCTTCCTAAAACAATATTTATTTCCCGGTTCGGTTTAACCGGCCCTTTTTCGCAACAATTTTAGATAGCATAAAAACAACAGGCCCCTATGATTTATTGCAAATGCACACAATGTTCAGAATTTTTTGAGTATATTGGAAGATAAAATTTATAACTGTAAATAATTAATTATTGGGGGATGGCGTATTACCGCAAATTCCTATCTTTACTAATCCGAATTACAATAATGATGAGAAAATTAATTGTTTTAACCTGCACCCTATTCTTCACCTTCCTCCTTCAGGCGCAGGATCCACATTTTTCACAATTTTTTGCATCACCTTTAACGTTGAACCCGGCTTTCACCGGTAAGTTTGACGGGCAATTAAGATTGGCAGCAAACCACAGGGACCAATGGCCATCCATACCCAAAGCATACGTAACTACCAGTGCATCCGTTGATTTCAGCATCCTGAAAAATAAAATTCCTGATGGCGATGTTTTTGGAATTGGATTTTCAGGATTAAGTGACCAGAGTGCCGATGCGGCTTTAAAACTAAATTACGGCTCTGTTTCCTTAAGCTATCATAAGGCCCTTGATGAAGATGGATTCAATACCATCGGAGCAGGTTTCCAGGCCACCTACAGCAGTGCTATGCTGGATTTTACAAAATTGACTTTTGAAGACCAGTTAAGGCAAAACGGTTTTACAGGCACCACTATGGAAAATTTAAATAATGGCAGCAACCAAAATTATATTGATGTAAATGCCGGTTTATTATATTCAGGCTCCAGTGACGGTTTCAATAACTATTACTTAGGCGCTTCAGTTTATCATATTAACCGGCCCAACCTTAGTTTTATTGATAAAGTTTGGAACCTTTCTCCACGCGTAACGATCCATGGCGGAGGTTCATTCCCGGTAAGTGATATGTTATCCATCAATGCTTCTGCCATCCACCAGATTCAAAATAAAGCCAGTGAAACATTGATTGGCGCTGCGGTATCCGCCAGCTTAAATGGCGACACTGACAATCCGAGCAGCGTATATCTTGGCTCATGGATCCGTTTTAAGGATGCGATTATTCCGTACGTGGGTATAGAAATCGGCGGTCTGAGAATTGGCGCCAGCTATGATATCAATACTTCCAGTCTTAAGGCGGCCACACTTAGCAGGGGCGGTTCAGAATTTTCGGTCATTTATATTAAGAAAGCCAGCCAGTCAAAAGGTATTCCCTGCCCTAAATTCTAAATTAAGAGGAGCGATTAAAACTAAAGGAAGAGCCTGAATTTCAAATTTGAAAATGAGAAAATTTGAAAATAAGTCAATCACAGGTAAGACACTAAATCAAAAAAGTGAGGACTTGTTGTCAGTTTTTTTTCGCCCTTGCGCTTAACGACCCTGACCTCCATGGTTGGTAAATACTTATCCGTTATATTGTCTCGCGTCATTTGTTCCTTCAATTAAACCACCGGTCTCCCGCTTACATATTTGTTTCCCTTAATATAAAAACGATAGGGCAATAATGCATCAGGTCCTGCATAATCCACTCCTACCCGCTTACTTCGACCAATTTGGTTTTCATCCAACCTGTAATCATCTGACACTACGAAAATAGTATCCCCCAGTAAATTTATACCCGAATGTATTTTGTAAATACCTAATGCTTTTCCAACATTACCCGGGCCCCTGGTTAATGTATTGTCCTGCTTTTTTTTATCTGTTCTTTCCAGCATTGTAGTAATACCCTCTAATGGTTCTACAGCCCTTATCAAAACGGCATCCGGAATTTCTTTTTCATTGGTAACAATATTCAGCATCTGGTGGATACCATAGCAAACGTAAACATAAGCGGTAGCTGCCTGCGCATACATGTGCTCGTTACGGGCAGTCCGTTTTCCCGACCAGGAATGCGATGCTTTATCCGTGATCCCAACATAGGCTTCTGTTTCTACAATTCTCCCGCTTGTTATAACCCCGCCAAGTTTTGTAATAACAATCTTACCTAATAAGTCACTGGCGATTTGCGTGACATCTTTACGGTTATAAAAATCAATCTTTAATTTCTTCAACTTAATTGTAATTTTAAAGGCAAAAATAGTTGATAGTTGATAGTTGATAGTTGATAGTTGATAGTTGATAGTTGATAGTTGATAGTTGATAGTTGATCGTTGATCGTTGATCGTTGATCGTTGATAGTTGATCGTTGATTGACTAGTTATACCGGATACTGATACTGGATAGTAAATCTGCCTGACTGATAGTGGATATTTTATAATTTATCGCCTTGTATTAATTATTGATCTCAATAACCACGAAACATGAAAACCACTAATCAAACGCCATGTTAAAAGATATCATCGTTGCCATACAATCGTACTACCAGGCACACCAGTTTATCGTAAAGCATCGCTTGTGGAAATGGATACTGGTACCGGGCATTATCTACTCCTTACTATTTTGCGCGGGTATCTATTTATTCTGGATCAGCAGTGGGAACGCTATTGACTATGTTTTATCAATTACCGGTTTAAAAAAATGGATGAATGCCATGGAAGAAGGATGGTTAAAATTTCTTTTTATTTTTGGCCAGGTAATTCTTAACCTTGTACTGATCCTGTTTTACTTCTCTTTATTCAAATTTCTTTTCCTAATCGTTGGTTCGCCATTGTTTGCATACCTGAGCGAAAAGACAGCCGCTATTATGGAAGGCAAGGAATTTCCTTTCAGCTTTGCGCAATTACTAAAAGATATCAGCAGGGGCATTAAACTGGCCCTACGCAATGCGTTTTGGCAAACAGTATACGTTGTATCGATTTTAATTTTATCCTTTATCCCTTTCTTTGGCTGGTTCACACCTTTATTCGCATTATTGATAGAATGTTATTATTTAGGATTTTCAATGCTTGATTATAATTGCGAAAGAAATAAATTATCCGCATCACAAAGTGCGGCATTTATCAGTGACCATAAAGGACTGGCTATTGGTAACGGCATTGTATTTTACACCATGCACTGGGTGCCTGTGGCAGGCTGGATACTGGCGCCCAGCTACGCAGTGATAGCCGCTACCATTAGTATGCATAAGATCGGGCAGGCTTGAGGTGGTTGGTGGTTGGGGGTTGGTGGTTGGTCGTTGGTCGTTGGTCGTTGATTGTTGGTCGTTGGTGGTTGGTCGTTGATTGAAACCAAATTTCTATATGCTAATCTATCCTTTAAATAATACGTATCAAACCTAAACCTTACACCTTTACATGAGCAAAGTATATTTAGTTCCTTCGGTATTACATGAGCTGGCAGTGCATACGATACCATCCTATATCATTGAAGCGGTGAAAGACTGCCAGGTAATTTTTGCGGAGAATGAGCGAACATCGCGGCGTTTTTTGAAAAGCATCTGCAAAGAAATTATCATTGACGATTATGAATGGTTTACTATTCACAAAGCAGGAGAAGAACAAAAAAACAGCTTTCGGCAAACGATAAAGGATGGAAAAAACATCGCGATCATTAGTGAAGCCGGTTGCCCGGGTGTTGCTGACCCGGGACAACTATTGGTGGAACTGGCGCACCAGTTAAATGTGACTGTACAACCATTGGTAGGCCCGAGTTCTATTTTACTGGCATTGATGGCAAGTGGTATGAACGGGCAGCAATTTGAATTTGTGGGGTACCTGCCGATAGATAACAGTGAACGTATAAAAGCCGTGAAAGAAATGGAACTGAATTCGCATAAAAAAAACAGCACCCAAATTTTCATTGAAACGCCTTATCGTAATAATCAACTGTTGGAATCTTTATTGAATACCTGTAAACCGGCAACCAAAATTTGTATTGCTGCTGAACTAACCAGCGCTAACGAGTATGTAAAAACGAAAACCGCGGCCGACTGGAAAAAAGAAAAGCACGACTTTCATAAAAAGCCGGTTATATTTTTATTGTACGCACCCTGATAAGTCACCAGTTATTATCGCTCAATAATTTTTGTGCTGACTATTTTATCTACCACAAAAACGCTATACCCTCTCCACGGAATGGTACCTTTATATTCTTTGTAATGCAAATCAAAATAATTACCACTGTTATTCATTAATATATTGGCAATACTGTCATTGGTAACTGAAAATTCAAATTCATAAGATTGAACGCTTCCAATCGCCTTGGACCGAAGCCCCGACTGGATCAGCTTTCCCTCAAATGTTTTAAAAATATTTCCTTTCTTAACGAGGTAATTCAATTCGCCCGATTTTACCCCTTCGCCAAACACATAAAAATATTTCCACCAAAAAATAATTCCCCCAATAAATAAAAGTATTATTAACAACCAACCCAAGAATTTTTTAAACCCACTCTTTTTTTTGGGAGGCGAGTTCAGGAATTTATTTTCTTCCATAATTTTTTGTTTGCAAGTTAATTATAATCCGTACTTGTCTACCAAATAAATCAGGGCCGCCATATTTACCGCACCCAAATAAAGTTCCCTCCTGCTAACCGTTTCAAAAACATCCGTAGCAGCATGGTGTACATCAAAGTAACGCTGGCTATCTGGCTTAAGACCTGCCAACGCGGTACCGATTGCTTTTAAAGGACCAATATCCGCACCACTTCCCCCTGGTGAAAAATCATACACGCCATATTCATAAAATAAACTTTTCCATTGAAGTATTTTAGCAATCGCATCAGATTTCATATCCAGGGAAAATCCCCTTGGGGTAAAACCACCGGCATCACTTTCCAAACCAAAAATATGTTTTTCATTATTTAACCTGGCGAGGTCAAGATATTTTTGCGCACCGCGCCCGCCATTTTCCTCGTTCATAAACATTACGGCCCTTATGGTTCTTTTTGGTTGCACGCCCGTGGCTTTTAATACCCTCAGCACTTCAATACTCTGCACACAACCGGCACCATCGTCCTGCGCGCCCTCCGCCAGGTCCCAGCTATCCAGGTGGCCGCCTACCGTAATTATTTGGCCGGGAAATTCATTGCCTTTTATTTCGCCCACTACATTGAAGGAAGGCACATCCGGCAGCATTGTACTGGTATTCCTGATAAAGGCTGTCAGCAGCATTTTTCTCTTTAACGCCGTACTCAACCATTCCGCGTTGTTGGTACTTATGGCAACCGCCGGAATTTTTGGAAAAGAGTCATTGTATTGCGTGGCGCCTGTATGAGGAAAGTCATCGGGGTTACTCGCCAAAGAACGTACCATCACGCCAACAGCGCCATACTGTGCAGCCTTTGAGGGACCGGCCCTGCGGGCTAAGCCGCTTTGGCCATAGGCGCTGAATGTGGTAATATAAGCAGGGTTCATTATAAAATTAAAGAACACAATTTTCCCTTTAATAACAGCCTCGCCCAACTGCTCTAATTCGGCGAAACTTTTCACCTCAATTACCGGAGCGATGATACCCTTTTTGCCGGTTCCTTCAGAGTTTCCCAAAGCACAAAGATCCAGGTTGTACTTAGTGCCATTGGCTAACTTTATAAACCCTGATTCCTTTTCACCTCGCGTCCAATGCGGTACCATGCATGGCTGCAGGTACACGGTGTCTGCCCCGGCATCTTTCAGCATTTTGGCCGTTGCTTCTACCGCTTTTTGAGCCTGCAAAGAGCCGCTAAGCCTTGGGCCAATCTTTTTACATAAATACCGCAGATTATCATAGGCTTTTCCATTGATCAATACTTCATCTGCAATTTTCCTGATGGATACGGAATCATCTTTTTGCGCAAGAGCGCCCAATGAAAATAAACCGGCAAAAACCACCTGTATAATTTTTTGAATCATAGTTATATTTAAGTTAACAAAAATAAAGATTAATATGTAATACACCCAGGCAATAGGTGCATTTAAAACTGTCGCAGGGGATTAAAGGGTTGCCAACCTTCATAAAGTGATTTAATAAGTTGCAATGAACTTTTAAAAGGTTGGCAAACCCAGCGACAAATGAACCCCGCGGAATATGCTGTGACTAATTAATCAGTAAATTGCACCGGTTACGGAAAAAGTTACTTCTTAAATATAAATTATGAATATTGCGATTGTGTGTTATCCCACTTTTGGCGGGAGCGGTGTATTGGCTACTGAACTGGGGAAAGCATTGGCGGATAAAGGCCACAGCATACATTTTATCACCTACCAGCAACCGGTCAGACTAAGCGGGTTTCACGCCAATATATACTATCACGAGGTAAGGGTACCCACTTATCCTTTGTTTGATTATCCCCCTTATGAAACCGCACTGGCAAGTACAATGGTGGATGTAATTATTAACCATAACATCCAGTTACTGCACGTGCACTATGCTATTCCGCATGCTGCCGCAGCCTATATGGCCAAGCAAATCCTGGCTAAAGAGGGCAAACACATCCCGGTAATTACCACTTTGCATGGTACTGACATTACATTGGTAGGCCGGGATAAAACCTACCGCCCGGTGGTTACTTTTTCAATGACTGAAAGTGATATTCTCACGGCTGTATCCGATAACCTGAAAGAAGAAACCTATAAAAACTTTGATATCGAAAAAGATATTGAGGTGATCCACAACTTTGTAGATGTAAAGCGTTTCAATAAAAAGCCTGTTGATGCTTTCAAGAAATTAATCGCCCCCAATGGCGAAAAAATCATCGTGCATGCCAGTAATTTTCGCAAGGTTAAAAGAGTGGAGGATGTAGTGAAAACGTTTTTACTGCTCAATGAAAAAATGCCCAGTAAATTATTGTTATTGGGCGATGGACCTGAACGAACGCCTATTGAGGCTGGTACCAGGGACTGCAATGCTTATGATGCAATAAAATTTTTAGGCAAGCAGGAACAAATGGAAGATATATTACCGATTGCCGATTTGTTTTTGCTGACAAGTGAATATGAAAGTTTTGGATTGGCGGCGCTGGAGGCAATGGCTGCCGAAGTGCCGGTAATATCCACTAATGCCGGGGGATTGCCCGAAATTATTATCAATGGTTATTGTGGCTATATGAGTAATGTGGGCGATGTGGAAGATATGAGTAAAAATGCATTGCTCATTTTGCAGGATAAGGAAACACATAACCGTTTTAAAGCAAATGCCCTCACCCAGGCCAAAAGATTTGACATTGAAAATATCGTTCCCCAGTATGAAAAATTATACGAGCGATTGATTTGATCATTAGCGGCGCCTAAGCCAGCCTTCGGGGTTCAGGTTACCTTTTTCATTGCTGATGATCAGGTCGATTGACCCTGTTCCTTCATCATTGGGCGCCACCCTGCCTAAAACCTGGCCGGTATTAACATTTTGTCCGCGTGATACAGTAACCCCGGATAAATTACTATAGGTTGTAAAATACGCCCCGTGTTTGAGCACCACTAACTGCATATTGTCAATATTGGTTACAGAAGACACTTCGCCCTCAAACAAGGCTTTTACCGCAGTACCAATATCGCTTCCGATGGTTATACCCGGATTATCTACTGTAACTCCGATATCCAATTTTTGAGCGCCAAAACGCATGATCATATACCCTTTTTCTACCGGCCATGGCAGGGAGCCCCGGTTACTGATAAAACTGGCATTTAATTTCACATCCGCAACACTCCCCAGTAATATACTTTCCTGCTTTACCGGCGTGGTTGTACTTTTAAGCGGCCTGGGGTTCAGTGGTTTTGTGCCTGACCCTGCATTCGCTATATCCCGCTTAGTTTCTGCGTCACGCCTTATTTTATCATCCTTTGCTTTTGCGAGGGCTTCTTTCCTCGCCACATCCTGTGCCCTCCTGATCGCTGCCGCAATAGCATTGCTTACTTTTTGCATCTGCTTCTTTTTGGCTGCTATCTGGCTATTCAGTTCCTTGCCCTGTGCTTTTAACTTAGATACCAACTGGTTTTTTTCCTGTTGTTGGGATTCCAGCACAGTCAGTTCCTTACCCTGTGTTTGCAATACCACACTTTTCTTTTTCTTATTGCCACTTAGTTCATCAATACGCTCTTTTAAAAGCGCCTGCGTACGCAAAATATTTTCCCCCTGCATTTCACGGTAATTTCTGTAGCTCTTTAAATAGGTTATCCGTTTTATCGCATCATTAAAACTCGAGGAGGAAAAGATAAAATTCAAAAAATCAGCATTGCTCCGGTTTTTGTAGGCATATGCCATACTTTTTGCATATTCCTGCTTTAGGGTATCCAACAAAACCTGTAATTTATTAACATCTTTCTGAGATCTGAAAATCGAATTATCAAGCAAATTGATGTCCTTGCTGATGTTCTCGATCACATTTCCCTGCAAATTTAATTTACGATTAATGAGGGCAAGCTGTCCTAAACTTTCCCTGGTGGTTTTTTTATTTTTATCCAGCAGTTCCTGGGTTTGCTCAATTTCCCTTTTCAATTGCTGGCGCTGTTTTTCCAGTTCCTGCTGACTGGCCGGTTGTGCCAATAAAGGAGTGCTGCAAATAAAAGATACCAGGAACACCAAAACGATCTTAATCATGTGCTGATTTTACAGGATTAACAAAAAATATAATAGTTTGAAGTTTACAGTTTAGGATCATAAAACAAGAAAAGTAAACTATGGCAAATAACGCTTACCTGCGTTTATAATTGGCGGGAATATTGAATGTGATCGATAAATCTTTGTTAAACTCATACTGCTTGTAATTGAGGTGTATATCTAATTTATTTTTTTCTGATACGGTTATTGCCCGATCTGTGGAGAAAGGCACCCCGTTATTGTTTTCATAGTCAGCATAAGTAATATCTGCGGTTCTGTTGCGGGCAAGGTTTACATCGTCCAGTTTACTATGCACCAGTAAGCCATCGTCCTTATTTAAAGTAAGCAAATGTTTAAAAAAATGGCCCAGGGTAGCCAGTAGTATTTTTGACCCTGTTTCTTTGTAAGAAATCACACTGTCTTCCAAAAAAACAGGATTGCCCACAAATAAATCCTGAAGCGTATTTAAATCAAAAGGTATTTCTGTTACCTCCTGTAAATAATCCATTGATCGCAGCCTTACTTCCTTGTTTATTTTATCCAATACAAAAACACTGTCTTTATTAATCAATACCCTAAAGGCCTCAATGTTAAAAACTGTTGCGTAGCCCGATATCCAGATCAGGCTGTCTTTCAAAATTCTTACATATGCCGTTATATTGGGCTGCTTGCCTTTAGCATCTTCATATTCTACTTTTATTTTAGCGGAAAAAGTTTTGAATACTATCTGCTTTTTTTGAAGAGCCATCATGGCGTTTTTGATCACCCGCATCGAATCTTCTTTAAAAGTATTGGTGATATGAACTGAAGTGGTATCCTTTTTATCAATTGACGCCTGTATTTTTTTTGCTGTTTTACAACCGCCTGCAGAAAAAGCGATCAATGTGGCGAAAATAATTGCGGATACGTAACCGGTGCTGTAATTGGTTAATTTCATTGTTTCAATAAATTATTTATTTTTTCCCTGTATGTCCAAAACCACCCTTTCCCCGTTGGGTGGTATTCAATTCGCGTACCAATACCAGGCTGGCTTTTTCTACCCTGCCTATCACCATTTGGGCAATCCGTTCGCCATGATGGACCAACTGGGTTTCATTACTCAGGTTTATAAGAATGATATTGATTTCTCCCCTGTAATCGCTGTCGATAGTACCCGGAGAATTGAGACAGGTAATGCCCTGTTTAAGGGCTAATCCGCTCCTTGGCCTTAGCTGTGCTTCAAATCCTTCGGGCAATTCAATAAATAAGCCGGTAGGAACCAGCATTCTTTCCAAAGGCTTAAGGGTAACGGTTTGCTGCAGGTTTGCGCGGATGTCCATACCTGCCGCCCCTTCCGTTGCATACGCAGGCAATTCATTAGAAGATTGATTTATAATATTTACAGAAATTATATGCATGGCGGCAAAGGTAATGATGAATGATGAATGATGAGTGAGGAATGCAGATGGCGGATACTGGATGCTGGATGCTGGATGGCGGATGCTGGATACTGGATGCTGGATGGTGGATGGTGGATAAACTCATCCCTCACTGGCCGCAGTTATCATTTTTCTTTACTCATTTTTCACTAATAAAATTGTCGCATACGCTACCAGTCCTTCCTCTCTTCCCACAAAACCCATTTTTTCAGTGGTAGTTGCTTTTATGGATACATCCGTAATTTTAATGGAAAGTATTTCAGCGATCACCTGTTGCATCCCGGCTACATAGTCTTTTATTTTAGGCGCCTGCAGGCATAAGGTACTGTCGATATTTACAATACCATAACCGGCTTTTTTTACCAGTTTAAAGCTTTGCTGAAGTAATATTTTGCTGTCGATATTTTTTAATGAAGCATCAGTGTCGGGGAAGTGCACGCCAATATCGCCCAAACAGGCTGCGCCCAGCATAGCGTCACAAATAGCATGCAACAATACATCCGCATCACTATGCCCCAGTGCGCCTTTGGGGTGGTCTATTTTAACCCCTCCCAGCCAAAATTCCCTGTCGGTAACCAATTGATGAAAATCAATACCAAAACCTATTCTGAGATTCATATGGATAGTTTTTTATTTAATAGCGAATAAAACGATGCTGTTCAAAATAAAAAACGTCCCGGTTTTTTCGGAACGCATTTTTAAATGATCTATATAGTTATTAATTACTTTCTGCTTCACCGCCGAAATCAAAAACCAGGCTAAACCGCAGGGTATTTGACAACGGGTTCCTGTTTACGCCATTACCCGATGGTAAAAGATAGGAGAAATTTAAACCAAATGTATTATATTTTAACCCAGCTCCTAAAGTGAAATATTTCCTGTTTCCTTTTAAAACATTTTCGTAAAAATATCCTGCTCTTAAGGCAAATTGATTTTGATACCAAAACTCTGCTCCCAATGAGGCCTGGATCTCTTTTATTTCTTCAGACACACCATCAGGGGCATCGCCAAATGAACTGAACCAACTGCCAACTACCCCTTTGTTACGGTACTTCACCAAACCGGCGCTATCGCCAACTAAAGGCGGGGTTGGAACGAGTAATTTATGAAGATCCAGTCCAAATGTTATTTTACTGTTTTCATCAAAAGTCTTTGTGTAAGCAACACCGAGACCTATATTGGCCGGAATAAAATCCTTTTGGGTGGCATCACTCGTGTAAGATATTTTTGAACCCAGGTTACTTAATGTAATTCCGTAATTAAGCCCTGAACCGTCTTCCTTAATACCCGTATGAAAAATACTTAAATCACCTGCTACCGCCGAGCCCGCCTTGTAAGAAACGCCATTAATGGTTCCGCTTGCCAGGTTAGAATTGATGTACCGCAGCGCTATACCCAATGATAATTTTTCAGACAATTTTCTTGAATAACCTGCGTCAATAGCAAATTCGCGTGGACGAAATGAACTTAACTCATTGCCCAGGTTATCGGTAAACTGGATATTGCCCAAACTGAAATACCTTAAAGAACCGGATATTGCCTGAAGATCATCCATTTTATAATAACCTGATAATGAAATAAGATAAACATCATTTAAGCCAAGGTCTTTTAACCAGGGCGTATAAGTAAGCGCCACCCCGCCCTTATTGATATTAAATGGTGTTTTAGCTAAATTCCAAAATGCGGAATTTGCATCAGGTGTAGTTGCGATACCTACATCTCCCATGCCACCGCTGCGGGCATCAGGAGAAATCCTTAAAAAAGGAACTGCGGATGTTACCACATTGATCGTATTAGCCTGACTTTGAGCAAACCCGGTACTGTTAGCAGTTCCCAGTACCAGTATTAACGCAGTTAGCTTAATCATTGCATTTTTCATTCTATATTTTGTCTTGGTTAGGTAGACGTACAATCGATAAGATGACTATTTTTTTTGGTTTGGTTGTAAAAGTAGTTGATTTCCTGAAATGAGCGCCCAAGATATGACTTCCCTGTAAAAAAACTATCAATCAAATATTATGGTATTGTGATGTGAATTTCCTTAATAAGGATTTACAGAACTGGATTGCGACCATTCCGGCCAGGCGCACCCGACGCCGCTGTTGTGTTATAACGCCACCAGGGGCCCATTATTGCTTCAAATACCATATAAAACTATGCCGATTATGTTTGCCCGCAAGGTTTTTTTGAAATGAAAACCTTTACCAACCGGTTACTTAAATTACCACTAATTGTATCAGCCATCGCGGATTAAGGTTGCCTATACTTGTTGCTTTTGCTGTGAAAACCCCTCCGGGACGTCAAGAAGACCTCACAGGTTTTAAAAACCTGTGAGGTCTTGCGCATGAAAACCCCGCCGGACGTTAGATCGCAACACTACATCAAAAAAGTGAGAACTTGTTGTCAGTTTTTTCTCCATGGCGCGTAAAAATCAGGCGATAAACTTTAAAAATCAGATAATCTAATTCCTGAACAATTTTTTATGCTATTTATCGTTTTTTATCAAAATACAGATCGGTTTCAAAGTTGTTAACAAAATAGCGGGGCCGCAGATAACCAATCAAAAACATTTTCCATTTTCAGGCTGTATGGCCTAAAGTATTTATATTCGCAGTTAAGTAACCCCATTACACAATAATTAAGAAAACCTTTCGTTAAACAAGTTGCAAAACGAACGCACATGCAAAAAACAATTTCTGTAAAAAATCTGATTATTCTTACCGCCGTACTTTTCTCCCTTGGGTCTTGTAAAAACGGGGGCATTTTTGGTAAGAAAAAAAGCAAGTCGAGTGTTACCGGCTGGAATTATGATGACAAGAACATGGGAAACTACCATGTATCTAAAATGAAATACCCCAAGGCTGGTCCGGGATTAACATTTATACAAGGTGGTACATTTGTGATGGGTGCCAAAGAAGATGACGTAATGTTCGATAATAACAATACACCAAAAAGGGTGACCGTTCCTTCATTTTTCATTGATCAAACGGAAGTTGCCAACGTACATTACCGCGAATATATTTTCTGGCTTGAAAATACTTTTAGCCAGGATACGGCGATTTTAGCCAGGGCCCTGCCGGATACACTGGCCTGGCGTGAAGAGTTGGCATACAATGAACCTTATGTTGACTATTATTTCCGTTACCCGGCTTATAATTATTATCCCGTAGTGGGTGTTTCGTGGTTGCAGGCCCATGATTTTTGTGTGTGGAGAACGGACAGGGTAAACGAATTTAACCTGATGTCTAAAGGATACCTGAAAAAAGATTTTGCAAAAAAAGAAATGAGGGGAGGCGGCTCTGAAGGGTCGTTTAATACAGATACTTACCTGATGAACCCGGAACTGATACAGGGAAGGACAAAACCAAAAAAATCCGATTTGAAAGATGTGAGCGGCAGGCCAAGGGCGATCGTTAAAATGGAAGACGGCATCCTCAATATGGGCTATCGCCTGCCAACAGAAGCTGAATGGGAATATGCTGCTTACGGTTTACTGGACCAAAATCCAAATCCACGTAAAAAAGAAGGAAAAACAGGAGAAGAATTAATATCCAATCAACAAATTTATTCTTGGAGTAATAATCCAAATGGCTTACGGGACAACAGAAGAGGTAGCTGGCAGGGCAAATTTTTAGCCAACTTTAAACGGGGAAGCGGAGATAATATGGGTGTTGCAGGTGGTTTGAATGACCGTTCAGCGATACCGGGTAATGTAACGGCTTTTTATCCTAATGCTTTTGGTGTTTATAATATGAGTGGTAATGTTGCGGAATGGGTGCAGGATGTTTACAGGCCAATGACCCCTTCGGATGGAGAAGACTTTAATTATTTCAGGGGAAATAAATTCCAGAAATTTTATAAAAACTCCGGTGGTGAGTTTGAAAGAGATACACTGGGCAGATTGAAAAAAGTTGATATAAGCGATGATGATGTTAAAAACCGCCGTAATTACCAGCACAATAATGCGCTTGGCCATATGGATGGAGATACTTTAAGTGGTTCGTTTTATGAAACGGGTGTATCTACTTTAATCAGCGACAGGTCAAGGGTATTTAAAGGGGGAAGTTGGAACGACCGGCCTTATTGGTTATCCCCGGGCTCACGTCGGTTCCTTGAAGAAGAGCAGTCTTCCAGCACGATTGGTTTTCGTTGCGCACAAACCTATATGGGATCGCCGGAAGGACCAGGATTTAAAGAGGGAAATATTTTTGGAAAGCGCAAGCAAAATAGCAGGAAAAAAAGATAAAAACTTAATAATAAATAAAAACCCTTCAGCTTCTTGGTTGAAGGGTTTTTTATTTTGCCAGCTTTTTTTTCTGCTTCCCTTATAAATGCCATCTTTTTACCCTGCGTTTTTAAATATTGAAAATAGTTTCTTCTGCCCTACTTTTGAAGTATGCAAATACAAGAGCTGTATAGTATTTTTCTTCTACACCCTTCCATACAAACTGATACCAGGAAATTGCAGCCCGGGGACTTATTTTTTGCTTTAAAGGGCCCTAATTTTAATGGCAACCAATTTGCCAAAGAGGCCTTGGATGCAGGGGCCGCTTATGTAATTAATGATGAGCCTGTAAATTTTACCAATGAAAGGCTGATCCAAACAACCGGTACTTTACAAACATTGCAGGACCTGGCAAAACACCACCGGCAGCAATTTACCATTCCTTTTATAGCCATAACCGGAAGTAACGGCAAGACCACTACCAAAGAACTGGTGAATGAAGTACTGTCCTCCACTTATAAAACCTATACCACGAAAGGGAACCTGAATAATCATATCGGAGTTCCCCTGACTATCTTATCAATAAAAAATGATGCGGAGTTAGCCGTAGTAGAAATGGGCGCTAACCACCAAAAAGAAATTGAAGGGTATTGCCGGTATACTATGCCCACGCATGGTATTATTACCAACTGTGGAAAGGCCCACCTGGAAGGTTTTGGTGGAGAAGAGGGTGTAAGAAAGGGCAAGGGAGAATTGTTTGAGTATTTAAAAGCAACAGGCGGAACTGCTTTTATAATGAATGATTATGATTATTTAAAAGAAATGAGTAAAGGTATTCCAACAATAAAAACATACGGCACTGCTGATGCCGAAATCACCGGTGTTGCGGATAATACTGCCGAATTTTTACAAGTGGATATGATCAATGGAACAGGCATAAAAAAAATAAACACCAGGCTGGTAGGCGAATACAACCTGTCCAATGTAATGGTAGCAGTTGCCGTTGGTAAATATTTCAACGTGCCTGAAGAAGCAATTAAAAACGCATTGGAGAACTATACCCCATCAAACAGCCGGTCGCAATTGATTGAAAAAGGCGGCAACAAAATAATTCTGGATGCCTACAACGCCAACCCCACCAGTATGAAGGCGGCAATTGAAAATTTTGCAAAAATGGAAGGGCGGGATAAAATTTTGTTATTGGGTGGAATGATGGAACTGGGAGCGGAAAGTATTGCCGAGCATAGCGCCATTATACACCTGGTTGATCAATACACCTGGAAAGCGGTTGTACTGGTGGGCGGTGATTTTAGTAAAATAAAACATGGATACCTCTATTTCCCTAATTCCACGGAAGCAAAGGAATGGTTGCATCAACAGCATTTTGAGCATGCAAAATTTTTGGTAAAGGGGTCAAGGAGCATGCAGATGGAAAAAGTGCTGGAATAAACAAAGCCTGATTATTGATTTTGGATAATCTCCCCTTTAGGAGTCGGGGGCATCCAGGTACTGCTGCAATTCGGCCTCGGTTTTTATCAGTACATCCCTTACCTTGCTTCCCTGGTTGGGACCTACAACGCCTGCGGCTTCCAGTTGATCCATCAACCTTCCGGCACGGTTATACCCCAATTTCATTCTTCGCTGCAGCAAAGAGGTACTTCCGCTCTGGCTCATCACAATTAAGCGGGCGGCATCTTCAAATAAAGAATCTTTATCATTCAGGTCAAAATCTTTGCCTTCCATTTCCTTTTCATCCACGTATTCCGGCAAAAGAAAGGCCTGGGCATAGCCGCGCTGGCTACCAATAAAATCAACCACCTTATCAACTTCAGGGGTATCCACAAAAGCACATTGTAACCTCACCAACTCCCCGTTGTAACTGATCAGCAGATCTCCTTTTCCGATCAGTTGCTCTGCGCCACCTGCATCTAATATTGTCCTGCTATCTATCTTACTGCTCACCTTAAATGCGATCCTCGCAGGAAAGTTAGCCTTGATGGTACCCGTAATAATGTTTACACTCGGCCGTTGTGTGGCGATGATTAAATGCACCCCTACCGCCCTTGCCAGTTGTGCTAAACGGGCAATAGGCATTTCTATTTCTTTCCCGGCAGTCATGATCAGGTCGGCAAACTCATCAATCACCAAAACTATAAAGGGTAAAAACTGGTGGCCTTTTTCAGGACTTAGTTTGCGTGCAATAAATTTTTCATTGTATTCCCTGATATTACGGCAGCCGGCCTCTTTCAGCAGGTCGTAGCGGTTATCCATTTCAATACATAATGCATTGAGGGTATGCACAACTTTCTTGGTATCTGTAATGATAGCGTCCTCCTCCCCGGGTAATTTCGCAAGAAAATGTTTCTCAATTGTTTTATAAATGCTCAGCTCTACTTTTTTGGGATCAATCAATACAAATTTTAACTGCGACGGGTGTTTTTTATACAATAGCGAAACGAGAATCGCATTCAGTCCTACAGATTTACCCTGTCCCGTAGCGCCTGCCATCAGCAAATGGGGCATGCTTGCCAGGTCAACAATAAAGTTTTCGTTATCAATTTTTTTACCAATCGCAATGGGAAGTGAAAAGCTGTTATTCTGGAATTTTTCAGAGGAAAGCAATGTGCGCATACTCACGATGGTCTTCTTTGCATTGGGTACTTCAATACCAATTGTACCCTTCCCCGGGATAGGCGCAATGATCCGGATGCCCAACGCCGCAAGGCTAAGCGCAATATCATCTTCCAGGTTTTTTATCCGGGAGATGCGTACACCCGCGGCCGGTATAATTTCGTAGAGGGTTACCGTAGGCCCTACGGTTGCAGAAATTTTCTGAATATGTATATCATAGTTCTTTAGTGTATTGATGATCTGGTTTTTATTGGTTTCCAGTTCATTTGGATCCTGCACTATTTTTTCGCTTCCATGCGCATCGAGCAATTCGAGCCTGGGATATTTATAATCCCTTAGGTCCAGTATCGGATCGTAAGGAGTTTCAATGGTTTGATGTTTGCTGGTGGAAGATGCGTATGCTTCTTTATCCATCTTTTCAGGAACTGTTAAAATTTCCAGCTCAATAGCGGGTATATCCTCATTTTTCTTCAGCTGCGGTTCCTTAATTATACCAGTGTCTTCATTACCGGGTTTTGTAAGGATCAATGGAAGATCCTTTTCAAATATTTGAATATCGTGGTTTAAAGCGGGATTATACTGATCTGGTATGGGAAGCATCGCGCCATCCCCTTTTAAGAGGTTTCCGCGCTGTCCGGCACTTTCTGCTTCATCCGGCCCTGCAGTATTTTCTGCCACCAGCAAAATATCTTCCTCCAATTCCTGCTTTTCTTCTTCTTCACCCGGCATAATAGCTGACCGGGAAGGCAATTTAAATACAGGGTTAAAACGCCAGATAATATATCCCAAAACGGCCACCGCCAATACAGCCAATGTGCCCACCTGGCCAATCACACGGTATAGCCAGTCCCTGCTGCTATCGCCCGCAGAGCCGCCAAACGGAAACCTGTTTCCTTCCATAATAACGGAAGCCGCCACACTTAACAGCGGTAATCCGATCACCAGGTATTTTACATTACGGGGAATGGAAAAAACTCTTTTCCCAAAAAATAAATTGATACCGGTCACAAAGAAGAAAGTACAGATAAGATAAGCAGCGATTCCAAATCCGTGACGAATAAAAATTTCAGAAATAAATGCGCCAAATGTTCCCAGCAGGTTTTGAACTTTTATATCATTGGCCAGTAGCATCCGGTAACTGAATTTGTCCTGGTCTTCTTCCCAGGTAAACAGGTAGGATGAAAAAGCAATAAAAAACAGGAATGCCAGCAGCAAAAAAACCGTACCCGCGATTTTGTGGGTACGTTCATCTTTCAGTAATTGCTTTACTGCTACCTTTTCTTCTCTTTCAGATTTTAGCGTCTCCTTAGCGGAGGCCTTGGTCTTAACTGATTTCACTTTAGTGGCCATTATAACAAAGATAATTAAAAGCATTACTGAAATAGCCCCCACGGGTAAAGCATTTACAGAAAAAAATCAACGAAATTGCGTAAGTTTGAAAAAACTCACTGGTTTGATAAAATTTTTCCTTATTGGTTTTTTTTTGTTTCTCAACATCCTGGTATCCGCACAATTACCCGGCGCAACCGATCCGATCGACATTTCACTGCTCCGCGACTCGCAGCTCATCATTAACCAATGCAGGATATATATTGATACCGGCGGTTCAGCCAGGCCCGGCAATATATTGAATGAGGCATGGCAACCCCTCAGTAACTTTAATACAAGCAAATATATTCCCAATACCTGGATCACTACCCCGATCTATTTAACATTCATACTGGAGAACAGCAGTGACACTGCCGCAAAAGTTTTTTTTATTGCAAGCACCTATACCCGGAATATCTATATTTATAAAATACTTCCCAACCAGCCACCTGAACAATTAAAAAACGAAAGCCGCAAAGATGGTTATCAACCCGTTGAATTAAATGGAAAAGAAAAACAGGCTTATATAGTTAAATTTAATTTTACCAAAAGGGTTTTCAATTTTCTTCAACCCCAGCTTATCAAAGCAGGTTATTTAAAAAAATACCAGCATTTAAAATATTTTAAAGATGATGCCCAGCCTACCATTGGATATTTACTAAGTGGTATACTGTTAATGATGATCTTTTTTACATGGGCAAATTATCTACAAAGTAAAAGAAAGGAGTTTTTGTACAACTGCTGTTATTCCATCTGTATGTTCGGCCTGATTTTTTTAAACACTTTCCTGGAAAGAAAAAGTGGGATTTTTAGCAGCCTGTTCCATGAGTACCTTGATTTTATGCTACTGTCAACCGGAACTGTATTTTATATTGCCTTTACAAGAAAGTTCCTCGAAACCAAAGCAAACTATCCTCTATTAAACAGGATATTTATCAATGAAGAAAAATTAGTGATCGCCCTGCTCGTCTGCTTCTCTTTCGTTGTGTTCTTTACCGATAATTTTCAGTTGCAGAAAACCCTGGAAAACGGGATGAAATTAATTATGCTGGTCATTGGCATCATCTATATCGTTATTGCTTTGGCACAAAAGAACAAATTAATGAATTTCCTCGCGATAGGTAATGCCATCCTTATTTTCTTTTCCCTGATTTCATTTTTCATGATCCTGTTTCAAATGAAGATTACCAGCATTTTTACTAACTCTATGATTTATTATGAAGTGGGCATTGTAAGTGAACTGATTTTTTTTCTGTTAGGACTTACCTATAAAAACAGGATTGAATTAATTGAAAAAATCAAAGAGCAGGAATCCCTCAAAAGGGAAGCGGAAAAGCAATCCTATGAATCTAAACTGGCGGTATTGAATGCCCAGCAGAAAGAAAGGAACCGGATCAGTGCCGACATGCATGACGATCTTGGCGCAGGTGTAACCGCCATCCGGTTATACAGCGAGCTGGCTAAAAAAAGAATCGGAAAAGAAGTGATCCCGGAGATCGAAAAAATATCCTCCTCCGCAAATGAATTACTTAATAATATGAATGCGATCATCTGGACGATGACCAGCAGCAATGATTCATTAGATAATATGGTTGCTTATATTCGGAGTTATTCACTCGAATATTTTGAGAATACTGGTATCAAGTGCCGGATAGATATTGAAGAAGAAATGCCCAAAATCGCTGTAAGTGGTGAAATAAGAAGAAATATTTACCTGGTAGTAAAAGAAGCGTTGAATAATATCCTTAAACATTCCAGGGCAACGGAAGTATGTATCACTTTAAAAAAAGAAACGGATGGTTTATCGCTGTATATACAGGACAATGGAACCGGGATTGATTTCGAAAACCTCCGCAGGTTTGGAAACGGTTTAATTAATATGAAAAAAAGGATGGAAGAAACAAAAATTCTTTTTACGATAGAAAATAAAAACGGAACCTTAATCACCCTCCACCGAAAATTGCAGCCTTAGCTTTTATTTGCTATACCAATTGCCAGCAAAATCCAGCCCGCAATTAAACAGAGGCCGCCTACCGGGGTAATGGCGCCTAACCATTTAAACCCTTGCTGGCCCATTGCTTCCAGTAAAGTGAGCAGGTAAAGCGAGCCGCTAAAAATTAATATTCCATAACAAAATAATCGGCCGGACCATAATAAATAATTATTTGGAAACTCTTTGAATATGATGCCCACTGCCAGCAAAGCGAATGCATGGTAAAACTGGTAGCGGACCGCAGTTTCAAAAACAGCCAGGTACTTATCACTTATCAACTGTTTTAATGCATGTGCCCCAAAAGCCCCTGCCGCAACAGCGAGGGCACCTAACAAAGCAGCGGTTTTTAAGAAAGATGACTGCATATATTAATTTAAGTTGTGCTGACTGCAATGATACCGGGAAAAGAATTTTCAGTTAACAGGCTGGATTGCACCATGCTTTTTGCCTGCTTGTAAAATGGTTCCCGTTCCTTTAGTTTTTGTTCGATGAAGAAAATTAATTCAGCACGGTTTATTTTTTTTAATAAGGGCCGCTTTTCCTTTTCTGCTAAAATTCTTTGGTATATTTCTTCAAATGTGCAGGTGATGTAAATAGTGGTTCCATGATCATTCATCCATTGCATATTATCATAAAAACACGGGGTACCACCTCCGCATGCAACAATGGTATTTTTCAAATCAATGCAGGTTCTCAAAGCTGCTGCTTCCAACTCCCTGAAATGATCTTCCCCCATTGTATCGAAAATCGCCGCAACCGATTTTCCTGCTTTATTTTCAATTACCTCGTCAAGATCAACAAAGGACAATTGGTTGACTGCAGCCCATATTTTACCCCAGTGCGTTTTGCCACTACCCATAAAGCCAATAAGGAAAACTGCTCTTAACCCAATGAAGGGAGAACTTTTTGAAGCGTCCATAATTTATCACAGTATTCTTTACTGCAAAGAAAGACAAAATTAAATACTTTATTATTTTTTGAGGTCCGCTTGTTTTCCTTTTTAGGATCAGGGGCTTTCTTAATTCTACCTCAGCGGATAGGGGAGTCATTACTTCTTTTTATAGTCGCCTCTTTTCCACGACTTGATAAATTCATTCCAGGCGAAGGGGTTAAATATATTCATAGGAGGCGCCTGGCCGTTATAATAGGATTTTGCAGCCTGTTGTGTAAGGTACCTTCCTGCAGCTTCCCTGCCATCTGCAGGTAATGTTGCCATTAAAAGCCTCCTTTTGCTTTCATCATTATTTTTTCGGGCAATTTCCAGTTTATCATCGGGCACAACCGTGTTCACAAAATCCCTTTCAAACTGTTCCCTGGAGGGTCTTGACTTTATAATGGTGGCCGCCAGGTAAACCGTATCATTTACCATCAGTTGCAATACGCTGTACTGGTTACCTTCTATATCTTTTGGAACAGTTATTAACTTAGGTTTATAGCCAACGCTTGAAAATTCTATCAGGTCGCCCTTTAATACAACAATACTGAATACGCCCTGGTTATTGGTGATGGTGCCCCTGTTTTGGCCTTTTACCACCACGCTCACAGCAGGTATACCCAACAGGCTGTCTGCCGTCATCACCACCCCGTATAACTGCACTACGGAATCTTTAAACGTTTCAAATTGTGCTTTGGAAGCAATGGGGATAAGAGAGGTGATAAGAAAATATAGTATAAGTTTATTCATGTACTCAACACCGCTGCGGCGGGTTTTTGTGTTTCTGTTTTAAAATGATCAGTATTGAAGTACAAAGGTAAAGAGTACAAGTGTTCCGCCGGGGCGGTTATGCTGCTCAATTTATATCCAGTGCTGAGTATCAAAAATAACAACATTCCTCAATTAATAAACAAAGTAAGGCGTTCAATGTTTAATTTTGCCGCGAAAGCTGGTTTTTTAACAAATAATTGAACGATGACAAACGAAGATATACTGAAAGCCTTAAGTAATGTACAGGAACCGGATTTAGGCAAAGACCTGGTAACCCTGAACATGGTAAAGGACATCGCAATAGATGGAAAAAAGGTATCATTCACTGTGGTACTAACAACCCCTGCCTGTCCGTTGAAGGATATGATAATGAATGCCTGTATAAATGCGGTGAAAATACTGGTGGATAAGGAAGCGCTCGTAACGGTAAACTTCACCAGTAACACAAGCAGTAACCGGAAAGATGCCAAAACCATTTTAAAGGGTGTAAAGAATATTATTGCCGTAGTTAGTGGCAAGGGTGGAGTGGGAAAAAGTACGATTTCGAGCAACCTGGCGCTGGCCCTGGCAAAGGGTGGCGCTAAAGTGGGATTAATGGATGCAGATATTTACGGACCAAGCCAGCATATTATGTTTGGGGTGCGGGGCGACAGGCCCCTGATGAAGGAAGTAGACGGCAAGGGATTGATAGTTCCGATAGAAAAGTTCGGGATAAAAATGATGAGCATTGGTTTACTGATCGACGAAAAGCAGGCAGTTGTATGGCGCGGCCCGATGGTGAGCAGCGCTATCAGGCAGTTTGTTAGCGATGTGGATTGGGGTGAACTGGATTACTTAGTAATTGATATGCCACCCGGCACCGGCGATATTCATTTAACGATCGTGCAAACCGTACCGGTAACGGGTGTGATAGTGGTTACCACCCCTCAATTGGTTGCACTGGCGGATGCAAAAAAAGGCATCGCTATGTTTGGACAGGCACAATTGAAAGTACCCATTATAGGCCTGGTAGAAAACATGAGTTATTTCACCCCGGAAGAATTGCCGGACAATAAATATTATATTTTTGGAAAAGATGGCGGCAAAAATTTAGCGGAAGAATTTGATATTCCTTTTCTCGGGCAAATTCCCATTGTTCAGTCCATTCGTGAGGGTGGAGATAGCGGGATACCCATCATGGCGGGTGATGATGAGCTTACCAAAAAAGCATTTTCAGATTTTGCGGGCAATGCCGCAAGGGGAATTGCCATGAGAAATGCAGATCTGGCCCCCACAGAAATACAGCAGATTACCACTATGGCTTAAAATCCCAAATTATCTAACCATATGCAAAACATTATAAAAACCTTTGCACCCTTTCTGTTGGTTTTACTGGTAGCCTGCACTTCAAATAAAAAAATGATTGCCACAAAAGCTGATTCCTTCACAGTTATTTTTGATAAACAGGGACACCGTGGCTGCCGTGGACTGATGCCTGAAAATACCATTCCTGCAATGCTAAAAGCAATCGACCTGGGAGTAACCACCATAGAGATGGACATTGTTTTTACAAAAGATAAAATGGCCATAGTTTCTCACGAACCCTTTTTTAACCATGAGATAACCACCCTCCCAAACGGAAAATACATTGAAAAAACATCCGAAAGAAAATTTAATATTTACCAGATGAGTTTTGAGGAAACCGGGCAATACGATGTTGGCCTGAAACCCCATCCCCGTTTTGCCAACCAGCAAAAAATCAAAACAGCCAAACCTGCCCTCGCAGCTTTGATAGACAGCGTTGAATTTCATTTGTCAGTCAACAATCTTCCAAAAGTTTATTATAATATCGAAACAAAAACAAACCCGCTTACAGATAATATTTTTCATCCCGCGCCGGCCGAATTTGTAGACCTGCTGATGAAATTGATCAATAGCAAAGGAATTGAAAACCGGGTAATCATCCAGTCCTTTGATTTCAGGACCTTGCAAATAATACATAAAAATTACCCGGCTGTTAAAACAGCCATGCTGATTGAGGATTATGATAAAAGAACTTTAGATGAACAGTTAAACAGCCTCGGCTTTACGCCAACAATTTATAGCCCTGCTTATGCTTTAGTCAACAAAACCTTAATTGATGCCTGCCATCAAAAAAAAATCAAACTGATCCCCTGGACAGTAAATGAAACAATAACAATTAATAACTTAAAGCAATTGGGGGTGGATGGTATTATCTCGGATTATCCAAATTTGTTTTAATATATAAAAAGTTGCCTAATCTTAAAAACAGGGTTGGTTCAATAAAAAAGCTTACAGGTAATAATTAAAAATCCATTTATCCCGGAAAATGCTTTGCAGTTGCGGGGTACATGCTCACTCTCCCCCGGTGAGGGCGGGGGTTGAGGCTGCATTTTGGCGTCCTCAATCCAGGAAAAAAACGCCGCGAAATAATAAAAAATTAATTGGTATTACCATGCATCCTCAATATTCATTAGCATACGCACAGGAATCAGATAGCCGGGACAGCCTTCGTTTATTCAGGGAACAGTTTTACGCTCCTTACCTGCACGGTAAAAGAGCCACTTATTTTTTAGGCAATTCTTTGGGCCTGCAACCAAAAAACACCCAGGAAGAAGTGCTTAAAATATTGGAGGGCTGGGCAAATTTTGGGGTGGAAGGTTTCTTCCTGGGCAATGATCCCTGGCTCAGTTATCACAAGCAGGTTACACCGCTGCTCACCAATATTATTGGTGCAAAGGAAGAAGAGATCGTTACAATGAATCATCTCACGGTGAACCTTCATTTACTAATGATCTCTTTTTACCAGCCTTCTGCCACCAGGTACAAAATCATTTGTGAGGCAAAAGCCTTCCCTTCAGACCAGTACGCTTTTCAGTCGCAGGTAAGGCTGCATGGCTTTGATCCCGCTGATGCTATCATTGAAGTGTATCCAAAACCCGGAACAGCATTACTATCAACTGAAGATATCGTGGCAGCCATTGAAAAACATGGTGATGCTGTGGCATTGGTTTTATTTAGCGGCGTAAATTATTATACCGGCCAGGTTTTCGATATAGCGGCTATTACCGCGGCAGCCCATAAAACCGGTGCATACGCGGGTTTCGACCTGGCCCATGCCGCAGGCAATATAAAATTACTATTGCATGAATGGGGTGTAGATTTTGCAGCATGGTGCAATTATAAATATTTAAACAGCGGCCCGGGCTCCATTGCAGGTGCGTTTGTGCATGAACGTCACTTAAATAATAATACACTGCCACGATTGGAAGGCTGGTGGGGCAATAATATCTCCAACCGTTTTAAAATGGAAGAAAATTTCACCCCTTCTCCCACTGCCGAAAGCTGGAGCATGAGTACAACGCCAATCATGCTGCTGGCTGCACACAAAGCTTCGCTTGAAATATTCGCTACGGCCGGTTTCGATCATTTACTGGAAAAAAGTAAAGCATTAAGTGCGTATATGTTTTTTGCGCTCAACCATATCAACCAGCCGCCGCAAAAATTCACCATCCTCACTCCTCAAAACAGCGATGAAAGAGGTTGCCAGGTTTCCATATCGATACACCAGGATGCCATGGCTGTTTTTGACACATTGATGCCCTTGGGAATTTTTGCAGACTGGAGAGAACCCAATGTAATCAGGGTAGCCCCTGTTCCACTTTACAATAGTTTTGAAGAAATATTTATATTTGCTGATACCCTGAGGCAACTATTAAAATAATAATTAGCCCGTTAATTTGTTAATCGGTTGTCGCTTAATCAACCAGTCAACTATCAACTTATCAACCTAACCAATGTACAAACTCCCCTACTTTACTGAAGAAGATACTGAAAAAGTGATCGCCTTCATGAAAGAAAATTCGTTTGCTGTAATCACGGGCTTTGCGGAGCAGTTCCCTGTTGCCACCCATATTCCTTTATCGGTTGAAATAAAGGAAGACGGCAAAATGTTTTTGTACGGCCACCTGATGAAAAACACCGAGTATCACCGCGCGTTTAAAAAAAATGAAAATGTACTGGTGGTCTTTAACGGCCCCCATACCTATGTAAGCGCAAGCTGGTACACCGATCCCAGGGTAGCCAGCACCTGGAATTATATGGCAGTACACGCAAAAGGAAAAATTACATTCACGGATGAAGAAGGCACTTACCAGGCCATAAAAGCCATTACCAATAAATATGAGGGTACCGGATCAGCCGCGTCATTTGACCAATTGCCCAAAGAATATATAGCGAAACTGATCAAAGCGATTGTAGGGTTTAGTATAGAAGTGGAAAGTTTTGACAATGTATTTAAACTAAGTCAGAACCACCACCATGAAACCAGACAAAATATCGCGGCCCATCTGCAGGCAAAAGGTGATGAACATTCAACGGCAATAGCAAAAGAAATGGAGAAACGATATAGTTGACCTGTTGACAGGTAATGCTGTAGCCCTGGTTGGTTTTCACTGGCTATCCCCGCAATTTATAAAAGAAATTTAATTATTTGGATTAGGTAGATAGAGTGCAAAACCTTGTGATACTTAGCAAGACTCCATTTACTTTTTTTTCTTGATAAAACCCTTCGGCTTCGCTCAGGATGTAACAAAAAAAATCAAGGCGGCGGAAAAAAAAGCTACGAAATTTATATGATGTCTAAAATGAAATTAGTTTGATCTTATGTGCATATCCAGGCTAAGTGCGACTTACTGGCTAAAAATAAAACCAGGCATTTGTAACATCAATTTCATTTCTTAACGTCATCATATAAATTTTCTTAACGCAATTTTTCCCGAGGCCATTAAAACATTTCAATTGA
>JACMLJ010000031.1 GCA_014379625.1 Ferruginibacter sp. | reverse complement strand
GGTAAACCGTTGCCATAGTAATTTTCATTTTCGTATTCATTGTTGCTGCTAAAACTGCCGGTGCCATCTTCAATCATTTCATAATCCTGTCCAACATATTTACTCAGTTCATTGTACGAAAGCCCTTCCTTACCTGTTTTGGAAGAGAGCCCGAAAACCGAGATCTTTTTTGCGCCGCTAAACACTGATGCCATTGCTTCGTGGTTATAGTATTTTTTACCATCGCTACCCGCCGCCAGTTTTCCAAATGATCCGTTCTTTTTGTTTTTCTTTAATTTGAGGTTGATCGTTTTCGTTCTCGAACCATCATCAATGCCCGTAAATTCGGTGGCTTCACTTTTTTTATCAAACACCTGTACTTTATCAATCGCATCAGCATTTAAAAATTTTGCCACCAACCCGGGATCATCAGAAAAAAACTCATCCCCATCCACTAATATTTTTTTTACATCTTTTCCCTGTGCTGTTATTTTGCCCTCCCTGTCAACTTCTATACCTGGCAACCGTCTCAATAGTTCTTCCACGTTTGCGCCCGGTCTTACGGCAAAACTATCTGCAGTATATTCTAATGTATCGCCCCGCATACGGATCGGAAGACCCGACCTCATTACCACCTCGTCCAGCAAAACCGCCATGGTTACCATATCTATTTTACCCAGGTCTGTTTTTGTGGTATCAGTTATTATAACCTGCTGCAGGTAATCCGCCATACGGGGATAAGAAACCATCAGTGTATATTTGCCCGGTGGAATTTTGTTTATTTCAAATGCGCCCAATTCGTTGGTACGAACGGACAGGTACAAAGTAGAATCTGCAAGGTCAATTAGTGATGCAGTGGAATAGTGAAGGTTTTTTTTTCCTGCGGTATCCCTTACCACAGCTTTAATAAAATTTTTTTGTGCAAAAAGAGAAAGGTTAGAAAAGAAAACAACTGAAAACAACAATAAATAAGCTGCAATCCGGTAAAGGACATGCATCGGTTGTTGGATGGGCATTTAAAGGGTATAGGTTATAAAAATCATGTGTAGGTTTTGGGGGGTGAAGATATTGATAAATTGATTTTAAATTTAATTTATAACTCATCGCCATGTTAAAAAAATGATAAGTGCTTTTCCGGGCCGGTATGCGTTTTATCTGTTGTAGCATGAATGCACGAATTTATCTTTGGTACAGAACTTGCCTGTCACCAATAAAAATATCCACCCAACTATGAAACGAAACATATTATTTGCCTCCCTTGCCTGTTTAACGCTCTTTATTATCCTTATTTCTTTTACTCCAGCCAATAATAATAATAATGCAAATCTGGTTCAGGATGTTTTAATCCAGACCAATAATTTCAGGAGAACGAAAGGCCTGCCTGCCTTAATAATCCGGAATGAACTAAATGAAATTGCCCGGCAACACAGCGCCAACATGGCCCGTGGGAGGGTAGGCTTTGGACATGGTGGTTTTGAAAGAAGAAATGCGCTGGCAAAAGGAAAGATCAGAACGATCAATAGCTTTGCTGAAAATGTTGCTTATGGAGCTACCTCAGGCAAGGCGGTAGTTTCGATGTGGAAAAACTCCTCAGGCCATCGCCGCAATATGCTCGGCCGGTATAAGTACATCGGTATTGGCACAGCAAAAGACAGCCAGGGCCGCATTTTTTATACCCAGGTTTTTGCAGGTTAAATGGCATGGGGTTTTATCTGTCAAAGGAATGCCCAAAAACAAATAATCAATACAACTGAATTTGCCCATAAAATACCGGCAATTCCTTCCCCTAATTCCAAAAAATCCATCAAATAACTATTCATCCAAATTTGCCTGTGTAAAAACTGTTAATAACCCTTAATAACTGTGTAAACATTCAAATTCACTTCTTAAAGCATTCAGCTATATTTGCCGTCTTACAAAAATCTAAAGAAACGTGCGTTTAAAGAGTCTTGAAATTAAAGGATTTAAAAGTTTTGCCGACAAAACCGTACTTCATTTTGATGAGGGCATTACAGGTGTGATAGGGCCCAATGGCTGTGGCAAGAGCAATATTATTGACAGTATCCGCTGGGTAATCGGCGAGCATAAGATCAGCAACCTGCGGAGTGAGAACTTAGAGAGCCTTGTCTTTAACGGCAGTAAAAGCCGCTCTGCATCAGGCCTTGCAGAAGTTAGCCTTACTTTTGAGAACACCCGCAACCTGTTGCCGACCGAGTTTAATATGGTAACCGTTACCCGCAAATATTACAAAAACGGGGAGAGCGAATACCGCCTCAATGATGTGGCCTGCCGCCTTAAAGATATTCATAACCTGTTTATGGATACCGGTATCAGCACCGACAGCTATGCCATTATTGAACTGGGTATGGTGGATGATATCATCAAAGACAAGGAAAACAGTCGCCGGAAAATGCTGGAACAGGCAGCCGGGATAACCATCTACAAAACCCGTAAAAAAGAGGCCAAACTAAAACTGGATCTTACAGAACAGGACCTGGCCCGTATTGAAGACCTGCTTTTTGAGATCAATAACCAACTGAAAAGTCTGGAGAGCCAGGCGAAGAAAGCCGAGAAATATTTTGAAATTAAGAAGGAATACAAGGAGGTAAGCATTGAACTGGCCAAGGCGGCGCTGGAAGGTTTTAACATTACCTACCGCGACCTCAACCAGCAACAGCAGGCCGAAGTGGACAAACGCATTGAACTGGAAGCCGCTATTGCATTGGAAGATGCTGCTTTGGAGCAGGAGAAACTGGGCTTTATTACCCGCGAAAAAGCGCTGCAGGATCTGCAGCATGCATTTAATGATATGCTGGGTGCGGTACGCAGTAAGGAGAGTGATAAAAGCTTAGCCGCCCAGCGATTACAATATTTAAAGGAAAGGGCAGCAAGCCTGGATGATTTTTTGCAAAAAGCAGGTGGCCAGTTAAAAGGCCTGGATGAAAGCATTCAGTTTACCAATCTTCAAATCAATGAAGATGAAATAAAGCTGGAAGAACTGGAAGGTAAACTGGAGGAATTGAAAAACGCTGTAGAGGATAAGCGCCGGGTATTTGATGAAAAACGCAGCGGCATTGACGCTTTACGCAGGGAGAACCAGGCCATTCAAAGAAACCAGTTTGAAGCGGAAAAGAAGGTGGCGGTAGCAGATACCAGTATCCAGAATTTACATCGCGCCATTATACAATTACAGGAGGAAAAAAACCAGCGCCAGGCACAGTTGCAGCAATTAGAGGCGGAAAGAAAAGTGAAGGCGGATGAACTGGAGCAAAGGAAAATTGACCTGCAGCAATTACAGCAACAGCAGGAATTTACAAAGGAACAGATATTGCAAACCCAGGGTATGCTGGAAACCCTTCGTGCAGAACTGGCAGGTGAAAACCGTACATTAGACAGCAAGAAAAACGAATACGCCCTGCTGAAAAGCTTAGTTGATTCGATGGAAGGTTACCCGGAAAGTGTGAAATTTTTGCATAAGAACCCGAACTGGAACCACGAAGCGCCGCTGTTAAGTGATATTATCTATGTGCAGCCTGAATATCGTGCCGCCGTGGAAAACGTACTGGAACCTTACCTGAATTATTACGTGGTTAATAACCTTGAAGAAGGCTTGCAGGCAATCCATTTGCTGGACGATAACAAAAAAGGGAAAGCCAATTTCTTTTTGCAGGATAAATTTACCGGTTTTGAGCAGGGGCACCAGCCCGAAGGGACCATACCGGCACTTAGCGTAGTGGAAATGGAGGGTACCTATACCAACCTTGCCAAACACTTACTGGGCAATGTGTTTATCGCGGAGAATGAAGATGCACTCGCCAGCAGCAATGGGGCTGTGGTATTGGAAAAAACGGGCAAATATGTTAAAGGGCAGTATTCTATCACAGGCGGTAGTGTGGGTTTGTTTGAAGGGAAAAAGATTGGCCGTGCAAAGAATTTGGAAAAGCTGATCGAGGAAATCAGGGCCCAGGAAATTGTGGTGAACCAGTTGAAAGCCATCATCCGGGAACGTCACGATGAAGTGATCGCTTTTAACGAACAGTTGAAAGAAAATGCCATTAAGCAGGCCCAGGAGGATGTCAATAATGACACCAATCATGTTTTCAGTTTGCAAAATAAAATCGAGAACCTTAATTACCTGGAAGAAACAACCGCTAAAAGATTGGAGGATCTCCAGGAACAATTAGCCATCAATCATGATGCGGTTTCAGGCACAAGGGATGAACTGGAAAAATTAAATACACAACTTGAAGCGCTAACCGATAAGATGCAGGTAGAGGAACAGGATTATGCATCAGCGGAACAGGAATACAATTTTGCGACCGCCACGTATAACGACGGCAACCTGCAGTTTACCAGGCAGCAAAGCAAGCTGGTTTCACTGAAGCAGGAGTACCAGTTTAAGAGCAGGCAGTTAAACGATTTAAAGGTTCAGGTGGAGAGTAGTACCTTACAACTTACAGAAGCAGCCGGCAGTATTACAGAAACAACTTCTGCATTGGCCGAACTGGAAGTATTGGTAGTGAGGATGCTGCAGGAAAAAGATATTGAAGAGAAAAAACTCAATGAGGCCGACCAGGCATATTATAATTTACGAAATGCGCTGGCCGCTAAAGAAACGGAGCTCCGCCACAAGCAAAAATCTAAGGAATCGATCGATCATTTATTAAGTGATATCAAGGACAGGCTGACCGAACTGAAACTGCAACTCGCAGGTATGAAGGAAAGGCTGCAGGTAGAGTTCAGGATAGACCTGGATAGCATCATTGATGAGCCACGGTCGGGTAATGTGCCATTGGAAGATTTACAGGAAAAGAATGACCGGATGCGGAAACGGCTGGAAAATATCGGTGAGATAAACCCAACTGCCATTGAAGCGTATACGGAAATGAAAAAGCGGTATGAGTTTATCATGGAGCAGAAGAATGACCTGGTAACCGCCAAGGACAGCCTGATGCAAACGATACAGGAAGTGGAAGCCACTGCCAACCAGCAATTTTTGGAAACCTTTAATAAAGTGAGGGAAAATTTCCAGAAAGTGTTCCAGGCTTTGTTTACCGAGGATGATACCGCGGATATGATACTCGTGGATCCAACCAACCTGGCTGATACTGCCATTGATATTGTGGCCAAACCAAAAGGAAAGCGGCCTTCTTCTATCGGACAGTTGAGTGGTGGCGAAAAAACATTGACGGCCACGGCATTATTATTTGCGATCTATTTAATTAAGCCGGCGCCATTCTGCATTTTAGATGAGGTGGATGCGCCATTGGACGATGCCAACGTGGGTAAATTTACAAAGATGATTAAACAGTTTAGTGAGAACAGCCAGTTCATTATTGTAACGCATAACAAGCAAACAATGAGTGCGGTGGATGTAATCTACGGGGTTACGATGCAGGAACCCGGGGTGAGCAAACTGGTACCTGTTGATTTCAGGTCTTTGAATTAATGGTACGGATAATTAAAAATGACAACAATTTCTTGCATTAAAATATAAAAAAACGGGGCAATTGCCCCGTTTTCTGTAGGTACAGGCCGCGGCCTGTACCTACAGGCGCGGTTCCTACCGGCCCTTTGCCCATGCCGGTTCTGCCATAATCATCCTCAATTCAAATTCCATTTAATTCCTGTCTGGGTTAACAACAATTAACCCTATCTTTCATTATCAGTTCACGTCCCCGGCGAGTCTCTATTACGTCGAGTCCTGCCACTGACAGTTCAATGGTTTGAATAGTTCACAGGCAGAGACTCGCCTGGGGAATCTTCAAAAATTTTCTAACTTCCCCGGCGAGTATAGATACCTTTGCAAACGGGTATCTTTTTTAATGGATGACCTAATCTTATTTAATTATTTTTATGAGCGCGGAAACGATCAAAGTGAAGCTTCATCAGTTAATCGATCAACTGGAAGATCAGCAGGCCTTGCAAAAATTGTATAGCGAAGCACTGGATTTTAAATACACCCTGGTGGAAGATGATCCCTTTACTGAAGAATTATGGGATGAAATAAGTGAAGGTCTTGCACAAATCCGCAATGATGAACCATGCACACATGACACTGCTGTAAATAAGTTCAGGGAATGGCTGCGCGGGAGTATCCCGTAATTTTAGCTACAGGTGACTTACTGATATTTATCAACTGCATTTTTAACCTCACCAGCTAGGTAATGAACAGTCAGCTAATTTTAAGTTGCAAAGCTTTTGTATTTTTGAGTTGCTATGTCTGCACAAAAAATTATTGGTGATTGGAAAAACAAAGTCTTTAAACCCATCTACTGGCTGGAGGGTGAGGAAAACTATTACATCGACCTTGTAATGAATTATGCCGAGCATTCAATTTTGCCGGAGAGCGAGGCGGGATTCAACCTTTCTGTTTTTTATGGTAAGGATGCCAGTTGGAGCGATGTGGTAAATGCCTGTATGCGCTACCCGATGTTTGCAGAAAAGCAGGTGGTTTTGCTGAAGGAGGCCCAGCAAATGAAGGATTTGGAGAAGCTCGAAAATTACATTGAACGCCCGCTTGCCTCCACCATTTTTGTATTGAGCTACAAGGAAAAGACCCTGGACAAAAGGACCAAATTTTACAAAACCATCAGCAAGGCAGGTGTGGTATTTACCTCGGAAAAAATACGGGAATATAAACTTGCGGAGTGGGTGACAGATTATTTGAAATCGCAGGATTTTACGATGACACCAAGGGCGATCGGGTTGCTGACTGAACACCTCGGGAGTGACCTTAACCGCATAGTAAATGAACTGGACAAACTCACGCTTAACCTGGGCCAGCGAAAAACTATCAGTGAAGATGATATTGAAAAATATGTGGGTGTAAGCAAGGAGTATAATGCTTTCGAATTACAGGCTGCAATAAGTAAAAAAGACCTTGTAAAAGCCATCCGTATTATCCAGTATTTTGAAAGTAACCCAAAAGCCGGACCTATACAACAGTTGCTTCCGGCGCTCTATGGTTTCTTTAGCAAACTGCACATCATTTCGGGAATGGCCGATAAAACTGAAGCCGCTGTAAAACCCTTCTTTTATAATAATCCTTTTGCCGCTAAAGAAGCAATGACTGCGGTAAAATTATATAGGGATGAAGGCGTTGAGAGGGCATTACTTTTATTACATGAGTACAACCTGAAGAGCCTGGGCATACACAGTCCTGGTACCCCGGATGCCTCATTGATGAAGGAGATGGTGGTGAAGATGATAGGTTAAAAAAACGCCTTCTGAACAGCGATCTTTTTATTAACGAAAACCAGGGATGAGCCCAAACACTCCGGATAGCAGGTAGATGCTGTTTTTTACGGGGATTGCAGACAAACTCCGGGTTTTAATGATCCCGCCGCAGCGCAACCAATGCCGCTTCCTTATCTTTTGCCAACTGTTCTTTCAAAGCATCCAGCCCGCTAAATTTTACTTCGTTGCGCAGGTGTTTTTTTACAATGATAGTAAGGGTTTCTCCATAAATATCTTTATTAAAATCAAAAATATTTACTTCTATTACTCTCTTTGTTCCACCAACTGTAGGGCGTACGCCAATATTCATCATCCCGGATAAATGCCTGGTTTTCAATTCATCATTTTTAATTAATACCGCATAAACCCCATTGCCCGGTATAAGTTTATTTTCATCAGCAATCAGGAGGTTTGCTGTGGGATAACCAATCGTTCTGCCAGTTTGGTTTCCTTCAACCACCCGGCCACTGAAGAAATAATCATAGCATAAAAAATGATTGGCCGTTTCAATATCGCCGGTTAGTAATGCATCCCTTATTTTAGTAGAACTGATGGTGATATCCTGCAGCATAAAACCGGGTATCTCTTTTACTTCGTAGCCATATTCGGGGGCTTTGTCTTCCAGTAATTGGAAGTCACCGCTGCGGCCCTTTCCAAAACGATGGTCGTGGCCGATAATAATGGTATGCGGATGAAAGGTTTTTACCAAAAAATCAGCGATATACGCTTCCGCAGTCTGGTTGGCAAAGGTTGCTGTAAAGGGAACCACTACCAGGTGGTCAATACCATATTTTTCTAATAACGCGATCTTTTCTTCAAGGGTATTTAATAAATATACAGGTTCTTTTTGAATGCCAAGTATCTTGCGCGGGTGCGGATGAAACGTGATGATAATTGTTTCGCAGGTAACTTTAGCTGCCTCGGATTTCATCAGTTGAATGATCTGCTGGTGCCCGCCATGCACCCCATCAAAAGTTCCAATCGTAATCAGTGTATCCTTAAAAACGGGCAATAAAAGTATGTTGGTATGAACAGTCATAAATAATTGGTGCAAAACTACCTGAAAATTTATTAATGGATAATTGCTAATTGAGAATGAGGGTTAGCAATCTCTTTTTCAGAGATGATTTTTTTTTAGTAAGATCATTTCTGAAAACATACTAAAAAGTTAACAATATTTTTTTTTGGTTCATTGAAATCCTTATCTTCATCTTAAATAAATATTAAATTTTTAAAAAAGTTCAGCATATATCATTTAATCAGCTATCAGGAAAGTATACAATTTTACCAAAACAGGCATAACATCAGTATTAATAGTACTAATTACAGAAATATCGCATATGCCATAACAGCCGCTAAAGTAATTCTGTGTAACCTTTATGGATTTGTTTTTTAAGTATTAGGTTAAATGGGAATGGTTAATATTTCGTCATTCACCATTTCAGGTTTCGTATCGCCGGTTAAATATAATGATAGCGTTCTGTCTGCAAATATCCCGGCATTATCACAATATCCCTTTTATAATCATGTCAGCTTCTGAATGAAATGACGCAGTTTTCCTGATGGGTAGGCGTTCAGCATAGTATAGTCATCTGTAATATACCGCTTATTAAAATCTTTTAGGACCCTGGTTCAGTAAGGTTTGGTATTACGGCATTAGAATTTGTTTTGAAATCCCTTTATTATAATTTAATTAAACAATTACATGAAAAAAAATTTTACTAATTTCTTTCCTTTGAGATGGTCTTCATTTGGGCGGGTTTTCATTGCAGCAGTTTTATTGCTGGTAGGGAATGTATCTTATGCTCAGCCATCTAATGATGACTGCGACAATGCTGTAGCCCTTGTGCAGGGTACCACCTGTAGCAATACTGCCGGAACTACGGTGGCTGCTACACAATCGATGGCTGCGACTCCCTGTTTTGGCACACCGGATGATGATGTCTGGTATTCTTTTGTTGCGGTAGCTACCGATGCCCAGGTAACACTTTCAAGTATCACGGGTACCAGTACGGATATGTATTTCCAGGTACTTTCAGGCAACTGCGGTTCAACATTTACCAGTTTGTTATGCAGCGATCCCAATTCAGGGATAGTAGGAGGATTAACCGTTGGCCAGACTTACTTTGTTCGCGTATACACCTATTCTTCAGCAGCCAGCGCATCCTATAGTATTTGCGTAAATACACTTACAGTGGCGCCAACTACCTGCGGTACATTATCCTTGCCGGCAGCAAATGCCACAGTTGGCGGAACGCCGGTATTAACCTGGTCTTCAGCCACTAATGCCACAGCTTACGACATTTATCTCGATGCGGTTAACCCCCCTGCCACCATTGTTGCTGTGTCTGGCGCTACTTCCTATAGCATAGCCACTGCATTGGCTCCCGGTGATTACTTTTGGTATGTGAGGGCTAAAAACAGTGTAGGCGGCCTATCAACCTGTGCTACCAATACACGGAAATTTACTGTAGTCGCTCCTCCTGCAAATGATAATTGTGACAACGCTGTATCACTCGTTCAGGAAATAACTTGCACTAATACATCCGGTACTACAGTTGGTGGTACATTATCAATGGCTGCTACCCCATGCTTCGGTAGTCCTGATGACGATGTCTGGTATTCCTTTGTAGCAGTAGCTACTGAAGCCCAGGTAGCCCTTTCCACTGTTTCGGGAAGTACGGATATGTATTTCCAGGTGCTTTCAGGCGATTGCGGCTCACTTACAAGTGTGTTATGCAGCGATCCGAATTCAGGAATTGTAACCGGATTAACTGTTGGCCAGACTTATTTTGTACGGGTATATACTTATGCAAGTTCAAACAGCGCAACATTTAATATCTGTGTCAATAAATTGGCCCTGCCAACCACCTGCGGTACTTTATCTTCACCTGCGGCGAATACCAGCGTTAATACTACGCCCGTTTTAACCTGGTCTTCTGCTACCAATGCTACCGGGTACGATATCTACCTTGATGGTAATAATCCCCCCACAAGCCTTGTTGCCAGCGTTGGGATAACTACTTCCTATACCGTAACCCCGGCATTAACCCCGGGCGATTATTATTGGTATGTAGAAGCCAAGAACACTACCGGTTCTGCACTAAGTTGTGCAGCCAATGCACGTAAGTTTACTGTAGTTGCACCTCCGGCAAACGATGATTGTGCCAATGCCATATCGCTCACACAGGGAGCATCCTGCGTTAACACACTGGGTACCACTACCGCAGCTACACTCTCCATGGCTGCGTCACCATGTTTTGGCAACCCGGATGATGATGTGTGGTATTCCTTTGTTGCTACAGCCACCAGCGCCATAATAACAATTACCAATGTATCGGGGGTTACCGATATGTATTTCCAGGTCCTTTCCGGAACCTGTGGTTCATCTGCAAGCCTGCTGTGCAGTGATCCCCAGACAGGAACCGTGACCGGTTTAACCATTGGCCAAACCTACCTCATACGGGTTTATACTTATGCTGGATCAGTTTCGTCAACCTTTAATATTTGCCTGACTAGTCCCCCGCTCCCCCCTGCAAACGATAATTGCGCGAGTGCCGTATTGCTGACACAGGGGACATCCTGCGTTAACACCCAGGGTACTACCGCCGGAGCTACGCTGTCAATGGCTGCAACACCATGTTTTGGCAACCCTGATGATGATGTGTGGTATTCCTTTGTTGCTACCGCCACCAGTGCTATAACAACTATCACCAATGTTTCGGGAGAAACCGATATGTATTTCCAGGTACTTTCCGGAACCTGCGCTTCACCTGTAAGCCTGCTCTGCAGTGACCCTCAGACAGGAACAGTTACAGGTTTAACCATCGGCCAAACCTACCTCTTACGGGTGTATACTTATTCCGGATCAGTTTCGTCCATCTTTAATATTTGCCTGACCAGTCCCCCGCCGCCACCAGCAAACGACTTGCCTGCCGGGGCAATTACTTTAACCGTAGATGCGAATTGTACGGCCGCCCCTTATACCAATGTTAGTGGTACTGTAACAACGAATGAACCCCGTATTTCCTGCAAAGGTTCACAAACCCTTGGGGCAATCGTATGGTTTAAGTTTGTGGCGCCCGCCAGTGGTTCGGTAAGAGTTAGCACAGATGTAACCGGTAATGGATTAACAGATACAAGACTGGGCCTTTTTTCAACTACCAATCCTGCGGATTTAAGCACCTATTCCATTTTAGTCTGCGATGATGATAATGGCACCACAGTTTCAGCTGCGTCAATAGTTTATGCAGCAGGGCTTACACCAGGCACCACTTACTATGTTGGAGTGGATCAGTATGATGGCGCCAGTACCGGTACATTCTGTGTACAGGTACATCAAATGACCAGCGCGATGGTAGCCCCGTCCGGAGCCTGTACCGCAGGGCAATCCCTTGCTGCATACCTTGCCGACTATAAAGGCTGGTTATCACTAACAAACTCTGCGGGCCTGTTAATTGCCAATGTGCGATCAAATACAACTTTATCGGGTACGGCAACCTATGCACCTTCTTTAAATGTAAATACGGGCGCCGTGCGCGTGGATGGAACAGGAAAGTATTATCTTGACCGAAATTTCCGGATTACCAACACCCTCGCCGGAAATTATAATATCCAGTTCTTTTTCCTCAATACAGAATTCACTGCATTACAAACCGCATCGCCTTCTACAACTTTAGCCGGTTTAAATGTTACCCGTGTAAAAGCTGAGACAGCCTGTAATGCAAACTTTACATCTGGTGGTGCGGTAAACGATTCCCTTTTGATACAAACCGGGTCTGGCACTGCCAATGGTATTAGTTGGGTTGGAGTAACCGTTCCGGGGTTTTCTAATTTTTATCTTCATTCCGGCATTACCGTACTTCCAGTTTCACTTGAATATATTAAAGGCGCCAAATCAAATGCCGGCAACCTGATCAACTGGAAGGTAAACTGTACATCCACCCACCTCACCATGGTACTTGAAAGAAGTGGTGATGCAAGGGGTTTTACTGCTATTAGTACAATCACGGCTGAACAGGCGCGCTGCAGCCAGCCATTTTATTTCACTGATGTACAGCCTTTAAAAGGCATCAGCTACTATCGTTTAAAAATGGTTGATGTGGATGGCACTATTTCTTACTCAGTGGTAGTAGCGCTCATCAACGCTGAAAAAGGAATTGATTTTGTGGGAATGTACCCTACCATTGTTAAAAATACAGCGGTGCTGAGTGTGGCGGCAGCGCAGGCGGGCAAAATACAAACCGTTATTACCGATATTACCGGCAGGGTGATGAAGTCTGCTACCAGTGCGGTAATTTCCGGAAGCAACCTGTTAAATATTGATTGCTCAACGCTGGCAGTTGGTGTTTATAACATTACAGGTTATGTAGATGGGGTAAGAACTAAAACCATCCGGTTTACAAAAATGTAATTACCATAGTAACGATTATGATCCCTTCCTGCGCGCAAGCAGGAAGGGATTTTTTTTTGTTGTACCGGCCGCCGCCTTTCAGTATTATATATTGATGCGGTCAACATGCGGGGTTTATCATGCAATTATGAAAATCGGGTACAGAAGGTTTTACTATTGAAATGGTACATGACTGGCCAGCCAACTCCGGGGTAACTGAAAATTTATAAATGGTTAATTGACAATTGAAATATAGTTTTGCAACTCAAATAATACCATGAGCCTTTATAGTAAAAGAGGAGTTTCGGCACAAAAAGAAGAAGTACATGCCGCCACAAAGCATTTGGACCAGGGCCTGTATCCTAATGCCTTTTGTAAAATTTATCCCGATTATTTAAGCGGGGAGGAGGATTTTGTAAGCGTTATGCACGCAGATGGCGCCGGAACCAAAAGTATCCTGGCCTACCTGTATTGGAAGGAAACCGGTGATATCAGTGTATGGAAGGGAATTGCACAAGATGCCATAGTGATGAACCTCGATGATTTGCTTTGTGTAGGAATTTATGATAATATCATTTTTAATTCTACGATAGATCGTAACAAATCGGTCATTCCGGGTGAAGTGCTGTCGCAGATCATCAACGGCTCGCAACAGTTATTTGATGAGTTAAAAACCTTTGGGGTAAATATTCATTACCTCGGCGGCGAAACCGCCGATGTGGGTGATGTAGTCCGTACAATCGCGGTAAACGGTACCATGACCGCCCGCTGGCCAAAAAATAAGCTCATCAGCAATGATAATATAGTTGCCGGTGATGTGATTGTAGGTCTCGCCAGCTATGGCCAGTCTACCTATGAAACCGAATACAACAGTGGTATAGGAAGCAACGGGTTAACCTCTGCAAGGCACGATGTGCTTGGTAAATATTACGCGGAAAATTTTAAAGAAAGTTATAACAACAGTTTACCCGAAGAAGTGGTTTACATAGGCAACTATAAACTTACTGATACCATTACTTTCACCATTGACCAATCACCATTCGCCACCACCATTGGCAAACTGATCCTTTCTCCAACAAGATCATATGCCCCGGTTTTAAAAATAGTATTAGCCAACCAGTTTGATAAGATTCATGGCCTCATACATTGTAGCGGTGGCGGACAAACGAAGTGCATGAAATATCTGCCGGGCAATTTCAGGATCATAAAAGATAACTTATTTGAAGCGCCGGAAATATTCAAGATCATCCAGGAAAGCAGTGGCAGCAATAATAGAGAAATGTATGAGGTCTTTAATATGGGTTGCCGACTGGAAATCTATTGTGCGGCAGAAGATGCCGATATCATGATCGCGGCGGCTAAAGCATTTAATATTGAAGCACAGGTGATCGGCAGGGTAGAAGCAAATGATAAAAAAGAACTGGTGATCAGGTTGAAAGATGAAGAGATCGTTTATTAGAAGTATTTAAGAGATAATATCTTTTTAAGATTCCCTCTCTTAAATATGTTTTAACAGTTGAAGGCGAAAATTAATTTTTATTGGCGTGTTTCATTGGGTTAAATTTGCAACCCGGGTCATTCTTGCAAAGCTTTAAGTTTGTAATGGAAATTGTTTGAAAAATAAAGACAGGCCTGGTACCGGAACGTAGTGTCGCTGATGTAGAATTTACCCCGATTAAGCGTGGGACGATTAGTTTAATATGCGTTAATAAAGTACCACAATGATATGCGGTACAAGCGAGTGACACAACAATGTTTAATTAAAAATCAAATGCTGGTAACAGCAAGCAACAAACACTAAATACAAACAGATCATGTCGCAGGCAATCGTAGCATTAAAGAGTGTAAATATTTACCAGGGCGTTAGCCTTATTTTAAGTGATGTGAATATAACCGTTGACAAAGGAGAATTTGTTTACCTCGTAGGTAAAACAGGTACCGGCAAAAGCACTTTATTAAAAACATTGTACGGCGATTTAACCCTTACTGAAGGCGAAGGAACCGTGGTTGGTTACAACCTCAGGGAATTGGACTGGAAAAAAGTACCCTACCTGCGCCGTAGCCTGGGTGTGGTTTTTCAGGATTTTCAATTGCTATCCGACAGGAATGTAAATGATAATTTAAAATTTGTACTGCGCGCCACCGGATGGAAAGATGAAAAACTGATGGATGAAAAAATAGCGGACGTACTTGATAAAGTTGGTTTAAAAACGAAGGGCTTTAAAATGCCTTTTGAACTAAGCGGCGGAGAACAGCAACGGATCGATATAGCAAGGGCCCTATTAAATTCGCCCCGGTTAATACTGGCTGATGAACCAACAGGTAACCTTGATCCGCAAACGAGTGACGAGATTATGCAATTGCTGTTTAATATTTCGAAAGATTATGGCACCGCCATAGTAATGGCAACGCATGATTATATGGTGATCACCAAATTTCCGGCAAGAACAATAAAAACTGAAAGAGGGAAGGTTTTTGACAATGCGAGCATCGTAGATTAAGTGGTGAATGGTCAATGGTGAATGGTGAAAATTTGGAATTCCCTTTTGCCCGTTGCCTTTTGCCCATAGCCTAATCCCCATTGTCCCTTGCCCATTCCCCTTTTCCCCCCAACCAAAAAACTTCCACTATTTTTTCCAGGTTTTTTTGATTACAGTATAACTCCTGCAATACCTGCTGGCGTTGTTCTTTTTCTTCCGATGTAAAAGGGATATTGTAGAGGTAACTGATGGCCGTTTTAAAATCCTCTGCATCTTCGGCAACCTGGCAAATACTATCCAGTCCGGATCCTTCCACACCGGCTTTGTTCACCAGGCAATGACGCCCGTTGAATAAGGCATTCAGCAGTTTTAGTTTTACTCCTGTATTGTTGAAGGAGGGTAAAATATTTATTTGCGCTTTCGCAATCATGTCCTGCAGTTCCTTATCGCTGGGGTTGGCCACTAAGCAGGTATGGGGATGCTCATGCGCCATAAAGGACAGCTTTTGAGAAGGATCTTTACCTGCGATTACGAAAGGGGTTTGAAGCTCCTTAAACACGTTTTGTAAGAGCCAAACGGCAGCTTCTTCATTTTCATTAATCGATAAGTTACCATGGTACAGGCAAAAACAGCCTTTACCTGCCTTTCCCTCCGCCATAGTGTAGGGTAAAAAAACAGGTAAATGCGCGATGTTACCGGCATGAAAAATTTGCCGGTACAATTGTACATCCTGCCCGCTAACCGCAGCTATTTGTACTTTCCCGGCTAATTGGTTTTCGTACTTTTTCAGCAGCCTGCTTTCATGCTGGAAATAAAATTTCTTTAATGGGTTTTTTTCATGCATGGCCAACTGGTGGTAATACTCAAACTCTGCATTATGAAGGCGGAGCAAAACTATCCTGCCGGTGAGTTTTCCCGCGTAGAGGTAATAACTGCAATGGATGCCTTCTACCAGGATGGGATGGTTATCTTGCTGCAAATTCCGGATCAGTTCATTATCCCTTCTTGAGTTAACGATAAAGGGTAAACGAAAAGAAAAATGGCTCAGGCCGGCCTTTCTTTTATAATAATGTATTTCCTCGCAATATTTTTTCAGTTCATCCTGCGGAGGTCGTTTATGGTGAAAGCAATGCAGGTGAATTTTTACACCCGACTGGTGCAGGGTTTTTAATTTATAAAACAGGTCTATTACCCCGCCGAAATCAGGCGGCCAGGGCACATCATGTGTAATGATATGTAAGTGTCTTTCCTTCATCCTTTATTTTACAAACAGGTTATGATAAAAGATCAGTAGTTTTTTTTCCTCCTGCTGCCAGTTTAATTGCTCCCTCGCTTTGATACAATTCTGGCGAAGCCTTTCATACAATATTTTATCATTGAGTAATTGGCACAGGCTGTTGGAAATGGTAGCGGGTTCTGTATTTTTAACAAGAAGGGCTACTTCAAACTGATCATTGATAGCTTTATATTCAGGAAAATCCATTGTTACCTGGGGTACCAGGTGATGTATATAATCGAAAAATTTATTGGCAAGTGAGTAGTATTGGTTTAACCCGATATTTTCTACTAGGTTTACGCCAATATATGCATGGCAGGTAACAGTATCCAATTCGCGGGGCAATAGTTTTCCTTTCAACAACACTTTGTTGGCTAAATTGTTGGTTTTAATACAATTTTTTGTTTGCTCCATAAAATTACCATCTCCATGTATCAACAGGGTGGCATCCACCTGGTTCATCGCAGGTATTAAATATTCTAATCCCCTGCCCTCATTTACTGCGCCCTGGTACAGGATATATTTGCCATGGGTGCCGCCGGATGGCTCTTTGGCCGGTTTTAGCAAAGGTATATTCCTGATAATTTCGTAACCTACCTTATACCTCTGCCTGAATTCGGCTGCAATGCAATTGCCAACTGTGTACCCATTCGGAAAAAGGGGAACAAACTTTCTTTCAATCCAGTACCAGGCCTTATAAATACGGGGCCTGGTTATAATTTCTTTTTGCTGAGAAAAATATTCATGCGCATCATATACCCTTTTTTTATTTTTTATAAAGCTTGCCAGCCATACAGGGATGATGGTATCCAAATCTATGCAGCATAGCAGGTCTGCCTTTTTAAACAGGAGGAAGAAAAAAAGCCTGCAATTGTATTCAGCATAAAAACCCGGCCCTTTTTTAAACCAGGTGTTCAGCCGGGTTTGCTGATACGGCCCTGGTAGCAAAGGGGGAGAAGCATTATTTTTTGTCCCGATTAATGTAACCTCATAACCTGCCTTTGATAATGATGTACAGATACGTATCATTCTTTGGTCAAAAACAAGGTTGTTGGTAACTGTAAATAATAAATGCTTCAAAGAAATAGTATTACAGGTGAATTTGTTGATAAATTTTTTCAATAAAACTCACTGTTTTCAAAGCGTCCGTTCCATCTGTTACTGAACTTTTTTCTCCTGAGAGTGCCAGCATTACATTCTCATATACCTTATCATGATTGCTCATGGAGCCTTTGTAAAATCCATAATCATTGGCGGGGTTGCCAGTACTTATTTGGCCGGCATCAACCAGGATGGGTTGCTGGTACACTATTTCATTCATAAATTCACCTCCTAATTTTATGGTACCTTTCGCTGCTACAATTGTCAGGGATACTTCCTGGTTTTTGTCCGTGGCATTCACAGAATAATGAATAGAACCAATGGCTCCCGAAAGCATTTGCACTGCCAAAACCCCGGTGTCTTCAAACTCAATCGACTTGCCGTGGGCGGCATTTTTCCTGTAGCCTTTTACGTCGGCTGCTTCTCCCAGGAACCAGAGCAAAACATCTATATAATGACTAAACTGTGTAAATAAAGTCCCCCCGTCTAAAAGAAGGGTTCCCTTCCAGGTATCCGCATAGTAAGCTGCAGGGCGGTTCCACACACAATTTAACTGGAAGCTGTAAATTTTACCCAGCTTGTTATCATCGAGCAATATCTTTACTGCTTCAACAACAGGATTGTAGCGGGTAGATTTTACAACAAATAATTTTTTTGATGCAGCCAAAGCCGCATCGATCATTTTATGGCCATCTGACGTGTGAATGCACAATGGTTTTTCACATATTACATGGATACCGGCCTCTAAAGATTGAATACTTTGTACGGTATGCAGCCCGTTTGGTGTACATATGCTTATTATATCGATCTCTTTTTCACAGGTCAGCAGTTGCTCTAATGAATAGTAAGCAGTTGAACCATACTTGGATGCCAAAAAATTAGCTCTTTCTGGGATAATATCGCATACTGCTTTTACGTTCCCTATCCGGGAAATCTGTTCTGCATGGCGTTGGCTGATCCTTCCACAACCGGTTATAGCGAAATTATATTGCATTTTATAAACGCAAATATGGAGTATAAAAAAGGAAGTTTTAAAAATAATAATAAACAAATACTATAATCTCAAAAAAAAAGCCTAAACTTACTAACCAACCTATACATTATGCCATTAGAAACTATTAACTCAACGGTGCAGACGAGTGCCCGTCCCTTATTCTTAACTGTTTTATGTGTAATCACCTTTATAGGAAGCATTGCGGGTATAATCATAAATAGCAAGGGCTATATCAATGCAAATGCTGAAGTGGAAAAGATATCTTCCGGAAAAGCAAAAACACAGCTTAAGAATTTGTTTTCTGCCGGAAATACCGCCATCGATGAACCTGTAAGAATTGGCCATCTCAATGTTGAAAATTACAAGAAATATTCAATAGGTTGTATCGCCTCCTATATACTCTGCCTGGTGGGCACCATACTGATCTTTAAGCTTAAGCGTACCGGGTTTTATTCTTTTACGCTGGGCACTTTCTTTAACCTGCTTACACATTTTCTGCTCTTTGGAGATCATTTTGGCGCAATGGGTATTTCTATAGTTGCTGCTATAGCCGGGTTTTTATTCGTTATTTTATATGGCATGAATTTGAAATATATGGAGGAAGTGGAAGAGGAGGAAGACGTTTAGGCGTTAGGGCCAAAAAAACTGCAAACAAGCTGTCACTTTTTGGTAGATGATTACTAATTGAATTGGGGCATTTTTGCATTAGCTGATTAGCACATTAGCTAATTAGCACATTTGCAATTCAAACAGTTCCTTTAGTTTTAATAGCTCCGATTAATTTAGACCGCTTACCATTGTATATATTATATTTACAGCTTACATTTTTATTTTACCCCAAAAAACAACTATTTATTATGGCAGAATTATTACAGGACTATGAACGGCCCGCCGGAAGGCCAACTTTTATTACCGTATTATGTATTCTCACTTTTATAGGAAGCGGGTGGGGACTTATTGGTGGCGCAATTCAGTATTTTTCAGCCGAAAAACAGGCTCAGGCCATGACTTTTACAAAGGAGAAAGCCTCCACGGATATTCAAAAAATGGACAATAAAGATGAAGGTTCTAAAATGGCGGAGAAAATGGTAAACTCCATGACCAGCGCCTTTACTGTTGAAAACCTGAAAAAAGCAGGCCTTGCAGCTATACTTGCAGCGGTATTTTGCCTGGGCGGTGCATTGATGATGTGGAAACTTAAAAAAACAGGCTATTATTTATATATAGTGGGTACACTGGTGGGTATTGCCAGTCCGTTTATTATTTATGGGAGCAGTAATATTATGTCGATTATATCATCCGTGCTGGTTGGGTTTATCGGGGTTATTTTTGTCATCCTTTACGGTGTTAACCTTAAGTATATGAAATAATCAATTTTTAAACAGATGGTAAAAGCCTCCCAAACGGGGGCTTTTTTATTGATTATTGAGATGTCTCCATACAATCCAATATTTTTTCTTACTTTTGCGGGCTAATAAAAAAGATAAATTAACAAAGACGCTATTAAAAAAAAAGAAATGCCGTATTTAACAATCGAAAAAAAAGCAAAAATTTTTGCAGACTTTGGTGGTAAATCTACCAACACAGGGTCAATTGAAGGCCAGGTTGCCTTATTAACTGAGCGTATCAACCATATTTCTGATCATCTTAAAATCAACAAACATGATTTTTCTTCTCAACGGGGGTTGATGATGATGGTTGGTCAAAGAAAGCGCCTGCTTACCTATCTTAGCAAACACAATCTGTCGGGCTACAGGGCATTGATCGAAAAATTAGGTCTCCGTAAATAAGCTGTCTACATGTTTAAATAATTTAATTCCCAACTATCTTTTTAGCAGTTGGGAATTCTTTTTTATTTAAACAAATTTACACGGGTGATGAAATCGACCCTACAAATTTTTAAATAACAAATATGAGTTTTAATACTAAATCAGAAACCTTTGATATAGGTGGTGACCGTATGGTTACGATCGAAACAGGGAAGATGGCCCGCCAGGCTGACGGTGCCGTTACGGTGCGCCAGGGAAATTGTATTTTATTAGCCACCGTAGTTGCCAACAGGGAGCCAAAGGACGGGCAAAATTTTTTCCCGTTATCAGTAGATTACCAGGAAAAATTTTCATCGGCCGGCAGGGTGCCCGGTTCATTTTTTAAGCGGGAAGCACGCCTCAATGATTACGAAATATTAACCAGCCGTTTAATTGACCGTGCATTGCGTCCATTATTCCCGGAAGATTATTTGTGTGATGTACAGGTGTTGATCAGTTTATTGTCAAGCGATGCGGAGATAATGCCCGATGCACTTGCCTGTTTGGCAGCATCGGCGGCATTGGCGGTGTCTGATATTCCTATCCAGGAGATCATTTCTGAAGTACGTATAGGCAGGAAGAATGGCCAGTTCATTGTAAACCCTTCCCGTTCGGAATTACTGGAATGTGACCTGGAGTTTATTATCGCAGCTACCGAAAATAACATCATGATGGTAGAAGGCGAAGCCAAAGAGTGCCAGGAAGAAGACCTGGTAAAAGCAATTGAACTGGGGCACGAGGCCATCAAAATTCAGATTAAGGCGCAGCAAAGCCTCCGGGACCAGGTAGGAAGCACCACAAAAAGAGCCTATACAAAACCTTATCGCAACGAAGAACTGAATGAAAAAATTATCGCTTTCGGAAAAGATAAAATGTACGCGATCGCCTCGGCTGCATCGGCAAAACATGAAAGAAGCGATGCGTTTTCCGACCTGCACAAAGCAGTAAAAGAATTTTTAGGCGAAGAATTGCCTTCAGAAGACAAGGCGCTGATAGGCCATTATGTAGGAGAATTGCAATACAACGTGGTAAGGGATATGATCCTGAATGATAGAAAACGTTTGGATGGAAGGGGAACAGAAGACGTACGCCAACTCACTATGGAAACGAATATTTTACCCACTCCTCATGGGTCTTCCTTATTTACCAGGGGAGAAACCCAATCACTCACCACGGTCACTTTTGGTACGCCGTTAGACGAGTTGTTGGTAGAAACAGCTCACAAATCTGAATACACAAAATTTATTTTACATTACAATTTTCCTCCATTTTCTACCGGTGAAGTAAAAATGATGCGGGGCGTGGGGCGCAGGGAAGTAGGTCATGGTAACCTGGCGATGCGTTCCTTAAAGAAAATGATGCCCGGTTCAGAGTATCCCTATACCGTAAGGTTAGTAAGCGATATCCTGGAAAGTAACGGTTCTTCTTCAATGGCCACTGTTTGTGCCGGTTCACTTGCCCTGATGGATGCCGGTGTGCCTGTTAAAAAGCATGTGGGCGGCGTAGCAATGGGACTTATAAAAAAAGAAGACCAGTTTGCAGTATTAACCGATATCCTGGGTGATGAAGACCACCTGGGTGATATGGATTTTAAAGTAACCGGTACCCGGGATGGTATTTGTGGGGTGCAGATGGACATAAAAGTAGATGGGTTAAGCATGGATATTATGCGCCAGGCACTGGAACAGGCCCGTAAAGGGCGTTTACATATACTGGATGCGATGTACGCGTGTATCCCTGCTCACAGGGATGATGTGAAACCACATGCTCCGCGAATGGTTAAATTAACCATTGATAAGGAATACATCGGCGCGGTAATCGGGCCCGGTGGTAAGGTTATCCAGGAAATACAGAGAGAAACCGGCGCTACCGTAAATATTGAAGAGGTGAACAACGTAGGAGAAGTAAGTGTTTTTTCAGCTTCCAAAGAAAGCCTCGACAAGGCGGTTAACTGGATCAGGGGATTGATAGCATTGCCGGTGGTGGGTGATACCTACGAAGGTACCGTTAAAAGCATCAAAGAATTTGGCGCTTTTGTAGAATTTTTACCAAAGAAAGAAGGTTTGTTACACATCAGTGAAATAAGCTGGAAACGTTTGGAAACAATGGAAGGTATTTTCAAGGAAGGGGACAGGGTGAAAGTAAAATTGTTAGAGATCGATCAGCGGACCGGCAAGTTTAAATTGAGCCGCAAAGCATTGATGCCAAAGCCTGAAGCGCAGTCAAGACCATAATTGTATAATTTTATAAATAGCTCCGGAGATTTTTCTTCGGAGTTTTTTTATCAGGTTGTACTTTCCTGATCCCGCCAGCGTTGAAATATTATGCCCATAATAAACACAAACCGCCGTTTACCGAATATACTTTATTTACCTGTTTAATTTAGGCGCCAGGGTAGAAAAAACTGCAAACAAATTGTTACTTTTTTGATGATTACTAATGGAATTGGGGCATTTTTACATTAGCACATTAGCAAATTAGCTCATCGGCACATTTGAAATCCAAGCAGTTCTTTTACCCCTCACAACCCATAAATCATCTGTTTTTTTATCGAATTGTCATAAATTGTAAAAAATTATTTGATGAAATTCAGGCTGCTATTCTCCATTTTTTTTATCCTGGCATTTTTAACCACCACTGGTCAAACAGAAAAAATAAAAACAGCCGGCGGCGAATTTACATTTCAGCAGTATGCCAAAAATATTATTAAGCTTACGTACCAGCCCAAAGGATACTTAACAAATGAAAATGTAAGCGACGCTGTAATTTTAAAGCCACTTCTGGTAAAATCGCGTAAAAAAATATTTGAACCCCCTTTTGAACAATCCGTTTTTTTTAATAATTACAGGATTGACTTCGAAAGGGGAAAGATATATTTCGGTTCCGGTAAAAAAATTGTACTGGATAATGTTTTTCAAAAGGATGAATGGAATGGTTTCCGGTTTAGTCTTCAGCCGGGCGAAAAGATTTTTGGAGGTGGGGAGCGGGCGATCCCTTTAAACAGGAGGGGATATAAATTCCCTTTGTACAATAATCCCTGGTACGGTTACAGTGAGGGGGCGGATGCCCTGAATTTTTCTGTTCCTTTCTTTACTTCATCTAATGGTTACGGATTGTTTTTTGACAATGCCTCAAAAGGATATGCGGATATTGGCAAAACCAGCGATGATATTTTTGAGGCAGGGTTCATGAGTGGCGAGTTAAATGTTTACATCATAACGGGAAAAGATTATAAAGAGATACTTTCTTCCTATCACGGGCTTACAGGAACACAGCCAATTCCCCCAAAATGGGCCATGGGTAATTTTATGAGTCGTTTTGGATACAGCAGCGAGGTACAGGTGAAGGATATTTTGAATAAAATGAAAGAGGAGCGTATCCCGGTTGATGCTGTTATATTTGATTTATTTTGGTTTGGCGATAGTATAAAAGGAACACTGGGAAATTTAGATTGGGTAAATAAAACGAAATGGCCCGATCCAAAAAAAATGATAACCGGGTTTACCCAAAAGAACATCAATACCATTTTAATTGCCGAGCCATTTATATTAAAAGGCACCCGGACATACCCTACAGCCCGTGAATTTTTTGCAACCGATAGTGTGGGCAGGCCTTATGAATTAACCGACTTCTATTTCGGTGTAGGGGGACTGTTGGATATTTACAGGAAGGATGTGGGGCAATGGATCTGGAAGGATCATTACAAAAGGCAAATAGCCAATGGCGTTACCGGGTGGTGGACAGACCTGGGCGAACCTGAAAAACACCCTTCCGATATGATCCATAACCTTTCAGACATGGGCATTAAGCGGCGAATGAAAGCTGATGAAGTACATAATGTATATGGACATTATTGGAATAAAATGCTTTTTACAAATTATGCCAGGGAATACCCGGGTACAAGATTGTTTCATCTCAATCGTTCAGGTTTTGCAGGAAGCCAGCGATATGGTATTTTTCCCTGGAGTGGGGACATTAGCAGGAGCTGGAGTGGTTTGCGTGCACAGTTACCCGTTATGCTGGGCATGAGTATGAGTGGTGTGCCTTACATACATGCGGATGCAGGCGGCTTTGCCGGCGGTGAGGGCGACAATGAATTATATATCCGTTGGTTGCAGTTTGCTTGCTTCACACCCATTTTCAGGCCGCATGGTACAGCATTATACGAATTAGATAACAGCGCCTTTAGTTTTCCAAGCGAACCTGCCCTGATCGAAAACCCATGGCGCATTTATGCAAAAGAGGTGGTAAAACTCAGGTATGCTTTACTGCCCTATAATTATACATTAACTTACCGGCAGGCATCAGCGGGAGCGCCATTGGTGGCGCCTCTGTATTATTATTATCCGGGCGACACGGTCGCGGTAAATGTGGAGGACGAGTTTATGTGGGGAGAGCATATTTTAGTGGCGCCTGTATTACAAAAGGGCGCTGCAGAAAGAAAATTGTATCTGCCCCGCGGAAACTGGTATGCATTGGGCAATTCAGAAAACGAAAATGCGGACCTTAAAACTTATCATTCTTTTATAAATTACAAAGTCTCTATCAGTGAGGCTCCTGTATTTGTAAAAGCGGGCAGTTTTATTCCAATGATCATACATTCAGGCGGTTCAAATACAAAAGAGTACAGAACAGATAGCCTGGTCATTCATTATTACCCCGACGAAAAATCATCCCGGTATACAATGTACGACGATGATGGAAAAAACAAAAAAGCCATTACAGGGAATTTATTTGAGCTGATAAATTTCACAGCGGTTCCTGCAGGTCAAAAACTGGTTTTTAATATCAGTTCAAATAACGGAAGTTTTGCCGGTAAGCCTCCCGTGAGGTATATAAAAATGATCGTCCATAGTCCATTTGTTTTTACAAAGAAGGTATATGTCAATGGCAAAAAATCAACAGCACTACTTCCGGTGACCCGTGCTAACGGGAAAGCATCCGGGAACTATTTTTTCACATTCAATTTTTCGGGCAAGCCCGTTAACATTGAAATAAAATAAGCGGAAAATATGAATTACCTGCAGTTTGATTTTGATATCGAAAGCCCTGACCAACTCGGGAAGCTGATAGCTTTACTGGCAGAAAAAGGTTTTGAGGGATTCGAAGAGGAAGAAAACAACCTGGCTGCTTTTATTCCCGAGCAAAATTTTAATCAAACTGAATTTTCACAGGTCATTGATCTCTTTTCAACGCTTAGTTACACAAGAACCACTTTAGAAAATATTAACTGGAACAAGAAATGGGAGGAAAATTTTTTACCCGTCTTCATAGGTAATTTTGCGGTAATAAGGGCGGGGTTTCATCAACCGGTTAAAAATGTTGCACACGAAATAGTTATTACGCCAAAAATGAGTTTTGGAACCGGTCACCATGCTACCACTTACCTGATGATCGAGCATATGCAGCAACTTGATTTTACCGGAAAATCAATATTGGATTTCGGCACAGGTACCGGCGTACTGGCAATTTTGGCAAGCAAATTAGGAGCAGAAAAAATATTGGCCATTGATTATGATGAATGGAGCATCAAAAATGCCAAAGAAAATATTGAACAAAACGGCTGTTCCAATATTATTGTTGAGCAATTGGATGCGGTACCCGACGGCGAAAAATTTGATATCATCCTGGCAAATATCAATTTAAATGTCATTGTATCTAATATAGCTTCAATTGCAACCTCCTCATTTACAGGTGCTACCATAGTTCTTAGCGGGTTTTTGAAGGAAAATGACCTGGCTTTGCTTAATGCATTGAATGAAGCAGGTTTACAATATTTATCAACAATGCAACGCGGTGACTGGATAGCAGTTATAGCAAAAAAGACTTAACTGGTATACTATTGTATATTAAATAAACGTTACTGAACACGAATAATTGGTATATTTGCCCTCTCAACTCACTAAAGAAACAATGAACGAACTACTATTAATAGTATTAGCCTATTTTATTGGATCTATTCCTACCGCTTTAATTATCAGCAAAAGCTTTTTCAATATAGACATCCGCGACTATGGCAGTGGGAATATGGGTGCCACCAACACATTCCGGGTACTGGGTTCCAAATATGGTACGGTTGTAATGCTTTTCGATATTTTAAAAGGCGTGGCCGCTGTAGCTTTGTTTAATTTTTTACCACACTACCTGACAGATGAATGGGACAGGACTAATTTAATGGTGGGCCTTGGTCTTGCTGCGGTGATGGGGCATATATTTCCCATATTTGCTCAGTTCAGGGGAGGAAAGGGTGTTGCTACTTTATTTGGAATGATTTTGACCGTTCAGCCGGTAATTGCCCTTAGTTGCGTAGGGGTCTTCTTGTTGGTTTTATACCTTACCCGTTATGTATCTTTAAGTTCCATTTTAGCTGGTATTGCATTGCCGATATGTGTGCTGTGGATATGGAATGACGATGTAACCCTTTATAGGATTTTTGCCATCCTGGTGGCCGCACTTATAGTACTTACCCATCAAAAAAATATCGTAAAAATTCTTAGGGGCAGCGAAAGCAGGGTACCCATTTTTAAAGGCCGCGACAAACGTAAACTTCGCAGGAAATAACCCCCAACTGCCTTTTTCTCCTTTTTCTACGTACTAAAACGATTATTAGAAATAAAATTCTATATAACTTGGTACGCCAATTGTTTAGGAGTTCAAAAAAATAATATGAAGAAATCATTTTTTTTACTCATCGCATTACCTGCGGTATTTATTGCATGTACTACCAATGCGGTAACAGGGCGCAAGCAACTTAGTTTATTACCGGAGAGCCAGTTGCAGGAAATGGCAATAACAGAGTATAAATCATTTTTATCCCAAAGCAAAGTAGTAAGTACATCAGCCAGCAAAGATGCCGAAATGGTACGAAGGGTAGGTAGCAGGATCGCAAATGCGATTACCGAATATTATACCAAACAAGGTAAAGGCGATATTTTGAATGGGTATAAATGGGAATTCAATTTAGTAGATAATAAGGATGTAAATGCATGGTGTATGCCTGGCGGTAAAGTGGTTGTATACACGGGTTTATTGCCGGTGGCGCAAAATGAAGCAGCATTGGCCATTGTACTGGGGCACGAAATTACACACGCTGTCGCCACACATGGCAATGAGCGCATGAGCCAGGGCATGGTTACGCAGGGACTTGGTGCGGTTGGCGATGTATTGACATCCGGCAATAGCAAGGTAAATAGTATTTTTAATGGCGTTTACGGTCCCGGTAGCCAGTTGGGATTTACCCTGCCTAATTCAAGAAAGCAGGAATATGAAGCGGACCACTTTGGATTGATATTCGCGGCAATGGCTGGTTATAATCCCAGGGAAGCCATCCCCTTCTGGCAAAGGATGTCTGCCGCAGGGGGCGGTAATAAACCACCTGAATTCTTAGCTACCCACCCTGCGGATGAAAACCGTATAGCACGGTTACAGGGCTATATGGACGAGGCATTAAAATATTATAAGCCTGTAACGAAATAGATTTTCAATAGGTGTTGGATTAAGGGGCACAGCTCACAGTATAGTTAAAAAATCGGAAACTACTCTCTTATTCTCCATTTTTAACTACATAAGCGTCGAATTTAAAAAGCTCTCCTTTAATGGGGAGTTTTTTTATGTATATGTGAATAATTAAGCTTAAATTTGCACCTCAATTCGTTTCCTTTCTGTATCTGCCAATTATTTTAATATTGATTATGAAAGAGTTATGCGTCGGTTAAGCATGATTCAGTCATAGTTTTTGTTATTGAATAAACTTAAAAACCTATTTACATGGAAGTATTAGCCCCATCACAGTCACTATTAGAAAGACTGCAATTAAAAGATGAAAAATATTTATTAATCCAGGGTTTACCCTCCACCGTTGAAAAGCAATTTGTAAAAATATCCTTTGCAAAGAATGTTACCCCTCTTCTCAGAGCAAGAAAAATTGATTTTGCCCTCGTATTTGCCATTAGCCACAAGCAGCTAAAAGATATATTACGCGATGTGGTGCCGGCTTTGCATGAAAATGCAAAACTTTGGGTTGCCTATCCGAAAGTATCGTCAAAAATTGTTAGCGATCTAGCCAGGGACTGCCATTGGGAGTGTATTTCACAGTTGGGGTTTGAGGGGGTTCGGTTAATTGGCCTTGATAATATCTGGAGTGCTATGCGTTTTAAAAAGACAGAAAATATTCGGGTGAAAGCCATCGCAAATGAAGTGCCGGGGGTTGACATTGAAAGGAGAACCATTACCACCCCTGCAGAATTAGAGTCGTTATTTACTAAGAATAAACCTGCAAAAGCCTTCTTTGAAACACTTTCATTTACCAATAAAAAGGAATACATTACCTGGATTACCTGTGCCAAGCGTGAAGAAACCAAATTAGCCCGCCTCGAAGCTACTATTGATAAACTTACCTATCTTAAAAGAAATCCTTCAGAAAAATAAAGTGGATACCTGAAAGTGAAAAAAATATTGTTCAGGCAACCTGGTCAGTGATTTTATATCAAACCCGGTATTTAATATAGCGGGAAAAATTTTCGGGTAAATCAATAACAGTAAAATAGTAAAGAAATCTATTATTGTATTGGTACAAATCGAAGCCGGCAAATCATTTGGTCAGTTCGGGGAAATTAATGCGTTTTGCCAGCCAGCTATTTTTTATCGGGATGATCCAGTTTTGGAATAATTCTTTTTTTGTGAGAACGGTATTGTTAAAATAAAGGGTTTCACCATCTATAAAATTGTTTTGTATGGCATAATTCAGTTGAGATAAAGGCAGCAGCTGTATCTTATCTTTTACTACGAAGGCCAGTGTCTGTCTTTCAAAAAGCTGAACACTCATTTTTTGTTCTATTTCTTTTATCATTCTTACCGAACTATCCGTGCTGCATCCACCCACGCTTGTTGAAGTTTCATCCGCCAGCAATACAATAAACTGCCCGAAAAATAAATTAGCATACCCGGTTACGCCTGCGCCGTGGCTCGTCCATCCTTTTACAAATTGTTCCAGCATTTTTTCAATTTGCAAAGCTTCGTTTAACAAAAATAAACGGTTGCACTGGTAAATCCATACCCTGGATGCATCGTTAAAACCGGTGGGTACCTGATCCTGGAATTGTAGTTTCATAATTAATTATTTTAAATGGATGCCGCTATTAATTCAGCTATATCGAGTACCTGTACTTCATCTTCTTTATTGCTGTTTTTTACCCCGTCAGTCATCATGGTATTACAAAAAGGGCAGGCAGCGGCAATGATGCGTGCTCCCGTGGCAATGGCCTCATTGGTTCTTGCAAAATTGATATGCATATCCCCTTTTTCTTCCTCCTTAAACATCTGCGCCCCGCCGGCACCGCAGCATAAGCCGTTCGATTTACAACGTTTCATTTCCACCAGTTCAATGTCGAGGGCTTCCAGTACCCTGCGTGGGGCCTCATAAATATTGTTGGCCCTGCCTAAATAACAACTGTCGTGGTAGGTGATTTTTTTGCCTTTAAAGCTGCCGTTCTCCATCATCTTTATTTTCCCTTCGTCTATTAACTGCTGTAAAAAAGTGACATGGTGTATCACTTCATAGTTTCCACCCAGTTCGGGGTATTCATTTTTTAAAGTGTTAAAGCAGTGAGGGCAAGCTGTTACAATTTTCTTTACACCATAGCCATTCAGTACCTGTATATTCTGGTAGGCCATCATCTGGAATATAAACTCATTGCCAGCCCGCCTGGCAGGGTCACCCGTACACAATTCTTCTTTACCCAAAATAGCATAGCTGATGCCAACTTTATGTAGAATGGTTGCAAATGCTTTCGTTATTTTTTGGGCCCGCTGATCATAACTTCCTGCGCATCCGACCCAAAATAAAATATCGGGATTTTCACCCTTCGCTATCATTTCCGCCATTGTTGGTACATGCATAATATAATCTGTTACTGTAAAGCAAATGTAACTAATTGTTTGATGTGTAAGGGGGGTATCCTAATTTGTTGCATAGGGTTACCGTCCCCTAATAATCCACAACTACGTAAAGACCCTGTTAACAGGATCGGCGATCCGGGTGGAACCCAACAATCCTAAAATATGGAATACCCATTTATTGTTGCATTTAAGACGTTAATTTTGCATTTCAATGAAAAAAACTAAAACATTAATCAATACAATTACGGATTGGGAAGCCTGGCCCTTTAAACTGATTTATACCCCCATGTCAATTTTTTGGTTATGGTACATCATCCGGTCGGGGGCCATCTGGTTTTTTACGCCCAGTAACCCAAAATTAACTTTCGGCGGCATGGAAGGTGAGCCCAAAAAAGAGATGTACGACCTGCTGCCCCCAACTTTTTATCCCGCTACGTTTAACGTGTTACCCAATGAAGATTTTTTAGTATTAAAGCAAAAGTTATCAGCGCATAAAATTGATTATCCCTTTATTGTAAAGCCCGAGGTTGGCGGTCAGGGGATATTATTGCGAAAGATAGATGATGAGGCGGCCTTAAAACGTTATCACGGGTTAATGCCCTGGGAGTACATCGTTCAAAAAATGGTACACTATCCAATGGAAGTGAGTGTTTTTTATATACGGCATCCAAAACAAACTAAGGGAACCGTCACAGGTTTTTTACATAAAATCCCATTACAGGTTACGGGGGATGGTAAACAAACACTGGCATCCCTTATTGGGCGGCATCCTAAGGCAGGTAAAAAGTTAGATGAGCTTTTTAACAAACACAGGGAAAGATGGGATGAGGTATTGGCTCCGGGGGAAAAATATATGCTGAGCTACGCGGCTAACCATAACCGTGGTGCACAGTTTATTGATTTAAAACACCAGATCGATGACCGGCTGGTGGAAATATTTGATAAGATCAGTTTACAAATAAATGATTTTTTCTATGGACGTTACGATATCATGTGTGCCAATGTGAATGACCTGAAAATGGGTAAAAATTTCACTATACTGGAATACAACGGTTGCGGCGCCGAGCCTAATCATTTTTATGATACCGGTTATACATTGATGGGTGCTTATAAAGAGATTTTAAAACACTGGAAGGCTTTGTACGAAATAAGCAAATATAACAGTACCCATGTACTAAAACCCTGGCCGTTTGTGAAGGGTAGTAAGTTTCTTAAATCCGCCCGAAACCATATCAGGGATATGAAAAAAATAGATGCGGAAATGGGATGATGGTGAATGGTGAATGGTGAATCAATGTCATTTAGTTAAGGATTAATACTTCGTCCCATAGGGACGATATATGGGTAGAAAGAATTAATGATGATTGAATTCGTCCCATAGGGACGATATGTAAAATCGGTTTTTAGATATTTGTATTGGCTATGATTGTAAGAAGGGGAGTTAATCACATATCATTCCTAAGGAACGAAAATGCATAACCTTTTTCATTGCTACCGAAATACCGGTCCTACGGAACGAAAAAGGAAAAATAGCTTAACTAAATGACATTGAATGGGCAATGGGCATGGGTGAATAGTGATTAGTTGTAAGGCAATAGGCAATTTTAAATAGTCAGTCGTTATAAGGCAATAGGCAGTAGACAGTAGGCAAGGGTTAATGAACTATTTTGCGATAATCATTGTTCATCACACACAATCGGATATTGTATCAAAATGGTTTTCCGTGCGTCTGTCTTATAAGTGCGTTTGTGAGTGAAGGGAAATGCTTCATAAAACCTACAAACCGGTTGGTAACCCATTCTTTACCAAACATCTTTTGAATCAGTCTTCCGGCGCCAAGCCTGTTTGCAAATGTTTGCTGCCATTTTTTTGCATATCCTTTTTCCATCTCTTCGCGGCTTATACTGTTTTGAAGATATGCCCCTATAAAAGCAGCGGCTATTTTACTGCTGTGCAGCGCCATACTCATACCATTGCCACAAAGCGGGGTGATCATTCCGGCAGCATCTCCCAGCAACAAAATATGATTATCTACCTGGCTTTTTTTTGAGAAAGAAATTTGTGAAATGGTAACTGGTGACTTGTAAAGCAATTCACTTTTTTCAAAAATCGTTTGTAAGTATTTGTTTTTGGAAAGCACATTCCTTTCCATTTCGGGTATAGAATTATTATTCAGTTTAAGATTGGCCGAAGTGGTGAGGTAACAGAGGCAGCATTGATCCGCTTCAATTGTTGAAATACCACAATACCCGTTTTTAAAATTATGCAGGGCAATGGTATCCGCGGGAAATGTTGTTTTGATATGATATTTTACGGCTATGTAATTGTTGAGTTTGTTATTTTTTTGGGTAATGAAATTTCTCTTTAACTGTATATCGATATTGCTTCTTTTACCGAAACTGCCGCAGCATAGTTTACTGGTAAATTTACCGGAGCCAGTTTCCAATACAAATTCTTCACCCGTAAAGAATACGCCAGTGACCTTGCATTGATCATGCAGATTCACCAATTTTGAAACAGCAATTTTTTTCAACTCATTATCCAATGTATAGCGGCTGACACCAAATCCACCAAGGGGTAAATTTTGCTGCAGGTAATTGCCATTTGGTGAACTTACCATCAGCTTTTTGATAATGGGCAGCCCCATATCATGCAATGGTAAGCCAAGACTTTCTAAAAAATCCCAGCTTTCCAGGCTGATGTACTCACCGCAAACTTTGTGAAAAGGGTATTGCTCTTTTTCAAACAGGATAACCTTATATCCATTGTTGCCCAACTGGATGGCTAATGCCAGGCCCGCGAGGCCACCACCAATAATGGAAACATCATATTTGCCGGGATCATTCATTTGAATAAATATAGGATTAAGTCATATTTGAATTGGAACCTGGTGACTCACCAGTTCACCAACAGTATAAATGATTAAATGCCTGAAGGCCCATTTCCATTGAATGGTGCAATTTGAAATACCTGCTTCCCTGGTCATTATTTGCCATTCCCCCTTTTTAAATCCCCTGGCTACTGAAAGCGGGGCATCGTTTTTAACAAGATAAGACCTGGAAAAAATTTTGGTTATTATTTTAATAGAAAAATACGCAATCGGGTGCCTGTGAAGATCATTGATGAAAAATCCCTTAGTGGTATTTGCTTTCATCCATTGCAGCATCCTTACGATTGCTTCATCAGCAAAATGATGACAGAAGAGAGAAGAAAAAATAATATCCGGCGGGTTATGGTTAAACTGAACTTCTTTATAATCGGAAACAATCCACCTCGCATGCAACGCAGGATATTGCTGTTGCGCAAATTCAACACATTCCGGCTTCACATCAATGCCGATAAAATATACATCAATGCCTTTGGCGGTGCACCATTTTTCAATTGCTTTTAAATTATCCCCGCCACCACAGCCAATTTCACAAATAGTTACCGGTTGGTCAACGCGAAAGGTTTGCAATATTTCCCTGATTCCTCCAATAGAAATCGTATGTCCGCCCAGGTAAGTATTAATGGTATTCAGCTCTTTCATATTTTGCCGGATATCAGCAAAAGGGATATGCTCATTATCCAACAATTCTTTTTGATATGATCTCAGGCCCAGGTTAATCATAAGTAGCGATAAATGTTTCCATGGTAAGTCCAGGCCCGAATGCCGCGCTAAATATGGTAGCTTGGTTTTGGGGTGGATTATCTTGCAATTCCTCCAATATTTTTTCTAAAACAAATAATACAGTAGGAGAGCTCATATTGCCATAATTATTTAGTATATCATAAGAATATTGAAGGTCGGCTTTGGTTAGTCCCGCACTTTTTTGTATCGCTTCCAGTATCTTTTTTCCGCCGGGATGAATACACCAATGGCTGACATTGTCTTTCAGTAATGAGGCGTTAAGCAATGCGTTTTCCATCAATGCATTAAAATCTTCCTTTACCAGTTCGGGCACATAACCAGAAAGCGTCATCAAAAATCCTTTGGAGGAAAGTTTCCAGCTCATGTCTTTCTTTCCATTAAATTCAACGGCAGAATAAAAGTCTTTTAAGGTAAATCCTTTGTTTACTGTTTCATTGTGCTGCACTAAAACAGCGGCGCATCCATCAGCAAATAACAGGGTGGAAGTGATATTGTCTATTGAATTCTCCTTTTGAAAATGAAGGGTACAGAGTTCGGTACAAACAATCACCACATTGGCATCTTTACTGTTTTTACAAATTGCATCCCCTATTTTTAGTGCGTGAATGGCCGCATAACAACCCATAAAATTAATGGAAGTTCTGAAAATACTCCGCCGTAAATTCATCGCTTCCATGATCTCGAGGTCCAAACCGGGAGCGCTCATACCGGTACAACTTACAGTTATTAAATGAGTGATAGCGCTACTTTCAATTTTTCCTTCAATACATTTGATGATCGTATTTACAGAAATCAAAGCAGCATTATCCGCGTAACATTTCATTCGTTTTTCCAGGTTGGGAAATGGCTCCAGGTCGATGGTCTTTTCATAAAATTGCCGGTCGGCTTCTTTTACACTATAATCCGGTATTACAGAATACCTGCTGGTAATGCCACTATGCCGGTATAAAAATTTCATTTTTCGGGTATCCGTACTGTTTACACAATAGATGGTATCCGCAAAAGAACAAATATCTGCCTGCTGATGTTTAAAAGGCGGTACCCCCGTTGCTATTGAAACTATTTTACTCAACTTTTTTCAATTAAAAATAATGCAATAAATGCGGCATTGGTACAGGTGGATGCCAGTATATTCATGCGCATGGTATAGACAAAATTTGCGCCACTATTGTTTGCAGCTACTTTTTTAAACCACCACACAAAATATACGAGCACGGGGATGAAAAAGATCTGGATGATGAAAAAACTATCTGCCTGCCCACCAGCAATCAGCAGGAAAGCCAGGGCGCCTACCGCAAAAAAGTACACTACAGCCGTAAAAATAAATGTTCCTTTATATCCCAATAGCATACTCAGGGTAGTAACCCCATCTTCTTTATCCTGCCGGTGCTGGTAAATTTGGGTAAGCGGATAAAATCCCCCAATCAATAAAGACGCCGCTATCATACCAGCTGCGGGAACCTGCATTGTTTTATCTTCACTACATCCGTGCATCACCAAAAAAAAGGTAACCGCACCCTGGAAAAATATTACCGTGAGATAACCCGTGACCGGATATTTTTTTAAGCGGATACCCCGGTAGCTATACGCCCTGGATGCCAATATGTATAATAAAATCCCCAATACAAACCATTTACTGATGAAACAACTCAAAAGGATGCCGGTTAGGTCAAGCAAAATACCTGCATAAAATAACTGCTTAGTTGGCTGCATTGGGTGTTTAATGCCGCCGATACTTTCCGTATCCCTGTCCATATAACTGTTATAGCCATTGCTTGCCGGGTACACTAATAAATGGAGGATTATAAAAACCAGTATTGCATGCGTTTTATTAATAGTAACCACCTGGCTTAAGGCAAACCAGTAAACAGGCATTAAGAAAAAAGAAAAATGAAATCTCAGCAATTGAATGGTAGACCGGAGCAGCATAGATTATTCGAATTATATGGAAATATACACCAGTTATTGGGATATTGGGCAGGAGGTATAACGGATGGCGGATACTTGATACAGGATATTTGATCCCGGATACTTGATACTTGATACGGGATTCACTTTCGGGGATGCAGGATGATGGGCGATTGAGTTATCGGGATTGAACCGGCCAATCATTATTTTCTTTTTAAGCAAGGGGGCTCCTGTTAAAAGCTGTCATTTCTTTTCTCAAAACCAAAACCTGATAAACTATATATCTTTGCGCGGTGAAAAAAATACTCAACATTTTTTTTTGGGGCATGATGATCAGTTTCCTTGGCTCTCTGCCCTTAGGAACATTAAATGTGGCTGCCATGCAGATAGGCATCCAGGAAAGCATAAAGGATGCCATTTGGTTTTCATTGGGTTCATTATTGGTAGAGATGGTGTATGTGCGTATTTCATTGATAGGTATTGACTGGGTGCGTAAACAGCATAAGTTGATGAAGGCAATGGAATGGATTACGCTGGCCATTATTGTTGCGCTGGCTGTGGGTAGTTTTATTGCGGCAACCCGCGATGGGGGAGGTGCCAAAAATCTATTGTTGAACAATGATATGCACCGGTTTTTGTTGGGTATGCTGATGTGTGCCATCAACCCTGTACAAATCCCATTTTGGTTTGGCTGGAGCACCGTTTTATTTACAAAGGGTGTACTTAAACCTAAATCATCTCACTACAATAGTTATATAGCAGGTATTGGAATCGGCACCTTAGTAGGAAATTGCGTTTTTATTTTTGGCGGAAAATGGGCGGTACAGCGTATCGCTAACAGTCAGCAGTACCTGAACTGGATAATAGGGGGAATATTTTCGCTGACGGCACTGATACAATTCATAAGGATCATCATGAAAAAGGATGCCCTTTCAAAGTTCGTTGAAAATAAAGAGGAACCGGGTAATATTGCCGGTCAGTGATAGATTTTAATATCAATCTACAATAAATAATTTGCAGCCATGCGCTGACCGGCTCTGATGTGGTTCACAATCATCTCCAACGTGGTAGGTCATCCCGGCTGACAGCTTGTAATTTCTTCCATCCTTTAATGATGTGTGCATTTCGCCTTCAATGCAATAAATAATATGCCCCTTGCTGCACCAATGGTCTGCCAGGTAATTGGGTGAATATTCGACCATCCTGATCCTGGTATCATTCATTCTGAATACCTGCCAGATTGCAGATCCGGTAGTTCCTTTATGCGCTGTTTTTTCAACCTGGGACCAGTCCAGCGTTTGAAATGGAAATATTGCAAGTTTCATTTAATCTTTTGTGGCGTTAGCTAATTCCCCGGTCCAATTGTCCCTGTCATCAGGACTGAATTTCCAGGGAGCAAAATTATTTTCAATATTACCGAACATGCCGTGCCATTCATGGGGGGCATTGCTGTCTTCCATAATCAGGGAACGGCGTAATTCTAAAATAATGTCTAATGGATTGATGCTAACCGGGCATTCTTCCACGCAGGCATTACAGGTGGTGCAGGCCCTCAGTTCTTCCACAGTGATGTAATTGTGCAGTAAAGTTTTTCCGTCATCTGTAAACTGACCGTTTACATTAATATTTTTACCTGCTTCCTGCAAACGGTCCCTTGTATCCATCATTATTTTTCGCGGACTCAACAGTTTGCCGGTTTGGTTGGCGGGGCAAGCCGCACTGCACCGGCCGCATTCGGTGCAACTATAGGCATCCAATAAATTTTTCCAGCTAAGATCAAAAATATCTTTAGCGCCAAATTTCATGGGCGGTGCTTCCCCTTCGGGGGCCAGTTCGGGGTGCATCATGTATTTCACTTCATTTTGTACATGTTGCATATTGTCCATTTTACCAGGTGGATCCAACCTTGCAAAATAAGCATTGGGGAAAGCCAGCATAATGTGCAGGTGCTTGCTATAGGGCAAATAATTGAGGAAGGTGAAAATGCCAAGGATATGTAACCACCAACTGCTTCTTTCGATTACAATTAATGTTGATTCAGTTAGTCCGCTGAAAAATGGCGCCAGTAACCCGGAGAAAATAAAGTCACCCGTATTTTGATAATGTTCACTGCCCTGTAATTGCAGGGCACGGTCAGTAGCATTCATGGTGAGAAATAAACTCATCAAAATTATTTCTGCGATTAGAATATAATTGGCATCCGTTCGGGGCCATCCGTTTAGATCCTTACTTATAAAACGCTTTAACTTTACAATATTTCTCCTGCATAAAAAAACCACGCACACCAAAATTACACCCACAGCCAATAGTTCAAAAAAATTGATCAGGAGCGTGTAGGCATTACCAAGTAAAGGTAAAAAAAGCCGGTGGGTGCCCTGTATACCATCCAGCACAATTTCGAGCACTTCTATATTGATGATAATAAATCCCGCATAAATAACAAAGTGCATTACCGCCACGAGCTTATTTTTAAACATCTTCTTTTGTCCCAATGCAAGCAGGATTAGGTTCCACCAGCGCTTCGATGGGTTACCGCTTAAATCTTCGGCTTTTCCCAAAAAAATATTTCGGCGAACCTGTAAGATATTTTTTGAAAACAGCCAGGCAGCAAATCCTGTAAATGCGATAAAAATAAGCTGAGGTAAAGAGTGCATGTTTATGTTATTAGTAAAGCAATGGTCAATGCGCAATGGTCAGTGGGCAAAAGGCGACAGGCAATTGTAAAGTATAGAAACTTTCACCATTCACTATTGACCATTGACCATCCGCGACCGCTAAGATAATTATCAAACATCAATTACACGAATAATGTAGAAGTATTGAATATTGGTATAAATTCGTGCAAATACTTTAACAGGGTCAGTATGGCAGAGAAAAAATATATTTTATCGAAGGAAGTTGCAGAGAAAAAACTCCGCCGCATGGCGCTACAGGTAGCTGAACAAAATTATGAAGAGCCGCAACTGATATTGATTGGAATTAAGGAAAACGGGATTATAATAGCCCGTAAAATAAGTGCCTTCCTGCAGGAAGTTTATCAGGGTGAAATAATCGTAGTTGAACTTTCCATGAATAAAAGAAAGCCACGCGATATAACGCTCCATCCTTTGATTGATTTTAACGGAAAAGCCATATTATTAATTGATGATGTGGCCAATAGCGGTAGCACGATGCTGTATGCCTTAAAACCCTTACTGGAAACTTATCCCAAAAAGATACAAACCCTTGCATTGGTAGAACGCACGCATAAATCTTTCCCTATCGATGTAGATTATGTGGGACTTTCTATTTCTACTACACTGGATGAACATATTTATGTAGAGGTGGAGGGAGGAGAAGTAGGTGGGGCCTGGATGGAGGAAGCCACTACAGCAGCTTTACCTGGTTAAGATTATTAATTTTCAACAGGTATTCATTGTTAGCTGTAGTGGGTTTAGTCCACTGATTTCCTTTGGTGTTTCGTCATACCGCCCATTACCTTTTCCATAATTTTAATTTTACCCCATCTTGGAACTGTCCGTAATGAGTAAACTAAAAATTTAGTCAGTATTCCAGGTAAAACAGTTGTCTTACGTCCCAATGCTTTTAAAATTGGAACGCCAACCTGAGATGGTCTTAATGACATAGACATTTTCATATTAGCTCTTTGACTAAATCCGCTTTCTACTGGTCCGGGAGCTGCTGCCAAAACATCAACTCCGTGTGGTTTTAATTCTACTGCTAATCCTTCCGCTAATGTTTGTACATAGGCCTTTGTCGCCGCATAATTTGCCGCATAGGGTGTTCCTTGAAAAGCAACCATTGAACTCATCAAAATAATTCCACCTCGTTTTTGTTGTACAAATTGATGGCTGTAATAATGCGTCAATGAAAGTAAAGCTTCGCAATTAACTTTGAGCATATTAATTTCTGAGTGCAACGAACTGTCAATAAACAAACCAGAAGTGCCGTAACCGGCCGAAACAATTAACAATCCAATATTCAAACTTTGTGTTGCTTGAATAATTTTATCAATGCCTTCGTTTTGAGAAACATCACAAGCAACAATTTTAACTTCAATGGTTGAATTTGCTTTCAGTTGTTTTTCAACTTCCTGCAATTTATTTAAATGTCTTGAATTGATTACAATATTTAAACCTGCTTCTGCTATTTGTTTTGCGAGATCCAAGCCAATACCTGATGAAGCACCGGTAACGATTGCCCATTCACCATATTTGGTTTTTAACCTGTTTTTTTCGTTTGATGATAGTTGCATTTGTTTTTCTTTTAAATTTCACAATGATTATTTCAGCGCAAAATTGCAACGGAACGTCGCTTTGAAACGATAACAAATGTTTAGATTTTCTAAAACTGCAACTTTTTAAGTCTGCTTAGATGTACAGCAGTAATGCCCAGGTATGAAGCAATCATATGTTGCGGAACCCGGTTGTGAATGTTGGGAAAAACGTCTGTAATATTATCGTAACGTTGTTTCGGAGTTCTTACATACGTATTTTTAATACGGTCGTCTTGATAAATGAAATAAAACTCTGCAATAAGTCGCCCCATTTTTTGCCCATCTGTTAAGTTCTCGTAACCCCATTCAATAGCAGAACGTGGTAAAACAATAACTTGCGTTTCTTCAACTGTCTTTAAGGTATAAAGGGAAGGTTGTTTTTGTATAAAGTTGGAATAGTCTGCAATAAATTGATTTTCTAATGCAAAATGTATCGTGTGTTCGGATCCTTCGTTGTCTGTTATAAGAGTTCTAATAAGTCCTTTATTTATAAAATATATTTCGTTCGGAATTGAATTGGGTCGGCTTAAGGTTTCTTCTCGCTTAAATGTTTTGGTAATTGTTTGATTAAGGAATTCGTTTAGTTCGTCTCCCGAAATACTTATCATCTGTTTCATTATCTGTCTAATCTGTTCCATTTATTTATTTCAGGTTTATCTGCTTAGGTACTTACCATTACCGCTAATTGATCAGTTTTAGCCCTTTCCCCTAAAAGTGCAATGCATTCACTGAAAACTTTCCGTTACTGAATTCGAGGCTTGGCGCCGGAAACTTAAAGGCGCTTAATACCGTAAATAAAAGCCGCACGCCTTTTTTCTTCGTTTTTATTTTAGTAAAATCAATATCCGGCGAAAGGTACCATTGGCGGTAACGCTTAATATCCCTTCTGTCGAAACTGATAATGCCCAGGTCATCTTTTGCCGTGTTGGCCCTTGCGCCAAACATCCCATCTGCACCGTAGCCTACGGCAATTGCCAGCCAGGGTGGGAGACTGGTTTTTGGAAAAAAGGAGCGGAGGTTTACACTTGCCCAATAAGTTTGGGCATTATAATCTTTTATGAACCGTTCAGACAGTGTTTTGCCAAATATATCACCGGCACGGTTGTTAAGCTGGTGATCGCCATAATTTTTTTTATGAAAGGAAAATTTTAGTTGTATACGCTGATCATCCCAGGCAAGTTCCTGTGCAATTAAGGTGGCACTTCCCAAAAGATTGGCGCTAAAATCGCCCCAGCTCCAGCCCCATTCCGCGCTAAACCCATCTAATATTTCTATAATGGTCTGGTAAAACGCGCCGCTTAATCCTCCATACCAGATCCTTTTTTTTCGGTCAATGCCAGTCCAGCGCCACAATTCCATACTGGTTCGGCTTTCGGCATAGGCGCTGTACAAATGGCCCGCTTTGTCTACCTGCAGCCATTCTGCATTGTCGTTGAAAGAATGGAATTTAGTTTGCTCATACTTTGAATACCATGCCGCATTTAATCCCGCAAGCAAGGCCGAATAGCCTGCCACATTAGCAATCGCCACAAAGCGTACCCTTGATTTTATTTGTTTTGGAGTTAGTTCACTTGTTGGAGGTAAAGCATTGATACCTGTCACAGAAATTCGGTCTTGGGTATCGTATGAGCGGGCTTCCAAATTGGGCATCGCATAAGCTTTTGACGCCGAATCCTGTGCCCCTGAAGAAAAAGAGCAAGTTACCAGCAGGCAAAAGCTCAATAATGAGCTGAAAGTACAAGAGTGCGACGCCAATGAAGCTCGTATATGTACGGATGTTTGGCCCATAAAAACAAATTTACCTGTAATTGCTTTATTATAAACGAAACAATTATTTTTGAGGATGTAAATAAAAATTATATGGATCAAAACATTCAACAAAAAATTGACAACTGGCTTTCGGGCAATTATGAGCAATCAGTAAAAGATGAAATCAACCGCCTGCAAAAAGATCACCCGGATGAACTGGCCGATGCATTCTATAAAAATTTAGAATTCGGTACGGGTGGCCTCCGGGGCATTATGGGTATTGGTACCAACCGTATAAACAAGTACACTATTGGGATGGCCACACAGGGCTATGCCAATTATTTAAAGAAATGTTTTGGTGAGGATGTAAAGGTAGCGGTAGCGCACGACTGCCGCAACAACAGTCGCTTTTTTGCCGAAACCACCGCCAGTGTATTTGCCGCCAATGGGATTAAAGTTTTTTTATTTGAAGCCCTGCGCCCCACTCCGGAGCTGAGTTTTGCCATCCGCCATTTAAAATGCCAGGGTGGGGTGGTTTGTACCGCTTCGCATAACCCCAAAGAATATAACGGTTATAAAGCCTACTGGGATGATGGTGGGCAAATGGTAGCGCCTCATGATGAAAATGTGATCATCGAGGTGGAAAAAATTGCCTCTGTGGACGATGTAAAATGGACGGGCGGAGAAGCTAACATTACCATCATCGGGAAAGATATGGATGAAACCTACCTGGATATGGTGGCGGGTTTGAGTGTTTATCCTGAAGTATGCAAAGCCCAGCACGACCTTAAAATCGTATACACGCCTATTCATGGAACGGGTATCACCCTGGTACCGCAGGTACTCGCAAAATTTGGTTTTGACAATGTGCACATAGTAGAGGATCAGAGCAAGCCCGATGGTAATTTTCCAACCGTGATCTTTCCTAACCCTGAAGAAAAAGAAGCCATGAGCATTGGTCTTAAAATGGCGATGGAACTGGACGCCGATATTTTGCTGGGTACCGATCCTGACAGCGACCGGGTAGGCATTGGCGTTAAAAATAATGATGGGGAATGGGTATTGATGAATGGTAACCAAACTGCTGTGCTGGCTTTTAACTACATGATTGAGGCGAGGAAAACAAAAGGGCTATCGCAGCCCAACGATATGGTGGTGAAAACAATTGTAACTACCGGCATGATCGACACAATCGCTAAAGAAAATAATATCGCCTGCTATAATGTGCTTACCGGTTTTAAATGGATCGCAGCATTGATCCAGGAAAAGGAAGGCAAAGAGAAATACATTATTGGTGGCGAAGAAAGCTTTGGCCTGATGGTGGGCGATGAAGTGAGGGATAAGGATGCCATTAGCGCGGTTGCATTACTATGCGAAATGGCAGCTTATGAAAAAGACAAGGGAAGGAGCCTCTATGCAAAAATGATCGATCTCTATGTACAATATGGCCTGTATAAAGAAAACCTGATCAGCATCACAAAAAAAGGTATGAACGGCGCTACCGAAATAGCCGCTATGATGCAGGGCTATCGCGATAATCCACCCGCAACCATTGATGGTGTGGAAGTTTCAGAATTACTGGACTATGACCTTCAACTCGGTAAAAACCTGCAAACCGGGGAAAGCTGGAAAATCAACCTGCCCAAAAGCAATGTGCTGCAGTTTATATTAAGTGATGGCACAAAAATTTCGGCCAGGCCCAGTGGTACGGAACCTAAAATTAAATTTTATTTCAGCGTAAATACTGTATTGACTGCCCCTGAAGATTTTGTGGAGGCAGAAAAGATTTGCACGGGTAAAATTGCGCGGATCGTGCAGGAGATGGACCTGAAATAAAAATAAAAGATGTTTATGTTAAATGTCAGGATTTTACTCCTGGCATTTTTTTATATTGCAGTCGCTATGAGTACATCCGCTTACCCGCCAACTCCACAAATATGAAAAGTATTTTACTGCTCTTCCTGTTGGGATGCTCATTTTTTGCTCCCGCACAGCAATATAGTACTGATGCGCTCCGTCAAAAATCAATCACCCTTCGCCGCTTTTTAGAACAAAATCATTACCAGCCTTTAGAATGGAATGATTCCATCTCTGTAAGACTATTTAACCGGTGGATGGAATTGCTGGACGATGAAAAACTTGTATTCTCGAAAACGGAAATTGCACAGTTGGATCCTTATCGTACCCGTTTAGATGATGAAATGATGGGAAAGGAATGGAACTTTTTTAATAAAACTATCCTGTTATTCAGAAGTAGTTTGTTAAGAGCGGATAGTGCGATTAAAACAGTACTGGCCAGCCCTTTGGATTTTCTTGTAGCGGATAACCTCACCTGGCCCCTGGCCGACTACCCGGCAAATGGTTTTGAACTGTATAAAACCTGGGAAAAATATCTAAAATGGAAAGTATTACGCTCGATATCCGATAAAGTGATGGATTCAACCGGGGGCAATATAAATTATACAAAGCCGCTCAATTTCGCCGAACTTGAAAAAAAGGCCAGGGAAAAAATAAAGAAACAGGAATTATTGTGGGTACAAAATATATTAGCTGAACTGCGGCAGCCTGGTAAGGAAATGGAAGATAAGTACCTGTCCGCCATCAGTTGGTGCTACGACCCGCATACCGATTACATGAGTGCAGGTACAAAAACAGATTTTGAAACTGAAATGAGCGGACTGGAATTTTCGACTGGCTTTGAAATGGATGAAAATGAAAAGGGGGAATGGGTAATAACTTACCTCGTCCCCGGGGGACCGGCATGGCGCAATGGAGAACTGCATAAGGGTGATGTAATTGTAAAAATAAAATCGGGCGATAACCCCGAACTGGCTTTGCCGGATTCCAGTATGGCCCGGCTGGATAAAATATTTGAGGGCAGCAGTAATGAAAAGATCACCATCACTGTGCGAACGGCAAGCGGCGCACAAAAGACAGCCGTATTAAGCAAAGAAAAAATTACCAACGAAGAAGGGGTGGTAAAAAGTTACATTTTAAAAGGAGCAAAAAAAATTGGTTATATCACTTTGCCCGGCTTTTATGTAAAAGAAGGGGATGAAGATAACATAAACGGATGCTCCAATGATGTTGCAAAAGAGTTGGTGAAATTAAAAAGAGATTCGGTTTCGGGGCTGATATTGGATCTGCGGTACAATGGGGGTGGATCATTGCATGAAGCGCTTGAACTAGCGGGTATTTTTATCAGCGAAGGAACGCTTACCTCCACAAAAGATAAAACAGGTAAGGTACATTTTTTACGAGACCCCAACAGGGGCACTATTTATGATGGCCCGATGCTGGTAATGGTAAATACTATGAGCGCTTCTGCTTCTGAACTGGTAGCAGCAGTATTACAGGATTACCATCGTGCCTTAATTGTTGGCAGTACTACCTATGGCAAAGGTTCTGCCCAGGTTATTTTACCCATGGATACAACGGGTAATTTTTCAAAAACAGCCAAATATGAAAGCTATGTGAAAGTAACCCAGGGCAAATTTTACCGCGTAGATGGCTCCACAACCCAATGGAAAGGCGTGATACCGGATATTGCTTTGCCGGATATGTATGCGATGGACAGGCTCAGGGAAAAAGGCAATATATCTGCCCTTCAACCCGATAATACCAGGCCTGCAATATACCAGGCGCTGCCGCCAATACCCTTTGCCAAACTCCGCGCCAACAGTGAGGCCAGGGTTAGCGCTGGCTATGATTTTAAGTCTATCAATACATTTGCAACCTGGTACAAAAATATAGATGGTGCAAGAAATATTCCTTTACAATGGGCGAGCTATACCGACTATTATAAAAAGTTTACAGACATGTATAAATCCATTGAGAGAGAAGCGGACAGTACGCACCGGTTGATCACGGCACACAATAACAGTCTTGATTTGGAACGCGGGCAATTGAATTCAGCACAAAGCAAAAGCATCAATGAAATAAATATTCAGCGAATAGAGAAAGACAGCTATATTGCCGAATCTTATAAAATAATGCAGGATTGGCTGAGTTGGTGAAGGGTGAATGGTGAATAGTGAATTTATGATAGCAAGTTTTGAATAATAATATACTAAAATAACCCATGCCTTTGCCCATTCACCATTGAACCACTCCAAAATAATAGTATGAAAAAATCTACCTTTTTAATTTACCTGGCGACATTTTTATTTTTTATTTGTAACCAAACGAATGCCCAGGATTTTGAAGACCCCGGCGCCTATATGGGTTTCATCGGTAAGCAACACCAAACTATTGCCAAAAGGTTCCTGGCCTATAACAGTGCTTCATCTCATAATAAAAGAGCAAAAAAAGTAGAAAGCCTGAAGGCGAAATTGTTAGATGAGATACAGGAAAGCAGGATGAATATCAGTGGGATGCCTTCTTATAAAAATGACAAGTCGTACAGGGATTCTGCGGTTTCTTTTATGAAACTTTATTTCAATGCGCTGAATGAAGATTATAATAAGATCGTGAATATGGAAGAAATTGCCGAACAATCCTACGACCTGATGGAAGCCTACCTGCTTGCAAAACAAATGGTGGATAAGAAAATGGATGAAGCAAGTGCAGCGCTTCATGCGGTGGAAAAGAAATTTGCTGCAGAACATAATGTTAGTTTGCTGAACAGCGAAGATGAAATAGGGGCGATGATGAAAAAAGTGGGGCAAACAGTAGATTATTATAATCCCATCTACCTTACCTTTTTTAAAAGTTTTAAGCAGGAAGCTTACCTGGTGGTTGCCATTGAGAAGAAAAATATCAATGGGATTGAACAGAATAGAAACAGCCTTTTGCAGTTTTCGAAAGAAGGCCTCGAAAAGCTTGAAAAGCTGTCTCCCTTCAATGGAGATAATTCATTAATTTCAAATTGTAAACGCTTGTTGGAATTTTACGTAAAAGAAGCAACAGAAAAAATCCCTGCTATATCCGATTATTTGTTAAAGCAGGAAGCGTTTGATAAAATGCAAAAGGAATTTGAAAAAAAGTCAGCGCCCACCAAAGACGAAGTAAATAGTTTTAACAAGGGAGTTAAAGAAGTGAATACCGCGGTTAATGCCTACAATGCGAATAACAATTATCTCAATCAAAGCAGGCATGATCTCATCAACAATTGGAATAGCGCCACCGGAGCGTTTTTTGATAATCATATGCCCACCTACAATTGATTGGTGCAGGTTGAAATTAATAAAAGACAGGATTAGCATTACATTATTTATTCTACCTTGTGCTGTGTTTCAGGAGAAACATGGTCCTTCGCCTGGAGTTGAAACTGCTGCCAGCCTAAGGTGGAAAATGAAAGCTGATTTTGAACAAGTTCTGTAAAATAAATATTTATACCTATCAATTTTAACTCTCCCCGGATCCTTTTTTCGTTGTGGTACAAGGATGTTGCGGAACCGCTTTTATGAGAAACTTCGAAGATACATACCGCCACAAGGGGCTGCGAAAGAAATTAATAGACATCCTGCGCGGCAAAGGCATCACTGACGAAAACGTGCTTGCTGCAATGAACAATATCCCCCGTCACTTTTTTTTGGATAGCGCCTTTGATGAAATAGCTTATGAAGACAGGGCCTTTCCCATCAGTGAAGGACAAACGATTTCACAGCCATACACGGTTGCATTCCAGACCCAACTGTTGCAGGTAAAACCTTACGATAAAGTACTGGAGATTGGAACCGGCAGCATCTACCAGGCAACCGTACTCGCCGAAATGGGGGTAAAGGTTTTTACAATCGAGCGGCAAAAAGTATTGTTTGAAAAAACCAAACGGTACATTTTTAAAAGCAAATACCCGAACCTGAAATTCTTTTTTGGTGACGGGTACGAAGGTCTGCCTACCTATGCGCCCTTTGATAAAATAATTATCACGGCGGCGGCCCCTGTTATCCCGCCAAAGCTAATTGAACAATTAAAAGCTGGTGGTAAAATGGTAATACCGGTTGATGAAGGCGAACACCAGCGCATGCTGCGTATCACAAAAAATCCGGATGGTTCTACCAGTGAAGAAGCTTTTCAACATTTTTCTTTTGTACCAATGCTCACAGGCAGGAACGGATAATCGGGCAATGTGAAAATACAAAACCCGGGTAGCGCCGGTTGAAAGTGTAATAACAATAATTAATTTATGAAATTATTTTCTAAGATCGCATTTATCTGCAATCTGAGCTTTCTGGTGTTTATTATACTTGGTTATATAGAGTTCAATAATAAAAAAAATAAGGTAAGCGATAATATAATTCCATTGCCTTTTGTAACAGGTACGCTGGTGGTATTGGGTCAGTTTGCAATTTTTATCAATTTAATTTTCTGTTTCACAGCATTGATGCTGCTGCTTTCAAAAAAAATGAAACAAATCCCTCAATGGCTTGTTATCGTTAACTTCATATTTCTTTTATTACAGGTATATTATTTTTTTATTTATTAGAAATAAGATGATACACAATATTTTGAAAGACAAACCCACTAAGTTGTTTGTGATATTCACGGCATTCTTTGTAGCCAATGCGCTAATAGCCGAATGTATCGGGGGGAAGATTTTTTCGTTGGAAAAATTATTTGGATGGTCACCCTCCGGTTTTACTTTGTTTGGCCAAAAGGATTTATCGTTTAACCTTACCTGCGGTGTATTGCTTTGGCCACTGGAGTTTGTGATGACCGATATTGTAAATGAATACTATGGCCCAAAAGCAGTAAGAAGGATATCCTACACAGCGGTTGCACTAATCACTTATGCGTTTGTAATGTTTTATTTTGCGATGGCGGTTCCGCCGGCCGATTTTTGGTATGGTACCGGTGTAGCAGACGGTATCCCGGATATGAGTAAGGCTTTCAATGGTATTTTTGGCCAGGGCATGTGGATCATTCTTGGAAGCCTAGTGGCATTTTTGGTAAGCCAGATCGTAGACGTTACCGTGTTTCATAAAATAAAGAAGTATACCGGCGAAAAAAAAATCTGGCTCAGGGCAACCGGCTCTACTTTAATATCGCAATTGGTGGATAGCTTTATAGTACTGTTTATTGCTTTTAAAATAGGGAAGGGATGGAGCTGGCAATTGGTGCTGGCAATTTGTCTTTTAAATTATATCTATAAGTTTTCTATGGCTGTAATTTTAACACCGTTAATTTACTTTATTGAAAAACGGATTGAACATTATGTAGGTCATGAGACTGCCATTTCAATGAAACAGGCTGCTATGGGGAAAGAAAGTTAATCGGCAATGGGCTACGCCTGACGCTGCCCATTGATCTGTCAATAATTTTACCGGGGCAGCAAACTTCCTCCATGGCCCGGCGCCAACAACGGCCGCAGGAATAAAAAAGAGCGACAATTTGGGATGCACCCTTTTTAGCTTTCCTTTTTATTTTCTCTCCCCAATTCAATATCTTTACAACGAAAAATCCATCTTTAATTATGTTAAAACAGGTCTCACTGGTTGTATGGTTAATACTGGTGGCATTCTTTTTTAATACAATTTATCTTTTTGCACAGGAGGTGCCCCTCCCAAAAGACACTTTCTTTCTCTCAAAAAAAAGAGGACTTTTGGGTAGGCTTGGAAAAAGTGTTTCGGTAGATATCCCCGGACCTGAGCCGGTAAAAACAGCCAATCCCTACCTTGTCCATACCGGTAAATCAATTCGTTTTATTGCAATACTAAGTTTAGGCTTTGAAAGAAATATTTATGATACAAACCGGGTCAAAAACACCATTGGCGTGGTGATTGCCAACGCTTTCCATAAAAATACCCGGGACAAAATAATTTTGAATAACCTGTTTTTCAGGGAGGGCAGTAAAATAAACCCCTACCTGGTAGCCGACAATGAACGTCATTTGCGTAACCAGGTATATATACAGGATTCCCGTATTTTGGTAGTTAGTGTGCCGGGTAGTACAGATCTGGTAGATGTAATTGTAATAACCAAAGATGTATTTTCTATTGGAGGTAATATCAGTATCAGTGGCGTAGAGCGGGCGAAGATTGGAATAAGAGAGGAAAATTTTGGCGGTAGCGGGTCAAAGATTGCGGTAAGTACATTTTATGAAAAAGACCGTCATCCTAATTTAGGGTATGGGGTGGAGATGATAAAACGAAATGTTAAGGGCTCATTTATCGATTGGAGCATTGGGTTTCAAACCTATAAAAGTGCTTTTAGCAGCAACAGGAGCCAGGAAAGTTTTGTGTATACACATTTTGAAAAACCATTGGTATCGCTTTATATTCCCTGGATTGGGGCGGCTGACCTTTCGTTTAGTAAAACCAGGAATGCTTATCCTAAGGATTCTTTGTACCAAAGTCATTACAAGTATAGTTACTATAATGCCGATGCCTGGTTTGGTTATAATTTCGGCAGCAAAAAATTGCTTTACGGAAATATAATCAAGCCATTAAGGAAATTCGTTGCGATCAGGGGGTTTAGCCAGCGTTTCAACCAGTTGCCCCAAAGAAACCTGTTCGACTACGATTACCGGTACGCAAATATCTCCGGTGTTTTAATGGCTTTTAGTATTTTTAAACAAGACTTTTACCGCACAAATTTTATATATGGTTTCGGGCGCAACGAAGATGTTCCGGAGGGTTTTAGCGCCTCGGCTATTGGAGGATGGACAGACAAAGACAAGCGGTCGAGGGCTTACTATGGCCTGGAAGCTCAGCGCAGCCATTTTAACAACAAAGGTTTTTACAGTTCATATACGCTGAGATTTGGTACATTTTCGTTTAAAAAAAGGTTGGAAGATATCGACCTGCTGCTGGGCGTCGATCATTTTACCCGGTTAAAAAAAATGGGGAGCAAATGGCAGAACCGTAATTTTTATGGCGCTTCCTTTACCAAACAGGTACGGCCTGTTTCAAATCAGCCATTATTTTTACGCAGTACATTTGGCCTTCCTTATTATGACAACACTACTATTAATGCTGATTTCAGGGGAACAGCTAAAGGGGAAGCTGTTTTTTTTAATATGAATAAATTCTGGGGTTTCAGAATGGCGCCTTTTATATTCGGGGATATGAGCGTAATAACACCTATCAACCAATCACTGGCTAAAAGCGAATTGTATAGCGCCTGGGGCGCAGGCATCCGTACACGTAATGAAAACCTTATTTATGGAACCATTGAATTAAGAGCCTATGTCTTTCCGCGTCCTATTGGATATATGAAAGGATATAAGATAGAATTGAGTACCAGTTTGAGGTTTAAGTATAATAGCACTTTTATACGCAAGCCTGATTTTGTAATACCTAACTGATAAATGGAAAAAACGGTAAAAAAATTAATTATTATCAGTAATATACCATTATTTTGCAAAAAAATAGCCCTCCGGTAGAAACCGGAGGACTTTAACGATTGCTTGCTATATGAAATTCTTATATTAACTTTTGACTGAATTTCTCAGTATACATTCCTGCACATTATGCATGTGTAACTACTAATGATTGATTGCTTTCTTGACGATTGCCTGCTTTATGGATTCAATAATCATGCTTCTTATTCAAAGGTAAGATGTGCTTTAATACCCTCATAATCAACTTATGAGTGATTTTATTATGCTAAAAGGTGATTTTCAATAGCGAAATCCCCTTTGGCACTACATTTTATAAAAAAATATTAATGATGCCCACCCGATTTACAGATACTTTATTTCAACTTATTAAAACACTTGAAAAGGCAGAAAAAAGAAATTTTAAGCTTTATATCAAAAGAAGTTCCGGCAATGAGAACCTGAAAATAATTGAATTATTTGACGCGCTTGATAAATTGAATGAATATGATGAAGGCGTTTTACTTAAAAGGCTTTCTTCCATCCGGAAACCCCAGTTATCAAATACAAAAGTGCATTTATACAAGCAATTGCTTGCCAGTCTGCGGATTTTAAAAAGTACCGACAGTATCGATATGCAGTTGAATGAACAACTTGATCATGCCCGTATCCTTTACAATAAAGGATTGTATTTGCAAAGCCTGAAAATACTGGAGAAATTAAAAGAAACCGCGAAACTGCATAATAAATTTAATTTTTTAACCCAGGTAATATCCTGGGAAAAAAAGATTGAAACATTGCACATTACCAGGAGTATGCAGGATAGGGGGGAACAATTATCCGCAGAAGCCTTGGAAGTAAACGCAAGGGTAGAAATGGTAGCTAAGCTGTCTAACCTTGCGCTGCGATTGTATAGCTGGTATATAAAGAATGGCCATGCCCGAAATGAGAAGGATGAGACAGGTGTAATAAATTTTTTAAAGAACAATCTTCCCGAGAAAGCACATCACCAAACAGGTTTTTATGAAAGACTGTATTTGTATCAATGCTACTGCTGGTATGCCTTTATTCGCCAGGATTTTTTAATGTATTATCGTTATGCTCAAAAATGGGTGGATGTATTTCATGAACAGCCGCTGATGATACGCGTTGAAACCGGCTACTACATTAAAGGTTTGCATAATTTACTCAATGCTCATTTTGATCTGAGAAACTACCAGAAATTTGAGATCGACCTGCAGCATTTTATAAAGTTTTCTAAAACAACTGTGGCCAACAACCATGATAATCACCGTATCCAAACCTTTATCTATATCAGCAGCGCTAAAATAAATCAGCATTTTATGCTGGGAACTTTTGATGAAGGCTTGAAAGAGGTTCCGCTGATTGAAGATAAACTGGTAGAATATGCGCTTTATTTAGACAATCACAGGCTATTGGTATTCAACTACAAAATAGCCTCCCTTTATTTTGGTAGCGGTAAGTTTGACATATCCATCGACTACCTTCAAAAGATCATTAATGGCAGTGATGGTATGCGGAACGACCTGCAATGCTACGCCCGGTTAATGCACCTGATGGCACATTATGAATTGGGGAATTTTGAAATCATCGATTCCCTGATACGCTCTGTATATCGCTTTATGGCAAAGATGGAAAACCTCACTATCGTAGAAGAGGAGATGTTTAAATTTTTGCGTAACTCTTTTCATGTTCACCGTCAAAAACTAAAACCTGAATTACAAAAATTTCTGGTGAGTATAAAAAAGCTGGAAAAGAACCGTTTTCAAACACGTTCATTTGCCTACCTCGATATCATTTCCTGGGTGGAAAGTAAGGTGCTGGAAAAGCCAATCAGCCTGATCATCAGGGAAAAATACCTGCAGGGAAAAAAAAGATATTATTAATGGATACAGAATAAATTTATCGAGTAGTATTTTGATACATCCCCCCGCAAAAAGTTATGGATACCTTGCTGCCGCAAAAATTATCCTAGAAAATACTAGCTGAGCCTGCTTAAAATATTTTCCACCTGCATGGATGGCCCAATTTCCGCTACAGCCCGACTACCTTATTTCAGGTAATTTTTTTAATTCTAGTGTTAATTTAAGTTTGAAAAAGCAATGGTGACCTGATAGGCAAAATTTTACCATTTACCTTTTCCGCATCAAACTGCCATTTTATATAAAAATAGATTTTAATAATCAAAGCTGGTTTGCAGAAAAATCAATTTATAAAAACAGGGAGAGCTGTCAAAATACCGACTGGTTTGACATAAAATTACTTTCATATACTAAAAATTTAATAGTAAACAGTTGTTTTTGTAAAAACAATAATTAATTTTACCATGCGGTAAGGTTCGTTGTGGCGTATATAAAATTTGCAACGCCACTATCAAATTTTATTTGCTGCTATCCATAAATCTTTTGAAATTCTTACATTCTCCACTGTTATATGAAAAGCTGACATTCATTATCTCTAAATTTTACTGTATGCAGTCAACATCTACCAATAAGCTCAGGATCGTACATTCATTTTTGCTGGCAACTTTTATTTTATTGCAAGCTGTGGTAAATAATTCATTATTTGCACAAAATTTTTGTGAAAACGAAACCGCCCTGTTCACAGAAAATTTTGGTACAGGTACAGTACCAACAAGTCATCCGGATATTATTACCAGTGCTTTAACCTACCAGGCGGATGGGGAACTGTATGATGAAGGAATTTACAGGGTAGTAAATAACACCCAACAAAAACCAGACTGGCACAATTCACCCGATCATACTGGTAACCTAAATGGTAAAATGCTTGTTATAAACGGAAACGGTAATGCTTTTTACCGGCACACCGTGAGTAGTACTTCAGGCATTCCGGCAGGTTATTATTCTGCCAGTTTGTTTTTCATGAATGTAAATAATGTCAATATTTGTGGAGCAGGAATTTTATTGCCGAATATTTCTTTTGTACTTGAATACCAGGCACAGGACAATTCATGGGTACCATTAATCGGCTCCCCGGTTATAGCGTCTTCGGTGCCCTTATCTGCTACTCCCACCTGGGTTCAAATGGGCGGAGTGTTTACCCTCCCGGCAACCGGTAGTTTTATCGTTCAAAACATCAGGCTTACTTTAAGCGATGGAATCACAGGTGGTTGCGGTAACGATTATGCCATCGATGATATTAAATTGGCAACCTGCCCGAGCGGGGGCCCTCTGCCTGTTGAATTTTTAAATATATCAGCAAAGCAACAAGGAACCGGAGTTGCAATCAATTGGAGCACAGCATCAGAAATCAACAATAAATACTATGATGTTGAAAAAAGCATTGATGAAGGCGCCAACTGGATACTGGTTTCAACCACCAAAACAAGCGGCAATAATTCTTCCGTCATTAAAAAATATAATGCCTTCGATTCAAAACCTGTAGCCGGCTTAAATTACTATAGAATTAAACAGGTGGATATGGATAGTAAATATAAATATTCAGTCACAGTATCGGTTAAAGTAAATATTGATAAAGTATTTGCAACTGTTTTAACTAATCCATTTATTGATTATATATCGATCGATTTTTTAAATAAAGCCAGTCAGCCAGTATCATTAATTTTGTTTGACATGGCAGGTAAAACAATTGCAACCGACAGGTGGGTTATACCAAAGGGTTCCAGCAGGAAGATATTTGATAAAATAAAGAATATTCAAAAAGGAATGTACCTGCTTAATATTGTTGACGAAAATGGGGTGTGCATTTATAACGGAAAATTGGTTAAGCAATAAATAAATGAAATCATCCTAAAATTAAGAGAGCTTAAATGGCTCTCTTATTATTCTAATAATTCCTTCTATGGATTTATCAATTCATATGATTTATTCAAATCGGGCCGCAGGGTTAAAAAAGAAACCAGCTTGATATTTGAGTTAATATTTTTTTAACCAATCAGTTTTACCTGCTAATTGATTGATTAAAATCGCGCCTGAAGATTTTCTCCAGCAATTCGTACAATTCAGGATGATCGTATTTAAGCAGGTCGGGGCGTTTAAAAAAATATTCTGAGATAACAGCAAAAAATTCTCCCTGGCTGGTAGCACCGTAAGGATTAATACCAGTAGCATTCCCTTCAGGAATTTCCTTTAGCATTTGGTGCATCATATTTATCCATGGAAGCAGGTATTGTTTTGATAATAGGTTTTCAGGAATCCCATCAACCGATCCATCGGTTTTGTCAATGAGGTGAACAAATTCATGAATGGCTGTATTGTTTTTATCGGTCTGATTAATAAACCCCTGCCTTAAAGCAGGCTGGCTAAGTATCATTACCTGTTGCATCGGCCCGTTGCCTACCATGCCTAAAACCGGATGTTCCTTTCCATCTTTCAATTCAAATTCTTCACTAAATGAATTTGGGTATAATAACACTTCATTCAGGTTAATATATTCCCAGTTTTCAAAGGCAAAGATGGGGATAATGGCACTTGCTGCAACAAATACTTTATCCTCTTCTTCTACAATCGTGTGCACACCGGTAATCCGAACAGTGTCAAGAAACCTGGTCATCCGGTTTTCAAATGCCAGGCGGGAGGGCTCACTTAACGACTTGTAGAAAATAACTTTTTCTTCCAGGATAGTTCGAAATGATTCTGGGAAAATTGTCTTCTTTACTCTCTTTCTTCTGCCCTGCCAGTAAAACCAGCTAATAAAAACAAACAATAATATAATTGCAGTGGTTTGCATGAGAAGGCTAAAAATCGTAATCCCCGGCTTAGTCCGGCAATCCTGCTGACTTTAAATAATATCGTACCAACAGGGGGATAAATAAGTGGAAAGTTAAAATATTTTAATCCTTTTACGATGAAGATGGGCCAAAGGAGTAAATTATGTAATTATTTTCAAAAATTATGTAACATTCATCCTCAAAACTTTACTGAACTTTGTGGTACCAGGTTAAATTGTGTTCCACCGTCATTCTTATTACCGGAACTGGTATTAAAATTAGATCCGCCCGATAATTCAATGTTAAAAATGTTGAATTGCCTATAGGTAAATAATTATTTTCCGGTAATTTTATTTGTTGTGAAAACCCTGCTCTTTGTGGAGCAGGTGATGGAAATAGATTTTTGGAAACAAACAATTGGAAGAAATGAGGTTGAATTTTAATAGTTCCGTTTCCAACGGAAAAACCTGAAATTGTTAGAAGGGAAGATTTGTAACTTTTGCCTAAGAATTTTAAGATAGCGCTAAAAATTGAAGGGTATCCCACCCACCAGCCTGGTTTATTTTCGTTCAATTCCTTACCAACTGCACATGAAAAATATTATTGCATTATAATTTATAAATAATTTCTCATTTTAAATTTGTTATGCTAACAATTTCACCTAAACGATCCAATCCTTTTTGATTTAGTAAGTGCCGGCTGTTGTAAAAGCCGGTCGGCATTTTACTAATCAACTTTATTAAAGGACAATGGATTAGCGGATAATTGATTATGTCTTTAATTCGCAGTTCTTTTCGCGCAATGAAGTTAACTTTGAATAGAAATATTCTCAATTAACTCACTGTCAATTATCAACTACTTGAGTGCTCCCGTTTTTTTGATAACACCTCCATTTACGCAGCTCAACACGCCGTACCCTGCCACCGCTTATCTGAAAGGCTTTTTAAATACCAGGCATATCCCTTCCTGCCAGGCCGATCTTGGGATCGAAGTAATGCTTGATATATTTTCTAAAAAGGGGTTAATGCAGGTGTTCCGGCAAATCAGTGATTCCGCCAAAGATGACTTATCGCAGAATGCAACAAGAATGATTGCATTGCAGGAAGATTATATATACTCCATTGATGCTGTAATACAGTTTTTACAAGGTAAAAATACAACCCTGGCACACCTGGTCGCCAAAAGAAATTTTCTTCCTGAAGCCAGCCGCTTTACCCAATTAGACGACCTGGTGTGGGCATTTGGAAGTATGGGTATACAAGACAAGGCTAAACACCTGGCTACCCTGTATCTTGAAGATTTATCTGATTTAATTAAGGAGTGCGTGGACCCTCATTTTGGATTTAGCCGCTATGCGGAAAAGCTTGGCAGATCCGCCAACAGTTTTGACGAATTATACCTGGCATTGCAGCAGGAATATTCTTATGTAGATAAGGTACTGATCAGCATTTTACAAAGCAGGGTAGCGGCAATAAATCCTTTATTGGTAGCGATTTCAGTACCTTTTCCCGGTAATTTATATGCTTCCTTGCGGTGCGGTCAGTGGATTCGTAAGCATTACCCTACCATGAAAGTAGTAATGGGAGGAGGATTTGCCAATACAGAATTGCGTTCTTTATCGGATGCCCGTGTGTTTGAGTTCTTCGATTTTATAACCCTGGATGACGGCGAAGCGCCTATTGAAAACCTGGTTCATTATGTAGAAGGTAAAATACCTGTCACTCAATTGAAACGGTGTTTTACTTTATTGGATGGTAAGCTAACCTACATCAATAATGCCGCCTGTACAGATTATAAACAGGGACAGGTAGGAACACCGGATTACAGCGATTTTTTGCTGGATCAATATATTTCCGCTATTGAAATAGCAAACCCGATGCATAGCCTTTGGGGTGACGGGCGTTGGAACAAATTAACGATGGCCCATGGGTGTTATTGGGGTAAATGTACCTTTTGCGATATCTCTTTGGATTATATAAAACTTTACGAACCAGCTACAGCATCATTACTTTGCGACAGGCTGGAAGAAATGATTGCCCAGACAGGAGAAAATGGATTTCATTTTGTTGATGAAGCGGCGCCTCCGGCTTTAATGCGCGCCCTGGCATTGGAAATCATCAAAAGAAAAATAGTGGTGAGCTGGTGGACGAATATCCGGTTTGAAAAAAGCTTCACCCGTGATCTTTGCCTTCTATTAAAAGCTTCCGGTTGCATCGGCGTTTCAGGAGGGCTTGAAGTGGCCAGTGACCGGTTACTTGAATTGATCCAAAAAGGGATCACAGTAGCCCAGGTTGCCGTTGTAACAAAGAACTTTACGGAGGCAGGTATTATGGTACATGCATACCTGATGTACGGTTTTCCTACGCAAACGGCTCAGGAAACCATTGATGCTTTGGAAATGGTGCGGCAGATGTTTGAAGCCGGTATACTTCAATCTGCATTCTGGCACCAATTTACCATGACAGCCCATAGCCCTGTAGGTATGAGCCCTGAAAACTATAAGGTAAAAAAACTAACAACGATAACCGGCACTTTCGCAAATAATGATATTGTTCACTTAGATCCCACCGGTACCAGTCATGATAGTTTTGGATTCGGACTAAAAAAATCTTTATTAAATTTTATGCATGGCGCCTGCCTTGACTATCCATTACAAAAATGGTTTGATTTTAAAGTGCCCAAAACTGCTGTGCCCCCCGGCTATATCGCAAATACTTTGGCCAGTGCGGAATTTAGTTCGGTAAAACCCAGCACCAGGATTATTTGGTTGGGTAAACAACCTGTGGTTGAAAGATTTACAAAATCTAAAAAAGGAAGCCATTGGGAAATGAGTTCCCTAACTTTCCAGGGTAGGGGTGAAACCTGTATCATCAAAATTAACCGGGAGCATGGAGAATGGCTGTCAGGGGTACTGCGGCTATTATCAGTTGATAATAACAAAACATATACTTTACAGGAGGTAAAAAATCATTATGAAGCGGCTGGTCTTAATGATTTCGAATTATTTTGGGATAATAAACCTATTAACACTTTGTATAAAATAGGGTTACTGATGTTGTAACAATATGTCAGTAAAAGGTAGTGATATAATGACAGAAATTTTTCGGCCGGACTGAACAGCGGTTATGAAAAATGTTCCAGGTTACGCCTCAAATAAAATTCCGAGCCGCTATTATCCAGTAAAAAATCGAAGCGCCAAAATGGTTTTGGCCATTATCCTGTACAAGATTTATAAATAAAAAATCAACCGTTGAGTAATTACCGGCCCACTGAAACAGGTAAACTTACTAGCGGTATCAGTAATCGATTTAAAGAAATTGATAAAGGAATTAAGTGTCAATAAAAAGATATTTTTAGAATAAGTGCTGATTGCGAGTGGGCCTAAGAATATTTAAATCTTTCCGCTAATAGCACAATTTATTAATTTCACTTTTTTTGGAAGTCTTGTTTTTATAATATATGCCAGGATAAAATCGGCAGTTTCCATTGAGCCGTTATTCCCCTTTTTCTGTTAAAATAGTTAAACCGTTACTGTTTTTTATTCCGTGCTACTCGTCCGCTTTTTCTATCTCTGTCACGACCGATGGCATATCCGCCGGCTCCTCCAACAACCCCACCGATTACTGCTCCCTTAACCTTGTCTTTACTTACTACCGCACCGAGGATTGCGCCGGATCCTGCACCTATTGCAGTTCCCTTAGCTGCATCGCTCCAACCACGATCACGTTGTACCGGAGTGGTAGTAGTTCCGCTACCGCCGCTATTACCTGTGGATGTACTTTTGCTCGTTGATCCGACATTATTACTATTTCCTGATCTTTCACTACCCGAGCTTTTTGTGGTGGCAATTTTATTACCAGGATTTCCATTAGTTGTTGTAGTGGTAACCGTTGTTGTTGTAGAACTGGTGGTTGTGGTACCATTTAAACTTTGTTTGACAACGCCGGTGGATGAATAACCGGTATCAGACGATATACCACTTGTTCGAAGTAAGGATGTATCCGTAAGCACTAAATTTTTATCTGTTGCAAGGCCATTATTTGCCTTGTTCTTACAGGCTACAAAAAATGATGACACCACTAAAACCATTAGAAACTTTTTCATAATTTTTAATTTTTAAACAGTGCCGTCACATGAGTGAGATACTATTTTTACATATACTTATTCTAAAGGGGTTTTGTTACTGAGAATTTCTTCCCTCCAATTTTATGATACCGGCAAAAATATGCGTTACTCCGTTTAAGAAACAAGGTGCAACTTTACAGTATTAGCCCCTTTAGAGAATACCATGCCAGAAAAATTTTATCGTTAAATCCGGAACGGTTGTTTCTATCATTTAGTAGCGCAGCTGTAAAAGCGCTATTTTTATAGAATAAATACTATACCTGATGCAAGTTAATCCTGGTCACGGCTACAAAGCAAAACAGCGGTGAAAAGTTATTTTCCGATGTATTTTAATTGATATTATATTTGTTTCAAATGACCATAACATTATGCGACCTTATATTTTAGCGGAATCTAACTGGAAAAATATTAAGGATGCCAGTGTTGACCTTGCTATTCTTCCATGGGGCGCTACAGAAGCGCATAACTACCATCTGCCCTATGGTACGGATATTATTGAAGCTGATTTTTTTGCAGCGGAATCAGGCCGTATGGCATGGGAAAAAGGGGCTAAAATAATGGTATTGCCCACCATTCCATTTGGTGTTAATACCGGGCAGGCTGATATTAAATTGGATATTAACCTTAACCCCAGTACACAATTTGCAATACTTGCCGATATCATTGAAGTATTAAACCGGCAGGCTATTTACAAATTAATCATTTTAAACAGCCACGGCGGGAATGATTTTAAATCTATGCTCCGGGAGTTGGGTCTGCGGTTTCCCAATATGTTTTTAAGTGTTTGTAACTGGTTTCAATCGGTGGATAAATCGCTATATTTTGAAAAGGAAGGTGATCATGCTGATGAAATGGAAACCAGCCTGCTATTATATTTTAAACCCGCTCTGGTACTTCCTTTATCCGAAGCAGGTGAAGGACGGGAAAAGAAAATGAAAATTAAAGCCTTTGCTGAAAAATGGGTTTGGGCAGAAAGAAAATGGTCGCAGGTATCGGCAGATACAGGCATTGGAGATCCTCGCGTAGCTACAAAGGAAAAGGGTGAAAAATATTTTAAGGCGGTAACTGAAAAGATTAGTAATTTATTTGTTGAACTGGCCAATTGTGATATCAACGATCTTTACGAGTGACACTGCCTGCCGGTATACAATTTATTTGAGCATTGATTTTCTGCGTATGAAGTTTTGAAAAATTATTAAATACAATGCAGTAAATACAGTTATGCAGACTTCATATCAGATGCGCATACTGCTCAGACCATTTATCTCTAAATCTCACACCATAAATTATATTGCTGATTTAAAGAATTTATCAACATCATAATCCACCCGTCAAAAATTTCTTATATGCTGCAATAGCTTCCTGGCTCCTGGTTGCTGTGCCATAAGGGCTTGGGTCTGACCAGGCAAAAATAGTTACTACCGATGCCCCATTATTGAACATGCCGGAGAGGTAATCATTCCAGGAGATATGGGAAGTAATTACCGCGGCACTTTCTCCCTGAACATTTGTTCCTTCTGAAGATGCCCAATGAGGATTCCCATTTTTGGTGAGTTCCTGCAGTATTTTTGCCAGCCTGCCGTCAAAATTATTTTCCTTAAATCCGATGGGATAGGTACTGAATCCCGGTCGTGAATGGTCGTTGAAAGCTGTGCCAGGAATTGTATGGGTAAAGCCAAGGATATTTGCCGGAAAACCCAGATGATTGCTCAACTGGTTAAGCATCACCTGCTGTTGATCAGATGGAAAAACAGGAAAAGCTAAATGGGTATAGATGCGATTTGCCGGAACCTTAGCTTCACCGAGTTTTATTGCCCAAAAATCAGCATAATCATGTACCACCCGTTCAAGCACAGAATCAAAATTTGAAGGAGGGTTAGATATGCTGTAGCCAAGATTAGAGAGTGCATTGTACCCAATCCTTACCCGGGGAATGCCGAGCTGATTGGCAGCCTGGTCGCCGGTGTCAACATAACGATGATCTGCAAGATGGGTCTCCCAACCGGCAATCACTCCAGCAAAAAGCTTTTCTTTATTTTTTGATCTGAGACTGTCTATACCTTTCTTTATCTCAGCACCAATTACATCTCTTGCAATTCGCTGTATCTCCTGTTTAATACCGGGACTGTTATAACACATTTGGGGAGCCAGGACAACCGGCGCCCAACTGACATAACGGTGTGGTAACACGGTTTTGTTCCAGTCGCTCCACTCTGCATTATCCGGGTTGCTCCAAAGATCCGGGCGGTTAATCCAAAACATGGATTCGTCTACATGGAAAACCACGGCTACATTTTTCGCTTCAGCAATTTTAAACGATTCCCTGATAACCGTCCGCAATACACTATCCGTGTGGTCTAAGGAAAGAGGCCCCACTCCAAACCCTAATTGCCGGTTGATTCCATCGCCATGGTTATTGTTAACCGTCATAAGAATCTCATCAATTTGATTGATAATTGAAACAGTATCCCAGGGTTGTGTAAAGCCATTTGAACTGGGGTTATACGTGAAGAGCTGAAAAATAAGATATTGGGTCTCATCTGAAGTTGTTGGTTGTTGCGTATGGGAACGTCCTCTGTTGCATGATGCAAATGCAGTTAGAAAACCAATTATCAATATCCTTTTCATAGTAATAAATTTAGATATTGTTTTAGGCGAGTACTTAAATTTTTTATTGTTTTTTAGTAGCTAAATTGTTTTGTTCGTAAATGCGCTTAAGCCTGCCGCTAACTTTTTGCATTAGGGAAGTGAGGATATTTGTTGCTGGTACTGCCGGGAATCAAAGCTTAATTGATATAGGAAGTACAAGTTAACGAACAAAAGCTAAATCAAAACCATCCCCCGGAACTAGAACTGATAACGAACTACAATTGATGATTTGTTTGTCCTGCCCAAAATTTTCCCTGCATGGTTGGCCGGTATGCTTTTTAGAAATTATATAAAAGGCTCCCCAAAATTGGTGATAACTGCTAACAGTTTTGGGTATTATATTGCTTTGGATCACACTGTATTTTCGTTCTATCAAAAAAAACTAAAATGAAAAAATTAATTTTCTTAGCTGCCGGATGTATGCTGGTATCAATTATCAGTTATTCAAAAAACTTTTCGGACAAAACTAATCACCTGAATTTGTCCCCGGTCAAGGGATATTATTTAATCGGAAATACAGACTTTCTGAATACTAAAAGTTTAATGATGAAAAGTGTTCCTGGCGGAAATAATTTGTATCATGCTTTGGTTAAAGGTTATTATGGCATTGGTAACAATGGTACAAAACTGAAGAAAAGTATTTTTCTGTTACCCAACGGAAGCAAAAAAATCATTGTTCAAAAAGGCTTTCCCAGGCCCTTTAATTGGATTTGGACAAACAACTTTACCAATTGATTCGGATCATCCCTATCTGTCTTTCTGCGGGACTGGAATTTCCGAATAGTGATTCCCTGCATTTGTGGTGATCCGGGCCTGGTAATGTTATTGCTTCTTCAAATCGCCTTTTAATTTCCCATTCTTAATACTTAGTTTTATCTGTCTCCACTCTAATAAAGCCAATGCTGCAACAAATGCAGATTCTAAGAGTAAATAAACCAGGCCCAAAAAAGTAGCCTTGCTATGAAGAAACGTCAGAAGAATAACACAAAGTATTGCATAAATGGAATTTCCAATAACTAATAAAATAAGTAGGCGCTTTGGATTTGATTTTTGTTGGGCTAAGGAAAGAGAAAATGAAGCGTATCCCAGACTCACCATGGATAAGGTTATCAATAACTTATCAGGGAAATTAAAAAGCTTCGAAAGGGTAGCGCTTAAAATCAATACAAAGAATCCGGACAACATCGCAGCAATTGCATCTATCCACAGTAGATTCTTCAAAGATAAATTGGCCATTATAACTTGTCTTTAATGAGATGCTGTAAGATTGTACAAAACCTGTGGTAGTTTTAGAAGTCCCTGATAACGGGACAGGCTTTTGCTTTGCATAAATATTTATCACTAAAAAAATGCAACATGCAAAACAAACAGACTACAGTCATGTGTAGGGCAGCCCACAATTATGTAACGATAGCCCAGCAAGCTTGTAACGAAGTTACGGGATTTACAAAATTGTACAGTGATTTAGAACGCTACATTAATGTAAATGGCCGAAGTAAGAGTATGCTCATTAATTACGGGCGTCAACTTGCCCACCTGGCGCTTCATTACCATCAACTGCCCACTACGCTGGATGCCGAGCAGGTGCTGGATTATCTGCACCTTGTTAAATCGCGCGGTACCGCATCAGCTACGTTTTTTAAGTTTACTGTTTATGGAATGCGCACTGTTTGCAGGCTGAGGGGGCTTCCTTACCAGCAATTTTGCCTGCCTGCAATTGAAGGGTCTAATAAATTGCCGTCTGTGCTGAATGAAAGCGAAGTAAAGCAACTCATGCAGGTTTGTATTTTACTTAAACACCGTTTATTGCTTAGTTTTTGTTATGGTTGTGGTCTGCGTTGCGGCGAAGTACGCAACCTGCGTGTAGGTGATGTTGATTTGGAACGCCGGATGGTTCATATACGTCAAGGCAAAGGCGGCAAAGACCGGATACTACCCCTGGGCGAGTTGCTTTGCCATGGCGTAAAAACCTACCTGGACACATCTCGTCCAAAATTTTTTTTGTTTGAAGGAAATACTGAAGCAGCCTTGTCCCAACGTGGTGCGCAATGGGTGATGAGACAGGCGGTAAAAAAATCTGGTATTTTAAAAGAATATGTATCACTGCACACTTTACGTCACAGCTATGCCACTCATTTGTTAGAACAGGGCGTAAATATTCTTACGATTAAAGAACTGTTGGGTCATGCACATATTGACACTACAATGATCTACCTGCACCTGGCAAGGCCGATGGCTATGCTGGCTTTCAGTCCGTTAGATACTTTGTATGACGTCAGGGGAAAGCGGGGGGTGGTTTAGGTGTAGCAGATGGGCTGGAAGCAAATTGGCTTCGGCTGGAACAGTCAACTCAAATTAAAAATAAACCGCTACCGCAATATTGGAAAAAATTGGTAGTTGATTTATTGCGGCAATTGTATGATTTTTTTTACTGCAAATATTATTGGTGACCAAGAGTTAACTTCAACAATACCCTCTTTATGCCAATCCCATAATTTAATGACTTCATCCAAACAGGCCGATCCATTACATCTAAGCGTTCATCGCTGGCCTTGCTGGCGCGACTAACGCTTAGTTGTGGGGTACTTTTTTTATTGATCGCCAAGTAGTAAGTATTACTGTTTTGCCAGCCATCTGATAACATTTAGGGCAAACTGTTTATTGTCCGATTCCGGGATATTCATCCCGAACTTATTTCCATTTTTATCAATCTGGGCCGTAAGAAATGCTGATTCTGCTAACACTACAATTCTGCCTTTACCATATTGCCTGCACAGACCCTGGGAATAGCCTTTTGCAGAATAAAAATCTGCATACCCGACACTTGTCGTAATATCGCCACCATTTTTTTTAACATCTACTTTTACATTATAATTTTGAGCATTTGGAGAAAAAATTAATAAAGGTGTCCATGTTGAATCACCTTTAACTGAGCTACCGGTGAAAGTGTTGATCCGTTCCACTTTATCAAGAATTCGATGATTTGAATTTAAATTCCCATGTGACTTTTCAAAGAGTAATGCATCCATAACATTTTTGTTATTGAGTGATGTATCCTCTGTATAACCGTTATGAACAGCAATTCCGAATTTTTTAAGCAGGGGAGCCATCGCAAGTCCAAAAGGAAAATGTTCGGTAATAACCAACACGGCGCCCCCGTCATCAACCCAATTTTCAAGCTCATTAATTTCCTGCTGTGTAAAAGGGGAAATATCGCCCGGATCTACTTTCCCCATTGCTGTGGCAATCACATAAATATTTGTTTCCGATAATATTTTTTTGCTAATTGGTTTGTCATTTGCTTTAACCAAACAGCCGTCATTTGAGAGTAATATCGCAAATGGTTTGTATGTATTTGCTATTTTGTGATGATTTTTATGTGATTCATCAAATAATACTTTTGTTTGAATTTCCCTAAGTTTTGGGTCACTTACAGAATTGTCATAGTCGTTGTCCGGCTTAGCGCTATTGTTGTCACAGGCAACTAAAAGTATTGCGGACATGTAATATAGAACAACGATTCTTTTCTTGCGCATACAGTTATATTTTGGGGTATGAATAGGTTATTGAATCCTTACTCAGCAAACAACTTTTTTATGATGCCCATTTTAATTGTATGGTGTCCGCTTAAGTTAATACCCCTTAATATTGAAATGTATGTAGTCATCTGTTTTCTTTGCAAGATGCCGATTAAAAATGACCGAGCTGTCAGCGGCCGGAATTTTGACTGGATGAAATGTGCTGTATAAATTATTTCACAGCTTAATTGAATTCTCCAAAATGCCAAAGTATTCCGGAAGGGTCATGCATGAAACATTCTTTTCCCCAATCATTTACCTTGATAGGGGTCAATTTTACATTTTTATATTTTTCATGAAGTCCAAGATTTTGTAGTTCTTTAAAGTATTCATTGACATTATCTACTTCAAGAAATAGCATTGTATTGTCTACCCAATCTTTAACGTACGCATTTTGCAAATAAAACCCTAATTCCGGGGAAATCCTGAAGTATGACATATCCTTAAATATTATTGACTCTTCGAATCCCAGTTCCTTATAAAAAAGTCTGGATACCTCAAAATCTATTGCTCCAATAAATGCCCTTACTGATTTCGCATGGTGTTTCATGTATTCTGAATGTTTAGTAAAATTCAATGATTTATTCAGGTAATAAATTTATGAAATTGAATTTGCAATTCAAATCATTTCATTTCCCGATTTTTCCATTTGATTGGTTTTCTTTCTTTGATGACCAAATCAAGAGTTGTTGTTATCGGAGTAGTTCTATTTTATAGTTGCTACACCGTTAGCGCCTAGTATTTCTATCTTTCAGTCAGTATTCTCAAGTTGAAAAATTATTTCAACAGTTGTCCCGAATACGCCTGCCATTTTAAGCGCCAAAACAGTTGAGGGAACAAATTTGCCCGTCTCTATTGAGTTAACAGCTTGTCTTGATACGGCAATTTTTTCTGCAAGGTCTGCTTGTGTCCAATTTTTTTTTGCCCTTTCTACCTTAATCGTGTTTTTCATTATCAATCGTATTTACGTTTTGAAATGATAAGTCCGATAAAATAAAAGATAGCGAAATAGGGAACTACATGTCTATAGCCCCAATCTTCTTTATTTAGCGTTATAACGAGGTCGAGCAGCCCTAATGTCATTATCATCAACAGTGCGAGTGAAAATGCTATAACGGCGGCTTCCATTTGAATTCTTATCTGCACTTCATCCATTGAAGCAACTCCCCTGATAAGTGTATAAATGAAAAGCGCAAAAGTTACCACGGGTAGAAGGGATAATATTATTCCCGTTGAGGCACCAGGGGATAATTTTTTAATCGTAAATAAGCAGATGGTGTAAGTTACTAACCATATAGCAGCGAATAACGCAGCTTTGTTGCGAGGTGCTTTTTTTGTATTGTCCATAATATTGTTTTTAAAGTTATGGTACAAAGATAGGTAAACATTTCTAAATGTAAAGTATAATTGACATTTAGTCAATAATAAATGACTAAAATATTATATTGTATTTGAAATTAGTGTATCGAAATGTGATGCGGCACCATTTATTTATTCTAATTTCTTCCCAATCGCCCCAATTTTTTCCATAATCGCGTAACATTTTTGATTTGCCTTTAAAATAGTCGAAGCTTTGGGTTATCAAATCTGATGTTAGCTGTTTTTTTTTATCGGGGGGGCACTTTATCGATATTTTTAGCAATTGTTGCCTTGTCTGCGGCGGAGTTGGCAAGTGTTAAGGTTGTGGCAAAATGTAGTAAGGCTTTTTTATTATCAAGATTGGTGTAAAGATTACCCAATAAGGAATAATAAAGATGGTTGTTGGTAAGATTTAATTTTTCTGCCTCACTAATTGCTTCTTTTTTTCCGTGGGCTTTGGCAAGTGCATATGTTCTGTTGAGCGCAATAATTGGTGAATACGCTATCTGCAAAAGTTGATTGTATAGTTGCAATATGGCTTCCCATTTCTGGCTTGTGTTTTCTTTTTTTGTGTGACAATAGGCAATACTTGCTTCTAAATGATACTTCGTTAATGTACTGTTGGTAAATGCCTGGTTCAGATAATACTCTCCTTTCTCGATCAATTCTTTATTCCAGAGATCGGTGTCCTGTTCTTCATATAAGATAGTTTCGCCATTTTGATTTATCCTTGCTTCAAATCGTGATGAATGAAAACACATTAACGAAAGCAGGGCATTAACCATTGGTTTATTCGTAATGTCGTTTTCTACCAATAGATAATTCAACCGCATCGCTTCTAAACAAAGGTCTTTTCTTAAGGCAATGTTTTGCAAAGTAGAATAATACCCCTCATTAAAAAGCAAATAAAGTGTGATTAAAACGTTAGGCAGCCGGTCATTGATTTCTGCTAAACTGGGTTGTTGAATCTTTATTTTATCAGTTTTAAGTTTTTCTTTGGCCCTTTGCAGTCTTTTATAAATTACTTCTTTGTTGGTCAAAAACGCACTGGCAATTTCTTCCACGCCAAAACCACATAGTAAATTCAATGCCAAACCAATTTGTGCTTGTGAAGAAATGGAGGGATTGCAAACTGCAAAAATCATAGCCAACTGGCTGTCATTAATATTTTTGATTGACAAATCAATTTCTATTTCTTCTGTTTGGTGGTTTGTATGTTTTATTTCCGGCGAAATTTTTTGTGCAAAAAGTTGATTGCGTTTCAGATAATTTCTTGTTTTATTTTTCGCAACGCCATACAACCAGGCCGTTGGATTTTCGGGAAGTCCTTTAACTCCCCATAATTCGGCAGCTAAAAGAAAAGTTTCACTTACAATATCTTCCGCAATTTCTATGTATTCAATACCAAATAATTTAGAAAGTACAGAAACAATTTTTCTGTACTCTGTTCTGAACAGATGTGGAATTAGTTCATTGTTTTGCATAAAAAAAAGTCTTTGCCAACATAATAAAGTTGGCAAAGACGACGAATTATTTTTTTTATTTTACCGCTAAAAATGAAACAGAATGTATATCAGCATCCATAGCCATTACGCTTCTGACTTCTACACTTCCCCCGTACAAGAGGTTGGGACAGGATATTGCCATTTCCACCGCATCGTCAAACGTATTGGCTTTTACAACGAGGTATCCGCCCACCATTTCCTTCACCTCAGCATAAGGTCCGTCAATACTGACTTCGTTAGGTTTTAATGTTTTACCTTCCGAATCTAAACGGTTTGTTCCACTGAAATTTCCTTTTGCTGCAATGTTTCCTATCCAATTTTGCCATTGGTTCATCACTGCCTGCATTTGTTCCGCAGAAGGTAGTTCACCACCTTCCACTTTTTCATTTCTGAAAATCATCATAAATTCTTTCATTTTCTTTGAAATTTAATTGTTTAAAAACTAATAACAAATGAGTGTTCAGAATTGGACATTTTTGGGAAATAAATTTTTGTTAGTAGGTAAAATAACACCATTATTGGTTGCAGGCTTTCTTATTCATATCCCTGGATATATACCGGTGCTTGCAATAAAAATAAATCCGGCCGCACGGGGATCATCCAATAGCCAGTACATAAAGGTTACTGCAATGTTCCTTTTGCCTTTTTCAGGATGTCATTAAAGCGGTCAATCGCGTTTAGCAATTTTGGTTTTATTCTGCTCAGTCAAAGAAAAACAATCCTATTATTGGATTAGTAATATTAGTTGAGTTTAAGTTTGATGACAGTGCTGAGTGGAAGGGCGATGATATATACGACCCTAAAAGTGGCAAAAATATAGTTCATACTTGTCCCTGAAGGGTTACAAAACTTTGAAAGTTAGGGCGATGTTGGTATTTCATTATCCGGCAGAACTGAAATGTGAACAGGAGCAAATTGATTTAAGTTTTATATGTAATAGTTACTACTTGATCTGACACTTGGGCAAAAATTGCGAGTCGGTTTTTTTAGCCATTGCTCAAAAAATAATTGAGAGAAGAAGTGGTTAAGTGATTAACCACTTCATTATTTTCCGAGGCCAGGTTATCG
>JACMLJ010000030.1 GCA_014379625.1 Ferruginibacter sp. | reverse complement strand
TAAAAACCAGGAATGATCAATCACTCATGTATTTCATGCAATCGTTTGTTAGAAACTGAGGCAGTTAATACTTCAACACATTTCATATAAAACACTCTATTACAATGCTGATAGCTGTCATCTTCAAGACTGGCTAAAGCATCATTTTTGAAGGACATTATTTATCGGCCGAAACATATATGTGAGTACCTAAGAACTTTTTGTTACTGGGCGGCGCCTACTCTTTGTCTTCGCTTTGCCAGAATGGAGATTCAGTTATATAATTGATGGGCACCCTATTAAAAAATATCCCTCATTGGCCATACATTTTTCTGCCATAATAGAAGCTTATGATATTAGCAGTAGTGTTTGATACGAATGTTTTACATTATGAGTCAACATTTAAGTCATTCCATTCGTTATTTTACGTGTAATAAATAATGCACCGTGTTGGCTGGCTAAGTGTCTTTATCGCTCCAACTATTTAAGTATAAGTCCATTTAAAGCTTTTGCGATCAAAGTCCCACGACTTTATATACTGAACCCTTTTTAGTGGCAAATTCTATAATGCTTTCATCGTTTTTCATAGAGCGTATTTCTTTACCATTACTATAAATCTTCACTGGATTTTTCACCATCAACCTGCAAAAAGATCCGTTTACTGAAATAATCTTTGCTTCGGTAAGCTTGTTATTATTCCATTTTACATCTACTTCAAATCCGCCCCTGGCCCGTAGGCCGGAAACAAAACCTTCTGACCAGAATTGGGGCAGGGCGGGTAGCAGATTGACTACACCTGTATGGCTTTGTAAAAGCATTTCAGTTACTACCGCCGTAGAGCCATACGTACCGTCTAATTGGAAAGCCCATCCAAAAAAATTAGGTTTCATCCCATACTTTAACTGGTATTGATGATGCCTGTATGCTTCCTGCGCATCGCCCAGGCGTAAATACATCATACTTATCCATACACTTTGCCAGCCGCCAAAACTTTTACCGCCCAAATAGCTCCCATAGCTTTTATACTTGTTTTTTGCTTCTTCAACATCCGCATTGGGATTACCTGCAAGTCTTCTTTCCAAAGTTTTACGTGCTGCTGTAAACAATGCAGGTGTGTTGACATTAATTTGGCTTGAAGGAAACAGTGCATACAGGTGCGATATATGCCGGTGGCCAATTTCGGTTTCTTTATACTCTTCTACCCATTCTTTTATGGTGCCTGTTTTCTGGCTTATTTCTATGGGTGCCATTTTACTAAGGGCTTCCTCTAATTCCGTTTTGAATTTAGCATCAAAAGGTTTTCCGATTACACTTAATTCTTTTATCGCCTGTAGACAGTTGGTAAATAACTCATGGCAGATCTGCATATCCATTGAAGCTCCATAGGTAAACTGAAACTGCTTACCATCTTCTTTTTCAAAAGCATTCTCGGGAGAATGAGAAGGGTTTGTCGTTAATTTACCTGCCATTGGCATGCCGGCAGGAATAGGTTTCAGGAAATCAAGATAAAACAATGCAGCGCCTTTCATTAAAGGGTATGCTCTGTCTTTCAGGAAAGTTTTATCTCCTGAAAAACGGTAATGATCAAAAGGATGATGTGCCAGCCATCCGC
>JACMLJ010000029.1 GCA_014379625.1 Ferruginibacter sp. | reverse complement strand
TGTTGATTGTTGATTGTTGATTGTTGATTGTTGATTGTTGATTGTTGATTGTTGATTGTTGATTGTTGATTGTTGACTTTTCAATTTAATTAAAAAGATTGGTCGTTAGAAAAGAAGATCATTTGTGCTAAAACCCCGCCCATAAAAGAATTGATTTCGCGGCAACCATCTCGCTTTATTTTTACGAATTTACCAAAAAAGTTTTTTTTTTAATTAAATAGCCTACATCTTTGCAACAGCAAATGAAAATAATAAATTCAAATAATAATAGTTGGTGGTGGCAGTCAATATTTTGATGTGTCGCAACGCTATTGTATTTATAAATATTCTAAGCCCCGGCACATGTGTTGGGGCTTTTTAATTCCCGTTAACAAGTGAACCTGGGAGCTGGAAAAATTTAAATAAACAGTTAAAGGCTTAAATTTGATGATGGCTTATTTTAATGACAGTCAGGTTGGAATTTAAGTTAAAAACCCCGGCACCGGGTAAGTGAATATGAAAAAAATAGCGATACAAACAACTTACAAAAAACTCCTTGCAGACGTTTATACACCGGTAGGTATTTACCTGCGGCTCAGGGACCGTTTCCGCGATACTATTTTATTAGAAAGTTCGGATTTTCATGCAGGCGAAAACAGCTATACCTTTATTGGTATTCATGCGATTGCGGGTATTGAAATAAAAACGACTTCCGGCATTGAATTCAAGATGCCGGGGCAAAATCCGGAAAGCATTCAAATAACCAGCCCTTCTGAAGTGCCGGAACATCTGTGGAATTTTATGCAACGTTTTGAAATAAACGAAACAGCAGCAGCGCCAATCAATGTTGCACAGGGATTATTTGGTTACAGTACCTATGATGCCGTGCAATTTTTTGACACTGTTCAGTTAAACAATGGTAAACCGCAACCCGACGACCCGGTTATTCCGTTGATGCGGTATCGTTTATACCAGTACGTTATTGCCATCAATCATTTTAAAAATGAATTGTTTATTTGTGAAAATTCGGTTGATGGAATTGATAGCGAGGTGGAAGTAATCGAAAGCCTGATAAAAAGTAAAGATGTGCCAACTTTTCCTTTTGTAACAAAGGGAGAAGAAAGTTCTAACCTCACAGATGACGCTTATATTGAAATCGTAAAAAAAGGGATCGCCAGCTGTCACCGGGGAGATGTGTTCCAGATTGTATTAAGCAGGCGGTTTCAGCAATCTTTTACCGGCGATGAGTTTAATGTATACAGGGCTTTGCGCAGCATCAATCCAAGCCCCTATTTATTTTATTTTGATTATGGCGATTATAAACTGATGGGCTCCTCGCCCGAAAGCCAGTTGATCGTTCAAAATGGTAAAGCGATTGTGCATCCGATTGCCGGAACTTTTAAAAGAACCGGTAATGATGAAACCGATAAGGCCCTGGCGGTACAATTAGAGAATGATCCCAAGGAAAATGCGGAACATGTAATGCTGGTTGACCTTGCAAGAAATGATTTAAGCCGCATGTGCACGAATGTGGAAGTGACCCAATACAAGAAAGTGAATTATTATTCTCATGTGATCCATTTGGTAAGTGAGGTTACGGGCAATGTTGGACCTGAAACGAATCCATTTAAGTTACTGGCCGTAAGTTTTCCGGCGGGTACATTAAGCGGGGCTCCTAAGTTTAAAGCCATGCAACTGATCAATGCGTACGAACCAACCCGCCGCAGTTATTATGGGGGCGCCATTGGCTGTATCGGCTTTGATGGAAGTTGTAATCATGCTATTATGATACGCACTTTTTTAAGCAGGCGCAATACATTGGTTTACCAGGCAGGCGCCGGTATTGTTGCTGCAAGTAACCCCCTTAGCGAGTTACAGGAAGTTAATAATAAATTAAATGCATTAAAACAAGCCATCCTGCTGGCGCAAAATATCTGAGATGAGAATATTGGTATTTGACAATTATGATTCTTTCACCTACAACCTGGTGCATTTGGTTGAAAAGATCATGCACCAGAAAGTGGATGTGTTTCGCAACGACCAGGTAACATTGGAACAGGTAAAAGCCTATGACAAAATAATTTTATCGCCCGGGCCGGGCATACCGGAAGAAGCCGGATTATTATTGCCGCTTATAAAAGAATATGCTTCCACCAAGTCAATCCTCGGGGTTTGTTTGGGCCACCAGGCAATCGGGGAGGCTTTTGGCGGCTCCCTGGTAAACCTGGATAAAGTATATCATGGTGTGGCAACACCCATAAAAATTATAAATACCCAGTCAAAAATTTTACAGGGTATGGGCGATACAACAGAAGTAGGCCGCTATCATTCATGGATAGTGAGTGATAAAGATTTACCGGCGGAACTGCAAATTACTGCAGTGGATGACAATGGATTTATAATGGGATTGCAACATACCAGTTTTGATGTGCAGGGACTGCAGTTTCACCCGGAGAGTGTGCTGACACCGGACGGGGAAAAGATAATGCGGAACTGGCTAAGGGAATGAGGAGGTGAATGGTGAAGGGTCCATAGTGAATAGTGAATGGATATTTATCGTCAATACTTCAGGGGGACTATTTGGCATTCAAAGGAATATTTTTTACAACCAGGCAATCCTGTAAATCCTATACTCTTTTAAATCATAGTTCATGAAGAAGATATTAAGTTTTTTATTTGAACACAAAAGCCTTTCAAGAGAGCAGGCTAAGGAAATCCTTATCAATATTTCGGAGGGCGTATACAATGAAAGCGAAATAGCTTCCTTTATTACGGTGTACCTTATGCGCAGTATTACCATCCATGAGTTGCAGGGATTCAGGGATGCCCTGCTGGAATTGTGTATCAGGGTGAACCTGGACGGGCAGGAAGTAATGGATATTGTGGGTACGGGCGGCGATGGTAAGAACACTTTTAATATCTCTACCTTAAGTTGTTTTATTGTAGCGGGCACGGGCATTAAAGTGGCCAAGCATGGCAATTATGGAGCATCTTCTATCAGTGGCTCCAGCAATGTAATGGAGCAATTAGGATACCGTTTTACAAATGATAACAGTATTTTGAAGAAGGAACTGGATACGGCGAATATTTGTTTTTTACATGCACCACTGTTTCACCCGGCATTAAAAGTAGTAGCCCCTATCCGGAAAAATTTGGGTATCCGCACCTTCTTTAATATGCTGGGACCAATGGTAAACCCTGCCTTTCCAAAACACCAGTTGGTGGGAGTGTATAACTTAGAAATGGCCAGGATATACAATTACCTGCTGCAACAAACGGTTAGTAATTTTACCATTATCCATAGCCTCGACGGGTACGATGAAATATCCTTAACAGGTGATACAAAAGTGATTACCAATGAAGGAGAGCGTATAATGACTGCGGCGGAATTGGGAAACCGGACGGTAACCGCCGCAGATATATATGGAGGAAATACGGTGGAAGAAGCCGCGAAAATATTTAAAACAATTTTGGAAGGAAAAGGTACCTGGGCGCAAAATGCGGTAGTATTGGCCAATTCAGCAATGGCATTGCAATGTACAGGCCAGTTTGAGAATTATGCTCTGTGTTACCAACTGGCAGTGGATAGCCTGGAAAGTGGAAAGGCGCTGAAGGCATTGAAGAAATTATGTCCGTAAACCCGGACGGAACTTTGCAGGTGCAGTGATTTTATAAACAATTTGCACTGTAGCGTCGGGCTCCCGAAGTCTTGAACTTGTCCAAGATGGGGGAAGTAGTTGCTTCACCGCATGACAACATAAAGAAACTTTAAATTATTTGATCCTTAAAACTGCTCTTTCGGGATTTAGGGATAATATTTACCATGAATATTTTAGATACGATAATCGCACATAAAAAAATTGAAGTTGCCAAGGCAAAACAGCAGGTGACGATGGATGAATTGATGGGAAGTGATTTTTTTAAACGTCCTCCATTTTCGTTAAAACAGTTTTTGCTGGCTGAAAGTAAAACGGGGATCATAGCTGAATTTAAGCGCCGCTCACCCTCCAAAGGCATTATCAATGAAACGGCGGATGTATCAAAAGTTACTGCCGGCTATACTTTATACGGAGCCAGTTGCCTGTCTGTTTTAACAGATGAATATTTTTTTGGCGGCACTGCGGATGACCTCAGAAAGGCCCGGGCAAATAATATTCCCATTCTTCGCAAGGATTTTATAATCGATGAATACCAGGTAGCGGAAGCAAGGGCAATGGGTGCGGATGTGATTTTATTAATCGCTGCCTGTTTAACACCGCAACGGTTAAAAGAACTGGCGGTATTCGCAAAAAAATTACAGTTGGAAGTGCTGTTGGAAATACATGCGGAGGAGGAGTTGGCGCATATTTGTGCCGAAACGGAAATAGTGGGCGTTAATAACCGCGATTTAAAAACATTCACTGTCGACATTAACCGTTCTCTTGCATTGAGCAAAAAAATTCCCGTTGATAAAATTAAAATAGCAGAGAGTGGTATCAATGATGTTAAAACAATTTGTACCTTCAGGCGGGCGGGATTTAAAGGATTTTTAATGGGAGAAAACTTTATGAAACAGGCCGACCCGGCGATTGCTTTTGCAGGTTTTATTCAACAATTAAAAGCAACCCGACCATGAGAGTAAAAGTATGTGGCATTACGCAGGTAGAACAACTAACCATGTTGCCTGAAGCGGGTGTAACATTTGCAGGACTTATTTTTTATCCCAAATCACCCAGGTATGTGTTGCGGCACATGACCACCAGCCAGCTAAAAAAAGAAAATAATACCAATAAAGTGGGTGTGTTTGTAAATGCAGCTATTGAAGATGTGTTGCAGATGGTAGATGAATGCAGGCTTCACATGGTACAATTGCATGGAGATGAAACAGCCAGGTACTGTGAAAAAATTGCGGATTATATTTCAGTCGTAAAAGCTTTCCGGATCAGCGACACTGATAATATTGGATGGAGGATCAGGGAGTATATGGATGTATGTGATATGTTTATGTTTGATACGGAAGGTGTGGGTTATGGCGGCACCGGAAAAAAATTCAACTGGGAGAAATTGCAGGGAGTTACCGTGGGTAAACCTTATTTTTTGAGTGGTGGTATTGAACCCAGCGATGTAGTGCAGTTAAAAGCATTTGAAACAAAGCCGGAAGCTAAAGCATTGTTTTCAATTGATATCAACAGCAGGTTTGAACTATTGCCTGGCGTAAAGGATATGACTCTGATAAAAAAATTTACTCAACAATTACAATAATTCTGAAAACAAACTACAATGAATATAAAAGTATGCGGTATTACGCAGCTAAAGCAATTGCAACAACTGGATGGTTTGAATATTGCTTTTGCAGGTTTAATTTTTCACAAAGAGTCACCCAGGTATGTAGTGGGTAAAATTTCTAAAGAGGAGCTGCAGGCAACCGATTTTGACGTGAAAAAAGTGGGCGTATTTGTAAACGCCGCTTACCCCGAAATAATGCAAATGATAGAAGATTATGACCTTGATGTGGTTCAGTTACACGGTGATGAAACACCGGAATTATGCGGGCAGTTATCTGATGATGTGGAAGTAATTAAAGCATTCTCCATCGGGGAGGGTAGTGCTTCTATTGACGGGATGTTGGCAGACTATGATGATGTATGCGATTATTATTTATTTGATACCGCTTCCAAAGATGGCCGTGCAGGCGGTACAGGCGAAAAGTTTGACTGGAAACTGATTAGCAAAAGCAAAATTGAAAAGCCATTTTTTTTAAGCGGTGGTATCGGTGTGGAAGATGTTGCAAAAATAAAAGCATTTAAGCACCCCGATTATTTCGGAATAGATGTAAATAGCCGTTTTGAAAAAAGCCCGGGGGTAAAGGATATGGCCTTATTACTGCAGTTAAAGCAGGGGTTGAAAAAATGATCCGTTTTGTTTGCAGGATTTGGACACGAAAAATTGAAAGGCATTGTTTAATTGGAGGGTATAAATGACATTGCCACTCGGGATATTATATGGGCGGCACCATACAATAAAACCGGCTCTACCTGCTATTGGAATAATATGTGCAACACCAATTTTCAGGAAGTCTTTGTTTCAGGAACAAAATGGAATTGCCATTGAACCTCAATTGTAATAAACAATTTTTTATGATCATTATAAGAAAGGCGAATGAAAATGATCTTCCCGAAATGCTGGAAATATACAATGATATTATTGTAAATACTATGGCGGTATGGCATAGTGAGCCTCATACACTCCAAATGAGGCAGGAATGGTTTAAACTAAAAAGGGAGCAGGGCTATCCTGTATTTGTTGCGGATGAACAGGGCAGGATTGCAGGGTTCAGTACGATTGGGCCTTTTCGGCCATGGCATGGGTACCGGTTTACTGTAGAAAATTCGGTGTACGTGGCGGCCGACAGCAGGGGTAAAGGGATCGCTAAATTATTAATGCCGCCACTCATTGATGCCGCCAGGGATTTGAATGTTCATGCGATTGTTGCCGGTATTGAAGCTACCAATGATGCAAGCATAGCGCTGCATAAAAAATTTGGTTTTATAGAAGTGGCGCATTTTAAGGAAGTAGGGTATAAGTTTGACCAATGGATGGACCTGAAGTTTTTGGAACTGATTGTGTGAATATGTTTGCCGGAATCGCTATTAACCCCCGCAATCCGGTAAGCGCGGATTAAATTCACGAAGTCATTTAGCCCTGAAAGGGCGCAATATTTTAGCGATGGGTGAAGCCCATCGCCATAAAGAAAAACGAAACGGAAACAGTTTATTCGATCCGGTTCACATAAAAATTATGTTACACCATTAAAAATACAGTTGCAATTTGAAGTCGTTCCACATAGGTATGCCGTACAAGTGAGTGACACAACAATGCTAAATTGAAATACGATGCTGACAACAAAAGAAAGTGAATTTTCGGTAAATGAACATGGTTATTACGGAAATTTCGGGGGTGCGTTTATTCCCGAAATGTTATATCCCAATGTAAAGCAGTTGCAGGAACGGTACCTGCAAATTATGTACGATCCTGCATTCCAGCAACAGTTTCGCCAATTACTCAGCGATTACGTAGGCCGCCCAACTCCATTATACTTAGCAGAACGTTTGAGCCATAAACATGGTGCTTCCATTTATTTAAAACGCGAAGACCTTTGCCATACCGGCGCCCATAAGATCAACAATACCGTAGGACAAATACTGCTTGCTGAAAGGCTGGGCAAAAAAAGGATCATTGCCGAAACAGGGGCTGGCCAGCATGGAGTTGCTACCGCTACCGTATGTGCGCTAAAAGGGCTGGAGTGTATTGTGTATATGGGTGAAAAAGATATTGAAAGGCAGGCGCCGAATGTGGCCAGGATGAAAATGCTGGGCGCTACCGTAGTACCGGCTTTAAGCGGCAGCAAAACTTTAAAGGATGCTACCAATGAGGCGATAAGGGACTGGATCAATAATCCACTCGACACCCACTATATTATTGGAAGTGTGGTGGGCCCGCATCCGTATCCTGATATGGTAACCCGTTTCCAAAGCGTGATCAGTGAGGAAATAAAAAAACAATTGCTGGAAAAAACGGGCAGCAAACTGCCAACGCATGTGATCGCCTGTGTGGGCGGGGGTAGTAATGCGGCGGGGGCTTTTTATCATTTCCTTGATGAATTGTCGGTGAAATTAGTGGCGGTGGAAGCGGCCGGTTGCGGTATCGCCAGCGGAATGAGTGCCGCTACAACACAACTGGGAAAGCCGGGTATTTTGCATGGCAGTAAAAGCTTGTTAATGCAAACGGAAGATGGCCAGGTGGTAGAGCCGCACAGTATTTCAGCGGGATTGGATTATCCCGGTATCGGGCCGTTACAGGCGCATTTATACACCAGCGGGCGCGGCACATTTATGAGTGCAACGGATGAAGAAGCATTAGCGGCCGGTTTTGAGATCAGTAAAACAGAAGGCATCATCCCTGCATTGGAAACGGCACACGCATTTTCTGTTTTAAATGAAATGCATTTTGAAAAAAATGATGTGGTGGTGGTTTGCCTGAGTGGGAGGGGCGACAAAGATCTTGCCACCTATATGAAATATTTAAAGTGAAATATATGCCATCAAATATCGAAATCATTCCGTTCAGCGAGGCGTTGGCGGGGCATTTTACCCGGCTGAATACCTACTGGTTAGAAAAGTTTTTTGTGGTAGAGCCCGTGGATCACGAGATGTTGGGCAACCCGAAACAATTTTTTATTGATAAAGGCGGGTTCATATTTTTCGCAACCATCAACAAAGCCATTGCGGGCACTTTCGCTTTATTAAAAGAATCGGACAAGGTGTATGAATTATCAAAAATGGCGGTAGCCGAAGAATACCAGGGAAGAAAGATTGGTAACCGGATGATAGAATTTTGCATAGCCAAAGCCAGAGAGTTGAACATCGATAAAATTATATTGTATTCAAATACCAAACTGGAACCTGCTATACACCTCTATAAAAAATATGGTTTTACGGAAGTACCGGGTACGGGATCTGTTTACAAAAGATCCGATATTAAAATGGAATTGGTTATAAGGTGAAGGGTGAATGGTGAATGGTGAATGGGCAAAAGGAAATACTTAATGGTCAATAAGCAAAAGGTGATTGGCAATGGCAATTGTAAAATTTGTATCATTCTGCGTCCTAAGAATATTCAGGCTGGCGGGCATTCACGAAATGGCCAATAAAAATTATTTACCCGTTCATCATAATCCATCCGGTTTTCATCATTGCCCATTCACCATTCACAAATAAACCTACACAACACTCATTATGAACAGAATTGACCAGCTATTTAAACAAAAACATCATAATGTATTAAATGTTTACTGCACGGCGGGTTATCCACATTTAAATAGTTTACACGAGGTGTTGGCTTCCTTACAGGCCCACGGGGCAGATATTGTTGAAATTGGCATACCTTATAGCGACCCGATAGCTGACGGGCCGGTGATTCAACAAAGCAATATGGTTGCACTTGAAAATGGTATGAGCATCCCGGTATTATTTGAACAATTGGAAAATATAAGAAATGATATTCATCTGCCCATCATCTTAATGGGATACATGAACCCGGTGCTGCAGTTTGGGATGGAAAAATTTTGTGCGGCGGCTGAAAAATCAGGGGTTGACGGAATCATTTTACCTGATTTGCCCATGTACGAGTTTGAGACCGAATACCAACCATTTTTTGAAAAACACCGGCTGCGGTTTATTTTCCTGGTAACACCCGAAACCAGTGAAACAAGAACCAGGGAGATTGATGGACTATCCAGTGGTTTTTTGTATGCCGTTTCTTCCTCCTCCACTACGGGTAAAAATAAGGCCATTGAAGACCAGGTGGCGTATTTTAAAAAATTACAGGATATGAAACTGAAAAATCCTGTTTTGGTTGGGTTTGGAATAAAAGACAGACTGACTTTTAATTCCGCAGCTGAATATACAAACGGCGCCATCATTGGAAGCGCTTATATAAAGGCTTTAGGAGATACAACTGGTATTGATCTTTCTACTAAAGAATTCTTAAATGGGATACTGGCATAATTCTATATCCGCAAAACAAATTATATTGCGCTCTCAAATGATCAATATGAAGAAAATTTTTCTTTTTGCTTTATTGTTGCCTGCCCTTTCCTTTGCTCAAAACAAATCGAAAGCAAAAGCCAGCCCCGCAAAAAAATCCGTTATTCCCGCGAAAACAGTACCATCTAAAAACCAGGATGGTTTTATTATTAATGGACAAGTAAAAGGGTATCCTGATGGAACCACCGTTGCATTATTGAACGGGCAGACCGGAGCTCCGGAATCTGAAACCAAGCTCAGTAGCAACGCGTTTTCATTTAAAGGAAAACTAACCACACCTGATTTTAAGATTATAATATTTGATAATAAACCTCCTTATATCACCTTATTTTTAGATAATAGTGAAGTTAAGGTTGCCGGTGAAAAGGGCGCATTTGATAATGCGGTAGTTACCGGTTCTCCTGCTCATGCTGATTATGCTATGCTGTCGCAATCGCTTGCCCCTTACCAAAAAGTGTTTGCGGAAAATGCAGTATATGATTCTGTTGCTATTGCCAGGGCACTGGAGGTAGCGGAAAATTTTGTAAAACAAAAGAGCGGTTCTTTTATTGCCCCGTTGGCTGTGATCAGGTATAGCCAGTTGAATGATGAACCGGTTAAAACAGAAGGATTGTTCAACCTGCTTTCGCCCGAAGTAAAAAAAACGCCGATGGGGAACTATGTGGCTCAGCAAATTGCTGAATCAAAGAGAAATGCCATTGGAACGGTATTGGCGGATTTCACACAGGAGGATACAACCGGTAAACCGGTTAGCCTTGCTTCTTACAGGGGCAAGTATGTGCTGATAGATTTTTGGGCAAGCTGGTGCAGGCCATGCCGCCAGGAGAACCCCAATGTGGTAGCCAATTATAACAAATTCAAGGATAAAAATTTTACGGTACTCGGTGTTTCCCTAGATAGGGCAAAACCAGCATGGATAGATGCAATTAAAGCCGACGGCCTTACCTGGGGGCATGTAAGTGATTTGAAGTTTTGGTCTAATTCGGTAGCACAACAATTCCAGATAACCAGTATTCCTCAAAATTTCCTGATAGGGCCCGACGGAAAAATTATCGGAAAAAATTTGCGTGGACCTGATTTGGAGAAAAAGTTAACTGCAATTTTAAAATAAGCAACCTTTACCAATAATCATTTCCCGGGCGTGTCAGCATCCGGTCTTTTCCCCTTCCATATTTTCTGGCAGGACCCGCCGCATACGGAGCAAAAAATTTATTCAAATTAGATTTCCGAGGCGAGTCTCTGCACGGGGTCTTTTCCTCTTCCATATTTTTTGTGCAGGACTCGCCTGCGAAGGCTAAATTGCAAGACGTTTATTTATACTCCCCAAAAACCTTTCTCAGTTCATCCGAAATTTCGCCCAGGGTACAATAATTTTCGACAGCTTCCACCACCAACGGCATCAGGTTGAGGGTACCCATAGCTGCGTTATTGATTTGCTGCAAACATTGTTGTACTTTATTGTGGTCTCGTTTTGCTTTCAATGCAGTGATCTGGTCAATTTGAATTTGCCGGATGCTATCGTCGATCTTAAATCCGGGAGTAGTATAGCTTTCATCTGATTGAAATTTGTTGACACCAACAATAATCTTTTCGCCACTTTCAATCTGGCGCTGGTATTCGTAAGCGCTCCTGGCAATTTCATCCTGCATAAAACCTTGTTCTATTGCTGCTACGCTGCCCCCCATTGCATCTATGGTTGCAATTAATTTCCAAGCATTGGTTTCCACTTCATTGGTCAGGCTTTCAATAAAATAACTACCGGCCAGCGGATCCGCTGTTTCAGGAACGCCACTTTCAAAAGCTACAATTTGCTGGGTGCGCAGGGCAATGCCGGCTGCCGCTTCTGTAGGCAGGCTAAGCGCTTCATCGTAACCGTTGGTATGTAAACTTTGTGTGCCTCCTAATACAGCGGCAAGGGTTTGTATCGCTACACGGGTAACATTATTCAGGGGTTGCTGGGCTGTAAGCGTTGCCCCTCCTGTTTGCGTGTGAAAGCGCAGCATCATTGCCCTCGTATCTGTTGCACCAAGGTCTTTCATGATGATGGCCCACATTTTTCTTGCGGCCCTGAATTTGGCCACTTCTTCAAATAAGTTATTGTGCGCATTAAAAAAGAAGGAGAGGCGTTTACCGAAAACATTGATATCCATTCCTTTTTCCATTGCAGCTTTCACATAGGCCTTACCGTTACTTAATGTAAAAGCAATTTCCTGCACTGCGGTACTGCCCGCCTCCCTGATATGGTAGCCGGAGATAGAGATGGTATTCCATTTGGGCACCTCGATGGCACACCATTCAAAGATATCCGTTATGATGCGCATGGAGGGTTTGGGAGGATAGATGTAGGTTCCCCTGGCGGCGTATTCTTTTAAAATATCATTTTGAATAGTACCTGAAATTTTACCCAGGTCGGCACCCTGTTTTTTAGCTAGTGCAATATAAAACGCCAATAAAATAAATCCGGTTGCATTGATCGTCATAGAAGTGGTGATGTCCTCCAGCCGGATACCCCTGAACAAAGCTTCCATGTCTTCCAGTGAATCAATCGCCACACCCACTTTTCCTACTTCACCTTCTGATAAAGGATGGTCACTGTCGTAGCCAATCTGTGTGGGAAGGTCAAAAGCTACGCTTAATCCGTTTACCCCCTGTGATAATAGATAATGATAGCGTTTATTACTTTCCTCAGCGGTGCTAAAACCTGCATATTGCCGCATGGTCCATAATTTGCCGCGGTACATATCAGTCTGCACACCGCGGGTAAAAGGAAATTCACCAGGCAATTCGCAGTTTATTACCGGCAGATCACTGATCGTATATACTTCCTTTATTTCAATTCCTGAATCGGTAAATTTTTTTTTCATAACGGGATCAGCAAGCCTGGCGGTTTTATCTAATTACCTGGCAATTTAAGTTGTAAGAAAATATTGTTTCAGAAGAGTACATTTTTCTCTGCCGTTTGGGGATTGTACATTTAATGTCGTCTTAGCTGAGATACTTTTTTTGGTTATCTGACCTCACTTTTATCCTCTCAAAAGGAATAGGAGAGGGAGAAATTAAACAACATTGATTGCCCATTTCCCATTGACGCATCGCTGTGCCCTATATTAATTTCTTTACCTCATATTGTATGGCATCCAGTACAATGGGGCTCAGTTCTGCATTATTGTTCCCTACGTATTCCAGGATCAGTTTGCTTAGCTCCATTGCATTCGCCTTTGGCGGTAGAGCCTCTGCCAGTTGGTTGATGATAAAAATGTTTTGTTCCTTCATATTGGTGACTGCCTTCCACACTTCGGGATTGATATACATCTGCTGGGTGATATTGTGCTCATATTCATTCCTGATAGTTTCAACCAGTCCGGCCTGTAACTCTGTTGCTGATAAAACGGTGGAGTGCATACGGGTTACGAGGTTTTTTAACGCGATCCTGTCGGCCAGTAGGGTAAGCCGTTCGTATGCCTGCAATGGTAACAGGCTGTTACCAGTTGTGGGGGGCTGCTTAGCCCTTATCTCCTTTCTCAGGAGGCGCAATTCTGTCATTAAATAAAATACCAAACCAGATATGATCACAATTGCCATTCCTTCCAATTCCACAAATCCAACTTCAAATAAGAGCATGTTTTTTTTACAAAAATACGGCGGGCTTTTTAATAATTTCCTTCTTTCGCAAAATAGGTGGGGCCAGTGGTTTTAAATTGTTTATACCTTTGCAGAAATAAAAGAAATTTATGGAAACAGCAATAGCGATACCGGTTAGTTTAACCCTTAGTGCAATAGAAGAGATCAAAAGGTTAATGCGGGAAGATGGTTTCGACAAAATAAATCTTTTAAGATTGGGTGTAAAAGGGGGCGGTTGCAGTGGTATGACCTATGTATTGGGTTTTGATGCACCTACGGATAAAGATGAGCATTTTGAAATAGCTGGCATACCCTGCATTATGGAAAAAACGCATGGTATTTATTTAATGGGGATGGAAGTAGACTGGCAGGGGGGATTAAATTCAAGGGGGTTTACATTTAAAAATCCCAATGCAAGCAAAACCTGTGGTTGCGGAACCTCGTTTGCGGTATGATGTGCTAAAACCCTGGTTAAGCGTTTTCAATCTGATAAATCGTCAACCAATAAAAAAAGCCCGTTCATCAACTGAACGGGCTTTTTATATTGGTAATACTTTATTTACTTTATTTTACTGATCTGCCATCTACACCTTCTTCACCACTACCTTCTCCGTTTTCACCACAGGCTTATCGCTGCTGATCAATTCGGCTTCACCCAATGCTTTATCTTTTGCAAAATCAACCAATATCGGTGCAGCTACAAAAATAGATGAATAGGTACCGGTGATCACACCAATCAACATCGCAAAGGCGAAACCTCTTGTAACTTCACCGCCAAAAATAAATAAAATCAGCAGGGTCAGGAATACAGTTAACGAGGTCATCACCGTACGGCTCAGGGTGTCATTGATAGCACGGTTGATGATATTGCCCTTTTCACTTGCCTTGGAGCCTTTACTGTACTCACGGATACGGTCAAAAACAATTACCGTATCATTCATACTAAAACCTATTACCGTTAATATAGCGGCAATAAAATGCTGATCGATTTCTAATGGGAAGGGTACCACGTTTTTCAGGAAAGAAAATACAGCAAGCGTAACCAATACATCATGTAATAACGAAACGATTGTTCCCAACGAATACCTCCAATCGCGGAAGCGAATAAAGATATAAATAAAGATTGCGAGGATACCAAAAATGATCGCCTTGATGGCGCCCGCTTTCAGATCAGATGAAATGGTGGGCTGTATCGTTTGTGAACTCTGTATATGATTTTTAGAAAAGTCATCGTAACTGATGTTGGGTAACACTTTCTTTAACCCTTCATACAATTTTAACTGCACAGAATCGTCTGCATTATCATGACCGATCAGGTAAGAAGTAGTTATATTTAAATGCTTATTGTCGCCAACTGTTTTGATGATAGGGAAATCACCTTCCAGCGATTTACGCAGGTCATTTTGTACTGCTTCGTTGGATACAGACTGTGGAAATTCGATGGTATAGCTGCGCCCGCCTTTAAATTCAACACCATAATGAAAGCCATTAAAATATGAACCTACGCCTAATAATAATACCACCACAGAAATACCATAGGCTACTTTCCTGTATTGAATGAATTCAAATTTAGCATGTTTAAAAACACGCCTGGAAACACCGGTAAAATAATTAAAGTGACGATTTTTATTGGTCCAGAAATCCGTGATCAGCCTGGAAATCAGTATACCGCAAAATAATGACAACAGGATACCAATGATCTGGGTGGTAGCGAAACCTAACACAGGGCCCAAACCAAAATAGGCCAGGATGATCGCGGTTAATAAGGTAGTAACGTGGGCATCAATAACGGGAGCGAGTGAACGCCGGTAACCATCGTTGACTGCCTGGGGATATGATTTTCCTTTTGTAAGTTCCTCCTTGATTCTTTCAAATATAATTACGTTGGTGTCTACGGCCATACCAATGGTTAATACCAGGCCTGCGATACCCGCCGCCGTTAATGTAAAACCCAACGCACTTAGTACACCAATCGTAAACAGCAGGTTGAGTATGAGTGAAATATTGGCAACCCAGCCACCATTGTTGTAATACACCAGCATCAAACTGAATATCACCAAAAATGCAATTCCAAAAGCCATCATTCCTCCATTTACAGAAGCTTTACCAAGCGTAGGGCCAACTATCTGCTCCGCAACAATTTTTGCCGGGGCATTGGTTTTACCTGATTTTAATATGTTCGCAAGATCCTGTGCTTCTTCCGTAGTAAAACTGCCTGATATTTCAGAACTGCCCCCTTCAATAGGACCATTTACATTGGGAGCCGAATAAACAATATCATCCAATACTATCGCAATCGGGCGGTTAGTATTGTCAGCAGTCATCCTGGCCCATGTTTTGGCGCCTATACTGGTCATTTGCATTTTTATGGATGGCCGGCCCCTGTCATCAAAGCTTTGGCTTGATTCTTCCACACCTTCACCTTCTAACTTCGCTTTGTCAGATCCGGGAATAGTTTTGATCGCATACAAAGGATAATAACGAAGATTGCTCTTCGCGGCTTTTTCTTCTACTCCGAGCAAAAATTTCACATCAGCAGGGAAACTACTTTTTAATCCTTCGAGGTTAAGGTATGAATTAAATACACCCGTATCTTTTAATGCAATACTACCAATCGCTGCGCTAAAGACAGTCTTACCAGTTTTGGGATCCTGTTGGCCTTCAATAGGATTAATCACTTTGAAAAATGCATTTTGGTTGGCAGCCAGTTTAACTGAATCGGCGGCAGTTTTTTTAGTTGAATCTGTAGCACTGATGCCGCTCAAATAATCACTCACTGCTTTATCTGCGCTTTGCAGGGCACCCGCTAATTCACTGATATTATATACTTCCCAAAACTGCAGGTTGGCACTGGCCTGCAATAATTTCCTAACCCTTGCTTTATCAGTAATACCCGCCAGTTCTACGTTAATAACACCCCTGTTTTCATCCAGGTTAATAGTAGGGCTTGCCAGTCCGAATTTGTCGATGCGTTTTACTAATATCTTATAAGTTTCTAATATAGCGCCTTTAGCGGTAACACGGATCTGGTCTGTTACCTTATCATCACTGTCAGTAATTTTTATTTGTTTGCCCGCTCCTGCAAATAAGGAGGCCATTTTAGCTCCGGGATTTTGTTGTTTGTAAGCCGCTGTAAACAAGGTGATATAATCTGTAGTGCTGCTGATCTTTTGTGCGTTGGCTGTTTGTATGGCTTTTAGCAATCCGGGGTCTTTAGGGTTATTGCTCATAGATTTGAGTAAACCTTCAAGGCTAACGTCCATGGTTACACTCATACCACCCTGCAGGTCCAAACCAAGTTTCAGTTCATTTTCTTTACACTTTTGATAAGTGGTACCCACCACCGGGTAGATGCTTTTGTCCCTTGTACTGTCGAGTAAACGTTGCATCCTGCTTTTAACCAGCAGGTCTTTATCTTCTCCTTTAACCCCGGGGTATTGCGATCTTACAAATTTTTCTGCCTGTACTTTAACCTTACCTTCATAATTACGTATTACCCAGGTGTACGACAATTCCCACAGGGAGATAAAAATTAAAGCAATGGCGAAAAACCAAACTAAGCCTTTCAATTTCATAATTGGTTACTTTTAGTAGCTACTTTGTTAATTTTTTAGAAGTTTGCAAAGATAGGGGAAAAACTCGTTGAAGGAGCGGGCCGGTTATTTTTAAAACTTGTGTAGAAACGAAATTTCCCATTCCAGTTCTACGTGGATTGAAACAGTTACGGGTTCAGAAAAACCGAAGCCTGTCTGCCAACCGTTCTTTTTACAATTTTGAGCTCCGCAAAAATTATTTTTGTAGAGTTTCTTTAATTTTTCTTCATTTTTGCAGCGTAAACAATTTATATGTTTTTGAAAAACCCGCCCGGTTCCTTCCTCCTTTTAGTTATGGTTTTTTTATCTTCCTGTGCTACCACTAAAAAAGTACCTGTTCCTGTTGTGGATACCGCGGTAGTAGTCACGGCTCCTGTTCCGGTAGACAGTACCCGGACAGACGCATTTTTAGAGGATTTATTGAAACAATATCCCCAGTATTTTGATTCGATTCTCCAAAAAAGGAAGGACTGGAATGTGCAACTGATTTATACACAGATAGATAAAGGGGCCAATGGCATTGCCGCGTTAAAAAATTATTATTTTAATTTAAACGGTGCAAGATATTTTTACCCGGCATCAACGGTGAAGTTCCCGGTAAGCATGCTGGCGCTTCAAAAGTTGAATGAATTAAAAATAAAAGGTGTGGACCGGAATACGACGATGATCACAGAACAGGCATTTAGCGGTCAAACGCCCGTGTACAATGATCCTACCACCCCCGATGGCAAACCTACTATCGCCCAATACATCAAAAAAATACTGATGGTGAGTGATAATGATGCTTTTAACCGCCTGTATGAATTCCTGGGCCGGGAATACATCAATGAACAGTTGCATAAAAAAGGGTATGGAGACGTACAGGTATTGCACCGGCTTAGTATCCCCCTTTCACGGGAGGAGAACATGCATACTAATCCTTTAAAATTTTTAGGCCCACAAAACAATATTATTTATGATCAGCCCATGCAATATGATACTTCCCAATATGTGCAACGGAATGATTCGATAGGAAGGGGATATTACAAAGCCGGTCAATTAGTGAATGAACCAATGGATTTTTCCACCAAGAACCGGATCAGCCTGGAGGATCTTCACATTATTTTGATCAGCCTGGTTTTCCCCAATAAAGTGCCAGGTGCCCAACGTTTTAGCCTTACTAAGGAAGACAGGGATTTTTTATTGAAATATATGAGCCAGTTACCCACTGAAAGTAGTTTCCCGCCGTATTCAGCGGACACGGTAAACTACTGGCCGGCCTATTGTAAATTTTTATTATTTGGTTCAGAGAAAGGGGCGCTGCCAAAAAATATCCGCATTTTTAATAAAGTGGGTGATGCTTACGGTCAATTGACTGATGCAGCTTATATCGTTGACCTCGATAAAAAGATCGAGTTCTTTTTATCTGCCACTATTTATTGCAACAAGGACGGGATATTAAATGACGACTTATACGATTATAAAACCATCGGCCTTCCTTTTATGAAGCACCTGGGACAGGTAATTTATGAGCATGAACTAAAGCGAAAAAGGAAAAATATACCTGATTTGTCGGGGTTGATTTTTGATTATGATACTCCCAACCACTAGTCCTGACCACTGATTGTACCTGATTTATATGATTAGCCTGATTTAATTTAATAAAATGAATAGAATTGATTTAATACCCATTATGCCTAAATCATTCCGCAGCCTGGTCAGCCGTCCGTATAATTTATTTTGCAATAATACCAAAAGCCCTTCATTTTCTTTTAATTTTGCGCTTCAAATTTATACTACATGCAACTATCTTCTTTACTGGACCGTTTTTCTGAACCCGAAACTTTAAAGATGGCCAAACTGGGCCGCGAACTAAGGGCAAAAGGAATTGATGTAATTGACCTTAGCCTGGGGGAGCCCGATTTTGATACTCCTCAACATATCAAGGATGCAGCAATAAAAGCTATCCATGATAATTTTAGCCATTATACACCAGTGTCAGGTTACCTTGATCTGAGGGAGGCCATTCGTACCAAGTTAAAAAGAGATAATAACCTGGATTATAAACCTGAAAATATTGTTACTTCAACAGGCGCAAAGCAAAGCCTTGCCAATACGATACTGGCAGTGGTGGATGAGGGGGAAGAAGTAATTATTCCCACCCCTTATTGGGTAACCTATTCTGAGCTTGTAAAGATAGCCAGGGCGACAGTGGTAGAAGTGCATACTTCTTTGGAAACAGGGTTTAAAATAACGCCTGAACAATTAGAAGCCGCCATTACACCTCAATCAAAACTATTTCTTTTTTCTTCGCCGTGTAACCCATCCGGTGCGGTGTACAGCCATGAGGAACTTGAGGCATTGGCGGTAGTATTTAGGAAATACCCGGGTTTGTATATCATTTCCGATGAAATATATGAGTACATCAATTTTGTTGGTAAGCATGAAAGCATTGCACAGTTCGGCGATTTAAAAGACAGGGTTATTATCATCAACGGCTTAAGCAAGGGTTTCGCTATGACAGGCTGGCGCCTGGGATATATAGCAGCCAATACCGATATTGCAAAAGCCTGTGAAAAATTACAGGGGCAATTTACGAGTGGTACCTGTTCCATTACGCAGAAAGCAGGGGTGGCAGCACTTACAACCGATCTGAAGCCATCTTTTGAAATGACGGAAGAATTTACAAGGAGAAGGGCCAGGGTAATGGAACTGATCAAAGATATTCCTGGTTTTAAATGCTCGTTGCCAGACGGGGCTTTTTATATTTTTCCGGATGTGTCTTATTATTATGGCAAATCGAATGGTGAAATTAAAATAACCAATTCAGCGGATTTTTCGATGTATCTACTTAATACTGCGCATGTTTCTTCAGTAATGGGAGAGGCTTTTGGCGAACCCAATTGCGTACGATTTTCCTTTGCTAACAGCATGACCAATATCGAAAGAGCCTGGGTAAGAATTAAAGAGGCATTGGGGAATTTGAAATAAGGCGGCGGGCAATTATGAAAATTGAATCAGCAGTTTAATTTGTGAATGGTCAATGGTGAATGGTGAAATATTGCCGATTCACTATTGACCATTCACTATTCACCCTTTCCCGGCAACAACTATTTGATCAGCCTGAAATTTATCGGATAGCGGTACATCTTATTTTCGCTGGCTTTGATAGTGGCAATGATCACCAGCACCAAATTGGCAATAGACAACAGCCAGATCAGTAAAAAACCAATCAGTACCAACATTAAAAAAACCGAGCCGATGTATAAAATGAGCATGGTAATCTGAAAATTCAGTGACTCCTTTGCATGTTCGGCAACAAATGCAGAATCGTCCTTCTTTATCACATAAATAATTAATGGGGCAATGAAGAAAGCCACAATAGTTAGGATGTGGGATAAGATTGCCATTGTTTTTTCATCGGATGTAGGCATTGCCACGGGCGAAGATTCCTGGCCCATCATGTTTTCTGTGTCCATAGTTAAAAGGTTTAGTTTGTTGTGAATATAATAATATTTTCCTGCAATTGTTACATTGATCGCGGTTTTTCAGGTGTAAGGGTGCGGCGAGAGATCGCAGGAGGAACATCTGCCATAATAAATAATTCAGATTTTTGAGATTCTGGTTTGAAACAACCATTAAAATACTTATTTTACGAGTACGAATAAAATGATAATCTGATACTTTTGATCCTTTAAAATTATTTTCATGCCTAAGTATATTATTCAAAGAGATATTCCGGGTGCCAGCAATTACACGGCGCAACAATTAAAAGATATTTCAAAAAAATCCTGTGAGGTAATTAGTAAAATGGGTTCAGAAATTCAGTGGCTGCATAGCTATGTCACTGATGATAAAATTTATTCTGTATATATCGCATCCAATAAAGAATTGATCCAGGAACATGCCCGGCAGGGAGGGATACCCGCAAATGTTATCAGCAAGGTAACAACCATCATTGATCCTACCACCAGCGAATGATCACTATCAAGTACCTATCAGGGATTTTTTATGGAATGATTGGAAAACCCATCATTGGGTATCTATAGGCAGGCCAAGTTCGGCCCTTATTTTTTTATCAGTAGTATTATGTTTTTTCCAATAGGCGATGCGCATTGTTTTATTTAAGGTGGCGGAACTGGTAAGTAGTTTTCCATCGGTTCCGGGAAAACTGTCATCCCATTCAAGAATTTTATAGGGAAATTTCTTTTCAATGGTAATATTTAACCTGCGGTTTAGGGATGCAAATGCCGCGGTATAAATATAATTTGAATCATTGGTTACCAGGGTTAATTTTGCCCTCACAGCACTTATCTTTTTGTGCGAAAGACGCAGGTACAAAGCTCCCGGCAGCACCAGGTGATCACCCTGTGGTAATTCTAAAGGATCCATCCTGATGATATTCCAGCACTCATCTTCCAGTATTACCGGCTCCATTGAAATATCCTGGTCGCTTTCATTTTCAAAATAAGATCGCTGTTCAATCAGGTACCGGTTATTCCTGTTGTTCAACTGAAAGAAAGCAATGCCACACCATTCCTGTGCAGAGGCGGTTATTTTTATAGCATGGGGATAGTTATTGATATCAACCGGTGAAAATACACTTAGCATCAAAGAGTAAGGATAAATACCGGTTACAAATTTTACTGCCTGATTTAATTTCAGGATACTTATTTTATCTGAACCGGCAGCAGAAGGATCGTCCAGCTTAACCTGTGCCAACTTTGAAAAATCTTCCGTTACAAAAATATTGGTAAAGTTCCCTTCGTGAATTTCTCCATAACGGGATTGCTTCAGCCGGTAAGTTGTAATTTCAGCATTACCATCATGCCAGTATTTTTTCCATTCACCGGTGAGATGGTACTGTGGCTTTTTTGCGGCCAGTATTGGTCCGTGGGGGTTACTATTTTCATTATTGTTAACATCAGCGGTTTCATTATTGCAGGAGAGCACCAATAAAAAAAAGCAAATGTTGAAAAGCTGGCTGATTGTGTTTTTCATTTGTTGCGGCTTTAATAAAACCATATAAAAGTACTAATGAATGAGCTTAAATATATAACCAATATTTGTTTCAAAAGTATAAACGCTAATTTTAATAACTATTGCTAATGACTTTCAGCAAGGAGCATTTCAAATTGCAGCTTAGGGTTGCCAACCTTCAGGAGGTGACGGTTGTTTATAGAAAATTTACAAAGGTTGGCGACCCTATTTAGAAAAATGACTAAATAAAAATATGATAACGGATGTAATTATCCCGGCTTATAATGAAGAAGACGCCATTGCAAAAGTTGTGCAGGCATTGCCCCTGCATTTACTGAGAGAAATTGTAGTGGTAAATAACAATTCAAGGGATGCTACCACAGCCCATGCAATAGCAGCGGGGGCTACAGTATTGCAGGAACCAAGACAGGGATATGGATATGCCTGTTTAAAAGGTATTGAATATTTATGTGCGAAATCAACACCACCCGGTATTGTTTTATTTATAGACGCGGATTTTTCAGATTATCCTGAGGAAGCATTTGAAATATTGGATCCCATTATCAATGGTACCGCCGACCTTGTGATCGGCTCAAGGGCATTGGGCAATAAAGAAAAAGGCTCCATGACCATCCCCCAGGTATTTGGCACCTGGCTGGCCACTACTTTATTGCGATACATTTATAAGGTAAAGTTTAGCGACCTGGGACCTTTTCGCGCAGTAAAATTTGACAAACTGCTAGCACTGAAAATGCAGGATACCACTTATGGCTGGACCGTTGAAATGCAATTAAAAGCCGCCAAACAAAAACTGAAGTGCATTGAAGTGCCCGTTAAATATAGGAAACGGGTAGGGGTATCCAAAATAAGCGGAACAATAAAAGGAACTGTTTTGGCAGGGTATAAAATTCTGTACACCATCTTTAAATATATGTAATGAAGGTGGGCGCAAAAAAAAATTATGGCTTGTTTATGTTGATTGCCCTCATGGCAATGCTTTGTTATTCAGTGATCGCTTACGTTATTCCCCGTACTTCCTTTGCAATTTTTATCGTGATGGTGACGGTGCTTTTTGTATTGTTTATGTTGATGACGGCAAAGGATTTTTCACAAGATCATTTTAAGGAATTATTACTGTTGGCGTTTTTATCCAGGTTAATTTTCTTGTTCGCTTTTCCTTCCTTGTCGGATGATTATTTTCGTTTTATCTGGGACGGGGTTTTAACTAATAATGGAATTAATCCCTACCTCGGTGTACCGGGTTCAATCAATATAGTAAATGGCAGGGTATTGCCCGAGTTCCTGCTGGAATTAAAGGCAAATATGAATTCGCTGCCCTATTTTTCTCCCTATCCACCCGTACTCCAATTCGTTTTTTTTGTTAGTGTAAAATCAGTCGGGTATCATCTATTGAACGACCTGGTGATTTTCAGGATACTTGCCCTGCTGGCCGAAGCGGGTACTGTTTATATAACGATAAAAATGCTGGATCATTTTAAATTACCCCGCCAAAGGGTTTTATTGTATGCGCTCAACCCCCTGGTAGTTATTGAACTTAGCGGCAACCTGCATGGCGAAGTATTTATGATTTTTTTCCTGGCGCTTTCTTTTTACCTACTTATCAAACAGCAATATTTACTGTCGGCCGTGTTTTTAGGACTAGCTGTTTCCACTAAACTGTTGCCACTTATTTTTATCCCTGCTGTTATATCCTTTATTGGCACCAGGAAGGGTATTGTGTTTAGTTTAATAACATTGATAACACTAACGGTTAGCTTTATACCTTTTATGGATGCGGCCTTTCTTCAGCATATTCTGGAGAGCCTTGGTTATTATTTTCAAAAATTTGAGTTCAATGCCAGTATTTACTATCTACTTCGCTGGATAGGGTATGATATCACCGGTTTCAATCTTATTTATATTATTGGTATGATATTACCGGTGGTAGCTTTTGTTTTTATCCTGCGCATCGCATGGTATAAAAAGATACAAACACCTGCAATGCTTTTTGAGCGGCTTTTGTTTACTTTACTGGTTTATTATTTATTCAGTTTGATTGTTCATCCATGGTACATAACTCTTTTGGTAGCGCTATCCGTATTTACCGTTCGCCGGTTTGCATTCGCCTGGTCGGCTTTGGTGATGCTCACGTACAGCACTTATTTGCAAACCCCTTATCATGAAATTTTATGGGTAACAGCTTTGGAGTATATTGTATTGGGGGTAATTGTGTTTGTGGAAATTTGGGATGAAAGGGTTATAAATATTTATGATCGCTGATTTATTGGCAATGGGCTGCACCCATTGCTTTCGTATTGCGCCCTTTCAGGGCTGCTTTCGGTAGTGGTTTATTCTTTTTCCTCATGCTCTTATGCTATGGTACAATACCAGCAATGGATGCGGCCCATTGCCGTTGTATTTCGCCCCTTTCGGGGCTGCTTTTGGCGGTGGTTAATTTCTTTTTCCTCATCCTTTTATGCTATAGTATACTACCAGGCCGTACCCTGATATCAATAAAATATGAAAGGGTAAAATTGTAAAATCATTTAATTGAAATGCCAGAAAAACACCTCCCGAAAAATAGAGCATCATCAAGGTCTCGGCAATCGTTAATCGATTGGTTCCATTATTTATGTATTGATTTTCGAACCATGTATTCTCCTGACCGGTCATGTTGAATTTGGGTGTTCTTACAAAGGGTGTTCTTTTGCCTGCATAGCCTTCCAACACCGCAATGCCATTGTGCAGTGATAATCCCAGGGACAGCAAAAGGAATGCAGGCATTGTTTGACAAAACACCCACACGCCGTTCCACTTGTTTTTATTTTGTATGGTAGCGGTCAAAAGGTAGGTTGCCCCCAGGATCAAAAAGCCGGCAAAGCAATAGTTAGCAAGGGTGAACAGGTGGGTGAAGGCAGGGTAAAACTGTTTTATCAGTAAAATCGGTACACTGCATATAGCACAGGTAAGCGCCGATAAAAAAATTCCGCTGGTCAGTAAATGCATGATGGCATGCCATTTCACCAGTAATGGTTTGTGAGCGGAAATTACTTTCCACAGGTGCTTCCGGGCGGTTTCAGCGCCGCCTTTGTTCCACCTGTATTGCTGGGTTTTTACAGCGCTCATCACCGGGGGTAATTCGGAGGGTGAACCTACTTCTTCGAGGTAAACAAATTTCCAGTCTTTTAATTGCGCCCGGTAACTCAGGTCAAGATCTTCGGTTAGCGTGTCTGCCTGCCAGTTACCTGCATCGAGTATACATGATTTTCGCCATACACCCGCCGTGCCATTAAAATTAATAAAACCATTGTTGATGTTTCGGCCTACCTGTTCAATTGAAAAATGGGCGTCCAGCGCAAAAGCCTGCACCTTTGTAAGCATTGAATAGCTTTTATTGATCCAGGCCCATTTTGTTTGCACCATTCCTACCTGTGCATCCATAAAATGCGGCACAGTTTTTTGCAGGAAATTTTTTGCCGGTAAAAAATCTGCATCAAATATAGCAACCAGTTCGCCACCGGCTGTCGCCAAACCTTCTTTGAGGGCTCCGGCTTTATAACCACTCCGGTTTGCCCGGCGGATATGCCGGATGTTTATGATGCCTTTTAATTGCGCCACTTTATCGGCAATGATCTGTACGGTTTCATCTGTAGAGTCATCCAATACCTGTATTTCCAATTTGTCCGTTGGATAATCTAAATCCGCAACACAATCAATCAGTCTTTGCACAACATACTTCTCATTAAAAACCGGTAATTGTACCGTTACTATTGGAAGTGAAACAAAATGTTGTAAGGGCTGTTGCGCCGCCCTGTATTTTTTTTTGTGAAACAAATACGTGAACAATAAATCGACCTGGGTAATGCTATATAAAAATATAAATAGGAGGGATGTAGTATAAAGAACAACCACCAGTATCACTAATATCTCCATAACTATGCTCATGTTCTAAATTAACCCGACACTTTAATATTGTCTTTTTCTATCAGGATGGGACTATAATCAAACCTGCTTTTTTCATCGCCATTCTCCAGTTTCAATACCCCCCTTGGACAAACAGCGGCGCATATACCACAACCTACACAGGAAGACCTTACAATGTTTTCTCCTTTCTGCGCATAGGCCCTTACGTCAATGCCCATTTCACAGTAGGTAGAACAATTGCCGCAGGAGATACACTGGCCACCGTTGGTAGTGATGCGGAACCTGGAAAAAAGTTTTTGTTGCAGGCCAAGGATCGCCGCCATCGGGCAACCAAAACGGCACCATACCCTGCTGCCCATCAGCGGATAAAAACCTACGCCAATTACGCCGCTAAATGCCGACCCGATGGCAAAACCATACCAGGAACGAAACTGGTAGCTGTCAATGAACAGGATATTGTTTTGCCCGGATAAAAAATTGATCAAAATAACGCCCACCACTATAATGCCTAATGATGCCAGTGTAAATTTTGAATCGGTATCAAGTTGCTTTCTCCTGAAAATAAAAATAGCGGCAATCACCACTGAAAGAAAGATAATTACTCCCAGAGTAAACTGGTTTCTTGTTATTAGAACCTTGTTTGCCGGGTCGCCTAAAAATGTATACAAAACTGCGATCGTAGTGAGTACAATAAACACTAAAACAAAATGGATACACCAGCGTTCAAATTTCCAGGCCCCGAGTTTTTTAGTGGAAAGGTGCCGGAAAGGGTCACCCGCTGTTTCAGCCAGTCCGCCACACCCGCAAACCCAACTGCAGTACCAGCGTTTGCCGTAAAAATAAGTGAGGATGGGCGAGATGATAAAGATCATCGCCAAACCGAAAAGGAGCATAAACATTCCCAGGTTACCACCGCCCAGCATGCCCTTCAAATGCCAGTCCTCAAAAAAATAATAATTGAGCGGCCACATGTTTTTGATGTCTTTTGAAAAATAGGGTAGCGTAGGATTTAATTTTGCCAGGATCTCCGGGATTAAAAACGCAAAGCCCAGTTGAAAAAACATTACCGAAATAGTTCTTACCAACTGGTACTTGTTGTGCCGGTATTTTAAAATGAATTTATAGCCAAAACCTACAATTGCCATCGTGTACAACGTTCCATACACAAACCACTGGGTTGCTGCATGGCCATTTAAAAAATAACTCAAGGGATCAAAAAAACCAACGAGCCCTTTGTTGGCAGTTCCATCCTTACCCATCCCCAAGTATTCGGGATACCAGTAAAGAAAGATATACAATGCTGTTAAAACAATTCCGGTTACCCAACCCCACAAGCCTTTGCTTGAAATACTTTTAAAATAAACACCATTGTTTTGGATGCCTTCGGGCAATTTTTTATAAGTGCTGATGGAGTAAATAATTATTCCCGCAAGAATAAAAACAATTGATCCATATAGCCAGCCGGCTTTATAAGGAAAATTAATATTGAGTAAAGCCAACACAAAAATAAAGAGACCGGCAAACCCAATGCCTACAGATAGTTTTTGAACACCATTCATGTTAACCGGCTCAGGGTTGGCCAGCGAAAGACTTATGATTTTTTTATCCATTGTTAGTGGGTATTAAGTTGGAGTGATCTTTTTCAAAAGCCGTTTTGATCTCCTTTTCATAAGTAGTAAACAATTCCGGATCGAAATTCGCCTTTTTAAGATTGCTGATAACATTATCAACTGAAAGCTGATTGTTTAATACGGTATCAAAAAATTCGTGGCGCATCCTGATACCTAGGCAATTGATGCCCAAAAAAGCCTTTGTTTCTTTATGATAGGAGATCCGGATAGCTTTTTTACCCTTTGGATGTTCCCAGTAAAACTGGTTTTCATATTCGCGGGGCTTTGCCCAAACCCAGCCATATGTCTGGTATTCGATGTCGAAGAATTTTGCAGAGTTAAACCAGGGGCCGGGATCGTACGCTGTTCTTTTTCCACAAAGGGTCCGCGCCAGTGTTTCTCCCATTATCCTGCCGGTGTACCAAACGGCTTCTACCGGTTTACGTAAATCAATAGCTTCCTGTTGTTCTGCACAATCGCCGATAGCATATACATTTTCAATATTGGTTTCGAGGTACCGGTTTACTTTAACGCCTTTGCCCAGTTCAATTCCTGAACCTTTGAGAAAATCAATATTGGGTGTAACGCCCGCTGCAAGCCCCACCACCTGGCAGTCAATCGTTTCACCCTTATCCGTAACAACTGCCCTGGCACTGCCATCCCGGTCGGAAAGGATTTCTATAAGCCCGGTGGACAATCTCAGGTCAATATGATGCTCTTTTATGTGACGGCCAATCATTGCCGATTCGGAGGGGGGTAAAATATTTCCCCAAAAACCTGCTTCCCTCACCAATAGAGTAACCGCGATCTTTCTGGAATGGAGCATTTCTGCCATTTCAATTCCGATCAATCCGCCTCCCACAATAACCGCCCGCTTACAATTTTTTGTGCTTTGTTCAAGGTATTCAAGATCCTGCTTGGAATACATTCCCATCACGCCTTTCAGATCCTGTCCGGGCCATCCAAACTTATTGGGCCTGGAGCCGGTGGCAATCACTAATTTATCATACGCCAGCCAATCGCCCCTGTCCAACTGTATTTTTTTTGACGCCGTATCTACTTTTTGTACCAGCGCTTTAATAAGCTGGATATTGTTTTTTTGCCAGAAGAAATTTTCATAGGGTTGTGTATGCTCAAATTTCATGTGACCCATATAAACATACATCAGGGCTGTTCTTGAAAAAAAATAGTCAGTCTCCGCGGAAATTACCGTAATGGCCTGGCCGCCCTGTTTCCTGACTTCCCTGGCGGCTGTTATCCCGGATATACCATTCCCAATGATTATGATATGTTCATTTATCTTATTCATTCAGGTTCCAATTATAATCAAGGTAACTAATCCCTGCATTTTTATCAATTTTCACGGTAGTAAACCGGTTAATGAATTCAATTTTTGACTGGCCATTTACCTTAAAATCCCCTCCGAACCAATCAAAAATTTTGGAAAGTTTTGGACTACCGGCATTTACCTGGTTTTTGGTATTATCAGCCAAAAAATCCTTTGCGGCTTTATTGAATTGATTTTCCAGGGTGGCTGCTTCATAAGCAGTATTCAATAGTTTCGGGCAGCTAACAGAAGCGCATACGATGGTAAAGTGCATCCTGGGTTCATTCATCTTTCTAAGAATGCCGTGCTCGATATTATTAAGGCTCATCTTTTCGCCCCCAATCGAAAAAAACTTTTTATCCCACACTGTACTTACAAAAATAACTGAAATGGTGGGATTAAGATCTTTAATGCTTTTTACAGGGTAATTATCTGTTATAAGCTTTACTGTATAAGCGTTGTAAGCATTGATCCAAAAAGCAAGCGTTTCATTCCTGGTCCAGTTTTTTCCGGGTTTTTGTTTACTTAACAGGGCCAGGTATTCGTCCAGTTTTGCTTTATCCGCCTTTATTCCCTTATAATTAACCTTTCCGGTACTGCTAACATATTTTTGCAACAATGCCGACCATTTTTCATGGGAAGGAGCAACACTGGTATTTGTCTGCCCGCTTGTGCAGGCACTCATCCAAACGGAAGTACACAGTATAAAAATTATTTTTTTCATGATATTTTTTTTGTATCCGGTTAGCCCATATATACTTAAAAACACCAACATCAGATTGAAAGAATCAAAAAACAACTATTGAATAATAAAGGCTGCGGTAGGCAGGCGAACCAACAAATTAAAATTTTTGTTTGGATAAGGACAGATTAAGCAGTGAATCCGGGAGATCCTTTTCTTCATCTATATCATTCAGCATCACTAATTCTTCTACGCTTATATTTAAATTGGCCAGGTCCTGTAAAGTATCTTTTAAAACAGATGCCATACCCCATTCTTTATTTAAAAAGAGACCGGGAAAATAGGTGGTCATTCCCAGTAAATAATAACCGCCATCTGAAGAAGGGCCGATAACAACCTGGCAATTATTCAGCGTTTCAAAAGCATTGTTGATAATCAACTCATTTAATTCAATGCAATCACTTCCAATTATGAGCAGCTTGTTATAGCCCTCCTTAAAAAGTTCGTTGAAAGCATTCGACATCCGAAGACCCAGATCACCGGGATGCTGTACTTTTTTATGAAACCGGTCATTTTCCCAAATATCATTTTGGTCGGCCCGATCAGAATAATATAAAAACTTGTCACAGTGAAGATCCAGCGTAACACGGCGGGTATGCGCCAGTAATTGATTATAAATGAGAAGCGCTTTTTCATCACCCATCGTTTTGGCGATCCTTGTTTTTACTTTACCGGCAACCGGATTCCGTATAAAAATAATGAGCCCGGTTTTCATGGCGCTTTCAATTTTTGCGGAATGGATTATTCATGCATCACCAATATGGGCACTTTGCTTTGGTTGGCTATTGCTTTGGTGGTGCTGGTTTTGAACAGCCTTTCTATAAATGATTCATCTCTCCGGATAAGGATGATGAGGTCAATATCCTGGTCTTTGGCAAAAAGATTAAGCGCTTCATTTACATCATACAACCGCATAAAATAAAACTCAGGGTTATAGTTTTCAAACATTTTGGCGAGGTGCTGCTTCTCCTTTTCATAATTATCGGTGAGGGAGATATAATGGTTCTTGTCAACATTTACAATGTGCAGCTTTGGGTTGAATACGCTTAGGAAATCTTTGATAGGGGCGGAAGGTGTGGTTTTGACAGTATCTTTAAAGTCGGAGGTAAGCATTACATTTTTGATTTCGCTAAAGGAGCCTTTTTCAGGAACGATCAAAATCGGGCAAACTTTGGACTCAACCATTTTTATGGTATTGGTACTAAAGAGGGCCTGTGCCAAACCTGTTTTGCCAGTGAATCCCATGATCACCAGGTCTGCTTTACGGTGCCTTACCACTCTTTCCAAACCCTGCACAAAATCATCATCTTTATGGGCCAGTATATCTATGTGTACAATGTGATCAGCTAATAATTCGTTTTTCAACACTTCAAGACTTTGTATTGCAGCCGCTTCCTCGGCGTTTTTTGAATAACCATGATACAGCAGCATATTTACCCCATGATGGCCTACTAATAACCGGGCTGCATAATGGGCGGTGTGGAAGGAGGAAAGTGAAAAGTCAACAGGAACAATTACGGTATTCATTTTTGATGTATTAAATTAAGATAACAGAAAAATTGGCGGATCAGGAACATGATTGATATGCGCTGTTTAATGTTGTTTGGGGGGGAAATTAGTAAAAAAAAATGTAAAAGATCAAGTTTTGTTTTAATTAAAAAGGCTAAGATGCCGTTTAAATATGTAATTGCAGTATTCCACCTTTTTGTTATAGGGTTGACAGCATTATTTTATGTGTAGTTATTTAAAAATCTTTTTAAAGAGCTTAGGACAGAGACGGAAAGCAGGCGGGTTATTTTTGCTACAGCGATTAAGGCAGCCCACCCGCTTGCATTTTATTATTTTAATTATGCCTTTGTTTTGTACATGATTCAGTTTTTTACGAACAAAACACTTCTACCGTATATACTCCGCTGCTGTTCTTCAATACCTTTTTGGTGTAAAATCCAAAGGGTTGTGGTATGTCTTCCAATAAGTGAAAAAAAAGACATTCCCTGCCCAGCGCTTCAAATACCAGTGTAAAACGGATGAATTCATTTTCAATAATATGGTAGGTCCATTGGGGCATAATGGAAATATTGAAATTTTTAATCAGTTTACATCGCCTGCCCCGGTCCTCCACTAAAAAAGTACTCGGCCAGATACGCACCCCTGCGGGTTCATCTGTAAAATAGCGGCAATGAACAATGGTGCATTCTTCTGTTTGCTGAGCTACCAGTTCCTTTAATGCATCGTCAATTTCTACCTGTGGTTTAGCTATGGTTATATTGCTCATCTTAAAATAGGGATCTAAATTTATAATGAAACAGACCTGTAAATTTAACGATATACGATTGCATATTATTCCTCATTTGTAAGCGGCGGCAAAATTTTAGCGGCTAATTGTTTATTGGCGTTGGCGCCCATCTTTTTTAATTCTTCGATTTTGCCGATCATGTTTCCCCGTCCCGTGCCTAACTGGCTGAACGCGGTATCGTAAGATTGCCGGGCATCCTGCAATTTTTTGCCTACCAGTTCAAAATTTTCTATAAAACCCACAAACTTATCATACAGTGCGCCGGCTTTGTCTGCTATTTCAATGGCATGCCGGTTTTGTTGCTCTACGCGCCACAGGTCTGCAATAATCTTTAATACGGCAAGCAGGTTAGTAGCGCTCACTAACATGATCCGTTTATCATAGGCGTATTTCCATAATTGCAGATCTGTTTTTACTGCTTCCAGCAATGCAGGCTCAACCGGGATAAACAGCAATACATAATCCAGGGCCTGGGCGTAGAGAGGATAATTCTTCCTGCTCAGTCCATCTATATGGTTGCGGATAGATTGTACATGATCTTTCAGAAACTGTCTTTGTGCCGCTGTGTTATCTTCCGAAACATATTGTTCCCAGGCCACCAATGATACTTTGGAGTCAATGATAACCTTTCGCTGGTCAGGATAAATTACAGTGATATCGGGCTGAAGCCCTTTTCCATTTTCATCTTTAATAATATTGCCCGCATTGTCGCGTATAAACTCCTGGGCCAGGTATTCTCTTCCCTTTGTAAGCCCGCTCCAGGTCAAAATGCTTTCCAGGATCATCTCGCCCCAGTTGCCCTGTTGTTTATTATTACCCTTCAATGCGGTGGTGAGGTTGTTGGCTTCCTGGCTCACCAGCTGGCTCATTTCAATCAGCCTTTGTACTTCTTTACCCAATGTAAATCGCTCCTTGCTTTCTTTGTCGTAGGTATCATCTACTTTTTTCTTAAAGTCAATCAATTCCGTTTTCAGCGGATCCAGTATTGCCTTCATTTTTTCTTCATTTACCTGCGTGAATTTGGCAGTTTTTTCATCTAAAATGCTCTGGGCAAGGTTACGGAATTCAAAGCGGAATTTTTCACCGATTGATTCCAGTTCCTGCTTTTGGGAGCTTAGTTTTTCATGCGCCGTTTCTAATTGTGTTTGCAGGATGGCAAATTGTTTTTGAATAGCCAGGTGTTGCTGTTGTAACTGGTGGTAATACTCAGATTCCTGCTGTAAAAATTTATTGGCCCCTTCTGCCTGTGTGGCGCGGCTCATTAAATCTTCTTTTTGTTTTTGTTGTTGCAATTTGTCCTGTTCCAAAAGCTCAATCACCTGTTGCTGCTGCACCAATCTTTCTTTTACTGAAATCAGTTGCTGCCTGGTAGCTGCCACAATTGCAAATGCTATGAGCAGGCCGATGACCAATCCTGCAGCGAATAAGAGAACGTTCATATCCATTTGGTAAATGATTTAATGCAAGGTAAGCGGTATATTTATGGCACGATCCTGCAGGGCAAGATTATAAATAAAAGAACATGGAAATTTCACTCAAAGGAAAAAGGGCGTTGGTTGGCGGCAGCAGCAGGGGCCTGGGTAAAGCCATTGCCATTCAGTTAGCGCAATGCGGCGCTGAAGTAACGCTAATGGCCAGAAACGAAGAACGGTTAAAAATTGCGCTGGCAGAATTGCCTGCCAGTTTTGGCCAGCAACACAATTACCTGGTGGTGGATTATGCTAATTTTGAGGAATTCCAGATTACAATAGCCGCATGGTTCAAAAACAGGCAGGTGGATATCCTGGTCAACAATACCAATGGGCCTGCCCCCGGTGGTGTGTTAGATAAAACAATTGACGATTACCAGCGCTCATTTGACCTCCTTTTCAAAACGGTTTGCTTTCTTACAATGGAGGCCTTGACGGGAATGCGTGCCGCGAAATATGGTCGGATTATTAACCTTTCTTCCATAACGGTTAAAGAACCATTACAAAATCTCGTATTATCCAACAGCATACGTTCTGCCGTATTAAGCTGGTCAAAAACGCTTGCAAGGGAAATTGCACCGTTGGGCATAACGGTTAACAATATCCTTACCGGCTATTTTGATACAGAAAGGCTAAACGAGATTTACCGGGTACAATCAGAAAATAAAGGTATCCCACTCCCCGAATTAAAAAATAAAATGATAATGGAAATACCCATCGGCAGGCTTGGTGTTCCTGAAGAATTCGGCTATTTGGTGGCATTCCTGGCATCAGGCTTTTCATCTTATATTACAGGAGCCAATATACCGATAGATGGTGGATTATTAAGGTCACTTTAATTGATGATAATGCAATACCGACCGTCATTACGGCCTAATTTCCCATGAATACCTTCCCGGATTAGGAAACTATTTTAAATTGTATCGCTGGTACGGCGAAATTGCAGATGGATGGACCGCATCACAGATATTTGCAATAGAATATTTTAGTCCGTACCATTTGCTTAAACTGAACCCCCTACACAAAAAATAAACTAATTAATTTAACGCTTATCACAATATGATCAGCAAACCGGCGTTAATACTTTGGTTTTTCATAGGATATTGGATTTAAAACGGGCTGAATTTCTATTCTGGCCCTTTTTTTTGCCCATACCTGAAAGTTTTACCGGGCCGGAGCTTGTATCGGGTGTTTACAACGATGTATTTACCGCCAGATTTGCCTGCTACTTCAAAACAGGTAAAATAAACTTTGTTTGATTGATGCCACTATGATAAATCCGGATAAGCGATTTTTGAAAATCATTGTCATCGGCAGTATAAATATTCATAAACTTTTGCGGGTTCCTGTCTGCAAGCGGAAACCAGGTGCTTTGTACCTGTATCATTAGCCGGTGCCCTTTTTTAAAAGTATGCGCTATATCGGGCAATTCATACTTTACCGTGGTGATCTTGTTGGGTACAAATGGTTCGGGTTTCTCAAAACTATTCCTGAATTTACCCCTCATGATCTCGGCCCTTACCAGCATTTGATAACCACCCATCGGGTAATCATTGTCACTACCTTTTATAACAGTATCGTATTGGAAATCATCCGGGAAGACATCGATCAGTTTAACCACAAAGTCAGCATCGGTGGTACTGATGCTCGTTACCAGTTCGGCAATCAACGGGCCGGCCAAACTAAGCTCCTCCTCCAGTACAGGAGTTTCAAATGTAAGTACATCAGGCCTCCTGGAGGCAAAGCGCTGATCGTCTGTCATATATTCCCTTGTCCGGCGGTTGTGTACATCTTCAGTATATGGAACAGGATGGAATGGGTCGCTGATATATTCACTAAAGTTGGGTGTACCCATTTTTGTACTACCTGCTGCTGTTTTTGAAACTGTCTTTTCAAAAGATAATTTGTCATCAGCCTGGATATAAAGGGGTTTGTATTCCACATTTTGTGGTGGCCAGCTCGCTAATTTTTTCCAGTTGTTTTCGCCGGTGAAAAATATATTTGCTTCAGCAATAGCGTCTGCATTACCCTTTCCTTTCAGGTAATAATTAAAAAACGGGATCTCATAATTTTGCTGGTACCAGGCTGAGGTATTGGAGGCAAAACGAATATTGCCCAAAAAGCTCCCTTCACGGCTCCACTGGCCATGGTACCAGGGGCCCATTACAATTTTGCTATTGGTTTGGGAACTTTGCTTTTCACAGGCTTTGTACGAATTCCAGGCGCCCCAGCAATCCTCTGCATCAAACAATCCCCCCACCCAAAGCATGGCCGGTTTTACATTATACAATCCTGCCCGGGCATTTCTTGCCTTCCACCATTCGTCATAGTTAGGGTGACGGTATAGTTCGTGCCAAAATTTAATGCTATCCCCTATGAGGGCGGCTAAATTTTTTACAGCGCCGGTTTGCAAATAAAATTTATAATTGTCTTTTATAGGCGTAATGAATCCCCTGCCATAATTCATAGTGGGTTTGGGATGAGGTTTGCCAAATGTGGAATAGAAGGAAAATCCATCCATGGCAAAAAATACACCATTGTGATGAAAATCATCTCCTATAAACCAGTCGGTTACCGGGGCTTGCGGACTAACTGCTTTTAACGCAGGATGGCCGCTCAATGCAGCTTCTGTAGCATAAAAGCCAGGATAGGAAATGCCTACCGCTCCAACGTTTCCGTTGTTGTCATCAATATTTTTTATAAGCCAGTCAATGGCATCATAAGTATCGCTTGCTTCATCGATATCCTTCACTGTCTTTTTATCTTTAATAAACGGGCGAACATCCATAAATTCTCCCTCACTCATATAACGCCCCCGTACATCCTGCGTTACCAGTATATAATTTTCTTTCGCATAAGCCATCTGGTAATCGTTCCACAGTGGTGCAAATTTATCTTCTCCGTAAGGCGAACATGAATAAGGGGTACGGGTTATCAGGAAAGGATGTTTTTCTGATTTGTCTTTGGGGATATAAATAGAAGTGAATAATTTAACACCATCCCGCATGGGTATTTGTCGTTCAATTTTTGTATAATTGTTTAGAAACCAGGTGCGGTCGGCATTTTGAGCCAATACTGCAATACGGGAAAGGAAAAATGCAAGGAAAAGAGAATATCTTATCATATATGATTATTTTAAAAGATAAATTTAATGAAACTAAACCAGTATTAAAATGGATACCAATAAAGAATTGATCAGTAATTTTTATACTGCTTTTCAAAAACTTGACTATTTACGCATGAACAATTGTTATAGTGATGATATAGTTTTTTTTGACCCTGTTTTTGAACTGCTTAAAGGAGATGAAGCAAAATACATGTGGGAGATGCTTTGTAAAAACGCAAGGGATTTTTCTTTGACTTATGATAATATCACCGCGTTAGATGACGAATATTGTACCTGCGACTGGGTAGCTACCTATACATTTTCAAAAACAGGGAGGAAGGTAGTAAATAAAGTAAGGGCCAATATGCGTTTCGCCGATGGAAAAATTATTGAACACAGCGATGCCTTCAGTTTGCATGCCTGGAGTAAGCAGGCCCTGGGCTTAACAGGCGAATTATTAGGATGGAATTCAATTTTTCAGCGAAAAATTAAAAACCAGGCAAAACGAAATTTACTGAAATTTATACAGTCGGAGCCTTAGACGCCTCCCTCAGTCCGAACCCTGGTTACACCACCACTGTAATTTTTATTGTATTTGTAGGCAGATGAAGTTTAGTAGGCGTGCTACCGGTACTCACTATTACATCCGAGGTTTTAATAAAGCCCCTTTCTTTTAATATATTCACCTGGTCAAAAATGATGGTATCTAAACTTTCTTCCTCGGCATAAAATATGGCACGAACCCCCCAGCTTAAACTCAATTGATTGATGAGTGTTCGCTCTTTACTAAAAATAAACAGCGGGGCCTTGGGCCGGTAACTACTCAGGATAAAACCGGTATACCCGGTCTGCGTCATACCGATCAGGGCGTTTGCATTAACATCTTTGGCAAGTTTACAGGCACTGTAACAAAGCGCATCACTTAATAAAGAAGGGGAGTGCACCTGGGGTGCCAGTATATCATCCCTGTCGTAATCATAGGCCGTGCGCTCCACTTCCAGGATAATTTTACTCATCATTTCCACCACCAGGGTAGGGTAATGCCCCATGGCGGTTTCCCCGCTTAGCATCACGGCATCCGCGCCTTCCAGTACCGCGTTGGCAACATCTGTTACTTCGCTACGGTTTGGTTTGGTACGATCCATCATGCTCTCCATCATCTGTGTAGCAACAATTACGGGTTTTGCCCTGCGCATACATTTACGGATGATTTCTTTTTGAATCAGCGGTACCTGCTCTACCGGCACTTCTACACCCAAATCGCCCCGGGCAATCATCACACCATCACTTTCTACAATAATGTCCCGTATATTTTTCAACGCTTCGGGCATTTCAATTTTTGAAATTACTTTTATTTTACTGTTTTTTTCCCTGATGCGTTTTTTGAGATCAATGATATCATTCGCTTTCCTTACAAAAGAAAGTGCTACCCAGTCGAGATTATTTTCAATGATAAATTCAAGATCTGCGATATCTTTTTCTGTGAGCGATGGCATTGTCAACGCTGAATCAGGAAGATTCACTCCTTTCTTTGGTGTTAAAATTCCACCCAGTGTCACAGATACCCGCACTTCTTTATCATTTAAAATCTCTTCCGCCCTCAACTCCATTTTACCATCATCTAAAAATATGCGTTCGCCCACTTTTACATCCTGGGCAAGGTTGGGATAGGATACATAAATTTTAGCGGTGGTTCCGATCATCTTTTCCGTAGTAAATATAAATTCACTGCCATCTACCAGTTCAATTTTGCCATTTTCAAGTTCGCCCACCCGTAATTTTGGTCCCTGCAGATCACCGAGAATAGCTATATTAAATGGTTGGGTTCTGTTGATTTCCCTGATAAATTCTATAATTTCAGATTTGGCCTCATAGGATCCATGGGAGAAGTTTAAACGAAAAACATTTACACCTGCAATTACCAGTTCTAATAATTTTTCGAGGGTAGAACAAGCCGGGCCAACAGTAGCGACAATTTTTGTTTTTTTGATGGAATGCTGTATACCCGCTTCTTTATCCATATCCCGGTGCAGGTATTTGGTAATATTTTTACTCATAATTTTATCTTGATATTAGTTGTTAGATATGGATACTGGATGGTGGATACTGGATGCTGGATACCGGATGCTGGATCCCGATACAGCGGGTCACAGTTTACGATGCAAGGATCTTTACAATCTTCATCCACTCTTCGCTGATGCGTTGTTTCTTCTTAACAGCTTCATTTAGCGGCGTAAAATGCATCCGGTTATTTACCATGCCTACAAATACATTGTACCTTCCCTCCATAAAACATTCTACAGCAGAGTAGCCCATCCTGCTTGCAATCAGCCGGTCGAAGCAACTGGGTGAGCCGCCCCGCTGGATATGCCCCAGTATGCAAACCCTTACTTCCTGCATGGGTAACCTTTCTTTAATTATTTTGGCCACATAATCGGCGCCTCCAAATTCATCGCCTTCTGCAACTACAATAAGATTTACTAATTTATGCCTTCTTTCTTTTTCAGCCAACTGTTTAATGATTTCTTCTATATCAGTTTTACGCTCGGGAATCAAAATGTTCTCCGCTCCTGTTGAAATTCCACTGTGCAGTGCAATATAGCCGGCATCTCTGCCCATTACTTCAATAATAAATAACCGGTCATGTGCATCCGCGGTATCCCTGATCTTATCGATGGCTTCCACTGCGGTATTTACCGCGGTATCAAAACCAATGGTAAAATCAGTACCCGCAATATCCTTATCAATAGTACCCGGTAAACCTATACAGGGAATATCATATTCGTTGCTAAATGTTTGCGCTCCCCGAAAACTACCATCTCCGCCAATAATCACAAGGCCATTGATACCAAGTCCTGTCAAATTTTCATAAGCCTTTTTTCTTCCTTCAGGCGTAAAAAAATCTTTACACCGCGAAGTTTTTAAAACAGTTCCGCCTCTTTGAATGATATTGGCTACACTCCGGCTTTCCATTTTAAAAATATCATTTTCTACCATACCGGTATAACCCCGCATAATACCAAATACATCCATTCCGTGATAAATTCCTGTGCGAACTACCGCCCTGATACATGCGTTCATACCGGGAGCATCGCCGCCTGAAGTAAGCACTCCAATTTTTGTTACTCTTTTTTTCATATATAATAATGAAAACAGTTAAGTATTAATATTAATTGAACAATCTGTTGTTTATTTTGAACAGATCGTCTGGAAAGATGTCAAAAATACACATTTAAAGTTAATCGGTTAACCCTGCTGCATTTTATTAATCTTAATTAATAACTATTGTAAATTACAAGAACTTTTAATAGTAAAGGAAGTAAAAATAGGTATCCAATAAAAAAAACAGTGTTCCCGCCTGGAGTTAGTTAATTTTTTACCCTACTGGTTGCCCGGGGTAAAATAGACGGGTGCAATAAAATAATTCAACCACTAAAAAGATAAGTGATTGTTTCCTCCTATTATTGATATTCTTTTGAGTCCATACAAAATGTTACTATTTTTATCCTTTAAGATATTTGGAGATATTGGGCTGCGGGTACCAGCCCGCTATTATTCTGCGCATATCTGTTTATTTTACACAGCTAATTTATGAAGATACTCGTTACAGGAGCAAATGGATTGCTGGGCCAGCATATGCTAAAGTTGTTGATCGAAACCACCGCCCACGAAGTAATTGCAACGGGCAGAGGTGTTTGCCGCTTACCTTTCTCTTCTTCGGATAAATTTCAATATTTTCCGCTTGATATAACCAATGGTATGGAGGTAACTGCCTTTATGGGGCTTCACCAGCCCGGCATAATTATACATACTGCTGCCATAACACAGGTGGATGACTGTGAAACAGATCCGGTTGCCTGCTGGAATACCAATGTTACCGCAACCCGTTTTCTAATAAACGCTGCGGAAGCTATCCATGCCCGTTTTATGTATATTTCTACGGATTTTGTCTTTGATGGCATGAATGGCCCTTATGCGGAGACTGCTGTTCCGGGGCCTGTAAATTATTATGGGTGCAGCAAACTGGCAGCCGAAAAATCTGTAATGGAATTCGAATTGCGATGGTGTATAATAAGAACAGTGTTGGTGTATGGGAATATATTAACCGGCAACAGAAATAATATCATTAGCTGGGTTCAAAAAAGTTTGACCGAAGGAAAAAAAATACAGGTAGTTAGCGATCAATGGCGCACGCCAACTTATGTAGAAGACCTCGCAATGGGTATTTTACTGGCACTTGAAAAAAATGCAACCGGTATTTATCATATTTCCGGACAAGAAATGCTTAGCCCTTATGATATGGCAATAACTACTGCAGAATTTCTGGGGTTAGAAAAATCATTGATCGAAAAAGTGGATGCAACCCTTTTTACCCAACCTGCCAAACGACCGGGCAAAACAGGGTTTATTATTGAAAAGGCTAAACAGGAACTGGGTTTTAATCCATTGGGTTTTAAAGATGGATTGAAAAAGATGGCCCCCGGCCCCTGAAGGGGAGGCCTTCAAACAGCCTGCGAATAATTGAGCAGTATTTTAACTGGATATTTGGCTGCCTTTCTTGTTACAGTCTCTCAGCAAACATCTACACAGTTACCTTCCGCCAGGCAACTGTATAGGTTTACATCCTCTCCGGCACCCCTATCCCCAACAACTGCATACCGTTTTTAATGGTATTGGCAGTCATACCGGCTATCCGTAAACGCAGTTGTTTTTTTTCTTCCGTTTCGGCGTTGCTGATGGAATGTGCTGAATAAAATGAGTTAAATGTTTTGGCTAAATTAAAAACATAATTGGCGATCACCGAAGGATTGTGTTCATCGCCGGCCTGTTCCAGCATACCGGGATATTGCTCTAAATTCATCACTACCTCTTTCTCCAGTTTGTGCAAATTGTTTTGGCTATCACTGTTTTCACCATTCACCATTGACCCTTCACTATTTATCATTTCTTTCCTTAAAATACTTTTTATCCTTGCATAGGTATACTGAACAAAAGGCGCGGTAAAACCATGAAAGTCGATACTCTCTTCGGGGTTAAAAACCATGGTTTTCTTTGGATCCACCCGCAACAGGTAAAATTTCATCGCACCCAGTCCAATAGTGTCATAGAGGTCTTTTAGTTCTTCCGCAGTAAAATCTTTTACTTTCCCCAGTTCTTCAGTGAGTCGTTGGGAAGTGCTCACCATTTCATCCACTATTTCATCCGCATCAACCACCGTGCCCTCCCGGCTCTTCATTTTTCCGGTGGTTAATTCAACCATGCCATAACTCAGGTGAAAAATATTATCTGCACTGGGCATGCCTAATTTTTTACAGATCAGTTGCAGCACTTTTATATGATAGTTTTGTTCATTTCCGATCACATAAATGCTTTGGTCAATTTTATATTGTTCATATTTCTGTTGCGCAAGTCCTATATCCTGCGTGATGTAAACAGCCGTCCCGTCTTTACGCTGCACCAGTTTTTCGTCAAATCCATCAGCGGTAAGGTCTATCCAGATACTGCCATCCTCTTTTTTAAAAAATACATTTTTTTCCAGCCCCTGCTGAACAATTTCCTTTCCCAGCAGGTAGGTATTGCTTTCATAATAGATCTTATCAAAGTCACTGCCAATGCGTTTGTAGGTAATGTCAAAGCCTTCATATACCCAGCCATTCATTTTTTTCCAAAGCTCAATAACTTCCGGTTTCCCTTCTTCCCATTCAAGCAACATCTGTTTCGCTTCTGCCATCACCCTGGTATTGTTCCGCGCCAGTTCTTTTATCTCATCGTGTAGTTTGCTGATCTTTTCTTCATCCTTAATTTCATCTAATTTAGTTAATGCAACCAGTAATTTATCCAGCTTCTCCAGTTCGGCGCCGGTAAAATCGCAAAGGTCTGCCATCTTAATTTTGTTGATCAGTACCTGGCTTTCAGCTTTCAGGTCATTTTCAAACCTTACATAATAATCACCTACCAGATGATCACCCTTAATGCCGGTTGATTGCGGCGTTGCCCCATTGGAATATTTCTGCCAGGCGATCATACTCTTGCAAATATGAATTCCCCGGTCGTTTACAATACAGCTTTTTATGACTTCGTAACCATTGGCTTTTAAAATTTCCGCTACACTCCATCCTAAAAAAATATTTCTTAAATGCCCAAGATGTAAAGGTTTATTGGTATTGGGCGAAGCGTATTACACCATTACTTTTTTACCATTCATTTGTTTAGTGCCATATGCTGTGTTGTCAAAATTGTTTTGTTTGTTTTTGCAAGAAGTAACCAATAGAATGATGCTTGCAGTTATGGTGATTATTTTAAAATTTTTCATTTTTTGTTTGATTATTTTTATTAGTTTCCTAAAGTAGTTTGATAATTAAATTGTGCCATTAGTAATTGCATTTCGTGTAATAACTGCATTTGTTTTGCTTGGTCTTCGGCATTAAGGTAAGTCAAGTATTCATTGGTAGTTACGGTTCCGTTTTCTAATTGG
>JACMLJ010000028.1 GCA_014379625.1 Ferruginibacter sp. | reverse complement strand
CCCCAGGTGGTGTTAATGGATATCAACCTGGGTGGCATTAATGGAATTGAAGTAGTGAGAAAATTAAAGGAAGAACTGCCCGATGTTTTATTTATGATGTGCACCGTGTATGAAGAAGATGAAAAAATCTTTGAAGCATTGAATGCCGGGGCCAGCGGGTATATACTTAAAAAAACAGCTCCAGATAAATTACTGGATGCCATAAAAGAATTATATGAAGGAGGCGCCCCAATGAGCAGCCAGATAGCCAGGAAAGTGGTGAGCATCTTTCAAAATAAATCTTTTACCGCGGTCTCCAATGAGTCTTTAGAGGCGCTTTCAAAAAGAGAAAAAGAAATACTCGAAATGCTATCGAAAGGGTTGTTGTACAAAGAAATTGCCGACCAGTTATTTATCAGTCCGCAAACCGTAAGAAAACATGTTTACCATATTTACGAGAAATTGCATGTAGGTAACAGGATTGAAGCGGTTAATAAATTTTTTGGAAGATAATATTTACATCATAGCCATAAACAAAAAATCCTGACGGTAAGCCAGGAGGTTTTTTTATAAAAATTTCCAAAACCACCAGTCGGTTTGCGGAGTGTTGCCAATCGGGAAATTGTGGGCGTGACCGGAGTTTACAAAACTGTATTTTTCATAAAATTTTTGTGCCCGCAGGTTATGTTCCCATACACCCAGCCAAACCACTTCAAAATTATTTTCCTTTGCATAATGCAAAATATAATCCATTAGTTCCCCTGCAATCCCCTTCCCCTGGAATTCTTTAATTACGTAGATCCTTTTCAGTTCCAATGCTTTCCATTGCTTCATAACAGGTAAATTGGTGTAATCTTCCATAAACCGAAAATAACCTACTACCCTGCCCCCTGTTTCTGCGAGGTAATAAAAATCATTTTCATTGATTAATTCAGCCTGCACCTGTTTTAAATTAAAATTATCCTCAAGAAACGACTGCATGTCTTCTTCGGTACAGGTACCCGTGAAAGTATCGTAAAAAGTTTGTTTTGAAATTGCTGAAAGCGTTGCAGCATCGGTTAATGTCGCCCTTCTGATTGTTATTTGCATTTGGGTGCTGGTTAAAATTAATTGAAGGTTTAATGCGGATGGACAATACAGTTTTGCAACAAGCAATAGGCAATAAGCTAAGAGAATAGGAAAAGGCAATGAGCAACGGAAAAAACCAAAACAAGCATTTCACTATTCGACATCGACCATTGACCATTCACCATTCACCTTTGACTTTAATAAATATATACACTCCAACTTTTTTTTACATGGTCAGACGGAGACCGTCAAACCATGTAAAAAAAATTACCAGTTAAGTTGCAGTAAATTATTTCGCTGGTCTACATCAGCCATTCTTTTCGTAGGGTCTATTTCGGCCCTTTTTAAATCGGTAAGGCGTCTTTTAAATTCAACTGTGTACGTAGGGTGTGTCCACTTCCAGGCTTCGTGGGCTTCTCTTTTCTCCCCTGCGTTTTCTGCTGGTTTTGAACCATACATCAGGTTAAGCGGGATATAATGCGTTTCGGTGGAACCATCCTTAAAGGTGAGCTGGAGATCAACAGGCATAGGCATTTTACCATTTCTAACCAGCCTGATCTTTGATACCCCGCCTTCTTCCCACAAACTATCAATACCATAATCAATGGTTTTCACTGTATTGCACCAATAAGCTTTATACCAGTCTAATTTTATTCCGCTCACATCTTCGGAAAGCTTTATAAAATCATTGGGATTAGGATGTTTAAACCGCCACTGTTTATAATATTCCAGTAAAATTTTATCCCTCGCAGCAGCGCCGGTAACATATCCGAGTTGTTCAATAAAAACACATCCTTTAAAATAGGCCGCATCGGCTGAAGCATAGTTTGAATTAAAATGATCGGCATGGGTGGTGAGCGGCTCTTCAAGACCGCTTTTAACCAGGTCATAATATTTATTGTAATGTACCTCCTGCGCAAACCCCGGTGTATTGCCTAAATCGGCATACACTCTTTTACCAGCGTATTGGGCAAAACCTTCGTCCATCCAGGCGTATTCAGATTCGTTGGTGCCCAACATCCCCTGGTACCAGCTATGCATCAGTTCGTGCATGGCGCCCGGTACTTCTGCCAACAGTGTTGCCATAGGATATTCCATACCGCCATCACCTCCCGTGATAAAAGAATACTGCGGGTAAGGATAGGCCCCAAATGTTTTTTCAATATAAGGAAATGCATTTTGCGCCATATCCAGCAACCCTTCCCATTTTGCCGCATCTTCACGATTTGATTTATACAAAACATGAATGGTCAGCCCGCTTCTTATTTTTCGGGAAACATGCTTATAATCAGGATCAGCGGCCCACACAAAATCATGTACGTTATTGCCCACAAAATGCCAGGTTCGTTTAGCCTTAGCAGTTTGTTTTAATCCTGTTCCGGGCGAATCATATCCCCAGCCTGTTTCACCAGGGTTCACTAATGTTCCTGTTCCGCCCAGCTTGTAATTTTTGTCAATGGAAATGGACACGTCAAAATCGCCCCACACACCATAAAATTCGCGACCCACATAGGGAGTGGGGTGCCATCCTTCCTCATCATATTCGCAAAGTTTGGGATACCACTGGCTCATACTATAGCGTACACCCGTAACCGGGTTATCCCTTCCACTACGACGGATCTGCAAGGGCACCTGCGCTTCAAACTCCATATCAAAAACCACTTTACTGCCGGATGCAATTGCCTGGGTGAGATTAACCTCCAATATCGTTTCATGGTATTTGAATGGTTGTGATGCGCCATTCATTTTTAAGGAGATGATTTTTTGATAACCTATCTCATCACCGGTTAATTTGCTGATGCGGTCCTGTACTCTCCTGTCCCAGTCCAACTTGCCGTTTATTATTGACTTACCAAGTTCGCGGCTGCGGACATCCATACTGCTGTTAGGCTGAAATGCGTTGAAATACAAATGATAAAAAACCCTGTTCAGTTCATCCGGTGAATGGTTGGTATATTCTAATTTTTGTGTGCCGGTAAACTGATTGGTGAACACATTCATATCTATATTCATGGTGTATTTTACCCGTTGTTGCCATCTGCCTGGCTGAGCAGCGGAAAATAAATAACAATGAATAAAGGAAATTACTATTAACGAGAATCTGTACATGCTTATTTTTTGGATCAGTTAACAAAGTTACTGTTGAATACCACATAAAGAATTTCAGTATTCAATAACCGGGTAGGTTTGCAGCTATAGAAAATAACTGCAAACTGCATAAATAGTTAATCTTTTTTGCCCTCCACCACTATCACTATCTCTCCTTTAACCGGCTTTGTATTAAAATGATCATGCAATTCCTTCAATGTTCCTCTTTTATTTTCTTCAAATTTTTTGGTGAGTTCCCTGCTTACACTAGATTGCCGCCCTGCTCCAAAATATTCAATAAAATCGTTCAAAGTTTTAACTAACCGAACAGGACTTTCATAATACACCATAGTCCTTTCTTCCATAGCCATTTTTTTTAAAAAAGTCTGGCGCCCTTTTTTTAAGGGAAGGAATCCCTCAAAACAAAAACTGTTCATCGGTAAACCACTATTCACCAGCGCGGGTACAAAGGCTGTAGCTCCCGGAAGGCATTCTACCTTAATCCCATTCTTTACACATTCCCTAACCAAAAGAAATGCCGGATCGCTTATGCCGGGCGTACCCGCATCCGTAAGCAATGCCATAGTTTTTCCCCCCTGCAACTGATCTGCCAAATGCTGAACCACTTTATGTTCGTTGTGCTGGTGGTAAGGGGTAATTGGCTTTTGAACCTGGTAATGCTGTAGCAATACAGCGGATGTCCGGGTATCTTCTGCCAAAATTAAATCCACCGATTTTAAAATTTCAATTGCCCGAAAAGTTATATCTGCCAGGTTGCCGATGGGAGTGGGAACGATATAAAGCATAATTCAAATTAATTTGAAAATTCCACAATTAGAAAATTTGAAAATAAGCAACCAATGGCTCATTTTATTTTCACATTTTCACATTTTCGAATTAGCTAATTGTTATCTCAAACATTTCCATCACCGGGTTCGCCAACAATTTACCGGCGGCTTCCTCAGCAATTTGTTTTGCAGTTTCCGCGGTGTCGGCATCTATTTGCAAGCTGATATTTTTACCGATCCTTACATCGCGGATACCGCTAAATCCTAAATTTTGAAATCCGCCCAATACCGCTTTGCCCTGGGGGTCAAGCAGTTCTTTTAACGGCATTACTTTTACCTGTGCAGTGAAGGTCATGTGGTTGTTTTGTTTTTGAGGAGCAAAGATAAAATAATGTAGGCAATGAAAATAACCGGAATTGCCAGCCATTTTAAAAATGGGATGGATATTACCGCGATGATTAATACCACCAGTTTTGGGATGTTGCTTTTTAACGTATAATCTTTAAACTTAAAAGCCATCATCGGTAAATTACTCAGCATCAGCCAGCTAAGTACAATTATTAATGTATACAATACCCATTTATTGATGAGCCATTGATTAATATTAATAAGTCCGCCACTATAGTGCAGCATTAGCGGAAAGGAGGCGATCAATAATCCCACGGCAGGTGTGGGTACCCCTTTAAATCCATAATGCTGGGAGGTGTCCAGGTTGAATTTCGCCAGCCGATAAGCTGAAGCGCAACTCAAAATAAAAGCCGGTAACAACCAAATAACGGAGGCATCCAGTCCGTTTTCTTCACTTATTAAACTAATGCGTAATAATTGATATAAAATTACGCCCGGGGCTACCCCAAAACTTACCACATCTGCGAGGGAATCGAGTTGTTTACCCATATCGGATCCTACTTTAAAAACCCTTGCAACAAAGCCGTCAAAAAAATCCACCAGGGCTGATGCAAATATAAACAAAGCTGCAAAGGCTAATTTTTCCGGAATGTTATAACTGCTGGTAAATTCATCACTTGTATAAATAATGATACTTTCGGTTTGCAATGCAAACACTATGGCGATACATCCAAAAAAAAGATTGAGCAGGGTAAAAATATTGGGTATTTGTTTCATAATTAAGGCAGGGTCAGTTACCGGGTATTGCAGTTTGGTAACAACGACTGTTATTTTATAATATTGAAATAATTAAATAATGTCACCTGTTTATTTCTTCATTAGGGCTTCAATATCCTCAACAGTTATGGGGATATTTTTCATTAGGTCTTTGTTGCCTGATTTCGTTATCCAGAAATTATTCTCTATCCGCATGCCCATTTTTTCTTCCTCAATATAAATACCCGGTTCAATGGTAAATACCATCCCTGCTTTAATGGGTGCAGTTCTTGTACCCAGGTCGTGCACATCAATTCCTAAATGGTGCGAAATGCCATGGTATAAATATTTGCGGTAAGCACGGTCATCAGGGTCTTCATTTTTAATATCTGACTTCTTTAACAAGCCTATCTTTTGGAACACCACGGTAGCTTCATCTCCTACTTTTTCAGTGTAATCTATTATACTGATGCCGGGCTTTAAAATGGAAGCGGCATAATGATGCAAATGTAAACATGTATTGTAAACCGATTTTTGCCTGGGGGTAAATTTGCCATTCACAGGAAGGGTTCTTGAAAGATCAGCACAATAATTACCATACTCAGCACCAAAATCCATCAATACCAGTTCCCCGTCTTTACATTCCTGGTTATTCTCTACATAGTGCAGGGTTCTTGCCCGGTCGCCGCTGGCAATAATTGACCCATAGGCCGGACCTGTGGCACGCCGGCTTAAAAAGGAATGATATATTTCCGCTTCTACTTCATACTCCATTACACCCGGCTTAATGAACTGCAATAATTTTCTGAAACTGATGTCTGTTATATCAATTGCCTGTTGCATTACTTCAATTTCAAAAGAAGTTTTTATCGCCCGCAGCTCTTTTAAAATTTTTGCGCTGCGTTTATAATTGTGTAAGGGAAAACGCAGTTTCATCATCTCAGCATAGCGGTAATCCCGCACCTGTACCAGGTTTGATTTACGGTCATTTTCATTGCTGTTTAAGTAGATCGTATCTGCCCAATGAATCCAGGGCTGTAATGATGCATCCAAAACATCGAGCCAGATAATGGTTTGAATCCCTGAAATTGAAGTTGCATCATTTTTACGCAAACGGCGACCATCCCATTTTTCTTTTATTTCATTGGGCCTCACCAACACCAGTACCTCCCTGTATTTTGGATCCGGATTATCCGGAAATAATATCAGCATACTATCTTCCTGCTCTATACCGGTTAACCATATCAAATCAGAGTTTTGCTTAAACCGGTAAAGTTGATCTGCATTGGTGGGCAACTCGTCGTTACTGTTAAAAATAGCGATGGACTGTTTTTCCATTTTTTCAACAAAGCGTTTGCGGTTCAGCTTAAACAATTCAGGATTTAACGGGAGATATTTCATGCGTAATTTTTTATAAGTTGCAATATACATTTTATATAGCTGTTCAAAAGAGGGTTTCAAGTTGGCAGATGATCTCAGAGGTTGCATATTATTGCCTTGCCCCCTGGGAGGATATTGGCACAGGGTTCATCCGGGGCCGTACCCCATGAATTGCGGTATGGCTTGCATATATTTCATCGTAAACCTGCTTCTTATAAAATGCACATTTTTTGCAAACTAAAAAGAAAAAATATATAAGCTTTTCAAACAATCGGCGGCATTCTTTAATCTTGTTCAAAAATACCGGGAACGATTGCATTTTTGTAAACATTTAAGTAAATTGATAAAATAAGTTATAATTTAAAGCGCTTCCCCAAAAATTTATAAAAAATCTAAAACCTAACTTTGACCTGAATTAGAAATTACTAACGAAACGATTGCCTGATATGTCAGTACCAACCATGCCTGCTATTCCTAAAAATGCTTTAATTAATTTAGGACTGCAAATGGCGGCAGATATTCATTACCAATTTTCGCCGGAAGAATTAGTTGAACAAACCCTTGAACTTGGACAAGGGGTATTAAGTGACACAGGGGCATTAGTAGTAAATACGGGCGAGTTTACCGGTAGAAGCCCAAAAGACAGGTTTATAGTAAAGGATAACCTTACCAAAGATTCCGTTAACTGGAATGAATTTAATATCCCTTTTGAAGCTAAGTATTTTGACCAGTTGTATGCTAAAATGATGACCTATTTAGGCGAAAAGGAAATATGGGTGCGGGATTGTTATGCCTGCGCTGATCTCAACTACCGGATAAACATCCGGGTGGTGAATGAAAACCCCTGGAGTAATTTATTTGTGTACAATATGTTTCTCAGGCCAAAAGAAGAAGAATTAGATAATTTTTTACCGGAATGGCATATCATCCAGGCACCCGGTTTTAAAGCTGACCCTCTTATTGACGGCACCCGGAAGCACAATTTTGCCATCGTTAGTTTTACCAAAAAAACCATTTTGATTGGAGGTACCGGTTATACCGGGGAAATGAAAAAAGGTATTTTTTCTGTACTCAATTATATACTTCCTCATACTAAAAGTGTATTAAGTATGCACTGCTCTGCCAATATGGGCAGTGATGGAGATACCGCTATTTTCTTTGGCCTGAGCGGCACCGGTAAAACTACCCTGAGTGCAGACCCTAAACGCTTTTTAATCGGGGATGATGAACACGGCTGGACAGAAAAAGCTATTTTTAATTTTGAAGGGGGTTGCTACGCGAAAACCATTGATTTAAGTGAAGAGAAAGAGCCCGAAATTTATAACTCGATAAAGCCCGGCGCCTTGGTTGAAAATGTAACTTTTTTTGAAGGCAGCAACCGTATCGATTTTTCAGGCAGCAAGATAACGGAGAATACCAGGGTTAGCTATCCTTTACATTTTCTCACGAATGCGTTGAAACCATCCCTCGGCAAATCGCCCAAAAACATTTTCTTTCTCACCTGTGATGCTTATGGCATTTTGCCCCCCATCAGTAAACTGACTCCCGGGCAGGCGATGTACCAGTTTATAAGTGGGTATACAGCAAAAGTTGCGGGTACGGAAGCAGGTGTTACTGAACCGAAAGCCACGTTTAGCGCCTGTTTTGGGGCGCCGTTTATGCCCCTGCACCCCGGTCAATACGCCGAAATGCTTGGTAAAAAAATGATGGCGGATAGTGTAAATGTGTGGATGATCAATACCGGCTGGAGTGGCGGGCCTTACGGTATTGGAAAAAGAATGAAATTAGCATATACCAGGGCAATGATTACTGCTGTGCTGGAAAGCAAATTAGATAGTGCGGCATTTGAAAAACATCCTATTTTCGGTTTATTGATACCTACGGCCTGTAATGGTGTGCCTTCCGGGATTTTGAACCCTAAAAATACCTGGTCCGATAAAGCCCTCTATGATACAAAGGCTAAAGAGCTTGCTCTTTTATTCATTGCCAATTTTGAAAAATATGCCAGTGGTGTCAGTGAAACGATATTGGCCGCTGCACCCATTGCGTAAAAGATAGTTCGATTGCTAGCCAATAAACGATCCCCCTAAATACAACGACTATTCGAAGTATCGGGGGGATTTTTTATAAAATCATTTCAGGTATTTCTCCTTCAATAATCAGCTTACCGGCTGTTTTTGCCATGATCTCTTCCACAGTCACACCAGGCGCCCTTTCCAATAATTTAAAGCCGCCGGCTGTGATATCCAGTACGGCTAGTTCTGTTACCACTTTTTTTACACAAGCTACCCCGGTAAGTGGCAGCATACAGGCCGGTAATAGTTTCGACTCCCCCTTAGGGTTAGTATGCATCATGGCCACAATAATATTTTTAGCGCTGGCTACCAGGTCCATAGCGCCCCCCATACCTTTTACCATTTTACCGGGAATTTTCCAGTTGGCAATATCTCCTTTTTCACTCACTTCCATAGCCCCCAATATGGTTAAATCAACCTTGCCCGCCCTGATCATACCAAAACTCATGGCACTGTCAAAAAATGCAGAACCCGGCACTGTAGTGATGGTTTGTTTGCCCGCATTGATCAGATCGGGATCTTCTTCGCCATCAAAAGGAAAAGGCCCCATACCCAGTAATCCATTTTCGCTTTGTAATACCACGTTCAACCCGGCTGGTATATAATTGGCTACCAGTGTGGGTATCCCGATTCCAAGATTCACATAATACCCATCCTTGAGTTCCTTCGCCAGGCGTTGCGCTATTTGGTTTTTGTTAAGCATAAGAAATAATTTATTAATGTGCTAATTAGCTAATGTGCTAATGAAAAACAATTCAGGAATATATAACTGTAATGAGTCAAAAAAAAAACAGTAAATCGCCAATTGCCGGATTGTACAAATTGAATAAATTAGCTCATTGGCTCATTAGCTAATCAGCTAATTTTCTCACTGTCCGCTGTTCTATCCTTTTTTCGTAATGGGTTCCCTGAAATATCCTGTGTACATAAATACCGGGTGTATGAATATGATCAGGATCCAGGCTTCCTGAAGGCAGCAGTTCTTCAACTTCTGCAATGGTAATTTTACCGGCCATTGCCATTACCGGGTTAAAATTCCTGGCCGTCTCGCGGTAAACCAGGTTTCCGTATTCATCCCCTTTCCAGGCTTTTACCAGGGCAAAATCTGCCTCAAAGGCCAGTTCCAATAAGTAAGCCGTATTATTGAATACCCTGATCTCTTTACCAATACCGACTTCTGTGCCCACCCCTGCCGGTGTAAAAATAGCAGGCATGCCATACCCTGCGGCCATACACCTGGTTGCCAGTGTTCCCTGGGGAATCAATTCCACCTCCAATTCGCCGCTCAGTAACTGCCGTTCAAATTCGGCATTTTCGCCCACATAAGATGCGATCATCTTTTTCACCTGTTTTTGCCGAAGCATTAATCCAATACCAAAATCATCTACCCCTGCGTTATTAGAGATACAGGTGAGTTGCCCGGTTCCCTTTTTTACCAATGCCTTTATACAATTTTCGGGGATTCCGCACAATCCAAATCCGCCCAGCATCAAAACGGCTCCATCGGGTATACCGGCTATTGCTTCATCTGCATTATTAAAAACTTTTTTCATGGTATCCTTTGATCGTTTATTTAAAAAAATAAGTTGAAAATATGCCTGAAACCGGAAAGTTATCGGGTTTACTTTTTAGGCTGCTTAAAAGCAATTTACAACAGAATGAGCTCATAATTGATAAAGAGATAACAACAGCTTCTATCCGAAGTTTTTAAATTTATGAAAGCTTCGGGGCAGAGAATGTAATCCATTATTAATTAATAAAATATCAATTAATAAAATATCGAACATAAAATGTGGTGGTAAATAAAATTATCATACATTACTTAAATTTGCTGCTTTACATGTACAAAATACTTAGAATTCATAACCGGCTTATTGTAGGTGGCCCTTCACTTAACGTTACACTTTTATGTACCCACCTGAATCCTGATTTTGAGACCAAACTATTAGTAGGGAAAAAAGATCCGCACGAAAAAGACGCTGGTTATATTGCCCAGCAACTGGGAATTATTCCTATTGAAATTACTGAAATGCGAAGGAGTGTTTTGCCGATCAATGATATTAAAGCTTATTTTAAAATAAAAAAAATTATTAAGGAATTTAAGCCGGATATTGTTCACACGCACGCATCCAAAGCCGGGGCAATTGGCAGGCTGGCAGCAAGTTCATGCCATGTAAAATTAATAGTGCATACCTTTCACGGTCATGTGTTTCACTCCTATTTTAGTAAGACAATCTCCGCTCTTATTGTGTCATTCGAAAGATTTCTTGCAAGAAAAACAAATGTAATCATTGCCATCAGCGATCTGCAAAAAAGGGAATTGGTTGACGTATATAAAATAGCGCCGGCCGGTAAAATAGTTACTATCCCGCTAGGTTTTAACCTGGAAAAATATTCAATAGACAAGGAAAAGAAGAGGATTTTATTCCGGGAGAAATACGGGTTTGATTCAAATGAAATCATTATCGGTATCATCGGGAGGATCGTTCCTATTAAAAATCATCAGATGTTTGTTGAAGTTGCTTCCCTGGTTAAAAAAAAATCGGGCAGCCATGTAAGGTTTGCGATAATTGGTGATGGGGCTTCCCTGCCGGTAGTTGAAAAAAAATCTTCAGCGTTGGGGTTAAGTTATTCATATTTTCTAACGCATCCAAAATCAAAAACAGACATTGTAGTTACTTCATGGGAAAAAGAAATAGACCAGGTTTTGGCGGGGCTTGATATCGTTGTGCTGACTTCCTATAATGAAGGAACACCAGTTTCTTTAATTGAAGCACAGGCGGCACGTAAGCCGGTTGTTTCTACCAATGTAGGAGGTGTGGAAGATGTGATCACACATGGAGAAAATGGCTTTTTAACCGCCGTAAATGATATCAAATCATTTGCTAACTATGTAAGTACACTAATAGATGATAAAGACCTGCGCGATAAAATGGGCGATACCGGCTACAACAATGTGATCAACCGGTACTCGAAACAACGATTGATAAAGGATGTGAAAAAACTATACCTCGATTTTCTTGAAAAAGAAAAAAGAAATTAATAGTCAACTTGTTTTTTACAGCTGTTATCCTTTTGACCAGGCGGGTGACCAGCCCGTTCCCAACTACAAATGATTTCCCGTATGATAACGCCTGCTGAACTATTGAGGCTTCACCCCGGCATGCTTCAGGATCATTTTCGTCCTGTCCCTTTCAGCCCTGGCGGTCATACTATCTAACACTACCCGCATAAGGTCGGTATGAGTGATATAATAATCATAACTTTTATAATATTGATCTCTTGTAATCTTATGCAGTGCAAAAATCCTGTTTTGTAATTTCGCATTTTCAACCGCACCATTTTTCAGCGAATCCTTTTTTATAAATTGTTCGGTAAATACGTCGGCCCCAATAATATCCCACATTACCACCTGCATTTTTTCCCTGTCAAGTATCTTCGGAGAGCGATTGTCTTTATGGGCACAACCAGTCATAAAAAACAATGCTATCGTTGCAGCTAAAACTTTCATTATTTTAACCCCTCTTTATACCTGGCGGTATTGGTAATATCCATTTTTTGCAAAAGTTCGGAAGCCCTGAGTTTATCCTGAGGCGGGGATTTTGAAAAAATTTTTATCAGTTCGTTCGCCTTTCCCTGGAAAAAAAACTGGTTGATCATCGTGTTGATATTTTCCGTGTTAAAGTTATTCAGCAGGTTTAATACATTTAGCATTTCAACCCGGGCCGTTGTTTCATCATCGTGCATATTATCCAAACCCAGGCGATAATAAGCGTAGTAAATATCATGCATAATAGCATACCTGCTGTTCATCATATTTTCTATCAGCCAGTAACGGTTACGCTTACCGTCAAATGCTTTCCAACCGGAAATGCCACGGGCTTCAGGCGCGTTATTTACTATATTCTGTGCTTTCAAAAAATACATATCCCCGCCCCGCGGGGAGAAAGAGGCATAATCAAAACCAATAATTATATTGGCATAGTAAGCAAATATTGCGGTAAGATTGGACAGGAGCGCATCTGTGCCCGCCACCCTGTTTTCATTAAATTCCAGTTGCTGGAACTCGATATATTTAAAAATTACATCCTCATCCTGGAAATTAATGATAGGGGATAAATAAGTTGAATTAAAAACCGGCCGGGCAGCCTGTATGGTAAGTGATGCAGAATATACATTGGCATCACCGGTGGGTTGCAGGTTCAGAAAGAAATTGCAATCAATTTTCTCATTTACCAGAAAATTATCTTTCGACCATTTCCGGTTATTCAAAAAAGTAGTCAAAGCAATTTGCATGGTTTGAAAAACATTCTTATTAACGGTAGTTCCGATGCGGCTACTGTTAACCGTTACCCTTGCGTTTAATTCCTGGGCGCCCGCAAAATTTTGGGCGAGCACCAACAGCAACAATAATTTAAACCTGGTTAAAAGCATATTACAACTGAATAATAGTGTTTACAATATCTCTGGCTACTGCTGCTTTTGACTTGGTATCAAAGCAATACTTTTTCCCCGATTTGTCAAAAATAGTGATTTTATTAGTGTCATAACCAAAACCCGCCCCCTCATCATTCAACGAATTGAGCACGATCATATCGGCATTTTTTTCGGTTAATTTCTTTAGCGCATAGGTTTCTTCATTATTGGTTTCCAGTGCAAAACCAATCAACAACTGGTTATTTTTCTTTATCTCTCCCAGATATTTCAAAATATCCTTTGTTTTTGTCAGGGCTATTGTAATGTTATCGCCCGTTTTCTTAATTTTTTCGGTTTGTTTTTCTACCGGGGTATAATCCGCAACTGCGGCATTCATCACTGCAATATCCATTTTATCAAAAACGGAAATGCATGCGGCATACATTTCCGCGGCTGTTTTTACCCGGATAATGACTGGCAGTTCAGGCAGTTCCAATGTTGTAGGCCCCAGGACCAGGGTCACTTCAGCTCCACGCATCCTTAATTCATTTGCGATGGCTATTCCCATCCTTCCGGACGAATGATTGCCAATAAACCGAACCGGGTCAATCTGCTCATAGGTAGGTCCGGCGGTCACCATCGCCTTTTTACCTTTTAATGGCTGATCGGGTAAAAAATAATCATCCAGCCATTTTACAATTGATTCCGGTTCAGCCATCCTGCCTTCGCCGGATAAACCACTGGCCAGTTCGCCCGACTCTACCGGAATAATAAAATTACCAAAGGAAGCAACCTGCTGAAGGTTATTTTTTGTAGCGGGATGCAACCACATATCTTCGTCCATGGCCGGGGCTACCACTACCTTACAGGTTGCTGACAGGTATACTGCCATTAATAGGTTGTCACATATCCCTGAAGCCATTTTTGCAAGTGAATTGCAACTCAATGGTGCAACCAGCATCAGGTCAGCCCATCTTCCCAGCATCACGTGATTGGCCCATGAATCGTTATTGGCAAGATCAGTTAAAACAGCATTTTTGGAAAGCGTGGAAAGTGCCAGTGGAGAAACGAAATCCTTTGCCGCAGCGGTCATTATGATTTTTACCTCCGCACCTGATTTAACCAATAACCGTGTGAGTAAAGCCGCTTTGTAAGCCGCGATGCTACCAGTTACACCTAACAATATTTTTTTACCTGTCAACATAAAAAAACGACGGGTTAAACCGTCGCTAAAAATATAACTTCTTCCTGAAAATTATTACCGATTGTTCCGTAAAGATTAACTAAATAAATCTTCTTCATTTTTACGGAAATAAATTTTATCTTCCATAAACTCCTGTGATGCAAGCAGTGCTGGATTAGGCATCCGCTCGTATGCTTTAGAGATTTCTATCTGCTCCTTGTTTTCGTGAATTTCCTCTAAACTATCTGTGTGGCTTGCAAATTCTTCCAGCTTATTATGCAATTCTTCCTTTATGGTGATGTTGATCTGGTTAGCACGCTTAGCTATAATGGCAATAGATTCATATAAATTACCGGTTTTCTCTTTAAGGTCAAACAGGTTTTTTGGTTCTACCACATTGCTCGTACTAGAGCTTAGTTGTCGTCTTAATTTGCTCATATTGTATTTCTTTAATGTTATTTTGACTTAAGTTACTTAATTCTTTAGCTTCAGCTAAAAAAGGGCTTTCGGGAAAACGGTCTTCAAAATCCTGGTATTCACTGATCACTTTTTCAAAACGCTCCGTCTGTTTTTCCGGTACGCTTAATTTGGCAAACCTGTAGTAGGATTTTATTGCATTTAATTTATACCGGTCGCCTGTCTTTGATTCAGGATAGGTACTCAGCAAATTTCCGTAAGAAATAGCAGCAGCCCTGTATTGTCCCACTTTAAAATACAGGTCAGCGGCCCTTAACTCTTTAATTTCCAATCTTTCCCTGCTCTTATCAATTATTTCAGTTGCTTCCGCAATCCTTGAAGATCCAGGATGTGTGTTGATGAAAGACTGCATTACCCCGATGGATTTGGCAGTATTGGTTTGATCAAGATCCACTTTAGGCACTTGTTTGTAAAAACACATGGCATGCATAAAATCCACTTCTTCCGCCTTACTGCTATTTGGAAAAACCTCTAAAAACCCTTTGAAAAAATTTTCCGCATCGCTGTAATTCTTCAAATAATAAAAACAATATGCATCCTTATAATACAGTTCTTCGAACTTATCGGTTCCTTTATAAACAGGGTAGAGTTCTTCATATAACAACTGCGCCTGGCGATAATTCTTTTCTTCAAAAAATTTATCCGCCATACTTAATTTGTACGCAACATCTTTGCTTTTCATGATCTTGCCGTACTTATTGCAGGATGAAAGTGCAAAGAAAAGGGTAATCGCTATTAATGAAAGTTTTAAAAATCTCATAGAAGATTGCAAAATTAGTGATTTTCGTTCAAATATCCCTTCGAATTACGAGGTGGCAAAAAAGAACTAGTTAAGATTTTCAAAATTATTGGTTTCCCTCCATGAATGATTTTTAATAAACCGGTTGACCTACCTGTCTTTTTGCTGCGGGGGCTGTTATTATTTACCGGTTTACCTACTATCAACGCTGACGCCCGAAAGGAATATACCGCCATCAAAAAGCCTCCCCAAAATCCGGGAAGGCTTTTATTAACTACAAAATAAAATAAAACTTAATTTGATTTAATATCAATTGTATTTGCATCACCTTCGTCAATCTTCTTGTCGGTAGTGATCCTGTCCCCGCTTACGCCCAATGTTTCAACCAGGTAATTCTTTACCGCGTCTAATTTCTTATCGGCAGTAGATTGCTGGGCTTTTGATGCACCGGGATAAGCTGTAATGGTTATCGTACAGGTTGGATTGTCTTTTAATTTAGTCGCCACTGTAGCCAGCATTGCTTTTACATCTTTGCTTAAACCGGTAACTTTCATTGAAAGACTTGGGTAATCTGCAGGGCAATCAGTTTTTGGTCCTACACCCTGTGCTATTAAATTCTTCATTTCAGTGCAGCAAGCCGGTTCGGGACATTTACCAACACCGTCTGCATCAACAGGCTGACATTCAGTAGGCGTGATCAATTGTTTATCCTTACAATCCGGAACGCCATCCCCATCGGTATCTTTAGTTACACCGTGTGAATCAACCGGGCAACCTGCCGGCGTATTTGGCTCCCTGTCTAACTGGTCAGTTACACCGTCACCATCGGTATCATCAAATACTGGTTTTGGTAATTTCATGTGCTTGGGATTGTTCAGCTCGCTATACGCGTAATCCAAAGGATTTACCCACCACAATGGTTCAACAGATTTTGCGCCCAAATTAACATTCAAACCTAATGACAGGTAGTTCCAGGAGTCAAAATCACGGGTTTGAACAGCATCACCTGAAGGATGCTCCTGCCATTGAGAACCATCCATTAAATCTGTTTTAACAAAAGTATGACGATCTTCCAAAGCCAGGTTGATCCTGTTACTTAATTTGAATGCAATACCTGCTATAGCAGTTCCGGAAGGTTTCAACGTATTATCGCCAATTTTCGGGCGACGTGTGCCTTCGTTTTCTGCCGGGGTTTCATAAGTTTTATCCATTCCATCTTTCAATGCTTTCAGTACATCCTTCCTGTTTTCGTAAACACCGGAAGCTGCGAACTGGTTTTGAAATAAGGTTGCGTATGTTGTAGTTCCACTAAGTGCATTAACTTTTGTATTATACAAAGTAAAACCCAAACCAGCCCCTCCATAAAAAGCTATGCCTGTCTTTTGTTTGTGGAAACGTACGTTGTTGAGTGTAATGATACCCTGTAAAGAAAGATCCTGCACTTTGGATTTGTAATTTTGAAATATGGGTTGAACAGCCCCGCCATTTAAAGTAGTTAAAGTGCCGGTGGCAGTTCTGACAATTGGATTATATCCTGTTCCCGCCAGGTTACCCCTGTTGGCAGTAGAAAGCCAGGCTTCATTTTTCTGGTAATTGGTAGACGCATTCCAGTTCATACCTTTTGCATTTCCCATTACATATTGTAACCGTAAAGAAAATACATAGCCCATTGCTTTTCTAACATGTGCTTCAAAACCCAGGCTTGGAATCCTTGCCGGAATATCACCACTAATTGCTATATTTCCGATGGACGCACCAATTTCCCACATGTTGCGGGGTTTTGCCGGAAAATTATAGGTATTGTTCCAAAACTCGTTTTGTTGCGGCATCTGTTTGGCAGATATAACCGTAGAGTCGAAAACACTGTAGCTTCCACCCTCCTGGGCAAATGTAGCGGTAGTGATAAGGGTTAGTAACCCTAGCACTAATTTGTATTTTTTACTTGACATAACTAAATGATTATTAAATTATTGAATTTGCGGGTTAATATATGTACAAAATTATCGTTTGAGAATTAAAAACCAAACTTTTTTGTTATTTATTTAGGTTATACGATTGATAATAAAACAATTATAGTATCCACAAGACTGTTAACTTTAACCATTAGCTGCATAAAATAAAAAAACTGTTTCGATAAATTATAAAGACAAAGCAGCGGTTTAGAAAATAAATACTTTAAAGCCGCTGTATACTGCATTATATTGCTTTTTTTTGCGAATGGATTTTGTAAATGACATTATTGGGGAAGAACTAAAAACTTTCGAGAAAAAGTTTACGGATGCCGTAAAAAGCCAGACACCCCTGCTTGACCGCATCATGAAATACATTATCAAGCGAAAAGGAAAGCAGTTAAGACCGATGTTTGTTTTTTTAAGTGCAAAATTGCAGGCGCCCATCAATGAAAGCACATACCGTGCGGCGGCCCTTGTAGAAATACTGCACACGGCTACCCTGGTGCATGATGACGTGGTAGATGAATCTTTGGAAAGAAGGGGTTTTTTTTCGATCAACGCAATCTGGAAAAACAAAATCGCGGTTTTGGTGGGAGATTATTTATTATCCAAAGGGCTTTTACTCTCTACTTCCAACAACGACTTTGAACATCTTCGCATATTATCTGAAGCGGTGAAACAAATGAGTGAAGGCGAATTAATGCAGATTGAAAAGGCGCGCAACCTGAATTTAAAGGAAGACATTTATTTTGAAATTATAAGGAACAAAACAGCTTCCCTTCTTTCTTCAGCCTGTGCGGTAGGCGCATGGAGTACCAGCCAGGATATTGCCATTACGGAAAAGATGAAAATGTTTGGCGAAAAAGTAGGGATTGCTTTCCAGATTAAAGACGATCTATTTGATTATGGCAAAGAAGACATTGGCAAGCCGACGGGTAATGATATCAAGGAAAAAAAGTTAACCCTGCCCCTGATCTACACATTAAATACCATTGACCCGGCCACCAGGAGGAAACTGATCTATATAATAAAAAATGAAAATAAGGAACCTGAAAAGGTTAAATTAGTGATCGATACAGTTGTGAAAGCAGGTGGTATCACCTATGCGGCAGAAAAAATGACCGCTTACAGAAATGAAGCGCTATCCATATTACATGAATTTCCGGACAATGAAGTTAGAAGGGCCCTGGAAGACCTGGTAAGGTATACCACCGATAGGAAGTATTGATTGAAGTGACAAGTGGTGGTTTGACCGGTGGTACTAAATAAATTTTTGATGAATAAACGCTGGAACATATTAACATCCGACCCTGTTAAAACAACTGCCTTGCAGCAGTCGCTGAATATTAATAGCGATCTTTGCAAAATTTTGGTTCAGCGGGGGATCGATGATTTTACAAAAGCCAAAGCCTTTTTTCGTCCGCAATTAGCCGACCTGCATGACCCTTTTTTGATGAAGGATATGTATAAAGCAGTTCAAAGAATTATTACCGCTTTTGATCAAAAGGAGAAAATATTGGTGTATGGCGATTATGATGTGGATGGCACTACGGCGGTAGCCTGCATGTACCAGTTCCTGAGCAAAATCCACAGCGATCCTTATGTAGAATTTTATATTCCCCACCGGTACCGGGAGGGCTATGGTATAAGTAAGGCGGGGATTGATTTTGCAGCGGAAAATAATTTCACCCTGATCATTTCCTTAGATTGCGGTATCAAATCCGTAGAATTAATTGGTTATGCCAAAACCATCGGGATTGATTTTATTATTTGCGACCATCACCTGCCTGATGCAGTATTACCTGACGCCATCGCCATACTTAATCCAAAGCAAACAGATTGTAATTATCCCTATAAAGAATTGTGCGGTTGCGGGGTAGGATTTAAATTAATCACCGCGCTGGCACAACGGTTTAGCATAGGCGAAGAATGCTATTTCTGCTATCTCGACCTTGTAGCAACCGCTATCGCAGCCGACATTGTACCAATGACCGGAGAAAACAGGATATTGGCATTCCATGGGCTGCAGCAAATTAATAGCCATCCCTCGCCAGGTATAAAAGCTTTAATAAAATTAGGCGGAATTCAAAAACAATTAAACATCAATAACGTGGTTTTTGTAATTGCCCCAAGGATAAATGCCGCAGGGAGGATGGACGATGCAAAAAAAGCGGTGCAGTTATTTATTGAGAAAGATACTTTAAAAGCCTTAGAATTTGCAGAAATGCTGCACAGTGATAACAGCGACCGGAAGGAGGCGGACAGCAGTATTACGGAGGAGGCACTGGCGGTAATTGATAACGACACGATCTTAATAAACAGAAAATCAACCGTGTTGTACAAAGCGCACTGGCACAAAGGCGTAGTGGGGATAGTGGCGAGCCGGTTAACCGAGAAATATTACCGGCCCACCGTTGTGCTTACCCTGAGCGGCGATATCGTTACCGGCAGCGCAAGAAGCGTGGCTGGTTTTAACTTGTATGAAGCCGTACATGCCTGTAGAGAATATTTATTGGGGTATGGTGGACATTTTGCGGCAGCGGGGCTCTCTATGCTGCCGGGTAATGTTGATGCTTTTACAAGTAAGTTTGAAGCCGAAGTGGCCGCAACAATACCCGATCATTTATTAGTCCCAGAAATTATAATTGACAGTGAGCTCTCTTTTAAAACCATCAATAATACTTTTTATAAAATAATTTGCCAGATGGAACCATTTGGGCCATCCAATATGCGACCTGTTTTTTTAGCCACCGGTATGATGGATACTGGTTATACAAAGATTGTAAAGGATCTGCATATTCGTTTTGTAGTGAAGCAGGATGATACAACTTTTACAGGAATCGGTTTTAATATGGCAGGAAAATTTCCTTTGGTAGAAATGAAAAAGCCCCTGGATATTGTTTTTACAATAGATGAAAACGAATGGAACGGAGAAACACAGCTCCAGTTAAAAGTTATTGATATAAGATTGTCGGAACCGTTTAGCTGATGTTAAGGTGAATGGTGAAAACTCCAAAGTGAATTGCAGCTCATTCACCATTCCATTTCGTTTAGTTAAGCCTGAAGGGCTTTAATTTGAATAGCGCCGGTTTCACCGGTGGAAGAATAAAGTAACCAGATAGCAACCCCTTCGGGGTTGAATTTTATTTCGCTGTCTGTTTTCATTTGTTCAACCCCGAAGGGGTTGTTATCCGCGACTATATTATCCACGGGTTGCACCCGTAGCTATTCAAATTTTACCCTTTCAGGGTAATTCAACTTAACTAAACGACATTGATTCGCCATTCACCATGACCATTGACCATTGACCTTTCAGCATTTTAAATTTTAGCCGTATATATTTGCAATACCAGTATCTTTTAAGCCATTTATAGTTGAAAATTTTTCCCTACATACAATACTTCTTTTATCTCGGCCTCAACTGGAACTGGAGGATCGCATTCCATATTTTATGGCACGAGGTAAAGGGAGAGCAGAAATACGGGATACATACTACCGGTTCGGATGAATTAAAAAAAACAGCGGCAACGGGCGTGGATATTTCTCACGCGACCGTGTACATGCCGGCAAGTTATTTATTGCTTGAACAAATTTTTACAAAGCTACCCTGTAATGACCGGAAACATTTTTTAGACATTGGCTGCGGAAAAGGAAGAGCGCTCTGCGTAGCCGCCCACAATGGCTTTCAAAAGGTAACCGGTATTGAATTTTCAAATGAATTCTGCGCCAACGCTGAAGAAAACCTGCGGCATACAAAAAAAATATTCCCTTCATTGGATTATTCAGTAATCCATAAAGACGCCGTAACGGTTGACATACCTGGCGATGTGGATTGTATTTTTTTCTTCAACCCCTTTGACCAGTTTATGATGCGCAGGGTAGCAAAGCATATCCAGGAAAGCTATAAAAAAAATCCCCGCAGTATTTATATCGTTTATTTAAATCCACTGTACAAAAAAGAATTGATACAGATAGGTTTTAAGGAAATTTATTATACAAAAAAAATGAAGTACATGGAAGCGATGATTTTACACGCCCCCGGTCCCTGAAGTGGAGGTCTGCGAACAGCTTAATGAATCAGGGACAAGGTATTAGTTCGTATAATTTGCACTTTCAGGCTACAAAGCCCTGAAGGAGCGCCATATATCAGCGATGGGTGACGCCCATGGAAAAAAAAGACCCAATATATAAAAAGGATCACCCTTCCGGGCAATCCTTTCAACTTATATTAATTTCTACGATGGATAAAAAATTAGCCCATCAACTCCACACTCCGGTTTATAAAATTAGTCAGGGTATTTCCTTTTAGTAATCCCTGTGATAATAAGGCCAGGTCTGCCAGGTTGTGAACAATTTTTTCCTGTTTTTCCTTCGCGGGTTCCGCTAAAATATTTTTATATACCCGGTGGTTACCATTTACGGTTAAAGTAACTTCATCGGGCATATTGGCGTAAAAGGCACCCATACCGCCCTGCATGGAGGCCATATCTTTCATACGGCGCATAAACTCGGGCCGGGTAGCTACTACCGGCGGCGCTTCGGCGCTTAAGCCTTTCACATCTACTGTTATGTTTAATTCTGGTACCTTCATGCCAAACAATTCTTTCAGTGTGGCTTCTTCATCTTTACTCAACACACTTTCACCCACTTCCTGTTTGTCAATTAAATTATCAACAATATCACTGTCAACCCTTACAAACTGCACATTCTCCCATTTCATTTCCATCTGGTTAACAAAACCATTATCAATGATGGTTTCCATCTTTAAAACCAGGTAGCTTTTTGCAATCGCCTGCTGAATGAATGCGTCCTGCTGCACAGGGTCGGTAGTGTAAAGGATTACCTGTTTACCGTCTTTGTTTTTTTGCAGCACTTCTGTGCCCAGCCTGTATTCTTCAATGGTGTGAAATTTACCGGTGGTATCCTGCAGGATTAAAAATTTATTTGCCTTCTCCAAAAACTTATCATCAGTCATCATACCGTATTTCACAAATAACCCCAGGCTCTCCCATTTTTCCTCAAAAGCCGTACGGTCATTTTTAAATATCTCTTCTAATTTATCGGCTACTTTTTTGGTGATATGCGAATTAATCTTACGAACATTCGGGTCGCCCTGCAGGTAACTGCGGCTAACGTTCAATGGAATATCGGGTGAATCGAGTACGCCCTGCAGCATCATTAAAAATTCAGGAACAATATCCTTTACTTCATCGGTTACAAAAACCTGGTTGCTGTATAATTGTATTTTATCTTTTTGTATTTCGTACGACTGCCTGATCTTGGGGAAATAGAGAATACCGGTAAGATTAAACGGATAGTCTACATTTAAATGGATCCAGAATAAGGGCGCTTCATTAAACGGATAAAGTTCTTTATAAAAATTCTGATAATCTTCATTGGTAAGGTCTGCCGGCTTTTTTGTCCATGCAGGTTCGGTGTTGTTGATCTGCTTACCTTCAAATAAAATAGGAACGGGCAAAAACCGGCAAAATTTATCGAGGATGGTTTTTATTCTTTCCGGCTCTAAAAACTCCTGGCTTTCTTCGTTTAAATAAAGCACAATATCAGTGCCCCTTTCCGCTTTATCCGTATCTTCCAGCAAAAACTCCGGACTGCCGTCACACTCCCATCTAACCCCCTTTGCATCATCCCTGTATGATTTTGTTATTACCTCTACTTTTTCACTCACCATAAAAGATGAATAAAACCCTAACCCAAAATGACCGATTATATTATTCTCATTCTGGCCTTTGTATTTATCCAAAAATTCTTCTGCACCACTGAAGGCAACCTGGTTAAGGTATTTATCCACTTCTTCTTCCGACATTCCGATGCCTTTATCCGAGATCGTAAGCGTCTTTTTTTCTTTATCTATTTTTATTTCAATACCCAACTCTCCCAGTTCGCCTTTTGCTTCACCAAGCGAAGAAAGCGTTTTCAATTTTTGAGTAGCATCCACTGCATTGCTTACCAGTTCCCTTACAAAAATGTCGTGCTCGCTGTATAAAAATTTCTTGATGATCGGAAAGATATTTTCCGTTTGTACCCGAATGTTTCCTTTTTGCATAAATATTTTTTTTAGTACCCTGCAAACAAAATACCAAAGACGATTTGCTGTCAGCTTGGCACTTTCCGAAAGCAAAAAAGGCTAAACATAAACAAAGCCGGCTGTTTGCATGCAGCGGCGTTACCTTTTATTCAAATTATTATCAATAACATAGGTCTGCAAATTTTACCTCATTAAAATCAAAAGCAGCCAATTACGCTGCTTTGCTGACGCCATTTGGCTTTTGTAAAAAATGTTCTATGTTTATTCCTATCCATTCAAAATATCCCACCAACCTAAAAGTTGTCATTTTCAATATTAGCTGATGGGTTTTTCCAGCATTTTAATCCATTCCTTAATAAGATCATCCTGTGATCTGTCTTCCAGGAATAGCGCCTTATTTCTCCATACTGTCTTTATTCCATCGATACCATATTTTTCTTTAATAAACCTCAGAAGGCTTGCGGTTTCTACATACCTGAACCAGTTTCCATTGAATTGATTGAATTTAGTAAAAAGAAGTTCAACCGGAATAAAGTCTTTAGTGTTAAGAATATTCCTGGTTTGTTTATGAAAGCTTTCGGTTTGAAAGCTTTCATCAGTTAAAGTAGCAAATCCTTCCTCGATCCAAAGAGCCGATTTCCCCCAAAGATTAATACTAATTATGTGGCTCAACTCATGCCTGGTATAACCATTAAAGTTTCTTGAATATATAAAACAAGCAATATTATCTCTGGGAAATGATAACCCTTCGGATTGGCTCCTGAGTTTAAGTTGCATTTCATTTTTAGTTGAAAAGAAAAAAGCTTCAATTTTAAATGGGTAATCATTTTCATGCATGATTCTTAAAATATCGGCACGATAGTTTTCTATCGATAAAGCTAAATTTATTTTGTTTGAATCAATGAAGCTGTTTTTTGGATAATATAATATGAAGTTCTTTGTGGAATCAGTTTTTAAAGAACCTCGCAGGTTAGAAAGGTTTTGCTGAATTTTTAGTTTCCGGGTGCATGAAACACACAGAAAAAGAAGAAATATAATATTTAAGCGGCTCATGTTTAACATATCAGACAACTTAGGGGCTGTCACACCTGTTGCCGTTGGCTAAAAACCGGGGCCGGCGACATTAGCAGGAGGCAGGTACAACAGCATTAACCCATTTATCAATACGATCTCGTGGAACCGACCCTGTCGGTTCCGGAATAAATTCCCGAATCATATTGGAATAAAATCTACTTATTTTACTGTTGTCCAACCAAATGCCTGAAACCTTTGTCCGGCCCCTATCACCTCATCCCAACCCCTCTCTACGTTCGACTAGCTCAGGATCCCGGGGCCAGAATCGATAATGGTAAAAGCTTTTAGCAAATCCGGCTAATTTTTAACGGACAGTAGTGAATTTAACTTTATTGCTTAAGGAATTTTACAGAATAATCTTCCGTTGCACTGTTCAACCTTAATATGTATGCACCCGGTTTTAATTTGTATAAATGATGATTGACCTGTTGGCTGATCTGCAAAACACTACCACCGGTTTGCATTACCATACTTCCATCGCTTCCAATTATTTTTCCTGTGTAATTGCTGGCGGTAGAATTAAGGTTAAGCCGGAACTGGTTGATAACAGGATTAGGATATACTACCAATCGGTTGGTTGTACCGGTATTCAAACCGACTGACACAACCATTGAATATTTAATTTTTCCATCCAGGTCCACCTGCTTTAACCGGTAGAAATTTATGCCGGTTAAGGGGAAAGAATCAGTCAGTTGGTAATTAGTAACTTCGTTGGCATTTCCCCTGCTTTTTACAAAGCCCAGTGAATGGAAATTCCTGGAGTCTGCAGATCTTTCCACTACAAAATAATCACTATTATATTCCGCCAAAGTTGTCCAGGTTACCAGCACCTGTTTTCCTTTCTGCTGCGCCTTTAAGCTGGTAAGTGTAACCGGTAATACCGTTGAAAAATTAAAACGCGCATACACCGGCATGTGATCGGAGGCGGTAGTTGCATTATAACCAGGTATATAACTTCTCGGATCCTCAATATCCGCGGAACCGGCGATATATTCATCCACGAGCTCATTTGTGATCATCACATGATCAATTAATCCCGAACCGCTTAAAAAGCTTACCCTGCCTGCCTGGTCAAGGGGTAAGGTTAGGGCATCATAGTCTGCGATATCTGTTACAAAATTCTGGTAAGGCGAATTGGGGGAACCTGCATAAATAGAACCCATAACCCTATCATTAAAATCACCAACTATCAGGATATTATCATTAGGATAATAAGCGTCCAGTGAATCTTTTAAAACTTTAACATCATACACCCGCCTGTTATAACTGGCCGCATCGGAAGCCGATTTTGCATGAATATCAATCACGATAACCCGTTGCGTTATTCCGCCGATAGTAGCATCAAAAATTGCCATAAAAGGCAATCTTCCTGAAGCCCAGAAACTGGAGGGACTACCGCCGGGGTAATTAGGAAGTAAGCCGGGGCTGGTAGTGCGCGCCTGGTCATACAATTGCACGAACATATCCCTTGATGAAATTAATTTCATGGTTAGGCTATCGTAAATAAATCCTGTTTTTTGCGGTGGGAAATTAGGATCAGGAGGGTCAAAGGAATAAGACCACCTGCCGGATAATAGTCCTTTGTGATTCGGCAATCTTTTGATCAGTGAATCCATGGCAACATCGTTAGATACCTCTTCAACACCTAAAACATCCAGTTTTAATTTATTGATCACAACAGCGATATTGGCTACCTGTAGGTCAATTTTTGCCTGGGTTGGGTTGTTGTTGGGGTTGGATCCAAAAAAACTTAAATTATAACATCCCGCATCAAAAGTTTCAGCCTTTGGATAAGAAGTACCCGTTAAGGTAACCAGGTTAGAATCCAAACCCGGGGCGGTATAATTGATCAGCCCCTGCACTTTAAGGGCTTTTGCAGTTGGTGAAAATCTTGCAAAAACAAAACTGCCTGCCTGGAGAGCGACAGCATTTAATATGAGGGATGAAGTATAATTTGAACTGTCGGTGGAAAGATCATAACCTGCAGGCGCGGTTAAAGTTATATTTCCATAGCCAACTGCTTTTACAGAAAATTTAATTCCTGCAGAATGATTACCGGCAGAAACTTCATTAAAATTGAGCAGCACCGGGTTTGCAGATAACAACTGTGTTCTGTTGGTTACATCCACATCATCAATGGTCCACCTTGCCGCGCCCAATTCTTCGGATGAAGTATATTTAAACGCGATGTAAACCGGGGAAGTTTTATAGGCAGAGAGGTCTATCCCATCTGTTAAAGTCCAAGTATTTGTAAGCGGCGGGAGCAATGCCTGCAAATCAGTCCAGGTGGCCGTACCCGGGTTACTGAAGCCGTCATAATTGGTAGAAACAAGTACTTGTAATGATGGTCCGGTGAATTCTCCCCTGCTCCAGAATTTAAGAATTGGCAAGGCGAGGGCGTTAATATCAAGCGGGGGGGAAATTAACCAGTCTTCATTATCCTGTGCACCACCAGAATAACCATTCATATCTACCCCGCGGGTACTGTTGCGGCCAAAATTAGAACAAGTCCATACCTGTGCGCCCCTTACACTGTAAGATAGAAATCCGGTTCCCGGCACACCCGATACAGCGCAATTATCAAAGTTGAAAGTTAAATTGCCGGGATTTATACCATCCCCTGACAACGTAATTGTTTTGGTGGCGGCACCGGTGCTGGTTTGGGTGATGGTACCCGTAAAAGTTCCGGCTGCAAGGGGAGCGAATTTTACGAAAATAGTTTTATCGGTGGCAACTTCCGCCACAGATAAGGTAAGTGTTGTTGTGTAAGTTCCGCTTGCCGTACCTGAAATTGTAAAAGGAGCTGCGGTGGTAATAGTAACCGGATCGGTTAGGTTAGCACCTCTTACCGTATAATTTAAAGCAGTACTTGTGTTATTGATACCTGTTGAAGGAAAAACGAGCGTATTGCTGCTTACAACAATATTGGGAGCAGTGGGTGACAGGAACGCTGTTCCGGAAAATTTTACATTATCAATACTAAAAGTCCCTCCTGTTCCTTCAGCATTCCATCCATAAAATCTAAATGTAATGGCCGAATTCAGATTGGCAAATGAAGCTGCAGGCAAATTTATTTTGCTCCCGTTCTGTGCGGTACTTGAAGCATCGGTTACCTGAATAATATTACCGGCAACTATCTGTAAACTGGCATTCAGCGGATCAATAACGGCAGGCAGGTTGGCAGCATAGCCATCAGCGCTTGACCTTACCGCATATTGCCTGATTCCGGTACCGGAGCGTTGCTGGGTAAACGCTATGGAATCAAGGGTAAATGTATAATAGGTTTGTGGCGTGAGTGTTACTTCATAATATTTTGTGAGGTCAATCGTGCCCGTAAACACATCGCTGCCATTGGTGGCACCCAATGGCCAGGTGGTAAGACTAAACCTTCCAGCCCCGCTTGAATTAGTACTCAAATTAGAAGTTCCGGAGAAACTACCGAAAGTAATCCCAGTAACGGTGGGTGGTGGAGTGGGATCTGTTCTGCCGGAAGTTGCTGTTACGCCCGAAAAATCGTAGACAGCATTAAATGATTGTCCGAACCCATTAATTGAACCGATAGCAACAAATGCAATCATGGAAACGTTGAGTAAATATTTTTTCATGTAAATTTTTAGAAGTAATTAATAGTGCAATTTAAAGAAAATAGAAAAAAAGCCCGAAAAATCTGCTTTTAAACAATGTCATTTTATTATTAAGCTTTGTCGGAGTGGATGGCTTTTTTCTGACACCATCCTTAAACCTGCTTTGACCCATTGTTGAATTTAAGCCAGTTGCTTTATGAGACAGGATATACATGAAAACGCTGCTACTAAGGCAATATTTTTTTAAACTCAATCAACTTTTGCTAATTAATATTTTACCAAAATGCCGGTATTTAGCAATTATCCCTGGTGCGTTTTTTTATCTTTTTTAAAATAATTATTCAAAAAAGCAGGTAATCCCCAATTATTTTTTTTGCAGCGTGTATAAATAACCGGGGTAATGTATTTGACAGAAAATTAAATAAGATAATTTTGTAGTCCCTTACAAATATCAAAACTAAAACACATGAAGAAAATATTTACAAAAAAACTTTGGCTGGTAACCTTACTTTTTTCAGCCACAAATCTATTAAATGCCCAGCAGCTACTGGTGCAGAATTTCAATTTTTCCGGAAATGTTTCCGCCAATGGCTGGATAGCCCATAGTGGTGCAGCAACAAATGCGATTGCTACTACAACAGGACTTACCTATACTGGTTTGCCGGTTAGCGGGATTGGCAATGCCGCACTGGTGAGTAATTTGTCCGGTGAAGATGACAATATTACTTTTACAAACCAAACAACTGATGGGCAATCTGTTTACTTTTCCTGCATGGTAAATGTGACCGAAGTTTCAACAACTAAATCAGGGGACTATTTTTTACATATTGGTTCTGGAGGGGGTGCTTCATTTACTACTTTCGCAGCCCGTGTATTTGTCAAAACTACAGCTACTGGTATAAACTTCGGGATTAGTAATACGGCCACCCCAACTTATGGCACAACCAATTTTGCATTAAATACAACCTACCTTTTAATTGTAAAATATACTATCAGCGTGGCAGGGAACGACCCTGTTTCTCTTTGGATTATTCCATCAGGGGTTCCCGCTTCGGAAGCCGCCGCCGGAACTCCTGAGCTGGTTAATACAACCACGGCTGGTCAAAATACTATCAGCGCAATTGCTTTACGCCAGGGATCTTCCACCACTTCAGTACAGACTGTAGTTGATGGATTAGTTGTGGGATTAACCTGGAGCGACGTTACAACTGGTGGAACCCTGCCGATCTTTCTTCAATATCTCAACGGCCAAAAAACAAGCACCGGCATTGCACTTAACTGGAAAGTAACCTGTCTTTCCACCAATATTGTAATGGAAATGGAAAGGGCTGCCGATTCCAGGAATTTCATACCCGTTACTACCATAGAAGCTACGCAGGCGAGATGCAATCTTCCGTTTGATTTTACGGATGCCCTGCCTTTAAAAGGCAAAAATTACTATCGTTTAAAAATGAGGGATATAGATGGTAAAATTTCTTACTCCCCTGTTGTTTTAATCATAAACGGCAGCAAAGGAATTGAATTTGTGGGTCTGTACCCATCGATGGTTAAAAACGAAACCGCGCTTAGTATATCATCAGCAAGGGCAACTACAATTGAAACAAAAATTACTGACATCAACGGAAGGCTGATCAAAACCGGCAAACAAACTATCCCAACCGGCAGCAGTTTGATAACAATTAATTGCACCAATCTCGCCCCGGGAATTTACAACCTTACCGGGATAGCAGAAGATGCTACGGCAAAAACGATCAGGTTTGTAAAACTTTAAAAATTCACATGGACCCCGACCTGACTGGTTAGAAAAGAACGCCTGCTAATACTTTATCCTTAGTAAAAGCAGGCGTAGTTTGATCCGGGCCTTAAAGCTGTATTAATTAGGCGCTACCTCAATATCACCTTTTAACGGGCCGGTACCATAAGCAATCCGGTTCCCATTCCGGTCGTGGATACAAAACCCAACTATATCGGGCGTACCATTGCTGTCCTTTGTATTGTTAGCCACCATTACCCAATACCTGCAACCGCGTAAAGGCGGTGTAACAGCAACATCCGATCTGCATTGGCCGGTAAGATAAATGGTTGGATTGTGCTTTCCATAGGAATTAATAAGTTCAATAGTAGAAGCGATAAAAATGCCCTTGGCACCATCGCTCATGTCCGTTTTAATACTTAACGTGCCTGCCGGGTAATTATCCGCGGCAGCATCAAAATGAACATCTATTTCGATACGAAAAATCCCTGAAGAAACCGCATCCTTGCGGCTCGCGATAAATACATCGCCCTTGCCTTTTGCTTTGGTAAATCCAGAAACATGAAAGGCGGGAATACTTGTTGCAGCCATAAAAAAAATTTTAGTGTGAATGATATTTTTAAATTACCCTGTACAATAAGGATAACCAAAAATGATAACAGGTCAAAGTTAGCCTGTAACAATGCCATTGTCAATACCTCAAAAGGGTTATTTTCTTTTGCGGCAGGCGCTGTTGGATTATCACTAATTTTTTGAAATGCCGGGAGGGGAGGCAGTGAATTTTTTACCCGGTTCACTATATTTAAAATTAAAAACTAATCATTTGTATGGTATTTTTGATTAAACAATCAATAACCAATAACATTCAATGAACAAGTCCCCACTGGTAACTTTATTTCGTGGCGCTTCATTGGTATATAAGATTGTGAGCAACCTGGAACAGCAAAAGAAATTTATCCGGGATAATATTGTCCCCGAACTCAATACTGCTAAAAGTACAAATGATGGCAGCCTCGATGAAAGCGATATTAAAAAGATCACTGGCTATTATGGACTTGCTGTTCCCGCGGTACTCGGTGAAGCATTTTGTTTATTGCGGGGAGTAAAGATGACGGTAAAGGAGCGCATGGCCAGCACCTGCCAGGGTGCAATGACAGGTTTGTTCGATGATTTTTTTGATAAGCAACTGCTTTCAGATGAAGCATTGAAAACATTCATAGAAAAGCCCCAACATCAAAGCGGCAACAACTCCAATGAAAAACTATTTACATACTTTTATGGAACCGCTCTTGAAAATACAGCAAAACCCAAATTAGTGCTTGAGCATTTAAACTGTGTGTACCGGGCACAGGTAGACAGTAAGCTTCAAGCCGGGCCAGGTTTAAGCATTGATGAAATAAAAGAGATCACTTTACGCAAAGGCGGCGCATCATTGTTGTTTTACCGAACCGTTTTTACCAACCCAATGGATAAGGCAGAGGAAGATATGCTGTATCATTCAGGAGGACTGATGCAGTTAAGCAACGACATCTTTGATGTGTACAAAGATCAGCAGCACGGAATACAAACCCTGGTTACAACCACGAAAGATATTGCGGAGATAAGAAAACTTTTTATTGAATTGCTGAAGGACGGCTATACCGCCGCTTACAAAACACATTACAATACGCGCAACATAAAAAACTTCCTGGATATAATTTCCCTGGGAATTTTCAGCCGCTGCTTTGTTTGTTTAGACCAACTGCAACAAGCCCAGCGTTTATCGGATAATATTTTTTCGCCCGAAAAATACAGCCGTAAAGACATGATTTGTGATATGGATACCGCACTTAATAAGTGGAAGTCGCTGAAGTACTATGTGCAGTATGCAGGATAAATCAGGCAATATTTGCCGAAGCATCAAAGCAACAACCGCCAGGATTGCCGATACTATGGGCAATGAGAAAGCCTACAACAATACAGTTGTTAAAAGCGCTATTTTTTCTGAAAAATCCGGTATCCTATTTTGCTAAATTAAAACAGGACCATCACCCTGATATTTTTTTAAACGCATCCTCACTGCTTTGTTTTAAACTTTCCGGAATATTAGGATGATTTTTGAATGCCTCTGTTAAATATTCCCTGGCCTTTGCTTTATCACCGGCCTTTTCATAAACCAATCCAGCCCTGCAAAGCAGTACAGGATTTTTGCTATTAGTTTTTAATGCCGCCCGGATATAGGGCAGCGCTTTTGCAAAATCTCCCTTTTGATAATACACCCATGCGAGGGTTTCGTTTACTTCTATATTTTTAGGCCTCCGGTTATATTCGGCCAGGGCATGCTGAAGGGCCTTATCGTAGTCACTGACTTTTAAATACGCATAGGCTAATTCCCTGTCTGCATAATGGCCAATACTTTCATCTGAGGCTGAAGCTACCGCATTTATATTCATTTCATCAATAACTATTTTTGCCATTGCAGCCGCTTTATCTTTTTGCCCGGCCAACTGGTACACATCCACCAGTTCTTCTTTAAAAGAAAAATCATTCACTAAAGAATCAGCCTGCTGATAAAACGAAATGGCCTTGTTATAGTCTTTTGCAGCCAGGGCTAAACGTGCCATGCCAGCCATTGCGTGTACAAAACCGGGCCTTTCACCCAAAGCCACGGAATAATTCATTTCAGCATTTTTAAGGTCACCTGTATTTTCATATAAATGCCCCAACTGAACCCTTGACCATTCTGTTGCTTCATCGCCGGGTAATCCGGCATCGATGGCCAGTTTCATCGCTTCAATTGCTCCGGGGTAGTCGCCATGTATTTCCCGAAGATAGGATGCACGGGCAAATGAACGCAGGTCTGGCCTGATGGACATCATCTTTTCCGCACTGGAAACAGCAGAATCGTAATTCCCCATTTCAACATGACCATCTACCAAAATCCCGTATAAGAATGCATTATAAGGATTTATTTTTTCCGCCCCTTCCGCCATTGCTAATCCATCCGCAAAATGATGCTGCGAGAGGTACAAAAGTGATTTTAATGTCAATGCCTCAAAATGATTGGGATCTTTTGCCAGTACATCATTTACATATTTCATCGCGGCCTTATCATAGTACTGGTAATTACCTGTTGCCCTTGCTTCCAAAATAAACAAATTGGCCAGCCCAATCATCGATTTGGTATCTCCGCTATTGGTTTTCAAAGCGGCCAGTAATTTGGATGCGTTTTTTTGTGTTGTGGCCCATTCATTCGTTTCAGATAATAACCCCTTCCTGTCCAGCAATTGATACACGGCGGCTTTTCTCTTACGCTCATCCCCACGGGATTTGGTAATCACAAACCCGGCAGCGCCAACAAATAAAATCAATAATGCAGCATATAGTGTATTCTTTTTCATGTTAGTACGATTTTTTAATATTGAATAAAGTAGATGTACTGTAAAACCAAATGGCCGTTCATCCACCAAAAACTAAATAACAGGTATTGATATATAAATTGTGTAAGCAATTTTGAGAAAAATAAGTCCGCATTCCAAACGCGGACTTATTTCATTTTCCATTCCATTAACCTTTTACTACACGTAAACTTTGTTGAATTACTCCATCCTTTGTTACTTTAATAAAATATACTCCCTTTATCAAATCACCGCCATTCCAGGTTTGATTATAAGTGCCGGGTTTTACTGTTTTATTTACCAATACTTTTACCTGGTGACCGTTTACATCATACACCGAAATATTTATTTGAGCGGCGGCATCCACCTTATACCGTACTGTGCTGGTTTCTACAAATGGATTGGGCGAAGTGGTCGCTATCATTTCAGGAGCTGCAATTGCCAATCGCTGGTAAACCATTCTGTTTGGAGCCATGTTGATCTTGTTACCCGAAGCTGATGTTTCGCTACAATCACAAACATGCGTTCCGGCCCAGGGCGTTTGCACATAAGGGAATTTATTTTTAAATGTGGTGTCATTCTTTTCAATGCCGGTAGTATAACTCAGTACATTCAAAAGTTGAGGTGTAACAGGACTTCCACCAATATTATAGTCATCATACCAGGCACCTATAGCCGCCAGCACTACTCCACCCACCGCCTGCAATTCAATGCGGGTCACATCATCTTCTAATCTTCTTCCATTCGGAAAACCATCCATGTTCGGAATATCCTGCATCCAGGTATTGGCATAATTAGGATCCAGTAAACCTGTTACGGCAGCCTGGATAAGGCCCAATGAACTGAAATCTTTGCTGTCCCTTGGCGTAGGACGAACTGCCATATTTAACCTCAACATATCGCCCCCATTTGGCAGAAAGTTATTGATAAAAGGCTTACCGGCAGATAGCGGATTACCGGCTATCTTACCTGTCGCTAACTGGTATGGGGGTAGGTTGGGCACCCCTGTATGAAAGATAGGCCATATATCCACAGACCTTGGAGAGTTTTTAGCGGGCAATAATAAAGTGCCAAAAATGGCGTCATCCAGTGCCGTGCCTTTTAATTCTGCATTGCCTTTAAAATCGTATGCGCCATTCTGCCCGTTTGCAAAACCAAGTGTCCCCAATAAATTTTTGGAAGCCTTTTGTATGCGTAAGGGTTTAAAGGAAGGGACCGCCCCGCCAAACTGGGCGTCATCCATATAAAGCGCTAATTCAGGATTGTAAAAGAAATTGCCAAATAATTTGATAGTAGCCAGGTCTTCATAAGGAGTAAGCGAATTCCAAAGGTCTTTATAACCAATTGGGATAATCGCTTCATTGGTCAAAGGCATACCAAGCCTGGACACCTGTATCCATTTACCTAAATTTAAAGAAAAATCATACTCCCTGTTTGGATTAGGAACCTGGTTAGCAATATCAGCAGCTTTGATATCATTCAAAATTCTTATCTGTTGCCTGCTTGCACTCGCCCATACTCCAATCACATAGTTAGGGTCAAGACTATTAACAGCAGCACCTACAGATTTATGATCTTTTTGCAAAGTAGAAATATCGATCTGCAATGCGATACTGGATACGTTCAGGCATTTTAAGCCATCCACCGGTTTACCTGAAGCACGGGGGGCGTCACCCAGGTCAAAAATACCACCGAGATCAACAAAAAAGGGATCATCGGCGGTACCACAAAATACTTTTTCGCCGGTTGTGGAAGTGGTAATAGCTTTGTTGATAAGGGTATTGTAATCCGGTGAATTTAAACCAACCGGTGAACTGATGGAGCGTGGGCCAATATTAGGTGGGGGGACTGTGCCGTTGTAGACAACTGTTTTAAAGTTTCTGCCACCATCCATGCTCCTTTCCATGATATAGGTAGTTTTTAAATTTTGTTTGCCAAGCCTGATATTGAAAAAAGTAGTAGGATCTTCATTCTTCTTTTTAAAAGTGAACCGATAAACAATATCATCACCTTTTGTAGCGATGTTATTGTCAATATGTATTTCATAACGGATATTTTCACCAAATGAATAGTAGTTTGGTCCGCCCTGGGGTAATTGACCGGGTACATAGTTGGCAATGATCGTAATCTTATCCGGGCTATCCGGACTGCGGAAAGCATATACATCCGTATTATCAGCCAGGGGGTCATCGGCAATCAATGGTGCTTCCCGGTGTGAGGAAGCAAATGCCGGCGCGGTTATTTGTGTTGCCATTATCAACAGCATAAATGCAGCATAAATTTTTCTTTTCATAAACGATTTTTTTTAAATGATAATTGAAATGATTACAAGGTTTACTATAGGTTCAAATAGTAATCATGGTTTGTTGCTACACTTAAAGTGCCGGGTTAAAAATTGTGGAATTTTTTCTGTAATGTTATCAGTAAGCTGGTTTTTAGGAGGATTATTGAATTTGATATTCCTGCAGGAAATAACTCAATTTTTTAATTAGCTTTTTCAGATACGTAAACAATTTAAAAGCAGATTTAACTTTTCTTTAGAAAATCATTAAATGAATTTATGGTAACAAAGCAGGAACAGAATGGATGTTTTTTGAATAGATTAAATGCAGGTGTATCCCGGTACCATCCTGCTAAAGCATGCAGGTTGACATAGAATTTGGATATCTTATTGTAAAATCAGAAGGGTTGGGACAGGTATTAATTATCGAACGGATAGTAAAAGTTTTAACCAACTCCCGGAAGAAAGCCAGAAGAGATTTCTAACTGTTCAGATTTGATAATTAAAGGCTATGAAGAATATCTTCTATTTGGAAAGCCATCCAACAACTAATATCATGTAAAACCAAAACCTTTTATCAAAAGAAAACCTGTAGTGCACAAACCGGGTCTCAAAAAAAAAAAAACGCAGTGTTTACCGGCATCTCAACCAATATCGCTGCAATATCGGTTCAACGTTTCAGCCCGTCACCTACAAACAAAAACCCCGCACTCACGTACAGGGTTGTTGTTATTTCATGCTATGATCATTTTTTATTTAATCATCCGATTTCTGTTTTCCTTTTTGCTTGGCGATCACTTCTTCGGCAATATTGTTTGGTGCCGGATTGTAATGACTGAACTCCATCGTAGAAGTGGCACGGCCGCTTGACAATGAACGCAACTGCGTTACATAACCAAACATTTCGCTCAATGGCACTTTGGCTTTTATCACCTGTACACCATGTTTGCTATCCATTCCTTCCAGCATTCCCCTGCGACGGTTAAGATCACCTGTTACATCACCCATGTACTGATCCGGCGTTAACACTTCCACCTTCATGATCGGCTCCAGCAAAACAGGTTTCGCTTTACGGCCAGCTTCGCGGTAGCCTTGTTTGGCGCACAGTTCAAAACTCATTGCATCACTATCCACCTGATGAAAACTACCATCGAATACCCGCACTTTCATGCTCTCCATCGGGTAGCTCGCCAATACGCCTGTTGTCATGGCGGTTTCAAAACCTTTCTGGATAGCGGGAACAAATTCTTTTGGAATGCTACCACCAAACAAACCATTTACAAACTGGAAGTTTGATTTTCCTTCTTTCAAAAACTCTTCATCCGCAGGCCCTATTTCAAATACGATATCCGCGAATTTACCACGGCCACCCGTTTGTTTTTTCAGGGTTTCGCGGTGTTCAATGGTATTCTGGAATGCTTCCTTATAAGCCACCTGTGGCGCTCCCTGGTTAATTTCAACCTTAAACTCACGGCGCATACGATCTACGATAATTTCAAGGTGCAACTCGCCCATTCCACTTAAAATGGTCTGTCCGGTTTCTTCGTCTGTCTTTACACGCAATGTTGGATCCTCCTCCACTAACTTGGCGATTGCCATGCCCATTTTATCAACATCGGCCTGTGTTTTTGGCTCCACAGCTACCGAGATTACCGGTTCCGGGAAAGTCATTGCTTCCAGTACAATCGGGTGGTCTTCATTGCATAAAGTATCCCCGGTTTTAATATCTTTAAATCCAACTGCTGCGCCAATATCCCCTGCTTCAATAAAATCAACCGGGTTTTGCTTGTTGGCATGCATCTGCATGATACGGCTGATCCGCTCATTCTTTCCGGTACGGGTATTCAATACATAACTACCACTGTTCAATCTTCCTGAATAAGCCCGGAAGAACGCCAGCCTTCCCACAAAAGGATCGGTCATGATCTTAAACGCAAGGGCGCTGAATGGTTCCTTCGGATCACAATGACGGAAAATTTCCTCGCCTGAATCAGGATTGGTTCCTTTAACCGCCTCAATATCCATTGGGCCCGGTAAGTAGCGAACGATCGCATCCAACGCGGTCTGTACACCCTTGTTTTTGAAAGATGAACCACACAGCATGGGGATGATGCTGATATCGATGGTTGCTTTGCGGATAGCCGCATGAATTTCATCTTCGGTGATGGTATCAGGGTCATCAAAGAATTTTTCCAGTAAGTTTTCATCGTAATCGGCAACGGCTTCTATCAGGTGCTGCCTCCATTCCTTCACTTCTTCCATCATATCGTCCGGAATAGGCACTTCATTAAAAGTCATACCTTGTCCCGCCTCATCCCAAACCATTCCCTTCATAGTAATCAGATCCACCACACCTTTAAAATCATCCTCGGCGCCAATGGGCAATTGCAAAGGCACCGCTTTGGCGCCCAGCATTTCTTTAATTTGTTTTACCACATTAAGAAAATCAGCGCCTGCACGGTCCATTTTATTTACAAACCCAACACGCGGTACTTTGTATTTGTTAGCCTGGCGCCAAACGGTCTCACTCTGTGGTTCTACCCCGGATACGGCGCAAAACAAGGCCAGTAAACCATCCAGTACACGAAGTGAACGTTCTACTTCTACGGTAAAATCCACATGACCCGGCGTATCAATAATATTAAATTTATATTGATGCGTATCAGGCGTTTTCTTGCCATTGATCATTGGAAAGTTCCAAAAGCAGGTGGTAGCGGCACTGGTAATGGTGATACCTCTTTCCTGTTCCTGTGCCATCCAGTCCATGGTAGCAGCGCCGTCATGCACTTCACCAATTTTATGATTCACCCCCGTATAATATAATATACGTTCCGTGGTGGTAGTTTTGCCGGCATCAATATGAGCCGCAATACCAAAATTTCGTTGATAACGTAAATCTCCCATTGTATTTCAATTAAAAATTAAGAATTAAAAATTAAGAATTTGTTCCAGACAAAAGATTAAGCCATTTTTTGAACCTGGCTTTTTATACAGGCTACTTTTTTTTGGCCCGCCCGTTGAAGCGCTGTAAAGCTTCAGTGGCCTCCCTGTCTGCCTGTTGCACTGGCAGGGCACTCTTGTACTTTATACTTATGTTGAACTTTGCACTCAAAATAAGAAGTGCCTTTGTACCCGTAGCGGTGGGTTGCGGTGATATGATTATTTTACTCTCATGGTATGCTAAATAAATTGCAGCTACAACCAAAACTTTTTACAATGCTGAACTTTTTAGCGCGGCAAAGGTAGGGGGATTTTTTGAATTAACAAACACATACAAATTAAATCCGATACCGGTGTGCCATGGCTGCGGCGAGCAATGGGCCTTAATCAAAGAGGTCGGAAGACAAATACCTGTCGCCCCTGTCACAAATAATACAAACGATCACCCCGGAAGATAATTCTTTGGATAACTCAATAGCTGCGTGTACCGCTCCCCCACTGCTCATGCCACTAAAAATGGCTTCTTCCCTTGCTAAGCGTTTGGCCATTACACGGGCATCCTTTTCAGCAATTTCAATAACGCGGTCCACCCTGCTCTTATCAAAAATAGCTGGTAAATATGCTTCCGGCCATTTGCGGATGCCCGGTATCCTGGAGCCATCCGTTGGTTGGCATCCTACAATTTCAATAGCGCTATTTACTTCTTTCAGGTACCTGGACACACCCATTATGGTACCGGTAGTACCCATCGAAGATACAAAATGGGTGATAGTGCCATTGGTGTCATTCCATATTTCTGGACCGGTAGTTTTGTAATGCATACCGGGGTTATCCGCGTTACCAAACTGGTTCAGCATCAGGTACCCACCTTTGGACACCTGTTCGTTGGCATAGTCTATTGCCCCCTCCATGGAACCTGCCTTAGGAGTAAGGACCACTTTGGCGCCAAAGGCCTCCATGGCCAATACCCGCTCCCGGGTGGCATCTTCGGGCATTACTAACTCTATTGTTACACCAAACAAACTGGCGATCATAGCAAGGGCGATACCCGTATTGCCACTGGTAGCCTCTATCAATTTAATGCCACCGGTTATCTCGCCCCGGTCAATGGCACCTTTGATCATACCATAAGCGGCCCTGTCTTTTACGCTCCCGCCCGGGTTATTGCCTTCCATTTTCCCGTAAATAGTAACATTTTTATTAACGGGGATTTTCTTTAATTCCACAAGAGGTGTATTACCAACAAGATCTAATATTCCGGGCATGATGATATTTTATTATTTTGAATAACTTTTATAATACAATTCTACCCCACAAATATAAAAGCAAAACTAATATAGCCGGCTATACGCCGTTTGTTAAAACGGGTTATTTAATTTGACAAAAGTTTAATTACATTTGACAAATTAAATTTACTATATGAAAAAATATTGCATTGTTTTATCAATGTCTGTTTTTTGTTTCTCCTGTGGCAACCAAACCAGTTCTACCGAAACAAAAGACAACCCCAAATCAACCACCTCGGTAATGGACAATCCCGACTATGAAAAAGGACTCAACCTGATAGCAAAATCGGATTGTTTTACCTGTCATAAATTAAGGGATGCATCAACCGGTCCGGCTTACGGAGCGGTAGCCGCAAAATATGAGAATACCGAAGCCAACCGCAACTTGCTGGCTGAAAAAATAATTGCCGGTGGCCAGGGTGTCTGGGGACAGATTCCCATGGCTGCACACCCCCTCATTAGCAGGGAAGATGCTATTGCAATGGTAAAATATATTCTCTTACTTAAAGAAGAAGCCAAATAATATGAAAAACAATCGCCTTTTGCTGGTTATACTAATCGGCTTTTTAATGAGTTGCAATAACTCAAAAAAAAATTCAGCTTCAGCTACCCCCAACCTGGATTACTCCAATAAAAATAAAGACAATTCAACGGAGAATGAATGGGTTTCCTTATTTGACGGAAAAACTACGGCGGGTTGGCACAGCTATGGAAAGGACAAAGCAGGTGAGCGTTGGAAAATAGCCGATGGCGCTTTGTATATAGATACCATGTCAAAAAATGGGGGCGACCTTGTAACCAATGCGGAATATGAAAATTTTGATCTAAAACTTGAATGGAAGATTGCTCCTAAAGGTAATAGTGGAATAATTTTTTATACAAATGAAGATACGCTCAAATACAAAAATACCTACAATACAGGGTTGGAAATGCAGGTATTGGATAATGACGGGCACGGCGACGGTAAAATAATAAAACACAGGTCGGGCGATTTGTACGATCTAATTTCCTGCTCCAAAGAAACGGTAAAACCCGTCGGCGAATGGAATGAAGCAGAAATCATTTCAAAGGACGGAAGGCTGCAACTTTTTCTGAATGGAACAAATGTTGTTAATACCACTTTATGGGACGACAACTGGAAAAAAATGGTAGCCGGCAGCAAGTTTAAAACAATGCGTGATTTTGGCACATATAAAAAAGGTAAGATCGCCCTACAGGATCATGGCAATATGGTTTGGTACCGGAATATAAAAATTAAAACTCTCTGATAAAAAAACCGGTGCCGTTTTAAGCGGCACCGGTTTTTTGTTACTATTACTTCAACAGGTTCTTTCTTATATACGAATAGCTTTTCTGGATACTGGTGAAAGTGTCAGGAACGTAATTGTTTTCCTGCTCCAGGTAATAATGCTTTATACCGGCAACTGCGGAACTGGCCAGTATCCTTTTAAAATTAATGCTGCCATTGCCTATCTCGGTATTTTTAGTGCGGTCTGCCTTATCCATATCTTTTACATGCACCATAGGAAAACGGCCGGGTTGCTTCTTAAAAAAATCAATTGGGTCAAGTCCAGCGCTTACCACCCAGTACAGATCGAGTTCCAGTTTAACTAAATCTTTATCTGTTTCATTCATAAAAATATCGTAGCCTCTTTGTCCGTTGATCTGTAAAAATTCAAAATCATGATTATGGTAGGCTAACTGCAGACCGGCATTTCTACAAATTTTACCAGCTATATTCATCCGCGCCGCGAGCGCCTTATATTGATCAATTGTTTTTCGTTTGTCTTCTTCAAGGTGAGGGATTACAATATACCGGTGACCCAATGTATGACCAACCTCGCATAATTTTTTTACATCATCCCCATCTCCATTTTCAAAAAGCATTTTTTCAGGAAGATAATGGCCACTTGGACTGGTTAAATTATTAGCTTTCAGCAACTGTGCAAATTCACTTACACTTAAACCAAAAAATTGCCCCTCTTTACTTAACCCATAAGTTTCTACTTCTTTATACCCGGCCGCGGCTACCTTGCTTATCACGGATTTTACATTTTTTTCAATGTCATCCCTCAATGAATATAACTGGATACCGACCTTAGTTTGTATTTTTAGAAATTCAGATGGGTTCATTGCTAAACCGGTAGATAATAAAGCGGACTGCTTTATAAAATTGCGCCTGGCATTCATCGTTATAAAAATTAATTAAAAAATAAAGATACGCAAATATCTGTAGGAACAGGCCGCGGCCTGTTCCTACAACGCGGCCTGTCCCAACAATTCGGCCTGTTTTACCGAATAATTGACAATCGTTTATCAAAATAATAAATAACACCGCCGGCCAGCAGTACGCCCAAACCTATCAAACTCTCTAAAGGCCGGTCTGCCAGCGTAAACACCAACACCCATCCACTGAAAATTAAAAAGATTATTTGAAGTACCGGCTTAAATGGACTGGTGAATGTGCCCGTTTTTTTAGTTTTCAGAAACAAACTGGTAGCCACGGTGAGCGCCGCCATCAATTGTAGTACAAATCCTGCGTACAACAATATTTTTTCAAAAGAACCGGTTAAGGTGAGTATTACAGCAATGCATACATGTGCCCATATGGCGGCGACGGGGATACCATGCTTATTTTTTTTTGCCAGGGGTTTCCACAATTTATATTCCATCGCCATTGCGAGGGTAACCCTTGGCCCTACCCATAAATAAGAACTGATGGTTGCTATCAACTGGATAGCAATAAAAATACTCACCCATTTGCCTCCTGTGGTTCCCAGTAAATTATCAAAAGCTATAAAAGTGGCTTCTTCCTTTCCCTCCAACTGGTTTACTGTAGCATTTTTTAATAGCACCAGTTGAAACAGTACATACACCAGGGAAACAAACAAGGTACTTCGGATCAGGGCTTTTGGAAGATTTTTTAAAGGGTTATGTATTTCATCTGCAATATATGCGGCTGCATTCCAACCAGTGTAGGCAAAGGTTACATACACCATTGAAACCGCAAAGCCCGGCTTCAATAGCTCCTGTTGCCAGCTATTGCTGAAATTGATGGCGTTATTAGTATTACCTGTTATAAAAAATCCCAGGAATACCAGGAAAATGATAAATACTACTTTAATAATGGTTGAAAAATTTTGTAGTATGCTGCTATGCCGGATGGTAAAGCTATGTAGCAGTCCTGTTAAAATAATGATCACTATTGCCAGCCAAACATTGCCCTGGAGACCAACCGGGGCAAGGTATTTTGTAAAAGCCATTGCCGCGAGGGCTACAGGCGCAGAGAAGCCAACTGTAAGCCCTGCCCAGGCCGAGAGGTAACCGGCCAACGGATGAAACACACGTGACAAATAAATATAATCTCCCCCGGATTCTTTAAAATGTGTTCCCAGTTCGGCGTAGGCAAACGCGCCAAATAATGCCAGTATGCCGCCTGCCAGCCATAGTAATACAATACTCCAGGTATTTTGTATGGCATTCAGTTGAAAACCGACACTTGTAAAAACTCCTGTACCAATCATATTGGCTACCACAATGGCTGATGCGGTATAAACAGTTATTTTCTTTTTCAAACGAATTAAATTAAATGTTTCGGTGTGCCCGATGCTGATCCGGTTTATGGGAAACAGCATTGCTAAATTAATAACTATTGTTATTTTATCAGAAAAGTGCAGGTAAAATTCCCGATTTTCTGCCCGATAGGGTCATTAACCGGGATCGCCATTTGCACAGGTACTGTCAAGACAAGCACCTCTATTACCGACGGTAAATCGCGAAATATAGGTACACCACAACTCCTCGTTCATTGAAACGCATCGAATAAAACATCTGGAGTAAATTCAGACTTTACTTTCCAATGCTTTTTGAATATCCTGACTCTGTTTAAATAAAAAAAGCGGAACGAAAAAAGCCGTTCACAAAGGAACGGCTCTTAAAAAATATATTGTTGAAGCAGGATCAGATTCTAAAATGAGCGAATGCTTTGTTGGCTTCAGCCATGCGATGGGTGTCTTCTTTCTTTTTGAAAGCCGCGCCTTCTCCTTTACTCGCCGCTACAATCTCATTGGCCAATTTATCTGACATGCTGCGGCCATTTCTGTCGCGGCTATACTTTACCATCCATTTAATGCTTAATGATACTTTTCTGTCTGTGCGCACTTCCGCGGGTATTTGAAAAGTAGCACCACCAATACGGCGGCTACGCACTTCCACACCAGGTGTTATATTACCCAAAGCTTTTTTCCACACATCGTAACCATTTTCCCCGGTTATCTTACTCACTTTATCTATTGCATCGTAAAAAATGATATAGGCACCGCTTTTTTTACCAGCCCACATTAAATTATTTACAAAACGGGTGACTAATTTGTCGTTAAATTTCGGATCAGGTGCTAAAGGTATTTTTTTTGGTTGTGTCTTACGCATTGTTGTTTATTTATTATCGCTGTACGATAAAAGTGAAACGTGAAATATTTTATTATTTTTTTGCTTTTTCCTTCTTCGTGCCGTATTTACTGCGGCTTTGTTTACGGTCTTTTACACCCGCAGTATCCAAACTTCCCCGAACGATATGATACCTTACGCCTGGTAGATCTTTTACCCTGCCCCCGCGAATCAAAACTATGGAGTGCTCCTGCAAATTGTGCCCTTCACCCGGGATATAGGCAATAACCTCAACTTTATTGGTTAAGCGAACCTTGGCTACTTTGCGTAAAGCTGAGTTCGGTTTTTTAGGGGTAGTTGTGTACACCCTTGTACATACACCGCGGCGTTGCGGGCAGGCATCCAAAGCTCTTGATTTGCTTTTAGCTTTAATTATTTCTCTTCCTTTTCTAACTAACTGTTGTATTGTAGGCATTTTTAACCCTTTATTTTTTGGACGGCAAAGGTAGCTATTCTCAGTTATAAATGAAAATTTATAATTATTTTTTTTGATTTTATCAAAATTTCATTGTTCTGACCTTGCTGCCTGCCCTTAAAATTATAAAAAAATCACTTTCTCTGAATATTCTTCATTTGTACTCATGTCAATACACTTCAAAACATAAACTCCTTTGACTATCGAGTTCGGTCTCGGTATTTTCAGCGTACTATTATTACTGCCCGTAATAAATTTAGTTTCCCACACTCCCTGGCTAAGCATATTCAGCAGGATAACCTTATACACATGCCTGGTTGAACCTGTAAAATCAATCATAAGCATGTTGGACACCGGGTTAGGATAACAGTGAATAGTACTGCCCTTTTGGCTTTTACTCAGCATAATGGTATTACTGTAGGTAAAAGTATGATCCATGTAAACTAATTTCAACCGGTAAAAGTTTTTGCCGGCTTCGGGTTTTGTGTCAACAAAAGCATATTGAGAAGAACCTGGTGAATCAGGCCCCGAATTTACTCTTCCGACTGCTGTGAATTGATTATAACTGTTTTTTCTTTCAATAACATAATCTTGCAGATCAGTTTCATTATCGGTTTTCCAGTTTAAGAGTACCTGGTCATCGATAAATTTACCAGTAAAGGATATTATTTTTACAGGAAGGATAAGATAGCATAATCCGTTTAAATTAAAAACAGCCAGTCTTTTTATACAGCCTGTATTCACGGTTACATGACAAATATAGGTACCGGTATCGCTTGCAGATAAAAACGGAATGAATACTTTACTGCCCGAACCCAAATAAATGCTGTCTGAGCTGTTATAATTCTCTTTTTTAAACCAGGCATAGGTTGAGTTATAAATCGTGTCTACGGATAGGGTACTGCTGCTTTGAAAGCAATTACTATCAACCTCAATCTCAAAATTCGCCATGGGCAAAATACTTGCATCGCCCAATGTGGCATTTCCACAAGCGTCTAAAGCCCGTAAACGAATCAGCGAATAATTGGTACCGTTATCAATATTAAAAATGGGACTTGCCTGGGGCCCGGCAACGATCAACGGAGCAGAAGGTGTGCTACCGATAATCTCATAAGAAAATGGCCCTACCCCATGGGTTGCAACCGCTCCTACGCTAAAACCATTTACATCGCATTGATAGGCTGATGACCTGTTTAGATTTGGATAATAATATGGAGCAATCACTACCGTATCGTACAGGTACCTGGTGCAAAGATCATTCAGCTTATAACTTATTATATAGGTGCCGGTACCCAGGTCGTTAAAAGTAAATACACTGCCTACCACTGAATTGGGAACTATTTCCGGGCTAAGGGTTGCCCCGTCTTTTTTTATGACCCTCACTGTAAATACACCCATATTGGTGTTTGTGCTGGATTGGATTTTTCCTGAACCATTCAGCCACGCCGCACTTGGGCACTGTGAAAAAATAGTGGCGGAATGAGTTGCTATACTGGCAGTAACCCCAATATTAACGGTATCCTTAATCCCGCAATTATCCGTTGCTATAATTTTATAAGTTTCGCCTAATACCAAACCCGGTATACTATCTATACTAATACTGGTAGTACTATAATTTTTATTAAAGACTAAACTATTACCCGGCTTAAATATTTTAATATTTACAGGCAGGTTGCCCCCCGTAACTGAAACACCAACCGTTGCATAACCATAAGAACAGGATTTACTGGTACTTGCGATGATATCCAGGGGATTTGGAGCAGTACTGAAACACCTGGTAATGGTGGTGTCGTAACAAGTATTGATTATTTTTATGCAATAGCTTCCATAATTCAAATTATTAAATGTACCGGTTGAATTACAGCTTATTTGTACATTATTGACATCAAAAATGCAATATTGAGGATTCGTTAGGTTTTGCTGGCCCGTAATTTTTGCGGTAAAAGTTGCACAGGTTTTATTACTGATACTGACACTACTGTTGACCGAAGGCGTTGGAGGGGAAATTGCAAAACAATTTGTGAATGTTGTATCCGGACAGGCATTTGTTGCTTTTATACAATAGGCGCCATAAGTAACATTGTTAAAAATCCCTGTTGCATTGCAACTAATTAATGAATCAGCCGGGGTATACAAACAATATTGCGAACTTGTTAAATTGATGCTATTGGCCTTTACCGTAAAAGTGGAGCAGTTTTTATTGCTGAAAGCAACCGTAAGATCATTTACAATAACCGCAGCCCCCACACTAAAACACCTGGTTATCGTGGTATCATAACAGGAGTCATAAACTTTTACACAAAGGTTACCCACAGAAAGACTGTCGAAAATGCCGGTATTATTACACATGACCAAAACACCGGATGTATCGTACAAACAATATTGCGGTGAAAACAGGCTGTCACCGCTAACAATGATGGTGATATTATTACAATCAATATACGAAGGGGTAATCACAGCCGGAATTACCGGGCGTGGTTTTAAAACTGTAAAGCACCTAATGATTGTAGTATCCCTGCAACTGTCTTTTGTTTTGATGCAATAACTGCCATACAGCAGGTTATTGAATACACCGGTGGTATTACATATTATCTCCGTATTTGCGGTATCAAATAAACAGTACACCGGATTAGTTAAACCCGCCTGCCCGGTAACTGCTGCTGAAAAAGAGTTACAATTTTTATTATAAATGTTAACATTGTTTCCTATTGATACCGGCGGCGGGGAGGCCGTAAAACATCTTGTAATAATGGTATCCATGCATAATTCATGTGCCCTTATGCAATAACTGCCATAGGGAATATTATTGAAAATACCGGTGGTATTGCAGCGTATTTGAATATTATTGCTATCCAATAAACAAAAATCAGCATTAAAAAAATTGGTCAGGCTGGTTAAAGTTGCGGAAAAAGAATTACAGGTTTTATTACTGATACTTACGGTAGCTCCAACAGAAGCACTGAACTCTAATGTAGACCAGTACTTTTTGATGGTACCACAACTGTCTTTTGCGATTACATCTACAAACAATTGCCCTGCAAGGTAGAATTTAAAATTGGGGTTAGACGACCAGATGGTATCACCGGGATCCCGCACAACCCCGTACATAAAACCGGGTATTGGCCCCAGTGTACTTACATTTCCCCTGCTATCCATTACCTTAACAAAACCTGATGCGGAATCGCATGATACCTTATTAAAAGCATCTGACTGGATAAACCAGGTATAATTATCGATTGTTATACTTCTTGTTTGGATACCTCCACAGGAATCTGTCATCCGGATAGTATAATCACCCGCGGATAAGTTTTTAAATTCCCCGCTATTGCTTATTGTACCAACGCCCATTGGAGAAGGGGCTACAATCGAATAAACAAAAGGTGATCTGCCGAATTGCTGGCCATTTACTGTAATACTGCCGTTACTGCCATTATCGCAACTTACATGAACGGCGGTTAAGGTGAATCTCGGATCAAGGTAACTGCCTCCCACTACCACATTGTTTAGCTCAAAATTGCAATTAGAAACGAGGTCGTTTATTATTACAGTATAAACACCGGCGGATAATCCCGTTAGGGAATCACTGGTAGTAAAATTTGAATTGACAGGGCCTGTTGTTTTGTACTTGTAAGATCCGGATCCGCCGGTTGCAAGAACGCTGATTGAACCGGTTGCTGCACAACGAGATTCGTAGGTCTTGCAAGTTGCACTAAGCGTCGTGCAATCCTGGCTTTGTGATAATTTTGGAAAAACTGTACAAAAACAAAGTGCCAGTTGTACAAAAAAGTAAATTTTTTGCATAGTTCATAGGTTAGGTTCAGAAAATTGAGAACAGTGGATTACGGATTAATGAGCACTTATATAACCTAACGCAGCTATGTGGAGTTTATTTGGTAAATTAATTTTTTATAGTAAAACTACTCCATAGTAATTTTTCACAACAAGAAGTAAAGACAACATGAATTTGATTTTTTTTATTACGCAGGTTTGCCAACGGCAACAGGAAGAAATCACCCATGCGCCAGGGCGATAAAAACTGACAATAAGTTCTCACTTTTTTGGCAGATGATTACTAGCGGAATTGGGGCGTTTTTACATTAGCTAATTAACACATTTGAAATTCAAGTTCCTCTTTTAGTTTTAATCGCTTCGATCAATTTGGTCTGTTAACTAGAGCGGACATCCTTTAAATTTTGTCATTTTCAGATCGGTTATGTATCCCGCACTCATCCTGCAAGACTGGCATTTCTGAACAGGAATTATTTGCAACAGCTATGGCCAGGTTCTCTTTTATTTTACCAAAACTAAAAACAGAATCTGCTTTTTTAACGGACGCAAAAAAAGGGGCGCTAATTACGCCGCTTTTTTAACAATATTCTACTTAAATCTTATATAACCATCCATAGGTATCTTGCTCAAGCCCATACTTTATAGCATCCATCCTGCGTTTTACTTCCGGGGCAATATTCCATTTTTGGACATCGAATTTCATCACATAATCCTTGTACTTTAATTCTTTAATTAAGGAGATCGTGGCCGCTGTGCCGGTACCAAAAATTTCATTTAAACTGCCTGCTTTATACGCATTCATGATTTCATCAATGCTTAAATCCCTCTCTTCTACCTGGTACCCCATTTCTTTTAACAATACAATGGTACTGTCTCTGGTAACGCCATCTAAAATAGTACCTGATTCCAACCCCGGGGTTATAGCGGTTTTGCCGATAATAAAAAATACATTCATTGTGCCACATTCCTGTACATATTTATGCTCGAAAGCATCCATCCATAATACCTGGTCGTAACCCTTCTTATTTGCTTCCGCTGAAGCCAGTAAGGAACCCCCGTAATTTCCTGCAGCCTTAGCAAATCCATAGCCACCCTCTACCGCACGTGTATATTTTTCTTCTACATAAATACGCATGGGAGTAGCATAGTAAGGACCTGTAGGACTTAAAATAATCAGGAATTTATATTTGTGGCTGGGTCTTACGCCAATTGCCTCATCGGTACTAAACATAAATGGACGGATGTACAAAGAATGATTTTCATGAGCAGGGATCCAGTTGCGCTCCATATCAATTAATAAACGTAAGCCATCCATAAATATCTCTTCCGGTACGGTGGGCATTTGCATCCTTTCTGCCGAAATGTTAAAGCGCCTGAAATTATCATAAGGCCTGAAAATTTGCGGGTTACCGGCCGCATCTTTGTAGGCCTTAATTCCTTCAAAAATAGCCTGACCATAGTGTAAGGCCGCCAGGGAAGGATCCAGTTGCAAGGGTTGGTAGGGTAAAATACGGGGCGTTTTCCATTCGCCATTCTCATAGTCTGCTTCCAGCATATGATCAGTAAAGTATTTCCCAAATGGAATATTTTCCAAACTAATTTCATTTAGTTTGCTCTGTTCTGCTTTAGTGATATTAAAATCTTCCAGTGCTGTCATAATCCTTAATTTTACTACAAAGAAACAAAAAAAACTACAGAGTAAAACGCCGTTGTATGAGTTTAAATGATATTCAGCTTCCACCAATTGTTTTACATCAACTTTATAAATATTCGTTGATTGATTTAAACTGCGGACAGGCCCCTGGCGAAAAAAACACTTCAAAATTATTTTCCACATTAGGAAATAATCAACGGCTCATTTGTATTTTGGTTGAAAGCAATGAAACATTGCACCTTCCGGACGATCAGTTAAGTTTTTTACTCGGTATTTTGGCCGCCTGTAATTTAACGATGGAAGATGTGGCTATCCTGAACGTCAAAAAAAATCAGGCGGTTACCTATAAAACAGTTACAAAGGAATTGAAACCAGAAAAATTAATTTTATTTGGTGTAACGCCGGCGCAGATAGCATTACCCCTGGATTTCCCTTATTACCAGGTTCAACAATACAATAACCAGGTATATTTGACTGCCCCTGAGCTATCGGATTTCCATGACAATAAAACTGAAAAGACCAAACTCTGGAACTGCCTGAAACAAATTTTTGCTATTTAATTTTTATGGACACCCTTATTTTCGCCACTAACAACCAGGATAAAGCAGATGAAGTAAGACAGGTATTAGGAAACCTCTTTGCGATTATTACGCTGAAAGAAGCGGGTATTACCATTGATATTCCTGAACCTTATGACACACTGGAAGCTAATGCCTCCCTGAAGTCTGCTACCATTTACAATCTTACCGGAAAAAACTGCTTTAGTGAGGATACCGGGTTGCAGGTGTTCGTACTGAACGGTGATCCCGGGGTTAAAAGTGCACGTTATGCAGGAGAGAATGCGTCTTCCAAAGCTAATATTGAAAAATTACTTCATAATATGGGAACAACCAAAAACAGGGGTGCACGGTTTAGAACAATTATTTCATTGATACTCAATAAAAAAGAATTTCAATTTGAAGGCATTTGCGAGGGAGAAATAATACCGGGGGAAAGAGGACAGCATGGTTTTGGGTATGACCCTGTTTTTGTGCCGACGGGAAGTAAACTAACATTTGGGGAAATGACTACAAAGGAAAAAAGCGCTTTTAGTCACCGGAAAAAAGCGATGGATAAATTGATTCTATTTTTACAATCCCTCAGGTAGTTTTCGCCGCTTCATTACTTATTGAAATAAAAATGGATAGGATAAAAATTGACATACCCGTAAATAAAATTGCCGCAATGCATACACGAGTTAGGATCGGTGATATCAACTATGGCAACCATGTTGGCAATGATGCTTTTGTTTCATTTATTCACGAAGCCCGCTTACAATGGTTGCAACAGCATAATTTTACAGAACTCGATATTGCCGGCACAGGATTGATTATGAGCGACCTTGCATTTGAATTTAAAAATGAATCCTATTACGGGGAAGAAATTTATATTACCATCAGTCCCGGAGAAATTGCAAAAGTTAGTTTTAACCTGTATTACCGCTTAAGTACAGAAAGAAACAATGAAACGGTTCTGCTGGCAAAAGCAAAAACAGGAATGGTTTGTTATGATTATAAAAATAAAAAAATAACTGTTATTCCACCAGAATTAAGGAATTTATTGGAAGCAGTGTAGGCCGCTACCTGCTATTCCAAATCTTCCAGCTTTCTTCTGCCTGTATCAGCAACATATCATAACCGTTTTGTATGGCAGCCCCTCTTTCTTCACCTTTTTGTAAAAATAAAGTTTTGGCAGGCTGATACACCAGGTCAAATAAGTAATGTGAGGTGGTAAGTAATTGATAAGGGATTTCAGGGGCTGTATTTTGATGGGGGTACATCCCCGCTGGTGTGCAATTTATAATAATCCTGTACTCACCCAGTATCTGTGGGTGCATGTGCTTGTATTGAATGAACCCATCTTTCAAAACCCCTTGTCTTGTAACTACTAAAAATTCAATACCAGCGCTATTAAGCACATATTGTACAGCTTTAGATGCACCGCCCGTACCCAGTACCAGGGCTTTTGTTTGCCCCTTTGGTAATTTTTTATTAAAGGATTGCTCAAAGCCAATAATATCTGTATTGTATGCTATGAGTTTATTTCCCCTAATTTTTATACAATTTGAAGCACCGATAAATTTTACTTCTTCAGACAACTCATCCACAAACCGAAGTACCTGTTCCTTATAAGGTATCGTAACACTTAATCCCTTTAACAGGGGATTAGCACTAAGTAAGGCGCCTAATTCATTTATTGAATTTATAGGAAATGCTTCAAAAAAACAATCTGTCAAACCCTCCTTTTCAAATTTTCCCGTAAAATATTGTTTTGAAAAGGAATGCCCCAGCGGATACCCGATTAACCCATATAATTTCATTATACCATTTCTTTATTGAGATATAATTCAAAAGTATCACCTCTTAAACCAATACGCATCGTCTCAAGCGGTATCACTTCATTTGGAGCAATATTGCCGAGGTTCACATTGCAACCTATTAATTCTAAAAAGTATAATTGCTGCGACTTTTGCGGCGCTTCCCATAAAATTTTCCCGGCAGGTATCTGGGTTAAAATTTCCTGCACCAACCCTTCCCGCACTTCACCCGTTCCACGATAAATACCCACATTGCCAGCCTCCCTGGCTTCCGCGATTACATAGGTGGAGCCGGCTTCGAGTTCTGCCCGCATTAATTCTATCCACTTATATGGCGGAATAATATGTGCAGCGTCTTTGCTTCCAACCTCGCTTAACACAATTCCATGCTTGGTTAATTTTTCTATATAACCGCATTTTTCAGCATGTGGGATAGTGATAGATCCATCACTTACTTCCATGTAGCTAACGCCAAATTCTTTGCAAACATTTATATAATCGTCAAATTGATTTCTAACTAAAAACGCCTCAAACAGTGTTCCCCCAAAATAAACAGGAATATCGTATGACCTGTAGATGGCTAATTTTTCTTTGAGGTTGGGGGTAACATAAGCAGTTCCAAATCCCAGCTTTACCATATCTACATGAGGGTATGACACACTCATGAAATTTTTTGCTTCCTCCACACTTAAACCCTTATCCATTACCATCGTAATGCCCCGTTCGCGTGGCTTTATATCCCGTTCAGGTATTTGCGTTAAATTAAAATTCATATTGGTTTTTTAATAATGGCGCAAAGATAACCAATGAACACTAAATGTAACTGAATGGAAAACGTGAATGTAGAAAAGCATTTGTTAAATGGATTTATTGCGTTTAAAACGTGCAATAACCTCCACTACCAACTGGCTTTGTAAAATGGAAGGGTTTAATTCAATTAGTTTTTTTATAAGTTTTGGATTTTTATCCATCCCTGCTTCTAATTGTACAATGGCTTCTTTTGATTTGCCGGAGGCCAGTAAAAAGGCACTTTTATAAAAAATAAATATCGGTTTGATATTGGTTAACACCAGGGCATGCTCTACATATTCTAACCCTTCCTCAAAACACCTGGCATGATACAGGCATTTAAGCAACTCTAACCATCCATTGGTGTTCTTTGGCCTTGCTTTAACTACATTACCAAAATATTGAACCGCTTCTTCTATTTTTCCCTGTTCCATATAGCACTGGCCCATTGCAAGATTATATTCCGGTTGCATGCGACGGGTACGCATAGCTATTTGCAGATTTTTAATAGCACTCTCCCACACACCTTCATTCATATATGTGCAGGCGATTTTGTAATATAATTGGGTATCATCCAGGTTAAGGTGGGCGGCTTTCCGGTAATTGAACCTTGCCTGAGCATAGTTTTGCAGCTTATCAAAACAATGGCCAATTGCCTCGTATATAACATCTTCCGGCCTTGCCAGTTCTAATACTTTCTGTAATACTTCTATTGCTTCTCTATATTTTCTTATGCGCAGATAGGCATCGCCCATATTGCGCCAGGCATAATCAAACTTTTCATCTATGGCTACCGCATACAGGTAAGCATCGATAGCTTTTTCATATAATTTTATTCCCTGGTAAGCTGCTGCCAAATTGAACCAGGCCAATTCACTAAAAGGGTAATCTTCAATTATTTGCTGGTGGAGCCTTATTCCTTCTTCATTACGTCCGGTAAAATCTGTCCAAAAACATATTTTGTACAAAGCTTCCTCATTGTTAGGGTCCATTTGCAAAATAATTTTCAGGCAATCAAAAACCTTATCAAAATTTTCATAATCATCATATACATCCGCAAGTTCAAAAAGCAGTTCAATTTTCTCATCTCCTTCAAAATAATTCAAAGCGGTTTCCAATACAGCCGCAGCCTTTCCCTGTTGATCCAGCGCCAGGTAAGCATCCGTTTTTAAAATATACAAATTGATATCGCTGCTATCCAGTAACTCTGCCTCCTCTAAAAAGAAAAGCGCTTCACGGTATTTTTTTCCCGCAATCAACAGGTCACATTTTCTCAATAAAATAGAGGAGGAATAAGGATATTGCTGAATTGCAAATTCCGCTGCTTCCAGGGCTTTTACTATTTCATCCTTTTCATCAAAATAATCAATGATTTTCTCGAAGGAATCCTCTTCGATGAAAGAGTGGCTCCTGCCAGTTCTAAGATTATCGTATTGCTGCAATAATTCTTTTAATTCTTCCCGATCTTGACGGTAAGGATATTTACTCATGGGCTGATAGGTTACTGTAAATTACACTTAATAAAATAAACTGGCAAAAATTTGTAACCTTTTTTAAACATATACGTTAAAGAAAAGTCAAAATATTGTATGAACGGTTAGCCGATAAACAAAAAAAAACGCTACATTTGAACGATAAAGTTATTTTCCAATGAACACATTCACCAAAAAGTTGCTAATAGTTACTATATTCTTCGCTATGGTAGGTGAGGCATGGGCGGACAGAGGTGTTGGAAAAAAAAGCAAAAATAAAACAACTTTAAATATTAATGCTCCTTCTAATATTAGAAGTTCTATAGCTTTCAATCTAAAATCAGGGCTGAGTTACAAGGGGAGTTTATTAAATACTAATAAAACACTATTTAATAGTTCAATAATGAGCACTTCCATTGTTACTTATAAAAAGGGTAACACTACCTACATTGTTCCCTATAAAAACAAGATAACAGTGGCCGAAATAAGGCAGGGCTATACCGGGATGAAAATTATAATAAGGCAAAAATAATTACACTATTTCAATAAAACCCTCACTAAAAAAGTGAGGGTTTTTATTTTGTCAACTGAACCAATCCCGGTATTCCGGTATTTAGGTATTTTGTGGTACAGGCTTTGGGAGCAGTCGGGGCCGAAAGTGTTCATGGCATTAGGCCTGGCCCAGTCGGGCATAATTATGTCATTTCTACCGGATACCCCATTAAATCTCTTCCCCCGCTTTATCAAAGAAAAACATCGGAAACTTATGTGTATGCTTCTTTTTGATTATACTTTAAATTTTTCTCTCCATTCCAGCATACCCCCTGTTAAGTTTTTTACTTTTGTAAAGCCGGCAGCTTCTAACAATAAACAGGCCTGTCCGCTCCTGTTACCACTTCTGCAATAGACAATTATTTCTTCATCTTTCCAGTCTTCTATATTTTCCAGTTGCATGGATTGAATTTTACCCAATGGCACTAAGGATCCACCGATATTGAATTCCGCATTTTCATAGGGTTCCCTTACATCGAGGATATTCAATTTTTCACCGGCATCCATTCTTGCTTTTACGTTTTCAACTGTTGTCGTTGTCATTTTGCTGCTTTTTATTGTTTATTAATATCTGCAGAATCTTTTGGCAATATCATCACCGGTGAAATATACAGGTCCATTAACTGACCGGGTCGTATAAAGATCGGGCGCTTTTCTTCATCTAAAGGCTCAGGGTTTTGCTTATAGATGAAAGCTGCCGCTGTATCCCTTATTTCCCCGTCTGCAATAATACCCGCAATATTTATCCCTATTAATTCTAATTGAGATTTAGCCTGCCCAAATGTTAAACCAATTAAATCGGGCACCATCATCTGCTGTTCATTAAGGCCGCCTGCAATGATCAAAGTAATCTTGCTGCCCCACCGCACTTTGGCTCCCTGCAATATTTTAACACCGTGGTATTGTTGTTCAAGAACTGAACCTTTCATAAAATCAGGTTTGTAAATGGTATCGCCCAATTTTAAATGATTTCTTTCCAGTAGATCCAACGCAAAACTTAAACTTTTTCCTTCCAGTTGGGGCATAACGATCATTGGAGGGATGTAGCGGTTAATAGTAAGAAAAACCGTACGATTAATTTTTACGGTAGCGTTGGCATCAGGTAATTGTTTAATAACAGTTCCCTGTGGCAGGGAATCAGTATACACCGAGTCCTGGATAACTACCTCAAAGCCCTTACTTTCCAGCAATTGAATCGACTGTTGAGCGTCATTGCCCTTTACAGCCGGAACGGTAAGATATTCACCATGCCTCGTTATCCAGCCTAATAATTGCAGCATTAAAAACACCAGCAGAAATGCCAATATTACAGCGGCTAAAAAATTTACCCAAAAGGGCCTGTTGGTGATGAATTTGAACACTATATGGGTTTATTGGTTGGTGGTTGATGGTTGTTCGTTGATGGTTGGTCGTTGTTGGTTGATGGTTGGTGGTTGATGGTTGGTGGTTGATGGTTGTTCGTTGATGGTTGTTCGTTTAATTCATAAATATCCAAAATTTCTCCCCGCATTTTTTTCACTATCGATCATTCACCTTTGACTATTGCCCCTTCACAAACACTCTTCAATTAAAGCGGAATAAAACTCCTGTAAAGACCAACCCATCGCTTTAACCTGTTTTGGTATGATGCTGGCTTCACTTTGCCCGGGTACCGTGTTTATTTCTAACATATATGGATAGCCGCTTGTTTCCTCATAAATAAAATCAATTCTTACTACTCCGTTGCAATTAAAAATATCGTAGGCTTTTTTAGCGGCTTCTGTAACTTTTGCAGCGATTGACGGATCGGCTATTGCAGGCGTTATTTCTTCACTTGCCCCATCGTATTTGGCTTCATAATCAAAAAACTCCTTTTTAGAAATTATTTCAGTCATAGGTAATGCGATCACATTTCCCCCTGATTTAAAAACGCCTATCGTAAACTCCCTTCCCCTAATAAATTCTTCCACCAGTACCTGATCATCTACCGTAAAGGCTTTATCCAGCGCTTCCTGCATACCGTTGGCCTCACTCACTTTACTCATACCAATACTACTTCCGCCATTATTAGGTTTTACAAATACCGGCAATGTCAATGCTGTTAAAACAGTTGAAACCATCACAGGCGTATTCTTAAAAAGGTGAACCGACCTGGCAACTTTTAGCCCGCCAAATGCTGCAACAGCAACAGTATATCTTTTATTAAAGGTTAAAGCCGAGGTGGCCGCGTTGCAGGATGTATAGCGAATCCCCAGGCAGTCAAAATAACCCTGCAATTTTCCATCTTCCCCCGGGGTACCATGCAGACCGATCAATACCGCATCAAAATATATTTTTTCACCCTCTTCGGTAATTGAAAAGTCATTCTTGTCAACTGAGATTTTTTCGCCACCTGTTGTAATATAAAACCATCCGGAAGGATTTATATCAATCGTATAGCAAATCCACTTTTCCGGGTCTATATTGTTTTTGATAGTAACCGCTGTTTTATACGATATCACAGACTCGCCGGAATAACCGCCAGTTACTAATGCAATTGTTTTCTTCATTGAAAAAAGGGTTAATAAGGCAAAGAAACGAAATTTGTAGTTAGTTATAGTTGTAGCGCTATAAATGAATGTTTAAAACTTAGTATTTTTCTGCGAGTTCCCATCTATTGCCATTTTATCAACAATCCGGCAAACAGTACCCAATATCAGCTTTCCTGCGCCATTCCGTCATCCAATATTTAGTATCCATTCCCATTACTCAATCCCTTCATTACCTGTTTCCAAAACAAATTTCCATTTTCCATCAGGCTGTTTTTTCCATATACTCACATAAGTTCCATAAAATACTGTATCCTTGTTTTTTGGTTTAAGCGAATACACCCCATAAGTGTAACCCAATTCACCCGATTTTGCAATGGTTCCGCCATTGGGCTCCCAGGACATAATATAAGAAGTATCATTGCCCTGGCTGATATAATTAATTGCTTCTCCCCCAACAATTGGCATGGCATTGGGCCTGAGCAACACCCCTTTACTGTCGATATATTGCATTAACGCATTCTTCATACCTTTTTCTTCACTCATTTTAGAAAAAGCCCGGTCCGCTTCCATCATAGCAGCTTTATAATCCACAGTATCCTGTTCAGGTTTTTTAGTAAAGCATGAAGAAGCCAGGGCCGGTATCAGGAAAATAAATAACGCATTTTTTAAATCCATATTCATTACTTAAAATTAAGCGTATAAATGATATAAAAAGGCGAAAGTATCTTTCAATACCCTCGCCGATGATGCAGGAAATATCACCTGCCTAATTAGCCTTTCGGCTATAAATAATTTGCTGTATTATTTTTTGTCTAACTATGCAGTTTTTCTTTTTTTTCCATTAATACTTCTACCGTTTCTTCGTACATTTCGTCCGGTATACAACAATCAACCGGGCAAACTGCAGCACATTGCGGTTCTTCATGAAAACCCTGGCATTCCGTACATTTATTGGGAGTAATATAGTAAGTATCTACACTTACCGGGGCATTTCTCTGATCCACGTCCACTACAGTACCATCCAGTAAAACGTAGGTTCCTTTAACCGTGGTTCCGTCTGATATTGCCCACTCGACTCCACCTTCATAAATTGCATTATTTGGACATTCCGGTTCACAAGCACCACAATTAATACATTCATCTGTTATTTTAATAGCCATTTCTTTTGATTTAGAGTTTAGGAATTGCGAATTTTGATTGTACAAAAGTAAGTCTATAAGGATGAAATTACAAAATCGAATTGAAATATTACTACTGCTGGAAGAATATCTAAAAGCGGACAATGAAGAATGGCAATCTATAAAAAATACTGCTTATCAGCACAACGGATGGTTTACACCTGAATTTATTAACCTGTCTGTAAAAAATATCTCGGAACAATTTTTAGAAGAGCAAAAACTAAAAAGCTGGGTGGATCGTTACCTGTCGGACGACCCCGTAGCTCCAAAAAATGTGGGCATCGTAATGGCGGGAAATATCCCATTGGTTGGTTTCCATGATTTTTTATCAGTATTCATCAGTGGACATATACAAACTATCAAACTATCCGCAAAGGACGACATCCTCTTAAAACATCTTGTACAAAAAATGTATTCCTGGGATATAAGCTTGCAAAATTATATATCCTTTGCGCCTATGTTAAAGGGTTGTGATGCTTATATCGCTACGGGCAGTAATAACAGCGCCCGGTATTTTGAGTACTATTTTTCTAAATATCCGGGCATTATTCGTAAAAACCGGACATCGGTTGCTATTTTGAACGGATCCGAATCAATGGATGAACTGGAAAAACTGTCAGATGACATCCACAGTTTCTTTGGATTGGGATGTAGAAATGTCACAAAGATTTTTGTACCGGAAAAATATGATTTTGTACCTCTCTTACAATCCTTTCACCCGTATAAATATTTTGCGGATCATCACAAATATAAAAACAATTATGATTATAATTTGTCTATACAGCTGATGAATAATCGTTTTTACATGACCAATGAAAGTACTTTGCTTGTTGAAAATGAGTCACTGTTTTCGCCCATTAGCCAGTTAAATTATAGCTTTTATACTAACATAGATGAGCTAAAGCTTGCGTTAAAGAACAGTAAAGAAATACAGTGCATTGCCGGTTTGAATTTACCTTTGGGAATGGCCCAAAAACCCGGATTAATGGATTATGCAGACGGTATAGATACCATGAAATTTTTATTAACTTTATAACTGAAGTACGAAAGCCTTCCTAATTTAATGTTAAAGGTATCTCACGGAAAATCACATTTTGTCAGTGCTTCGTTACTTTGTTGGGTCGGGCACAAAAATTGACTACGATACATGGTTTTTTAAGAACAATAAAACTTACAAATATGAAATTTAAACAGGTATTCTTCACAGTTGTTATCAGCGCTGTTACCGCTTTTGGTGTTATGTGGGGTTACAGCAATTTTTTTGAAAACCATAATACTTATGCCGGCCAGCAGAATGGCGTTATCCCTTCCAATTATAAGTACGCCGGACTGTTTGATAACAATACACCTCCCGGTTCTGTGGATTTTACGCAACCAGCCGCCGCTGCGGTACCCACTGTAGTGCATATCAAAATAAAAACGAACGCAAAGCAGGTGAGCAATAATTTGCCTAAAAACCGTCCTAAAAACCCTTTCAGCGATCTTTTTGGCGATGATATGCTGGAAGAATTCTTCGGTAACCGCCGGGGTTACGTACCAGAACAACGAGGATCAGGATCCGGCGTTATTATTAGCGCAGATGGGTTTATCGTAACAAATAATCATGTAGTGGAAAACGCAGATGAACTGGAAGTAACGCTGAGCAATAAAAAATCATACAAAGCAAAAGTAGTAGGCACCGATCCTGCTTATGACCTTGCGGTTATAAAGATTGAGGCGAGCGGATTACCGTTTTTATTATATGGTAATTCCGATGATGTAAAAATAGGCCAGTGGGTATTGGCATTGGGATATCCGCTGAACCTCGAAACCACAGTAACAGCAGGTATTGTAAGCGCTAAAGCCAGGAGCCTCGGGTTAAATAAGGGAACAAAGACCAATACGCCAGTTGAATCCTTTATCCAAACGGATGCCGCGGTAAACCAGGGTAATAGCGGTGGTGCACTGATTAATACAAGCGGCTTACTGATTGGAATTAATTCTGCCATTGCATCTCCTACAGGATTTTATTCCGGCTATTCTTATGCAATCCCTGTAAATATTGTAAAAAAAGTAGTCGATGACCTTATCAAATATGGCAATGTACAAAGAGGATATTTGGGTGTAGTTACTGCTAATACCAATGATATTCCTGAAGAAGCAAGAACAAGGCTGAACTTAAATTACAAGGGTGACGGACTGGTGATTACAGAAGTATCAGAAAATAGTGGCGCATCAGATGCGGGGCTTAAGAAAGGTGATATTATCAAAAGTGTGAATGGTATTTCGCTTACCCTGCCTTCCGAGTTGCAGGAAACGGTTACCCGCTACAAACCAAGTGACAAAATATCGGTGGTATTTTCGAGAAACGGTGTAGACAAAACAATAATCGCTACGTTAAAAAACAGGGCGGGCAATTTTGATATCGTTAAGGTAGATAATTCTGTCTTATCAAAATTAGGTGCTGAGTTTGTTACCCTGGATGCTAAAAAAGCTAAAGAGTATGGAATATCCGGTGGGGTTATAGTGAAGAAAATAGCTGAAGGCGCATTAAGCGACCAAACAAGAATGAGAGATGGTTTCATCATTGTAAAAGTGAATGATACTGATATTAAAAATATGGAAGAAATGAATAAAATACTCAATGGTAATTCCAAAACAGTTACAATAAGCGGATTTTATCCGGGCTATGATGGTTTATATGATTACCCCATCACATTGGAGACATTGGATAAATAAAAACTGGTTCAAAATAATTGATTGGCGCCCTGTTTTGCAGGGCGCTTTTTTGTGCGATCAATATTCTCAGCACACTATGTTAACTTTGGAATAATTGCACACACTATATCCCTCAAAAATTTATAATTAAAACTCAGGGCAGCCAACTGGCTGCCTTTTTTTATGGATGAATTCAGAATAAATAGATAACTGTTCAGGGTAAATGGATTTGCCGCATCTTAAAAACTAAAGCATTTCGTAACCGTGGGTATATTTATTTATTTGTCCATGCATGCAATTTTATTTTTCATACACCAGGTATGCCCATGGCTGCATATCAAATGATTTTTGGGCGGTAAAATCATGATTTGATTTACTAAATACATCCGTAAAATTACCGGTAAGCTGTTCATCCTCCACCAGACAGTGCACCATTTGCTTGCTCATATTCAGTAATACCAGCACTTCGCGTTGGCCGTTTTTGCGCAGGTAGGCTATAACGTTATTTGCTGCATTGGTTTTTAAGCGGGTAGTGGTTGCTGTTTCATCGCCTGCTCTTAATGCAGGATTGGTTTTACGGAGATTTGATAAGGTTTTATAAAAATCATGTAACTGGTTTTTACCATCCCATTCAATCACGTCCTTATCAAAAAACTTCAATCTTTTCATATTGGGCAATTCCTGCCCGTTATAAATAAGCGGAATCCCTCCCCAGGTAAAGCTATGTACAGCAAAGGCTTTGGCAGCATCGCCGTATTTTTCATACTCGGTTCCATTCCAGCTATTTTCATCATGGTTGGTAGTGAACCACAATTTTATACCATCCTTACCGCCCACGCTATCATAGCGGTGCAATACGGTATCCAGTATTTTTATGTCCTGGCTGTTTTTATAAAATTCTTCCGTTTTATGCATCCAGGTCCAGGTGTAACAGGCATCAAAAGCCTGGTAGTAAGACGGGTTGTCTAAAGGGTCATTTTCCGCGAGCCAGAATAATGTTTTAATTTTCTCCAGTTCAGTCCTCGCCTCCAGCCAAAAGTCCAGCTCTACCCAAAAAGCCAGGTCGCAGCGGTAGCCATCAATATCACATTCGGTTACCCAATATTTCATTGCATCAATCATCGCCTTTCTTAAAGCGGGATTTTTATAATCCAGTTCAATGATATCATCCATACCACTTGCCACTTTAAAGTCGTTGGTGGCCGAATCTTTTTCAAAATAATCCGGGTACGTTTTAGTCCATACATGGTCCCAGCCGGTATGGTTAGCCACCCAGTCAATGATCACTTTGAAACCCATGTCATGCGCTTTTTTTACGAATTGTTTAAAATCTTCCAATGTACCAAATTCAGGATTAATGGCAGTGTAGTCGCTGCAGGCATACTGGCTGCCCAGGCTGCCCTTTTTATTTTTTTGTGCGATGGGTGTTATGGGCATAAACCATAGGGTAGAAACACCCATCTCCTTCAACCGTGGTAATTCCTCCAGAAAAGCATTGAACGTACCTTCCTTACTATACTGGCGAAGGTTAACTTCGTATACATCGGTATTGTTTATCCAGCCTGCTTTTTTAAATGTCATTTTTGATAAGTCTTTTTTTGTTTCGGAAGATGATTGCGTATTGTTATTACAGCCCAGCAGTAATATGCCGCTAATAATAAATAACCAGGTACTTTTCATGCAAGCAATTTTATCGATCAAAATTAAGGTGGAATATTGAAAACCCAACCATCGAATTAATAAGTGGCAACATTGTACCTTTGCGCTTTGTTATTCAAGCAAACCATGAAACAATTTGATGTTCCTGTAATTTATCGCAGTCCATTGATCACCGCTATCAAAAACAGGCGTAAGCAAACGGATAAAATGAAGAAAGATTTTAGTCCTGCCCTGCTGGATTTTGGCCCGCTTAAAATATACCTTGCCCGTCATTTCGGCTTTTGTTATGGAGTGGAAAACGCCATTGATATTGCGTTTCGTACCATCGAAGAAAACCCGGGCAAACGTATCTTCCTGCTAAGTGAAATGATACACAATCCACAGGTAAATGCCGATTTGCTGCAAAGGGGCGTTCAGTTTTTACAGGATACACAAGGTCGGCAAATGGTACCCTTTGAAACAATAACCGCGGAGGACATTGTGATCATTCCCGCCTTTGGAACCACATTGGCCATTGAAGAAAAATTACATGCGATCGGGATACCGACTGAAAAATATAATACCACCTGCCCCTTTGTAGAGAAAGTATGGAACCGCAGCGAACAGATCGCAAAGAAAAATTATAGTGTAATTGTACACGGCAAACCCATGCACGAAGAAACAAGGGCAACCTTTTCTCATGCAGCCGGTAATTCGCCTTCGGTGGTGGTAACGGATATGGAGGAAACCATCGCTTTAAGCAAATATATTACGGGAGAAAAAACGCCTTCGGGATTTTATACTGAATTTGAAGGGAGGTATTCAGCAGGTTTTAATGTGGAGAAAGACCTGCAAAGATTTGGTGTTGTCAATCAAACTACAATGCTGGCGGCCGATACGCAAAGCATCGCCGATTTTCTGAAAAAGGTAATGATCAGCAAATACCAACTGACCGAAGCAACTATTGAAGAAAGATTCGCTGATACAAGAGATACCCTTTGCTATGCCACCAATGATAACCAAACCGCAATATACGGGTTATTGCAAACGGAAGCAGACCTGGCCATTGTGGTAGGTGGATACAATAGCAGCAACACCTCCCATTTGGTTGAATTGTGTGAAGAAAAATTACCCACCTATTTTATCAATGGAGAAGATAAAATAATTTCAGCGGCGAAGATTGAGCATTTTAACTTTCATAAAAAAGTTGTAACCACCACCCTCAACTTTTTACCCGCCAAAGACCCGGTTAAAATTTTATTGACCAGCGGCGCAAGTTGCCCCGATGCGATGGTAGAAAACGTGATCGCCCGGTTGGTTTCTTTTTACAAGGTTGAAAAAACCATCTGGGAAATCATGGAGGAATTTACATGAGCGATTTGTTTATTAAATATAGTAGGCGGCTAAAATAGTTTCAAAATTTACCCGTGTATTTTTATTGCACGCCTGGCGCGAGCATCAGGAATACTGCCTGTATGTTATAAATAAATGGTGGATATTTGTGCATGCCTTAACAGATAAAAAATTCAGGCAGTCTATTAGTTTCAGGGAACCATGCTTACTTAGCAACCCGTTTTATTGAACATCCTGCCACCCTTTCAAAATTTCTTCGAAATTCACCTTGTAAATTCGCAAATGAAAATCCTGATAATAGAGGACGAAACAGAACTGGCAATAAATATGGCCGATTATTTAACGGGCCAAAACTATATTTGTGAAATGGCCCATACTTTTCAACAGGCATGGGAAAAAATAAATGTGTACCATTACGACTGCATATTATTAGACCTGATGTTGCCCGGCGGCGATGGGCTTAAAATTCTTGAGGAACTGAAAAAACAGCAAAAACAGGAAGGGGTTATCATTATTTCGGCAAAAGATTCAACAGAAGATAAAGTAAAAGGATTACAGATCGGGGCGGATGATTACCTGGCAAAGCCATTTCATTTGCCGGAACTTGCAGCCCGGATATTTTCAGTGATCAGGAGAAAACAATTTGGCAATTCCAACATCATCCAGGTAAATGAAATCCAAATTGACCTGCCTGCAAAAACGGTATTAGTGAACAACCTGGCCGTCGCGCTTACCAGGAAGGAATTTGACCTGTTACTGCTTTTTATCGGCAATAAAAACAGGGTAATTTCAAAAGCCGCTTTAGCCGAACATTTATCCGGCGATATTGCTGATATGCTGGACAATCATGATTTTGTTTACGCTCATATAAAAAATTTGAAAAGGAAACTGACAGATTCCGGCTCTGTAAATTACCTGAAAACAATTTACGGCACCGGCTATAAATGGGAACCAGGATGAAACTACTCAACAAAACCCTCAAACCTTTTGCCTTATATTCAATGCTGGTACTGGCTTTGAGTGTACCGGTGTATTTTTTTGTTATCAATTTTATCTGGAAACGCGAACTGGATAAGCACCACCAGGTTATCCGCAAAGAGATCGAAAAAGAGATTAATGCACTGCACCTCGAAGATTCTTCGCTGGCGCAGATGCTTGAAGTGTGGAATAAGGTACAACCCCGCACCAGGTTAACACCAGCACCCGGTACCCATAAAATAAAAGACAGCATTTATACCACTATTCGTTATGATGTTCACGAGGAAGAAATAGAACAATTCAGGGGCGCTGTTACAACCATTATTATTAATAAAAAACCTTATCATCTACTGGTTGAAACCAATATGGAAGAATTTTATGAAACACTGATCATTATCGTACTCGTTTCCATTCTTTTCTTCATACTACTTTTAACAGGGTTTATCATACTAAACAGGCGATTGTCTGTAAAACTATGGAAGCCATTTTATGACACTATCCACCGGTTAAAATTATTTGACTTGAGGGGGCAGGATAAAATTTCTTTTCAGCCTTCCGATATTGATGAATTTGAAGCCCTGAATTATGAATTGTCAAAATTGATTGGGAAAAACATTGATGCATTCAGGCAACAAAAAGAATTTACCGAGAACGCCTCCCACGAATTACAAACCCCATTGGCCTTATTAAAATCCAAGGTAGATTTATTATTGCAGGATACTTCTCTTACTAAGGAACAGTCCGAAAAAATCGCTTCCCTGGATTCCCCCCTTGCCCGCGTATCCAGGATAAACAAAAATCTATTGTTGCTTGCTAAATTAGAGAACAGGCAATTTACAGAAAATGAAACCGTGCGGGTGAGTGAAACTCTCAATCAAAACATTGCCTTGCTGGAAGAGCATTTTCGGGCAAAAAATATTTTGATAACGACCAATATTGAAGCAGATTTTTCAATCAATGCCAACCAGGGCCTGTTTGAAATATTGGTGACCAACCTGCTGCTCAATGCGATCCGTCACAATCCGTTAAATGGCAAAATAAACATCCGGCTCTGCAATAAAATATTAATTATATCTAATTCAGGCCTCAGCGCCCTAAATTCCGAAACCCTTTTTAAAAGGTTCATCAGTTCCTCTAAAGACATGCCGAGCAGCGGCTTAGGACTTGCAATCGTAAAAGAAATTTGTAACACCCATAACTGGAAAATCGACTATACCTTTGAGAATTACCTGCACAATTTTGTAATACGATTTTAAAATTCAAAATGTTTTCAAAATCGCCCTTCACTTTTACATAAAATTGGCGAACCGGGTAATTTATGTTAGGGGGCCGATTCATTATATATGCATAGGCTGTATCAGTTTATCGAAATAAAAATTAACTGTTGAAAATGTGGCTCAGCAATATCACAATATCATTATTATTATTACTGATTGCCGGGGAAGTTTCTGCACAAAATAGTTTTACAAGACTGTCCGGCTCAATCATAGACAGGCTAAGCCGCCAGCCCATACAATTTGCTACCTTACAAATTTACCGGAAGGACAATCCTGCTTTGATTTCTTATGCGCTCACCAATAAGAAGGGAAAATTTAATTTTGACAGTATCGCAACAGGCCATTATCTTATCCACTGCTCCTATATTGGTTTTGCCAAAATAGAAAAGGAGATCATTGTGAAAGGTAATGAACCCATTACTGACATCGGGATAATTGAAATTCAGGCTGAAGCGGAAATGCTTAACGAAGTACGCGTGAGCTCCAAAAAATCACTACTCAATACTTCTATCGACAGGAAAGTATATAATGTGGCACAGGATATCATGGCCCAATCGGGTTCGGTGAGCGATATTTTAAAAAATGTACCATCAGTGGAAGTCGATATCGAAGGAAATGTGAGCCTTCGGGGGTCCGGTGATGTAATGGTATTGATCAACGGAAGGCCCTCCCCTTTAATGGGTAAAAATAAAGCCGAGGTTTTACAGCAGATCCCTGCAAATACCATTGAACGGATTGAAGTGATCACCAATCCATCGGCAAGATTCAGGCCGGATGGGACATCAGGCATCATCAATATTGTGCTAAAGAAAAATATCAAAACCGGTTTCACCGGCAGTGTAACAGCAAATGCGGGTAACCGTGAGCGTAGCAATGGAAGCATCAACCTCAATTTTAAAAAAGGCAGGTTAAATTCATTTGCAACCTATAGTGCCAGGCAGGATGAGTATAACCGGTTTGGCAATACCAACCGCGAATTTTTTGATTCTACCGGTAAGGGAACCGGTTATTACACCGAAAGCAGCCGTTCAAAAGCAAGGCCGCTATCTCACTTAGTGAATGCGGGAATTGATTTTACTATAAATGATAAGAACAGTGCAGGCTTATCAGGAAGTATTTTAAGCACCAGTTTAACAAGGAACAATAGGGTCAGCAGAAATTTCAGGGATATGAATCAATTGCCGACAAGCAAATTTGACCGGTTAAGGCATGCCCCTTCAGATGAAAATGAAACAGACGCCACTGTTTACTGGCAGCATAAATTTAAAGGAGAGGATCATGAACTTAGGATTGAAGCCACAGTTTCTTCGCAAACCGAAGATGAAAAAAATTATTACAGTAATGTATACACTTATCCTTCAACAATGAATTTATTTGATAATAACTGGGTGGACCAAATAGAAAAAAATCAGCAGGTTACCATTGATTACAACAGGCAGCTCAGTGAAAATTCAAGATTGGAATTGGGATATGCGGGTTCATTTATACAACAGGATATTGATTTTTACGTTGAAAATTATGACCCCCTGCTCCAAAAATTTGTTAAAGACCTCCAAAGTTCCAACCGCTTTTTATATGATGAAGATGTACACGCTTTATATGGCACTTTTCAAAAAAGTATAGCGTCATTTAGCGTTGGGGTGGGCTTGCGTATGGAGGAAGCGCTTACAAAAAGTAACCTGCTTACAAAAGATTCGGTTATTCAAAATAATTATTTTCAGGTTTACCCCACTTTACACCTGGCGTACCAACTTAGCAAGGGCGAATTACAATTAAATTATAGCCGCAGGGTAAACCGCCCGGATGGTGACGATTTAAACCCTTTCACAGAGATCGTTGACCCCTTGAACCTGCGGGCGGGCAACCCAAAGTTACTTCCTGAATATATACATTCTTTAGAATTTGGCTACCAGTGGAAGAACAAGGTTTTCAGTTTTGTACCCAGTATTTATTACAGGTATAAATACAATGGTTTTACCACGGTTACCAAACCCATCAATGATTCTGTGCTGTTGACTACCAGGGAAAACCTATCCAATGACCGTTCGGCGGGGCTTGAATTTATATTGTCTGCCAAAGCCACTAAAATATTCTCCGCTAATTTGAGCGCCAACTTATTCTATAATACTATCAATGCTTCCAGCCTGGGCCTGGGGGCCACCAAATCAATAGTGACCATGAGTACTAATTTCAACAGTACTTTTACATTCAGCCCGGTTACCATGTTACAATTAAGCTGCAATTACCGCTCTGCAAGACAAACAGCGCAGGGGAAATTTTACCCAACTTTTGTTGTGAATATGGGCGCCCGGCAGGATCTTTTCAAAAAGAAGTTAAGCGCCACGATAACGGTATCCGATCTGTTTAAAACGCTTAAACAAAAAGTGGAGCTGCAATCCTCCTACCTTAACCAGTTTTCCCTTACCAGTCGCGATGCCAGGGTTTTGTATATTGGTTTTAGCTACCGCTTTGGTAATACATTAAAAAAACCTGCTGAAGAAAAACTACAGTTCGACAATTCGTTATAAATAATTATTCAAACAAATTATATCATTCATCAACCAATCATCAAAATTTAAGTCACTATGTTGTGGAGGAAATATATAATAGTTATAAGTGCAATACTGGTTCCATCCATCATGATGGGCCAGGTAAAAAAAGTTACTTTGTCGGGACAAATAAAAAGCAAGACCAATAAAACGGCGTTGCCTTATGTAAATGCAGTTTTAGTGCAGGAAAAAGACTCCAGTTTCGTGGCAGGCACGGTAACCAATGAAGATGGCCGTTTTTCTATTGCCAATATCCAGCAGGGTTCTTACACACTGGAAATATCGTATGCCAGCTATCAATCAAAAAAAATACCGGTACTGGTAGGCAGGTTGAGTGAGTATCTTGATCTGTCAATCATTGAAATAGAGGAAGATACCAGGTCGCTGCAGGAAGTGACAGTAAATGCCACAACCGAAACCCTATCGGATAAAATGGATAAGAAAACATTTTCGGTAAGCGATAATATCAGCCAGGGCGGTGGCTCTGTTTTACAATCAATGAAAAACCTGCCGGGCATAACGATAGATGAAAATGGTAAAGTTTTATTAAGAGGGAGTGATAAAGTAACGGTATTAATGGATGGTAAACAAACGGCACTTACGGGATTTGGTAACCAGTCGGGTTTAGATAATATCCCTGCATCGGCTATCGAAAAAATTGAAATAATCAATAACCCCTCTTCAAAATACGATGCAAACGGGAACGCCGGCATCATCAATATCATCTACAAAAAAAGCAGGAAGCAGGGATTCAACGGTAAGATCGGCCTTACCACGGGGCTGGGTGCATTGAGGGAAAAAAAGGAAAATTACCCTACCATCAGGCCCCAATATCAAAACACGCCAAAATTTAACCCTTCGCTTTCACTGAATTACCGGAAAAATAAGATCAATCTTTTTTTACAAGGTGATTACCTCTACAATAAAACCCTCAACAGGAACGAATTTGCAGACCGTTTTTACAACAATGGCGATACCATTAAGCAGCAGGTAAAGAGAAACAGGATCACCACCGTAGGCACGGTAAAGGGTGGATTGGATTGGTTTATGGATGATAATAATTCACTGACCGTTTCGGGTTTGTACAGCAGCGAATATGTAAGGGACAATGGTGATATACCTTATTTTAATGCTAAGCTAACACAGCGCATGCGGCTCTGGCAGTTTTATGAAGACGAGGTGAACAGTGCGGCTACGGCATCGGCGGCTTACCAGCATAAATTTAAACAACCGGGGCATCTTTTAAATATTGGTTTGAACTACACTTTTCACCGGGAGGATGAAAAATATTTCCTCACCAATATAATGCCTGCCTTTACGGGCCGGGATACCTTCATGCTGATTGCCGATGAAAATGTAACGGATCTTAATATTGATTATATACGTCCCTTAAAACGAGGCAGGATCGAAACAGGCGCTAAATTCCGCTGGCGTTATATTCCAACCAATATGCGTTTTTTCCCTGGTGAAAATTCGCCATTGGATGTAAATGCCGCTGGCTGGGCTAAATACAATGAGATCATACCGGCAGTTTATGGAAACTATGTATTTGAAAGTAAAAAATTTGAACTGGAAGCAGGATTGCGCCTTGAATATGTTAACCTTGAATACACGGTAAACCCCAATCACAATACTTACAGCAGCGATGGTTATGATTATCTGCAGCCCTTTCCCAGTTTGCGCCTTGGATATAATGTATCGGATAAAAGTAAATTCTCTTTCTTTTACAACAGGCGGGTAGACCGGCCGGATGAAGGCGATATACGTATCTTCCCAAAATATGATGAGCCTGAAATCTTAAAGGTTGGCAACCCCGGGCTCCGCCCCCAGTTTACGCAAAGCTTTGAGCTGGGATACAAGAACGATATGGGCAAAGGATATTTTTATTCCGCATTGTACCACAGAAGAACAAAGGACGCTATTACCCGTATCGGCACTACTGTTGCGGGAAGCAATATTATCTACAATATTTTTCAAAATGCAAAAAATGCCTTCAACACTGGGATAGAATTAATATATAACCAGCCAATATCCAACTTATTTTCTTTCAATATTAATTTGAATGGTTACCATAATACCATCGGGGCATTTACCGTAATCAATAAGTACCCCATCCCGGCAGCCTTTAGTGCTGGCAAGGAAACGAATTATTCCGGCAATATAAAATTGAATGGCATTTTTCATTTACCAAAAAGTTTGGATATACAACTCACCAGTATTTACCTGGCACCCGATATTATTCCGCAGGGAAAGATTGATGAAAGATTTTCAGTAGACCTGGGCGTGAAAAAAGCTATTCAAAAAGGAAGGGGAGAATTGTTTTTAAATGCCAGTGACCTTTTGGGAACACTGCGTGTAAAAAAAGAGATTAATGGAAATGGATTTAACTATATCACTACTGATTATTATGAAACGCAGGTGGTGAGACTGGGATACAGTTATAAATTTTAACTACTTTAATGGCCACCCATGAACAATGGGTGGCCCATAATGTAAAAATAAATAGTACCCAATCGTAGCCTGCAATTATTTTTTGGCCACCACTGCTTTCTTTGTTGCAGCCTTCTTTGCCGTTGGCTTTTTCCTGGCAGTCGCTTTCCTGTCAAAAGCCTTTGGCTCCTGTGTGAGGATCATTTTCTTAACCGCCTCCAGTTCAATAAGGGCCAGTTCGTCGGGGGTATATTTTCCATTGGCGCCGGCGGTGAGCTTCAGCATTTTTTTACCGAAACGTATAAACGGTCCCCACCGGCCATTTTCTATAGCGATCTTTTCTTCGGGCCATTGCCGGATAAAACGGTTCGCTTCCTTCTCCATCTTTTTTTCAATCAGTTCATCACAATCTTTTTGGGTAAGGGTATCAAAATTATAAGCCCGCGGTATATTGATGAAAAGGTCGTTCCATTTTATGAAGGGGCCAAAACGCCCTTTACCCTTGGTGACCGGCTTTTCATCAAACCATGCAATTGGGGCGTCTTCCTTTTGTTTGGCATGGATGATCTCGATGGCCCTGTTGAGGTCAACCACCGAAAGATCTTCGCCTTTTGGAATAGAAACAAATTGTTCGCCCCATTTTACATAAGGGCCAAACCGGCCAATATTTACGCTCACTTCCAGGTTATCGTGTTCGCCTAAAATAAGCGGTAATTTAAAGAGCTCCAGTGCCTCCTCCAGGCTGATCGTTTCTATGCTTTGATTTGCTTTCAATTTTGCGAAACGGGGTTTCTCTTCATCATTCTGCGAGCCTATTTGAACCATCGGGCCATAGCGGCCCATCCTGGCGGTTATAGGTTTACCGCTTTCATCCACACCTAACACTCTTTCTCCAACAGCTCTTTCGGCAGTTTCCAGTGTATGTTCTACGCCGGTATGAAAGGGGGTATAAAAATCTCCCACCATTTTACTCCATTGCATATTTCCCTCAGCAACTTCATCAAATTCCTTTTCAATATTCGCGGTAAACGAATAATCCATCACTTTTGTAAAATGCTGGTTTAAAAAATCGGTTACCACCAGGCCAAGATCGGTAGGAAATAATTTCGATTTTTCAGCGCCGGTATTTTCCTGTTCCATTATTTTCTCTATCACATCATTCTTCAGTTTTAATATCCTGAAATTCCGTTTTACCCCATCCTTGTCTTTTTTCTCTACATAGGTTCTTTTTATAATTGTTGAAATGGTGGGGGCGTAGGTACTTGGCCTGCCAATGCCCAACTCTTCCAGTTTTTTTACCAATGAAGCTTCAGTATACCTTGCACTGTGTTTGGTAAACCGTTCTGTGGCGGTCATCTGGTTAAATGTTAGCACCTGGCCCTGCGTTAAATTAGGCAGCCTGCTATCACCTTCGCCTTCACCCGTTTCATCCTCCTCCTCATCACTGCTTTCTATGTACACTTTAAGGAAGCCATCAAACTTCAATACTTCACCCGTTGCCGTTAGTTCCTGGTTATTGGTGCTGATATTAATTTTAGCGATTGTTTTCTCCAGTTCGGCGTCACTCATTTGTGATGCGATGGTGCGCTTCCAGATCAGTTCATACAGGCGGTTCAGTTCAGGGTCGTTTACAGTATGATTTTCCATGTAAGTGGGCCGTATGGCTTCATGGGCTTCCTGAGCACTTTGATTTTTATTTTTATACTGGCGCACCTGCAGGTATTTGTCGCCATAACTGCTTTTGATCTCCGCTTTAATACCATCCATGGCAGTTTCACCGAGGCTTACACTATCTGTACGCATGTAAGTGATCTTACCGCTTTCGTATAATTTTTGGGCGAGCAGCATTGTTTTGCTAACGCCATATCCTAATTTCCTGCTTGCTTCCTGTTGAAGGGTAGAAGTAGTAAAGGGCGCTGCTGGTGTACGCTTGCCTGGTTTCACCTGTATCTCTCTAACGGTATATTTAGCGCCAATACAGGTTTGAAGAAATTTTTCGGCGTCTTCAGACAGATCGTATTTTCCGGCATCCGCTCTAAAATTTACCGACCTGTTATTATTGTCAGTTGCCGCCAGGGAAGCTTCTATCTTAAAACTACCGGTAGCCGTAAACTGGTTGATCTCCCTTTCTTTTTCAGCGATCAGTTTTACCGCTACGCTTTGCACCCTGCCTGCACTTAAGCCCCCGCTCATGCCAATCTTTCGCCACAATACCGGGCTCAGTTCAAAACCCACCAGTCTGTCAACCACCCGCCTTGCCTGTTGCGCATCCACCAGGTTCATATTAATGATCCGGGGATTTTTTACCGCTTTTTCAATCGCCGGTTTGGTAATCTCATGAAAAACAATTCGTTTGGTTGTTTTAGGATCAAGGCCCAATACTTCCGCCAGGTGCCAGCTAATACTTTCTCCCTCACGGTCCTCATCCGATGCCAGCCACACTTCATCACTTTTTTTGGCGATGCTTTTCAACTCCTTGACCACCCTTTCTTTTTCTGCTGGTATTATATATTTGGGCTTAAAATTGTTGTTCACATCAATGCCCATATCATTTTTCTCCAGGTCACGAATATGCCCGAAACAACTTTTTACTTCAAAGTCTTTTCCTAAAATAGCTTCAATGGTTTTAGCTTTCGCGGGTGACTCTACAATTAACAGATTCTTCGCCATAATGAACAGAATATTGTGCGCCTTTTCCCAAAAAGGGACTTGGAGCAGATTATTTTTTGAATGTTTTTTACCACCAGGAGGCTGCCAAAACCTGCACCAATACTAAGTTGTACCGGATATACACTATACATTTCACATAGATTTTTACCGGCAACCAACACTGCAATATTACTTTAAAATTGAAAAATCAAAATAATTTGTAGAAACCGCCCTTTAAACCCTGCGGGGTTACAAAAACTCAAGTACTTCTTTTTTTACGTTCAAATCGCCGTAAATTTTTCTGTGCCCGAGCCCTTTTGTGATTATAAAACGGATATTGGGGAAGTTTTCACCCTTTACCGTTAAGGCATCCGCCAGCGGGGTAATATCATCATCTTCATCGTGCAGCCAGAGTACTTTTGCCGTGATATTTTGCATCGCTCTTTTTATAGAAAACCATTCCGTTTTTTGCCCGCTTTTTTCAAAAATTATTTTATCAAATTCCTTTCTTACTTCGGGATCTTTTAGTTGCAGCATTTTAAATGCCGCGTCAACCGCCGTGGATGTTTCTGTGGCAGGTGCAATCAATACGATTTTTGTATCGGCGGTATGAACCGATTTTTCAATTGCGAGACTTAACGCCATTCCGCCAAAAGAGTGCGCCAGGAAGGCATTTACCGGGCCGTACAGGCTCAATACTTTTTCAATCATTTCGCAATATTGTACCGCATTTACCCGGGTACCCTCACTGCTGCCATGCGCAGGAGCATCAAAAGCAAGCACTTCGTATCCTTTTGCTACCAAGGGGGAAATATATTGATGGAATTTATGTGCTGCCGAACCAAAACCATGCAGTATCAAAATTTTATAGGGTTGATCATGGTTCCACCTGAATCCATGTATCTTTAGTCCGTTCAGCTCAAAATGCATTGGTTCTGCCTCCTCAAAAATCGTAGGTGTTCTTACCCTCGATTTCATAAACGGGGTACAAAATAAATCGAATGCTTTTTCCGCAGCCAGCCTTTTTGATACCACGGTGATCATCTTAAATTTTGCCCTGATGTAACCAATTGCTATTTTTTGCTTTAATTTCATTTTATCAAAGATACAATTATGAGAGTAGTGATAATTGGCGCAGGAAACGTAGCAACCGTATTCGGAAGACTAATTGCAAAAGCGAACCACGAAATAATACAGGTAGTAAGCAGGAAAATTGCCAGCGCTCAATTGCTTGCAAAGGAACTGGGTTGCGCGTTTTCCAATGATCCTAAAATTCTGGATACTACTGCAGATGTGTACATCGTGGCTATGGCGGATGCGGCGCTGAATGAAATCCATGAGGACTATTTCCTGGGAGATAAATTAATTGTGCATACTGCGGGTTCCCTTTCAAAAGACATATTAAAGATGGTTTCTATTAATTACGGGGTAATCTATCCTCTCCAGAGTTTACGAAAAGAAAACCTTGAATTGCACCAGGATATTCCCCTGCTCATTGACGGAAATTCGGCAGACATATTGGCCATCATTGAAAAATTTGCATTCACCTTATCGTCAACGGTAGCCGAAACAAACGATGAGCAACGCCTGAAATTGCATGTAGCCGCAGTTATCGTCAGTAATTTCACCAATCACCTGTATGCGCTCGCAGCAGATTATTGCAGTAAAGAATCGCTTGATTTTAAAATGCTGCAACCATTAATTGAAGAAACCGCGTTAAGGCTGAGGTACCATCTTCCACGCGAAATGCAGACAGGACCGGCCATAAGGAAAGATATTATGACCCTGGACAAGCATCTCAGGGTACTGTCTCACCATCCGGAACTTAAAAAAGTTTACCTGAGGATCACGGATAGCATTATGAATGCCAGTCCAGGCCCCTGAAAGAGAGTCCTGTTCATCCCCATTTCAACCGGCCTTGCAAAGAAGCGTTGTAAAATAAGCATTAAAACCTGACCTACTGAAAATACAGGGAGCGGATTTAATGTATTAGCACCAGGGAGAAGGGGGCTGGCCTGGTATTTTATTTCCACGCAAACACAATATCTGTCTGAACCTTGTAGGGGTCTTTTGGCTTGCCCGCTTCGTCAAGAGGGTCACTGATATAAACTTCGTATGGAACGCCTTTTACCTTTTTTTTATGGTCCTTTAACCATTCCGTCAATGCATCGTATGCCTGGGGTATCAAATCGTAAGGTCCGTAAAAATGAGCTACTACTATACTGTCAATACCTATTTGTTTAATATAAGTACCAGCCGGTAACTTAGCTGGTTTTTTGTTAACAGGTATTCCCGCCTCAAAAAAGTAAGGGGCCTGGCGCCCTTTGTACCAGGCAACCGGGGCGCCAGTAATTTGTAAATTATTCTTTTTAATGATGGCCGCCAGTTTTACCCCATAAATCTCCCCCAGTTTCGTACTAACGCCCTGCATTGTAGCAGCGCTATCCTTCATCGTAATCACCACCTGTTTTAATGAAACCGTGTCGCCTATGTTTATCACCGGTCCTCTTTTTGTTTCCGCTACGGGTTCACTTGCCCTGGTTGTCTTGGTGGAATCTTCAGTTATTTTCTTTTCGGATTGATTGTCATTACAACCAGTTACAAAAAGTATTGCGGTGATTATAAGCCCGGGTATCAGGCAGGTGTTTTCTTTCATAAATAGCGCTTAGAGGTGAATATTAAAACGTTAAAAATAGTCAAATGCTTTATTATACACAAGCAATTTAAATATTCTGCCGGGGTATATACTGTCATTTAAACTAAGTTTTCCTAAAATGATAATTCTACAGTAGGTTTGCATCCCGGAACTTAATAAAATATGTACACGATCACTTATAAATTTGAACAAAAGGGCCTCTCTCCTGTCACACTCGATAATATAGAAAACGGACAATCATTACTTGAAATAGCATTAAAAAATGATATTGAATTGCATCATAACTGTGGAGGTGTTTGTGCATGCAGCACCTGTCATGTATATGTGGAAACCGGGGATGATTTGTTGGAAGAATTATCCGACAGGGAAGAAGATTTTATAGACAGGGCAGTAAATCCACGCATCAATTCGAGGCTTGGTTGCCAGTGCGTTTTACAGGAAGGCGAGGGTAAAATCGTCATTACGCTTCCTGATCAGTCGCAGTTTTTGGGAGAATAAAATCAATTGGCTAATTAGCTAATTAGCTGATCTGCTAATTCCTTAAACTATTACTTTTTTTCAATTAAAGCTTGCCCCAGTTTTATAACATTAGCTCATTATCACATTAGCCTATTAGCACATTACTTATTATGACTTTCGAACCACCAATACACTGGAATGATTACGAAGACATCGCCATAAAACTGTACGAACGTTTTGGAGATGAGTTCAATGAAGGCAAAATTTATCGTATACGGTTTACAGACCTGCACAAATGGGTACTGGAAATTCCCAAATTTGAAGGGAAGCCGGAACAAAGCACGGAAGGGCATCTTGAAATGATACAGAGCACCTGGGTATATGAATGGCGGGATAACCAGAAGCAGGGTTGAGTAGTTGAAAGCTACACATCCAATCTTTTAACCAATCAACTTTTTAACCGATTAACATTTCAACCTTCCCGACTTTCCACTAATTAACCAATCAACCTCCCCATGAGTGTACTGCAACTTTTTAAGCCCATAAAAACATTTGTATTTGATGTAGACGGGGTATTGGCAACGGAAATCCTGGTGATTTTACAGGGGGGCGATATGGCCCGGAATATGAATAGTAAAGATGGTTATGCTTTGCAACTTGCGGTTAAAAAAGGATACGGCGTAGCCATTATTTCGGGGGGCAGTTCTGAACCGGTTCGTGAAAGATTAGAAAGACTCGGAGTAATTGATGTATTTTTAGGCGTCCATAATAAGAAAGAGAAACTGCTGGAATATTTACAGGAAAAGGAATTGCGGCTGGATGAGATCTTGTATATGGGAGACGATATCCCGGATTATTTAGCAATGAACTTAGTGGGATTGCCCTGTTGCCCTGCTGATGCGGTGACGGAAATAAAACAAATATCAAAATACATTTCGCCGGTTAATGGGGGCAGGGGTTGTGGCAGGGACGTAATTGAAAAAGTGCTGAAACTGAATGGGCACTGGGACCTGGATACCACAGTGGCTTCAAAATAAGTACTGCTAAATAAAGTGAAGGTGAATTCATACCTGGACGTTGATGGCTGGTTATTGATGACTGATGAATTTCGTAGTAGTAGTTTTTTTAACATGGCTGCCAATATTAATTAAAATTGAGTACCGTCTCACCTCTTCACCTTTTTTATAGCATGAGAGGTGAAATATGCACATCAAAATATTTCACCATCGACCATTCACCATTGACCATTGATTAAATGAGCATGAAATTATTTTCCGCCTTTTTTCGTTTGATACGATGGCCCAATCTTGTATTCATTGCGCTTACCCAACTGCTTTTTTTTTATTGCATCATCATTCCGTCATTGCCGGAAAGTTACTACCAGCAGAACTATAAATTAACACCGATGCTATTTTACCTGTTGGTTACGGCATCTGTATTGATTGCTGCAGCAGGTTATATCATTAATGATTATTTTGATATCAACATTGACCGGGTAAACAAACCAGGCAAAATGGTGGTGGAAAAATTCATCAACCGCCGCTGGGCCATTATTTTACATTTGGTAATTACTTTTGCGGGTCTTGTTTTAAGCGGGTATGTTTCTTTAAAAACCAGCCTTGTAGTTATTGCAGCCAATATCGTTTGTACCCTGCTGCTATGGGTTTATTCAACCACATTCAAAAAAAAATTATTATCCGGCAATATCATCATTTCAGGTTTAACCGCGTGGACGGTGCTGGTATTATATTTTGCTACCAATACCACGCTTACTTTAGCGCCCGGCCTTCCATCGGCAATTGCTTCAGGAATGCACAGGATATATAAATTTGCCGCATTGTATGCCGGTTTCGCTTTCATTATATCATTGATACGGGAAGTGGTTAAGGATATCGAAGACATGGAAGGTGATGCCCGGTACAGTTGTAAAACCATGCCCATTGTCTGGGGGGTGCCGGCCACTAAGGTTTTTGTGGGCGTATGGCTGGTGGTACTGATAAGCGCTTTAGCAATAGTGCAATTTTATGTTTTGCAAATTGGCTGGTGGCTGAGCGCCTTATATGTTTTATTACTGGTAATTGTCCCGCTTATCATGATACTGCAAAAATTTTACCAGGCACAAACAACCGTCCAGTATCACTACATCAGTAATATGATCAAATTAGTAATGTTAACCGGTATATGCTCCATCATATTGATTAAAATATATGCTTAGAACGCTCCATTGCATCGGATCAGCCTGAATAAAATTCCAAATTAATTGTATGATACCCAGCCAGACTGATATTTCGCCCATCTATTCCGGGGGAATTATTTTAGCTTCCCAATCGCCCCGCCGCAAACAATTACTCGAATGGGCAGAACTGACTTTTGAAATAATAGTTAAGGAAACGGATGAATCGTACCCGCCGGGTTTAGGGGTAGAAGAAATAGCCATCCATATCGCCCGCAATAAAGCATTGGCCATTCAAAAAGACAACCATCTTAAAAAACCCGTTCTGGCGGCAGATACAATTGTGGTGATTGATGAAAAAATAATTGGGAAACCAGTCAGCCGGGAGGACGCAATTGATATCTTATCCCGTCTTTCCGGGAAAAAGCACCGGGTGATTACGGGTGTGGTAATACTGCACCAGCAAATGGAGATCGCATTCGCAGATATTACCGAAGTGGTATTTCACGAACTTACCAATGAGCAGATCAGTTATTATGTTGATAAATATAAACCTTACGATAAGGCGGGCGCATATGCCATACAGGAATGGATTGGTGTGGTAGGGATACAATCTGTTTATGGCGATTTTTATAATGTAATGGGTTTGCCTGTGAGCAGGGTGGTGCAGGAACTACGGAGAGCAGGCCTTTTATAGAATACCCAGGTGTTACTATCGAAGGGCTTGAGTTTGTGACGCAGATGCCCGTGGATGGCATATAGTAAAAATGTTGAATGTTTGAAAAGGATGTTGTACATTAGATTATTCGTATACCAGGCATCCTTAAACAGGCATCAGACATTTTCGTCACCCTAAAAACTACCCTCATGACTGAACGACTTCTTCAATACATCTGGCAGTTTCAGTATTTTAACAACAGGGAATTGGTAACAGCAGATGGGGAAAAGCTGTCCATTATCTTTCCCGGCAATATCAACAGCAACCAGGGCCCCGATTTCCTGGATGCGAAAATAAAAGCAGGCGATACCATATGGGCGGGTAATATAGAACTACACCTCTTGTCTTCCGACTGGAACAATCATAAGCACAGCTACGATAAAAACTACAGGAACATAATACTGCATGTTGTCTGGCAGGATGATACGGACCTGCAATTGCCCTTTCCTGTTCTTGAGTTACAAAGCAGGGTTTCAAAAATGTTATTGGCAAAGTTTGATGAATTAATGAATGCACAATCATTTATTGCCTGCGAAACGATGATTAAAAACGTGGAGCCATTTATATGGATCGCCTGGAAAGAAAGACTGCTCGTGGAAAGGATGCAGAAAAAAGCAACTCATATTTTAGCGTATCTTATCAACAATAACCACCACTGGGAAGAAACTTTCTGGTGGCTGATAGCAAGGAATTTTGGTTTACCCGTAAACAGTGATGCCTTTGAAAAATTAGCCCTTTCGTTACCCTTGAATATTTTAGGGAAGCATAAAAACCAGGTACACCAGGCGGAGGCGCTGCTATTTGGGCAGGCTGGTTTACTAAAAAATGATTTTAAAGAAGATTATCCGCAACTGTTACAAAAAGAATATCGGTTTTACCAGAAAAAATACCAGTTGCAACCCATACAGATTCCGCTGCATTTTTTAAGGATGCGCCCATCCAACTTTCCAACGCTAAGGCTGGCACAACTGGCGATGTTAGTGTACAACAGTGTCCATTTATTTTCGATAGTGAAAGAAACCACCCTGTTAGAAGACATTAAAAAATTATTGAGGGTTACGGCAAATGACTACTGGCATTATCACTATACTTTTGATGAAGTAACTGCCTATAAAATGAAAAACCTGGGTAGTCAAATGATCAATTCAATTATTATTAATACTATTGTACCCATACTGTTTGCTTATGGCCATCACCATAAAGAAAATATTTATAAAGAAAGGGCGCTGCTTTGGCTGGAGCAATCCACGGCAGAAAAAAACAGCATTACAAATGGATATGCTATTTTGGGTATTGACAATAAAAACGCTTTTGATTCCCAGGCGCTCATTCACTTGAAAAACGAATACTGCAACCAAAAGCGCTGCCTGGAATGTGTTATCGGGAATAAGTTGCTGAAGACAAAGGCTTCCACCATACCCTAAACCAAAAAAATCAGGCATTCGTTAACTTATTAGGTGTGTGGCCTATTTACCGAACACGCGGACAGACTTGAGCATTAGGGCAGACACCTGAAAATTTGTACATTTACAATATCAAAAAATGACAAAGAATGGTAATTGCAAATCCAATATATGACGTTGTTTTTAAAAGAATGATGGAAAACGAAAGAGTTGCCAAATTCTTTATTGGGACAGTTTTGGAGCAAATTATTGAAACCGTTGAAGTAAAACCTCAGGAATTTACCTATACTGACGAACTTGCAGGACTTGCTGTATTTAGACTTGACTTTATTGCAACTATAAAAACTGAAACAGGTGAATATAAAAAGGTACTTATTGAAATCTAAAAAGCAAAGAATCAAATAGATTTAATGCGCTTTAGGAATTATTTGGCAGAGCAGTATAAAAAAGAAGATACAGTAAATGATGAGAAAATAATTCTGCCAATTACGACAATTTACATTTTGGGTTTTAAATTAACTGAAATTGAGACAGCTTGTTTAAAAGTTGAACGCAACTATATTGACCATATAAACAAAACATCACTTAAAACAAACTGTGATTTTGTTGAAAAATTGACGCAGGATAGTTTTATAGTGCAGGTAGACAGGATCACAGACAGGTACCAAAAAAAATTGGACAAATTACTAAGTGTTTTTGAGCAAACAAACTTTGTGGACGACAAAAAGATCATCAAAGAATTTAATCATACAACAGACCTTGAAGAAGTGCAACTAATGACCGACATTTTACATCATTCCGGGACAAACCCCGAAGAAAAAAAGAAAATTGAAACAGAGCAGGAAGCCTGGAGAACTGTGAATGCTATGTTTGAAAATGAGAAAAAGGAATTTGTAAAAGCGCTTAAAGAAAAAGAGCAGGCATTGATAGAAAAAGAACAGGCATTGACAGAAAAAAATAAATTAATCATTGAACTTTTGCGAAAACTTGACGAGAAGAAATAATACGGCACACAACAATGTAATAACAAAAGTCAGGACAAACAAAACTTCGGCATTAGCAATATGACAGCTATGGTTAAAGCCCTGACTCATCCTGATAAACTTTCCGGTAAATTTATGTTCATCTTCCATTTGGCATCACAACCTGGCGGACGTTTTTCAAATTCCAAACCTTCGCAAATGCCAAACTTCAGTTCACTAAAAACTGGCGGATTAAGAGTATCCGGGCCGAACTAACAGCTGTCCAAAAGCCTATGGCCGGTAAAAATTCAGTCAAAACACGCATCAAAAAATCAGTGGTCAACCATTAGTTGTATTCAATATTCAATACAAGGTCTGGGTGCAGGCTTTTTACTACCGGGCAGTTATCACCTGTGCGCTGTAAAATGATCCTGTCCTTTTCTGTTAAAACTAATGAGGGAGGAAAGGAAACTTTAACATCAATTTTAGAAATTCTTCGCGGATCGTTTTGCATGTTTTTAATAACAGATACGTTTAGTCCCTTTAATTCAATACTCATATCGTTGGCCTTTATGGCCATTGTAGTGGCCATGCAGGTTGCAAGAGCGGTGCAAACCAGATCAGTTGGAGAAAAGCGTTCGCCCTTTCCACGGTTATCTGTAGGGGCATCTGTTTCTATTATTGTTCCGCTTTGTAAATGTTGTGCATTACATCGTAAATTACCTTCGTATTGAATGGTTGCTGTCATTGTACTATTTTTGTATAAATTTACTGAAGTAAAAACCTATTATGCGTAAATTATTTTTTATTTGCCTGGCTGTGGTTGCCACATTGCCTTCGTTAGCTCAACTATCAAAAAAGGAAAGGCGGGATGAACGTAAACAACGGATCAATGCGCTGATCAAACAGGAAGAGGAGGGTGTAATTGCTTACCATAAGCATAATGCCTTTGGTTTTAAACTTACTTCTGACGGGTATGGTGGTTTCTTCGAGGTAGGGAGGGCAAGGTCTATTAAAAAAGCGTTGTTGTTTCAACTGGATATTTCTGAAAGAAAGCACGGTAAGGAAGACAAGCAAACCAACCCTTCTATTCCAACCTCACCATTTATCTTTGGTAAAATCAATTATTTCTATCCCGTAAAAATCGGCGTGCAACAACAAATTTTACTGGGTAATAAAACAAACCGAAACGGGGTAAGCGTAACCGGTAATTTTGGGGGTGGTATTTCGCTTGCATTACTAAGGCCCTATAACCTTGAAATAAATGACCTTGCAAAGGGGCGGCGAAAGTTGTTAAGGTATGAAAGCACGGATAGTACTCTAATTACCGAATCTCCTGTAAGTTACCAGGCAGACAGTGTTTTATTTACAAACAGTATTACCCTTATACGGGCTTTACAGGCTTCCGGTACTGGTTTGGGCAAGGGCTGGGGACAGATAAAAGTGACACCGGGCCTGTATGCCAAAGCTGCTTTAAGATTTGACTACGGGAAATACAATGAAATGCTAAATGCGATTGAAGTAGGGTTGACGGGAGAATTGTATAGTAAAAAAATACCGCAACTGGTATATACACCACCGAAACAGTATTTTATCAGCGCCTATGTTTCGGTTATGTTTGGCAGAAGAAAATAATTTATGATGGGGAGGAGGAATTACGAATGAAGACTGAAAAATAAATCGGGAAATTTTCACCATTCACCATTCACCATTGACACTTGACCCTTTAAGGAAAAGCAATTTTAAAAAAATATAATTTCATTCTATGATAGAATTACCGGTAATGGATGGCATGGTAGCACCTAAACCTAAAAAGCCCGACTGGCTCCGGGTGAAGTTGCCTATTGGCGAATCGTATAAGCATGTACGTAATTTGGTAGATACCCATCAACTACACACTATTTGTGAAAGTGGCAACTGTCCCAACATGGGTGAGTGCTGGGGCGAGGGCACCGCCACTTTTATGATTTTGGGAAATATATGCACCCGTAGCTGCGGCTTTTGCGCAGTAGCCACCGGAAGACCGGAGCCCGTAGACTGGGACGAACCCCAACGGGTAGCGGAAGCGATCCATTTAATGAAGGTGAAACATGCGGTGGTAACTTCTGTTGACAGGGATGAAATAACAGATGGAGGAAGTATTATCTGGTACAATACCATTAAAGCGATCAAAGCATTAAACCCTGCCACCACTTTAGAAACCCTGATACCTGATTTTAAGGCGGAAGCAGAAAATATCCAGCGCATTATTGATGCTGCTCCGGAAGTAGTTTCGCACAATATCGAAACGGTAGAGCGGCTTACCAGGCAGGTACGCGTACAGGCCAGGTACTGGCGCAGTATGGAAACACTGCGGATCCTTAAACAAGGCGGCATGCGTACCAAAAGTGGTATTATGCTCGGACTTGGCGAAACCAAGGAAGAAGTAATACAAACCATGCAGGATTTAAGGAAAAGTAATGTAGATGTTATTACGATTGGCCAATATTTACAACCCAGTAAAAGTCATTTGCAGGTACAGCGGTTTGCGCATCCCGATGAATTTAAAGCATTAAGGGAAATTGGGTACAATCTCGGATTTGATTATGTTGAAAGCGGGCCGTTGGTAAGGTCTTCCTATCATAGTGAAAAACATGTAATCCAGGGATGGGGAAGGAACCAATGGGAAAAAGAGAAAGCGTTGCCAGTTAGTTGATCGTTAATGTTTAACGGCTGTTAACGGATAGTTTCAAATGTATTAAGTTCAGTTTTGTAGGTGAATTCCTGTCAGCAATAACTGAACATGAACTGTTTATTGTTCTGCGATCTTGTGCTGTTAGCTCTATTCTATAATTTTTAAATTTTTAAAGAGCCCCTCAGTTATATTCATTTTATCATGAGGGGAAACATAGTCTGTTAATAAAGCTTTGAACTCCCCACTTATAAAGCCATTGCTTATCTCTTTAATGGTAACTGAAATAAAATCTGAAGGGGATGCATTCAAATAGTCTGCCCCGGCAACATTCGTTCTTGCACTATTCCATAATCCCAGTCGTAATAAGCCAGTATAATAAGAGCTTTGATTTTGAAAAGTATATTTCGACTTTGTTAAACCAGTGTCTTTGGTAATTGCTATTCGCAAATCATTAAACTTGTTTGATGACATGTCTTGCCAAAACAGAAGATACCCGTCACCATTAGGAAATGCAAAGTTTTTATTATGGAGAATAGCGGCTCCGGTACTATCGTTTAAGGATAAACCAGCCCAGCTATACTGTACTCCATTTGCTCTAAATCTGAAGACCATCTCAGTACTACTATCTACTTTCTTTTTTCAGGAAAAGAACATGCAGAAAACCAACGCAATTAACAAAGCTTTTTTCATTTTTTATTCCATTTACCGGCTTCTTTTACAACTACTCGATTTCCATTTGAATTATAACGCCGCGCAGCACTAATAGCACGCAACTTAAAAAAAAAGCAACAAGGATTATGAAGGTGGCGTTTTACTGAAGCCGTAAATTATAAAAGAGCATCCGTGAAACCCGATATTTAAAAGGGCTATCATATATTTCTCATCTTACAACGGGCGATAAAAACCGCCAACAAATTCTCTATTTTATCCCGCAGTTCCATTTTCAAATTTTCAGATAATAATTAAGATACAGACACAGGACAGGACCCTGCGACTATATCTTAATTCTTATATATTTCCTGGCCACTTTATAGAAATTGAGGGAGAACTGTTTATTGTAAGAAACCGGCAAGAATGATTACCGCCTTCAACCATCAACCTATTTCTTCATCTTCCATACCAGGGCACTTGCGCCTAAGATGGCCGCATCAGCTTCTTTTAATTCACTAAATAATAATTTTACCTTGTTTTGAAAAATCGGCAGCAGGTTCGCTTCCATATGTTTACGGGTGGGTTTCAGCAACAGGTTACCCGCTTTGGTAAGGCCGCCAAACAATACTATAGCTTCCGGTGACGAAAACATTACAAAATTCGCCAGTGATTCTCCCAGGATTTGCCCGGTAAAATCGAAGATGCCGTTGGCGATGGTATCACCCTGCATTGCGCAGTCATACACTGTTTCACTGGTAAGTTCATTTATGCGGTAATTGCGCAGGAGACTCGTTGCTTCAGGGTGCGCCGTCAGCATTTCAATGGCAGTCTCACGTACACCGGTAGCCGAAGCATAGGATTCCAGGCTACCCCTCATGCCTGTAGACTTGTGCAACCTGCCACCCGGCCGGATGATGGTATGCCCCAGTTCGCCGGCAAAGCCGTCATATCCCAGCACTATTTTTCCATCTATTACAACGCCGCTGCCCACGCCGGTACCTAAGGTAATGGTAATAAAATGTTTCATGTTTTTTGTGCAGCCATACATCATTTCACCCACCGCGGCCGCATTGGCATCATTGGTAAGCCGGGTGACCATACCAAATTTTTTCTCCATTAAATCCGCAATGGGTATAATGCCTTTCCACTTCAAATTAGGAGCGTATTCAATAGTACCCGTATAAAAATTTCCATTGGGCGCACCCATACCGATGCCAACAAAATTGCCGATACCACCGGCTTTTTCTATCATTGGGAATAGTTTGGCATACATATCATCAATAAAATCTTCCACCACTTCATGTTCATTACTTGGAACACGGTCCTGCTCAAGAATCTGGCCGCTGCTGTCAACAATACCAAACTTGGCGGTGGTACCCCCTACATCAATTCCTACGGCATATTTTTTTTTCATATAACCAGTATATTTGTTTTAATGACCTCCTTCGGCATTTAACTTATCATAATCAATACCCTGTGATTTCAAAATCGTTTTAGCCCTGATGGCATAATATGCCAGGTAAGCAAAACAGGCAATGCCAATAATATAACTGTATTGGATCCCTATTTCATCGGCAAGTAATCCCTGTAAATAACTAACAATCCCACCACCCATGATCATCATAATCAGCAGGCTGCTGCCCTGCCCGGTATTTTTACCAAGGCCTGCAACGGCCAACGTAAAAATGCAGGGCCATAATGTACTGCAAAACAGGCCGACACTTATAAATGCATATGCACTTACCATACCCTTAGTGAGCATACCCACACATAATGCAGTAATGCCCAGTCCGGCAAAAATAAGCAACATTCTGGCAGGATTGCCCTTGCTTAAAATATCACCAATTATCATAACTGCAATTACAAATGCATACACGAAGAATTGTGTAACATCATGTTGTGCGATTGCATTTACTAAAAGGAAGACCCCAAAAGCAAGGTAAGGCATAAAAAAACTGAGTATCTTTTTAGTGCCTTTACTTACATCAAAAGCGCCTACTGCACCGGTCCAGCGGCCAATCATTAAACTTGCCCAGTATAATGAAATATAGGGCGCTATTTTTTCTGTAGGAACACCCAAATGTGATTCCATATATGCGGGTAAATTGCTGGCCGTTGATACTTCAACGCCCACGTATACAAAAATACCGACCATACCCATGATCAGTTGCGGGTATTGAAATGCAGATGTTTTATGTAATACTTTACTATCGGAAACAGCTTCCTGCTCAGCCACATGGTCGAGATCTATTTTGTTAGGAACAGATGAAAATTTTATAAATACAGCCACCAGTAAAAAAGCAAGTCCCAGGATAAGGTAAGGTATTTTAACGCTTTCAATGCTGGCCACTGATGATCCCGAAGCTACACTTCCAAAAATGGCGAAACTCACTAATAAAGGTCCGATTGTAGTGCCAAAGTTATTGACACCCCCGGCCATAATAAGTCGCTGCGAGCCGGTTTTAGGATTACCCATTATAATCGCCAGGGGATTAGCGGCAATTTGTTGTAATGAAAAACCCAGGCCAACTACAAACAACCCGGTGATCATTAAAGTAAAAGAAGAATTATTTGCTGCGGGATAAAATAGCAAAGTGCCAATGGCAGAAATGATCAATCCTACTGCGATCCCGTTTTTATAGCCGATTTTGTTCAACAGGTCACTTCCAATAAATTTTGAAATTCCAAAATAAATAATTGACCCAACGGTGTAAGCCACATAAAAAGCTACAGAAACCAATTGGCTTTGGGCCTGGGATAAATCAAAAGCTTTTTTAAAAACAGGTATGAGTATGTCATTGCTGGCTGCTACAAATCCCCAGAAAAAAAATACAGTGATAAGTGTTCCGAATTGTGACCATTTGGTCGTTTCTTGTGTACTGGATTGTTGGCTCATAATAGAATCGTTGTTTTAAGTTGCCCAAAGTAGAATATTTTTAGCATAAGGAAAAATTTTCATCGCTTAAGTTGTTTGTAACAAAAAGCGGCTAAATTTGGAAACGATTAAAATTTGTCAATTCAATGGAAATAATACATGTTAGTGCAGAATGCTACCCTGTTGCCAAGGCAGGGGGGTTAGGTGATGTGGTGGGGGCGCTGCCGAAATACCAAAACCAGCTTGGGCATATCGCTAAAGTGGTAATGCCCATGTACAGGACCAAATTTTTGTACGAACATGATTTTGATATCGTACACAAAGGCTCTTTCGGAATGGGTACTTACTGGTTTAATTACACCATCATTAAGGAAAGAACCAATAAACTTGGTTTTGATTTGTACCTCGTAGATATTAATGGATTATTAGACCGTGAATCGGTATATGGTTATGGTGATGATACCGAACGGTTTACTGCCTTCCAGATTGCCGTGGTAGACTGGATATCACAATGGCAGCACCGGCCTGATGTGGTGCATGTACATGATCACCATGCCGGCCTGGTTCCATTTATGATGCAACACTGTTTTGGTTATCGTCATTTGTCTGCCATACCCACTGTGCTAACCATTCACAATGCACAGTACCAGGGGCAGATGGGTTGGGATAAATCAAAGTACCTGCCCCACTGGGATACCTGGGAATGGGGTAAATTAGACTGGAGGAATAATATTAATCCCCTGGCCTGCGCCGTTAAATGCGTAAAAAAAGTTACCACCGTAAGCCAGAGCTATCTTGAAGAAATGCGGTACAGCGCCAACGGGCTGGAGAGTTTATTTGAATACGAAAAAGGAAAATGCACCGGAATATTGAATGGAATTGATTCTGCTGTCTGGAACCCTTCCACTGATGCTTTTATTGAACCAAACTATACCCTGGCTGATGCGGCCAAAGGAAAGCAGGCCAATAAAAAAATGTTGTGCGATTTATTTAATTTAGATATTGAGAAACCGCTGTTTATTTTTATCGGCCGGTTGGTGCATGAAAAAGCAGCCGACTTACTACCGCAGGTTATTTATGATTCAGTTTATCATATGGAAGGCAGGATGAATTTTTTAGTACTGGGAAGTGGCGAAGCGGCTGTTGAGTGGGAACTGGAAAATATGAAAAGCCAGCTCGCAGGATATTATAATTCCAAAATTGGTTACAATGAAAAACTAAGCCATCAGTTGTATGCGGGTGCCGATTTTTTATTAATGCCCAGCAGGGTGGAACCATGCGGGCTCAACCAAATGTACGCGATGCGGTATGGCACGGTCCCTATCGTAAGGAACACGGGGGGATTGAGAGACACCATCATTGATTTTGGTGACCCCGGCGGTTACGGTATACGCTTTAACGACGCCACTGTGGGAGATATTACCTATTCGATACACAGGGCTTTGGAAATGTATACCCAACCCAAGTTGTTAAAAAAAATAATGACGACTATCATGGAATTGGATTTCAGTTGGGAAACGAGCGCAGGTCAGTATATTAATTTATATGAACGTTTAAAATAACTTTCATTCAAATTGTAATATGTTTGTACACCCAAGTAGTAACAATAAATTTAGTCAACCAACAACTTGTCATATATGGAAAGCGCATCAGTAATAGCCATTGTTTTAGGAGGTGGAGCAGGGTCGAGATTATACCCCCTTACTGCAAGCAGAAGTAAACCGGCTGTACCCATTGCCGGAAAATACCGACTGGTAGATATCCCTATTTCCAACTGCATTAACTCCAGTCTCAACAGGATTTTGGTGCTTACCCAATTCAATTCCGCTTCACTAAACAAGCATATTAAAAATACCTACCAGTTTAGTCTTTTTAGCAAGGGGTTTGTTGATATCCTTGCAGCGGAGCAAACGCCGGATAACCCCAAATGGTTCCAGGGAACCGCGGATGCCGTGCGGCAGTCGTTAAGGCATATCGTTAATTATGATTTTGAATACGTATTGATTTTAAGCGGTGATCAACTGTATCAAATGGATTTTGCCGCAATGATTGATAACCACACGTCACACGGTGCGGATATATCTATCGCAACCATTCCGGTTGGAGAAAGAGAAGCGCCCGAGTTTGGAATTTTAAAATCAAATGAGGAACATCTCATTACTTCTTTTATCGAGAAACCCGCTAAAGAAGTGTTATCCGAATGGACGAGCGATACAGGCAATGACATGAAAGCACAGGGAAGAAATTACCTTGCTTCAATGGGCATCTATATTTTCAGCAGGAAATTATTGTTTGATCTGCTGGAAACAGATAAAAAAGACGCGACGGATTTTGGGAAAGAGATCATTCCGGGCTCAATTGAAAAACATAAAGTAATCAGTTTTCAGTACGACGGATACTGGACTGATATTGGTAATATTTATTCTTTTTTTGAAGCCAACCTTGCGCTTACTTTAGATCTTCCCCCCTTCAATTTATTCGATAACCAAAGAATCGTTTACAGTCATGCAAGGATGCTGCCGCCTGCCAAGATCAGCGGTACCACTTTAGAGAAAACCATCATTGCCGAGGGCTCTATTATCAATGCCAGCAGAATTGAGAACAGCGTGATCGGGGTAAGGAGCCGAATCGGTCATGGCTCTACTATTGTTAGTTGTTATATAATGGGCAATGATTATTACGAAACCCTGGCCGAAATAGAAAATAACACCAGTAAAAATATTCCCAAAATTGGTATTGGCGACCGTTGCTATATAAAAAATGCAATCGTAGATAAAAACTGCCGCATTGGAAATGATGTACGTATCAATGGTGGTAGCCATGTGCCGGATACTGACCATTCCCTATATGCCGTTAAAGATGGTATCGTAGTTTTAAAGAAAGGGGCGGTTTTAACGGATGGATTCGTAATTTAGCTGGTTCAATAAAAAACATCCCGATAAAAAAGGATGTTTTTTATTGCCGTTTTATAAATGTGTATTTTTTACACAATTTTTTACATTAAACGATTGCTATGTCAGATCTTATTTTGCCAAAAGAAAAACTCAGTTTTAAACAAATTGTAAATATGAGTTTTGGATTTTTTGGAATTCAATTTGGATTCGCCCTTCAAAATGCAAATGTTTCCCGCATTTTTCAAACCTTGGGAGCAGAAATTGACAAGATCGGGATTTTGTGGATTGCCGCACCCATCACCGGTTTTTTAGTGCAACCAATCATAGGGTATCTAAGCGATCGCACCTGGCATCCTTACTGGGGCAGAAGGCGGCCTTTCTTTTTTGTTGGGGCGGTATTGTCATCCATTGCTTTAGTTTTAATGCCACAGTCAACCGTATTGTGGATGGCTGCAACCTTACTTTGGGTACTGGATGCTTCCATTAATATTTCGATGGAGCCCTTCAGGGCTTTCGTAGGCGATAAACTTGCTTCGTCTCAGCGAACTACCGGTTTTGCCACACAAACTTTCTTCATTGGGCTTGGCGCCGTGATCGCATCTTTATTGCCATATATTTTCACCAATTTTTTTGGAATTCCCAATACAGCAGCGGAAGGCATCATTCCTCCATCCGTAAAATATTCTTTTTATATCGGTGGCTTTGTTTTCCTTGCTTCGGTACTGTGGACGGTGTTCACTACCAAAGAATTTCCTCCTGAAAATATTGAGACCTGGGAGAAGGAAAAATTAAAAACAAAAGGCCTTTTTAAAGGTATAGTTGAAATTAGCACGGGGATTTTTAGCATGCCTAAAACAATGTTGCAATTAGCCATCGTGCAGTTTTTTACCTGGCTCGCTTTTTTTTCAATGTGGATATACACCACATCTGCCATTGCCCAAAATGCTTACCAAACAACGGATACTACTTCTAAAACATTCCAGGATGCAGGTGATTGGGTGGGGGTAATGTTTATGGTGTATAACGGGGTGTCGGCTATTACCGCGTTCCTGTTGCCAATGCTCGCCAAACGTATTGGAAGAAAATATACACACATGATCAGTTTGGTGATTGGGGGGATTGGATTGGCATCGATGTTTTTTATTCATAGTCCCCAATTGTTATTATTGCCCATGGTAGGTGTGGGTCTTGCCTGGTCATCTACTTTAACCATGCCCTATGCAATACTGGCGGGAGCTTTACCTCCGCATAAGATGGGGTTTTACATGGGCGTATTCAATTTTTTTATTGTGATACCACAAATATTTGCTGCCGCAATACTGGGCTTTTTCATTAAAAGTATTTTTAAGGAGGAAAGCATTTATGCGCTGGTAATCGGGGGGATATCGATGATCATTGCCGGGCTCCTGAATGTTATTGTTACGGATAAAGATGATGAAAAAATTAAAGCTAAAATTTAAGTTTTATTGGTTATGAAAAAGATAGTTATTGTTAATTGCTTATTCCTGGTCGCTGTTTGTTCATTTGCCCAAAATGAATATAAATGCTATCCATCCAACTGGTGGACTGGTATGAAATGGAACAAGGTACAGGTTATGCTACACGGTGATGCGATTGCAAATGCTGCAGGTGGATTTAATATTGTTTATCCTGGTGTTACTTTAACCAAAATAAATAAAGTCGAAAATCCAAACTATGTATTTCTTGACCTGGTAATAACAGCCGCTGCAAGGCCGGGTATAATAAAGATAAAAGTTAACAAAGAAAACCCCGTTACCATTGATTTTGAAATAAAAGCTAAGCGGGCGGGTCGGGGAAAGGATTTTGCGCAGGGGGTCACTTCCCGTGATTTTATGTACCTGGTTATGCCCGACCGGTTTAGCAACGGCGACCCCTCCAACGACCGTATTGCGGGAATGAGGGACCAGTCGCTAAACAGGGATACTGTTTTTAACCGGCATGGCGGCGATTTACAGGGCATCACCAACCACCTTGAATATTTGCAGCAGTTAGGGGTAACTACATTATGGCTTAACCCTGTAATTGAAAATGATATGCCTGACCGCACAGAACATGGCTATGCATTTACCGACCACTATACAATTGACCGGCGTTTGGGGGGCGAAAAAGCATACCATCAATTAGTGGCGGCAACCCATGCGAAAGGGATGAAAATTATACAGGATGCGGTATATAATCATGTTGGCCTTTATCATTTTACCGTACAGGACCCGCCCATGAAAGACTGGCTGCACCAGTGGCCATCCTACACCAACACTACCTACAAAGACCAGGTGTGGTTTGACCCCTATGCGGCCCCGGTAGAAAGAAAAAAAATGGCGGATGGCTGGTTTACTGCAAAGATGCCCGACCTTAATCAATATAATCCCTATGTAGCCGATTTTTTGATCCAGCATGCAATATGGACGGTAGAAGAATTTGGCATCGATGGCTGGAGGATTGACACTTATGCCTACAACGACCTGGAATTTATGAACCGTTGTAACAAAGCTTTAACGGATGAATATCCTTTACTTACCCTGTTTGGCGAAACCTGGGTACACGGTGTAATCAATCAAAGCTTTTTTGTGCAAAATAATTACAGCATCCCTTTTAAAAGCAATTTGCAGGCGGCAACAGATTTTCAAACCTTATGGGGCATACAAGATGCCATGACAAAAGATTTTGGCTGGACGGATGGGGTGAATAAACTGTATACCACCCTGGCGCAGGACTTTGTATATAAAGACCCTATGAGGAATGTGATTTTTTTAGACAATCATGATATATCAAGGTTTTATTCCGTAATTGGTGAGGATATGGACAAATATAAATCCTCCTTAAGTTGGTTGTTTACCTGCAGGGGTATACCGCAAATTTATTATGGTGATGAACTGGCCACAACCGGGCTGACAAGTCCCAGTGATGGATATGTAAGGCTGGATTTTCCCGGTGGATTCCCCGGGGATACGGCCAATAAATTTGAGCTGAGCGGAAGAACCGTAAAGGATCATGAAATCTGGCGCCATGTACACGCCCTGGCCAACTACCGTAAACTGTCTTCGGCGATTACCACGGGCAAAATGATGCAATATGTTCCGGAGGACGGGGTGTATGTTTACTTCAGGTATGATGCGGGGCAAACGGTAATGGTGGCAATGAATACCGCGAAAAAAGACATGGTCATTTCATTTGAAAAATATAAAGAAAGAATTACCGGCTTTACCCAATACATGGACATAATTACCAAAGAGAAAAAAGCGTTGAAAGAATTCACCCTTGGATCTTATAAAACGGTGGTGATTGAATTGATGAAATAAACCAAGCCATTTCGCACTGTAGTATTTACAACCTGTCAGTTGATTTTCATATGCCGGTTGCAGGGGTGCATAAAAAAAACAGCACACGCTCCGTGTGCTGTTAGTAAAAAAAATGTGCCTGTGTTAAGTTAAGTGTGAATGGTGAATGGTCAATATTTCACCATTCACCATTTACCATTGACCATTCACAAATCGATGTGTCATCATGCTGTTAATACAACACTGGTTTATTCTGTCTCTTTGATCAATTTGTCGTAGCTGGCAGCCTTAGCCACATCCTTCTTCACCTCATAAATATTCTTCAAAATTACCAATGATTGTTTGTAATTAACTTTCTCCGAACCTTTTGGCTTGGCGATACCCGAAAATAAAGTAACTACTGCTTCGGCATAAGGAATAGCCTGGTTCATCGCAGCTTCGGAAAGCGCCTGTATCTCTTTTTTCTTTTTAACTTCATCCGGTTTAACGGCTTTCATTTTCCTGGCATCTTCAGAAATATCAATGGAATTATTATATAGAAAATTGGCCAGTAAAAAATTGGCCTCGCTGGTAGATTTGATGTCGATTGCTTTTTTCAATACTTCAGGCAATTTATTTTTATATTCTGTTAAATCCACTTTTTTCACAGAATCAGAATAAATGTAGCGGTATAATTCAACGCCATAGTTGTAGGGCAAGGTATAATTTCCAGGGTTTTTCACCATTAACTCTTCGTACTTTGTAAAGATCTCCGGCTTTCCAACTCCATCAGTGGCTTCTTCAATTTCCATTGCCGTCCAGTATTCATTATTAGCAGGGTATAATTTTTTACCTTTTGCAATAATAGCGGCGAAGGCTTCTTTATCCTTTGCTGTTTTATAACGTTCTGCCAACACCTGGTAGGCATCAATAAACTGGGGATCGGCAATATCCGCATCCACAATTTTTTTATAAAAAATGATAGCGTTCTCCGGTTGCTTGGCCTCGGTAGCAGCAATGGCGGAATACAGGGTCAACATAGTATCTATCGCTGAAAATTTATACCCGTTATTGCCAACCAAGTTATTCACTTGTATATAATCATGTACTTCCAAACCCTTTTTGAAATTTTCAAAGGCAGCAGCAGGATCTTTAGCTACATATGCTTTAACGCCGAGATCGGAGTAAAACCCTACATACAGATCATATAAAGTTGAATTATTTTGCTCCGCAAGTAATACTGCTTTAGGATCTAATTCGCGGTATTTTTTGATTGATTCAAAAGCGGTGGTTTTTAATGCCGCATTTTGAGCGAGTGGCTTGGTAGAATCTTTTGAAAGCTGGTTATAAATATAACCTTTGTAATACCATCCCTCCGCTTTTTGGGCATTTTTTGGCACTTCCAGAAATTTATCTACTGCCTCTTTGGCTTTAGTTATCTGTCCCAGCAACGCGTATTTTTTCACTTCCTGTATATCCTGTGCATAAGTAGCGGTTACCAGCAGGCTAAACGCTACTAAAAAGAAAAACTTTGTCATTTATGTAAATTTTTAGTTGTTAAAGGTATTAGTTTGTAACTAATTAGGATAAAATTCAACCCAAAATTTCATAAACCATGCCACAATTGACCAAAAAAATCATTCCCCTTCCATAAAAAATTAAAAGAGGATACCCTATGGCCTGTTTCTTATGTTACTTTTGCTCAAACAGATTTAAATTTTTTTTGTATTGATATCACAAAACACCATACAACAGATTTTAAGCCGGATCGATATTGTTGAAATTATAGGCTCCTTTATTAAATTAAAAAAAAGAGGTACCAATTACCTCGGCCTTTGCCCGTTCCACAACGAAAAATCCCCTTCCTTTACGGTATCCCCGGCTAAGGAAATATATAAGTGTTTTGGCTGCGGGCGAAGTGGCAACAGCATCGGCTTTTTGATGGAGCATGAAAAATACAGTTATGTTGAAGCCCTTCGCTGGCTGGCGCAGAAGTACAATGTAGAAATTGAGGAAACAGAAACCACACCGGAACAAAAATTACAGCAACTAAGCGCCGACAGTTTATACATCATCAACGGATTTGCACAAAAATTTTTCAGTGATCATTTATTCAATTCCGAAGAAGGACGGGATATCGGGTTAAGTTATCTGAAGGAAAGGGGGTTTAGGGAAGAGGTTATAAAAAAATTCCAGATAGGTTTTAACCCGGAGGCAAGGGATAGCTTCGCCAAAGCAGCCATTAATGCGCAATACAATATTGAACTGCTACAAAAAAGCGGGTTAGTGGCAGTGCGTGATGAGCGCCCCGTTGATAATTACCGTGGCAGGATCATCTTCCCTGTACACAATCAAAGCGGTAAAGTGCTGGGCTTTGGCGCACGTATTTTAAAAACCAACGACAAAGCGCCCAAATACATTAACACACCCGAAAATGAAATTTATGTAAAGAGTAAAATCTTATATGGCAGCTATTTTGCCCGCATGGCGATTGATAAGGCGGATGAATGTTTATTGGTGGAAGGTTATACCGATGTGGTATCCCTGCACCAGGCGGGTATTGAAAATGTGGTGGCAAGTGGGGGGACTTCCCTTACACCGGATCAATTAAGACTGGTAAAAAAATACACCAATAACCTCACCATCATTTACGATGGCGACAGTGCAGGTATTAAAGCGGCATTGCGTGGGCTTGACCTTGCGCTGGAAGAAAGCCTGAACGTAAAATTAGTGCTGATACCCGACAGGGAAGACCCTGATAGTTATGTAAACAAAGTGGGGCCCGCAGCGTTCACTCAATTTATAGCTGAGAATAAAAAAGATTTTATTCTTTTTCAGTTGGGTGTTATGTTGCAGGATGCCGGTACGGATAGCAATAAAAAATCAGCCGTAGTAAACCAGGTGGCGGAAACTATTTCAAAAATAAATAAGGCGGAAGATTTTACCAAACAGCAGGATTATATAAAGCAATGCGCCGAACTGCTGAAAATTGAAGAAAGTGGCCTGCATGCCCTGGTGAATAAATTTATCAGGGAAAAGATCACCAAGGAAGAGACGAGGGTTAACCGGGAAGTGGCCGGCAACCAGCTAACTGAAAACAGGCAACCTGTTGAAATAGAAGACGATGCCGCAGCCCTGCTTAACAAAGATGAACCCCATGAAAGGGCCATGGTAAGAAGTTTGCTGGAATTTGGCCTGAAACCCTGGAACGGAGAACAGCGGGTGGCCGATCATGTATTTACGGAAATTGAAGTGAACCAGTTAGAAGAGCTGATTGACAATAAAAACCTGATTGCTTTGCTAAAAATTTATAAAACATGGTATGATGAAGGACTGGAACCTACGGCCAAAACATTTTTGTATCATGAAGATAATATTATGCGCAGCCTGGCAATGGCGGTAATGGATTATAATTATGAAATAAGCCCCAACTGGAAGGATGTATATGAAGGCAAAATTGAAAGCCGTGAAGACCTCTACAAAGAAGAAGTTTTCAGCACATTAAACTATCTTAAATTAAGAAAAATAAAAAGGCTGATATATGAAAACCAGCGTGACCTTGAAAAAACGCAGTCTTCAGAAGAGCAGATGGTATTGCTGCAAATACACCAGCATTTAAAACAAATGGAGATCGATCTTACGAGGAAGCTGGGCACGGTTATATTCAGGTAGCATTTATGGCAATTTGAGCTGAATTTTATATGCCGCCCCGTGAATTGTTGTGTTGCTTATAAAATAAATAAACAACGAAACTATGCTTTTAAGCATTTCAATAACCCGTAACAGGGCCCATCGTATTTCGGTGAGTACCTTCTTTTTTATAGCCGGTTTTACATTTGCATCCTGGGCCAGCCGCATCCCCGATATTAAAACAACACTACAATTAAGTGATGCCGGACTGGGAGGGGTATTGTTTGCATTACCGTTAGGCTTAATGATCAGTATGCCGGTTTCGGGCTATGTGGTTACCCGTTTCGGAAGCAGCAGGATAGTGATCATTACCGCATTATTTTACCCGCTTACTTTAATACTTTTGGGGTTGGCGCCCACTGCATGGTTACTATCCGCCGTGCTGTTTGTGTTTGGCTTTTGGGGTAACCTTTTCAATATATCCGTTAACACGCAGGCTGTGGGCGTAGAGGCCCTGTATGGCCGTTCCATCATGGCTTCCTTTCATGGATTATGGAGCCTTGCGGGTTTTACCGGCGCAGCCACAGGTACTTTAATGGTTGCCGTTCATCTCTCCCCATTCATACATTTTTGTATTATTTGTGCTACCGCTTTTTTATTGGTTTTTATTTCATTTAAATATACTTTACCACATAACAACGGCAACAACCGGCAACCGGTTTTTGCCAAACCCGATGCTTCCATTCTCAAACTTGGATTGATCGCGTTCGGTTGCTTAGTTTGCGAAGGTACCATGTTTGACTGGAGCGGTGTGTACTTCCAGAAAGTGGTTAAAGTGCCTGCATCCTATACCACCCTTGGCTATGTTGCGTTTATGAGCAGTATGGCGGCAGGGCGTTTTATAGCAGATTGGCTGGTTACAAAATCCGGCGTAAAAACAATGCTGCAATTGAGTGGCATTATCATTACCACGGGCTTACTGACCGCTGTTATTTTTCCGTATATTATACCCGCCACTATTGGTTTTTTATTAGTTGGCCTGGGTGTTTCATCAGTAGTGCCCCTGATATACGGACTTGCGGGAAAATCAAAGACGATGCTGCCGGGAGTTGCATTGGCAGCGGTTTCCACTATTGGTTTTCTCGGATTTTTAGTAGGACCGCCGATGATTGGATTTATTGCAGGAGCATTTAATTTGCGCTGGTCATTTACGGTTATTGCATTAATTGGCCTGGCGACTACTATATTAGCGGGCAAGCTAAGAATCGGGTAACCAAATGATGCAAAATTTTACCGGTTTTTATTACCTGGGGTTGAAAGTGCTAAAAATTAAATTGTGTACTCAAAGGGTCCGGCTTTGTTTTTCGTGTAAATATTTCTATAGACAAAAGGAGTTATGCTACGCAATGGGGAAAAAGTGAGCTTTCACATTTTGATATTAACCAAAGTAATATGGTACTATCTTATCCCCTGAAGCAAAAAAGCCTGGCAACCATCTACCGTAAAATTTTTGAATAATAATCAAGTTTTTCTTTTTCAAGATTTGACAGGCTTGCGATTCCATTCTGGTGAATTTTTTCCAATATCAAATCAATTTCCTGCTGGTGATCCAGGTTTTCAGTAAGGTGGATATGTTCTATGTTATAATTCTTTTTATGATCCTTAAAATACCTATTTTCAATCAATAAAAACCGGGGTTTTGTAACAATGATGAATATAAAAAACAAAGAAGGTATGGTGATGGCAAGTATGGCCAGATAATTATTGGCAAGCGCGGCGGGTTCCAGTAAAACCGCCATAACAATTCCGGTTACCCCACCCGCCAAATGTCCGTCATGCCCGATATTATTGTCTTTGGATTTTATACCATAAATTGAAAATAAAACATAGAGGAATCCATAGAACCATCCGGGTATTGGTAAATGTATTCCAAAAAAGCCTATTGCAAATCCCGGGTATAATGCGATGGTGGCAAATATGATCCCGGTAACTGCACCTGAAGCGCCCAATGCGTTGTAATCACCATGGTTCCGGTGAATAAACAGGGAAAACAGGTTTCCACCCAACAGGCTTGCAAAATAGATTACGAGGTATTTAACACCTCCCAAATGCAATTCCAGTCCCCCGCTAAAGAAACAGAGGGATGCCATATTTAAAATGAGGTGAACCCAGCTAACATGAAAAAAGCCCGAAATCACCAGGCGTTTATAGTCCTTTTGTAAAAGGATCTTATCAATTTCAAAATTATAGCGCTTAAATATAAGCGGATCATTTAGCCCCTGCAATGAGCAAAACACATTTGCAAGGATTATTATGAGGGTTGTTATTCCTACTTCTGTCATGAACGATCTTCTTTAAATACCAGGAATTCTGCGGATTGTTACATTTCGATTTTTCCCATTAATTTAATACCAACAATGATTCACCCCTCGATTCCGGGGATCATTATAATAACCCGTTCACAGAATTATTGTTCAAACTAAATAATGGCAAGTGGAAAAAATCCGGAAATAAACAATCAATAAATAACCCGGGAAAGTTTTATATCCTGTAAGTTAACCAATTTCCTTTAACAATTATTTCTGCAAATGAATGCATCCTATTTTTTTTGCTAACTTCTAAAGCGGAATTAATTTAAAGGTTCCGGATTAATGCAGGTTATCCCCTTTACCAATACAGCTTCCATCAACAGGCGGTTAATGCTTATCCTGCTTTGAATAATATTTTTTTGCGATTATTGAGACGGGCAGGCCAACAGCACATACGAGGATCACCATTCCTGTAATTGCCGAAGCAATATTAATAGGGGATTTTGGAACATTCGTCATAGGTAATACTACCAGGTTCATTACCAGCCAAATAAAAACACCATACAAAACCCCCGTTATCACTTTATTTTTTGCCATTAATGGAATGATTGGATAGAGCAGGAAGAATAATATCGTCCACCCAAAAGCTATTATAAAGTGGAAGCCCAGTCCAATGGCCGCCATAGCATTACCTGCTCTCATCGCATCTTTACCATACACTGCACTTGCGATAAATTTCAAAACGATCAGCACATTTTTGCCGGTTTTCATATTATACTGGATCAATGCAACAAGAATATCAAGGCTGCCGGCCAGCAAGCCTGCTTTTAAAATTGCAGGGATTACACCTCGTATCGCAGGCTGCCTGGTTAGTGCTTTAGTATTGTTCATAAATGGGAGTGGGTTAATGATTGCCAACTAAAAATAATCAAAATATTAATTCCAAATAACCGGGTGCATCGCAAATTGTTGTTCAGGTTTGCCCACCATTGTAAGTTAGCGAACTTGAAAAACCTTCGCCAGGGTTGGAAACCCCGTGTTTTGTGCGACAATTTGAAATGCACCCCTTGTAAAGCGCCTGGCTGTTTCCATAAAAAATAATTATCTTTCTTTTTTAAACCGTTAACTCCCTGATCAGCTATGGGAAAATTTCATGACTCAATATCGCTGTCGCACCAGGAATTTATTGAAAAACAACACCTGTTTTTTGTAAGCACCGCCCCTTTAAGCGGTGAAGGGCATATCAATCTTTCACCCAAAGGACTTGATTGTTTCCGGGTTTTGTCTGCCTCCAGGTGTGCTTATATGGATCTGATCAGCAGTGGCAACGAAACATCTGCCCATACACTCGAAAACGGGCGCATTACTTTTATGTTCTGTTCTTTTGAAGGGTCACCCAATATTTTACGGCTGTATGGAAAGGGATTTACTGTACTACCCGGAAGCAAAGAATGGGAAACGTATGCACCCTATTTTGTTATACACCCGAGTACCCGTCAAATAATAGTTGCGGAGATCAGTAAAATACAAACTTCCTGTGGATTTGGCGTACCCTTGTATACTTACGAAGGAGAAAGAAAAATTCATTTTGAATGGGCCGAAAAAAAAGGTAAAGAAGGCCTGGAAGAATATGTAAAGGACAATAATTTAAAAAGCCTGGATGGTTTGCCTACCCTTTTAGGACTGACAAAAGGGAACCAGTGAAGCAGTTACCACCACCCTGTTTTTTCTCTTGCAAAATCACACTGGTGCGTCCAAAATCGTCGCACAATGTTGCCAGCCTCTAATAAACCTATTAGTGGTGTTATTAATATACTCCATCAATTATATTTCGCCCTTCCATACTAAGCGGCTATACAAATACGTTATCCGTCATTCATTCATAAATAGTACTTGATATGAACTTTTATCCTACGGGCAAAGGTTGTCTTAACAAAAGGCAATCCTACCCAAACCCCTTACCTGCAGGTAGTTTTTTCCAGCCTGCCCGTTACAATAAGCGCTAAGTTCCCAAGCCCGTTGCACATTTATTTTTTATTTCCAATAACAACTGTATTTTCATCCCTTATCCAAAAAATGATCTTTCTCATGACAAGAACTTTATTCTTAAGCTGCTTACTGGCTTTTGTTACAACTTCATTACTGGCTCAAACGCCTGTTGTGCCTGCAAAAAAAAGAACTACTGCCATTACCATTAATGGCAATCCTAATGAAACGGCCTGGCAATTTACCAACAATGTAACCAAAACAATTATCGGATCACCCAATAATACCGTCAAGTACGCTGTGCTTTGGGATAGCCTGAATTTATATGTGGCCGTTACCGTTACAGATGCCAATAAATTCAATGAATCAGCCAATGGATGGGACGACGATGCAGTAGAAGTATTCATTGATGCGGATAATAATGGCGGAACAGTTTATGGGGTAAATGACCGCCAGTTTGTAAAAGAATGGAACAGCGCCACCCTTTGGGAAAAGAATAATAAAACCGCCAATATACAACATGCCTGGTCGAATATTACAAATGGCTACGCGATTGAAATGAGTATTCCCTGGAGCAGTATCGGTATTACCAACCCGGCACAGGGGTTTACCATTGGATTTGATATAGCCAATGATGACGATGACAATGGCGGGGTACGTGAAAGCCAGCTGCAATGGGCGGGTGACAATAACAACTGGCAATACACGCAGAACTTTGGCGACCTGGTATTATCTTCCAATGATACACAGGCCCCTTCAGCGCCGGCAAATCTTTCCACCTCCGCGCTCACGCAATCGTCCATTTCCTTAAACTGGGTGGCATCAACAGACAATATTGGGGTAAGTGGCTATGATGTATTTCGCAACGGAACAAAGATCAATACATCCCTGGTAAACTCCACATCATATAATGTTACGGGCTTATCGGCGGCAACTGCTTACCAGTTTTATATACAGGCAAGGGATGCAGCAGGCAATACTTCGGCCAGCAGCAATACGGTAAATATTACCACGCCAGACACACAGGCACCTGCAGCGCCCACTGCGCTTGCATCCTCCAACCTTACAGCAGTTGCGGTTACATTGAGCTGGATAGCAGCTACAGATAATATTGGTGTGAGCGGTTATGATGTATTTCGCAACGGAACAAAGATCAATGCATCCCTTGTTACAACAACTTCATTAAATGTAACCGGTTTAACGAACGCAAGCACTTACCAGTTTTACGTACAGGCAAAGGATGCCGCCGGCAATACTTCGGCTAACAGCAATATCATTAGTGTAACAACGCCCGATAACCAGCCGCCCACAGCGCCATCAAATCTTATTGCCTCCAACATACTGCAGTCATCTCTCCAATTAACCTGGAATGCATCCGGTGACAACACGGGAATTAGTGGTTATGATATTTATCGCAACGGAACAAAGCTCAACACATCATTAGTGCTTGCTACTTTGTACAATGTAAGCGGACTGTCGGCTTCCACTGCCTACCAATTTTATGTGGTGGCAAAAGATGCTGCAGGTAATAGCTCGGTGAGCAGCAATATTGTAAGCGTTATTACACCGGATACACAAGCACCATCAGCGCCGTCTGACCTGTTAATATCCAGCCTAACGCAAACATCATTTACAATGAGCTGGAATGCATCCACCGATAATGTAGGTATCGCCGGCTATGATATTTACCAGGATGGAGTAAAAATCAATGCCGCATTAGTTATCGCTACATCCTATAACGCAACCAGTTTAACGGCATCCACTTCTTATCAATATTATGTACAGGCCAGGGACGCGGCAGGTAATGCCACCAACAGCAGCATACTAAATCTAACTACGCCTGCACCACCGGATAGCGAAGCCCCTTCAACGCCGGTTAACCTTACCGCTTCAAACATTGCCCAAAACAGCGCCGATCTTAACTGGACGGCATCAACAGATAATGTAGCAGTAACCGGGTATGATATATACCAGGATAATATTAAAATAGCCGCTACCAGCGCGGCGTACTACCATGTAACCGGTTTATCAGCATTGGTCACTTATAATTTTTATATTGTTGCAAAAGATGGGGCAGGTAACCTTTCCGCAGGCAGCAATGCTGTAACCACTATCACGCCAGATACGGAAACTCCTGTTGCCGCAACTAATTTAATCGCCTCGGGTATTAACCAAACATCGCTTGTACTGAACTGGTCGGCAGGCACAGACAATACAAGTGTAGCCGGGTATGATATTTACCAGGATAATATTAAAATAAGCGCAGCAATTGTAACAGCTACATCATTTAATGTAACAGGCCTAAACAGCAGCAGCACGTATAATTTTTATGTACGCACCTTGGATGCAGCAGGCAATTCTTCCAATAGTAATTCTATCAATATTACAACACCCGCACCACCAGACCTGCAGGCACCCTCTGCTATCGCTGACCTGGTTTCATCAGGTATTTTGCAAAGTTCCGTGGTACTTAGCTGGACTGCGACCACTGATAATGTGGGAGTGACCGGATATGATATTTATCAAAACAATGTAAAGATCGGTTCTGCTTCGGGTACAGTTACCAGTTATACCGCAACCGGGCTTACCGCATTAAACAGTTATAATTTTTACGTAATAGCAAAGGATGCGGCAGGAAATATTTCTGCCAGCAGTAATATAGTAACCGTTACTACTCCGGATACCCAGGTGCCGACAGCACCCGCCAGTCTTATTTCTTCCAGTCTTACCGCCACATCCGTATCGCTCAACTGGACGGCTTCTACGGATAATATTGGTGTAACCGGTTATAATGTATATCAAAACAATGTTAAGGTAAACGCAGTGCCGGTGAATGGCATTTCCTATAATGTAACCGGTCTGGCACAGGCAAGTGTTTATAGCTTTTTTGTAAAAGCGATCGACAATGCCGGGAATATCTCCGCAGGCAGCAATACGGTCACTATCAGTACACCGGATACCAATGCACCCACTGCACCTGCTAACCTGGTTTCATCAGTGCTTACTGCTACCACGCTTACGCTTGGCTGGTTGGCATCTTCGGATAATGTGGCGGTTGCGGGGTATGATGTGTACAGGAATGGGGTTAAGATCAATACCGGTGTAATTACCGCCACATCATACAGTGTAACAGGGCTTACAGCAGCTACATTGTATAGTTTTTATATACAGGCAAAAGATGCCGCGGGGAATATCTCCGCAAACAGCAATACCCTCAATATAACAACTACTGCCGCGCCAGCCTGTACGGCAACAGGAACGATCGCCTACCAGAAATGGAATGGTGTGAGCGGTACCACGGTTGCCAGTTTAACTTCCATTGCGGCATATCCAAACAGCCCATCGGTAACGGGTACGCTTACGAGTTTTGAAATACCTTCTGCCGCAGGTGATAATTATGGTATCCGTGTAAACGGGTATATCTGCCCTCCCGCTACCGGCGCATACACGTTCTGGATAGCCGGGGATGACAATGCAGAGTTATGGTTAAGCACCACCAGTAACGTCAACAACAAAGTAAAGATCGCCTACCATAATTCCTATACCAACCCCAGGGAATGGAATAAGTTCACCACGCAGAAATCTGCTGCCATCACACTTACCGCCGGGCAGGTATATTATGTGGAAGCATTGATGAAAGAAGGAACAGGCGGCGATAATATGGCTGTGGGATGGGCCAAACCAGGCCAGGCCACCACTATTCCGGGTGAAGTGATACCCGGGGCCCGGTTGCTGGCACAACTAGCGGATGTACAGGCGCCCACCCCACCCGCCAATGTAACTGCTTCCGTAATCACCCAGACAACACTTACATTAACATGGACGCCGGCCACTGATAACGTTGGCGTAACCGCTTACGATATTTATCAGAATAATATAAAGATCAATACAGCAAATATCGGTACCAATTCTTTAAATGTAACCGGACTTACTGCTTCCACCCAATATAGTTTTTATGTAGTTGCCAGGGATGCTGCCGGTAATAGCAGCAGCGCCAGCAGTTCAATTAGTATCACTACCACTGCCACTGATAAACAGGCCCCTACTGTACCGGCTAACCTCTCAGCCAATAATATGGGCCAAACCTTCTTCACCCTTTTATGGAATGCATCAACAGACAATGTGGGTGTAGCAGGTTATGAGGTGTACAGAAATGGCACAAAGATTACTGCATCGTCGGTTACAACCGCCTCCTATGCGGTTACCGGTCTCATACCGGGTACTACTTATACATTAACTGTGATTGCAGTGGATGCCGCCGGCAACGCAAGTACCGCCAGTGCGGCATTGAATGTAACCACCCTTTTACCAACACCGGGCACTGAAACTTTTACTCAGCGTACCATCATCGCCAATCAACGCATGCCGCACGACCTTGTTTATGGCCCCGACAATAATATCTGGTATACGGAGCGTTTTGCGGGTACCGTTAGTTTTGTTAACCCGGCAACCGGCGCAAAAAAAGTAGTGCTTTCTTTAGGCGCAGGCATGGTACGCGGAGGCGGACAGGATGGGTTGATGGGACTGGCGCTGCACCCGCAATTCAATACCGGTAAACCATATGTGTACATTTCTTATACTTACCAGTCAACCAGCACAACAGTGAGAAAAACAAGGATTGAAAGGTATACCTATAACAGCACCGCACAAACGCTGGGTTCACCAGTCACTATCCTGGAGGATATACCGGGCAGCAATGATCATAATTCATCCCGTCTGGCCGTGGGACCGGATCTTAAATTATATTATACTGTAGGTGATATGGGTGCAGGCCAGTTTGACAATGCGGCGAGGGCCAACAATGCACAAAACCTGCTGGTACTGGAAGGAAAAGTGCTTCGTTTAAATACAGAATTAACCGGCAGTTCATGGATACCGGCAGATAATCCTTATTCAAATGCGGGCATTAAAACGCCGGTATATAGCTTTGGTCACAGAAATCCGCAGGGACTTGTATGGGGCACTGTGAACAGCGCCAATATTTTATACAGCAGCGAACATGGCCCTTACAGCGATGATGAAATGAATATCATTGAAGCCGGAAGAAATTATGGCTGGCCCCAGGTTGCAGGTTTTTGTGATGGCAATTACAACGGCCGCACCATTGGTGGATTTGCAGTAGCGAGTGAACAAAATAATTGTACCGCATTGAATGTAAAAGAACCCATTCGCTCTTTATTTCCCGTGGCCACACCGCCTACGGATGCAACCAGCAATATGACCTGGCCATCTACAGCCCCCTCCGGCACAGAGTTTTATGGCAGTACGGGTATTCCCGGCTGGCAAAATTCGTTATTGGTGGCACAATTAAAATCGGGCACCATTACAAGATTTAAATTAAGTAATGATGGGCTTAGCATTATCTCGGATACCATTCACTATTTCCGTGGCCAGGGAAGGTTTCGGGATGTAGTGGTATCACCGGATGGATTAAAGATTTATGTTGCCTGTGATTCAAGCGGCTCCACCTCAGGGCCTACCGGGGGTGTAACTTCCACCCCCGCCAATCCCGGCAGCATATTGGAATTTACTTACCAGGCGCCCGTTGGTTTAAGATCGTTTAACCAGGCAATTGTTCAGGGTAATACCACCGAGGACAAAAATGACCGGACCATTGATGTGTACCCTAACCCCGCCAATGATTTTATCATTGTTTACAGTTATACATCACAATCGGGAAGAAGTATCGAACTGTATGATGTAACCGGTAAGTTGGTAAAAAAGCAAACAGCAATGAATGTAGCCACCAGGATAGAAACAAATAACCTGGCGGGCGGCTTGTATATCCTCAAAGTAAAAGATGCAAAGGGTAAGTTGATCCGGATAGAAAAGATCATCATTCAACGTTAGCATTTAAATTTTCTAAACACTGTAACCGCCTTCAAAAAAAATGAAGGCGGTTTTTTTTAGGCCGAAATGCCGCCAACTTGTATAATCGTCCGGTAAATAGTTGCACGCTACCATCTAAAAAAAAAATAAAAAAAATGAACAGGCAATTTGTATATTTATTAGGATCGGTTTGAAGGTTACAAAAGACCATCAATTTTATACCCAAAAAAACTGGTATGAAGCATTTATTAATCTTATTGCTCATTGGGTTAAACGGGAGTTTTTTTTTTCACCATGAAGCAAAGGCCCAATCACAGATTTCGGGTAAAGTGCATTCTGTACAATCCACCCCCGTTGCCAATATAAGTGTATTGTTACTAAGTGCTAATGATTCGGCATTGGTAAAAGGTACCACCACTAATAGCTCCGGGGGTTTTTTGCTGGATAAAATTTTGGAAGGCAACTTTCTTTTACTATGCAGTGGTGCAGGTTATACCAGTCACTACTCAGTTTTAAGAATTAGTTCCCGCGTTGTTAACCTTCCCATCATCATCCTTACGAAGGATACTCTGGCGTTAAAAACAGTAACGGTAAGTGCAAAAAAGCCCTTGTTTGAGCAAAAGATCGACCGGTTCATCATCAATATAAAAAACAGTATCACCAATGCGGGGGGCACGGTATTGGAAGTACTTGAAAAATCGCCGGGGGTGATGGTTAACAGGTCATCAGGCGCGGTATCATTAAATGGCAAGGATGGGGTAATGGTAATGATCAATGGCAAAATGAATTATATGCCCCAGGAAGCTGTGTTACAGATGCTGAATGGGATCAGTGCAACCAGTGTAGACCGTATAGAATTGATCACCACACCACCAGCAAAATATGACGCCGGCGGAAATGCAGGTTATATCAACATTGTAATGGCAGATAACCCAAATGAAGGATTCAATGGCAACTATTCCTTATCGATGGGGGTTGGAAACGGGACGGAACCAAAAGCCGGTGTCAATTTCAATTACCGTAAAAAAAACCTCAATCTTTATGGGGCCTATAATTATACCCGCCTGGCACAGTTACAAACTTTTGAAAGTTACCGTAAAGTGAATAACCAGGGAGGCGAGGATGAAATTTCCATCATCAGTAACCGTGATCCTTACCAGGAGAACCATGGTGCACGACTGGGAATAGATTATAAACTGAGCAAAAAAACGGTATTGGGCGCATTAATTTCGGGCTATGATAACAATTGGGTGATGAAGGCAGTAAATTATTCCGACGCTATCCATAACAATGTGCCTGATACCAATATTAACATTGTGAACAATGAGATCAATCGTTGGAAAAATGCGATGGCCAATCTCAACCTTAGTCATACCATTAACGAAGGAACTGAGTTCACTATCAATACCGATTATCTCTACTACAACAATAAAAACCCTACCGATTACCTGAATACTTATTATAAAAGTGCCAATAATCTGTTTACCGAAAACACGACCAGTGGAAAAAAAACGGTGATAAAGATCTGGGTATCACAATTTGATTTTAGTAAAAAAATGGATGAACAAACAAACCTGCAGCTTGGGGTGAAGGCTTCTTTTTCGCGTTTTACAAATGATGTGCTGGTTCAAAAACTGGTAGGCAGTACCTGGTGGGCCGACCCGGATTTTACAGCTAATTATTTTTTGAAAGAGGATATCATGGCAGCATATATTTCGGCTAACAGGAAAGTGAATGCGAAAACCAATCTCAAAGCAGGGCTTCGCTACGAATACACCCGATCTAATTTAGGCAGTGAAACACAAAAAAATATTGTGGACCGGAAGTATGGCAAATTGTTTCCGAGCTTATTTATCAGTCACCAGTTAAATGACAAGCATTCATTGAATTTTAGTTATAGCAGGCGCATCAACCGCCCTGCTTTCACCCAACTTGCCCCCTTCCTTATTTTCCTTGATCCTAAAACATTTATTTCCGGCAATTCTTCCTTACAACCCTCCATCACGGATGCTGTTAAAGTAGATTTACTGATCAAAAAAATAGTATTTTCTGCCAATTATTCATACGAAAAGAATACCATCGCCCGGTTCCAGACTGAAGTGAACACCAGCAATAATACACAAACTACCACCCCGCAAAACATGAAGCATTCGCAGTTATTTTACTGCTCCGCTACTTTGCCTGCTAAAATAACTGCCTGGTGGTTTTCACAAGTAAGCCTGGGAGTGAACTGGAATAAAATAGAGGCATTATATAAAAAAGAACCAGTCGGGTTTTCACAAATATATTATACCGCCAGTGGTTCAGAAAGCTTTACCCTCCCAAAGAAATATTCGGTTGAGCTTTCAGGATTTTACCAATCAAAGGCATTTGCTTTTGGGGCCAGTAAATTAAATGCCCTCGGGAAACTGGATTTTGCCCTTCAAAAAAAATTTAATAATAATAGTTCGCTCACATTTGGAATAGACAATGTATTAAACAGTATGAAAATTAAGACATCTTTTTCCATACCCAAAGAGAATTTTGAAACTACCGGTTCTTTTATATTTTTCTTCCGGATGTATAAAATTACCTGGAACCATAATTTTGGAAATAAAATACTGAAAGAAAAGAGGGCCAGGACCACGGCTTCCGAAGACGAAAGAAAAAGGGTAGAATGATAGTGCAGTTTTCATTAAATAAATATTATTGCCCGGCATCAAGTTTACACCATTTTAAAATGCAGCAAACTTGATGTCCCATCCACTCAATTGTACTATATTTATCCCCGCAATGATTTCATAAAACAGGTTCATGTTAAGCAACAACGATATATTAAAAAAATTAAGGGTGGCCCTTTCGCTCCGCAATGATGATATTTTGGAGATCCTTGCATTGGTAGATTTTAAGATCACCAAAGGCGCATTGGGCGATCTTTTCAGAAACGAAGACCAGCCGGGTTATGTAGAAGCAGGCGACCAGGTACTACGAAATTTTTTGAATGGACTGATCATTTATAAGCGTGGCAAATTACCTGCACCTAAATTAAATATAAAGGATGCAGAAGAAGAACCCGGAAATGATAACAAGGATGAATAAAAATTTTCATCCCCTTTCCCCGCCCGGCAACAGCATAAAAAAATGGATGGCACTTCATTTTGAGTTGATCTTTTGGATAACAGGAATTTGTCTCCTTTTTTTTATGAACGCGGCTCCCGCACAACCCTCTCTTTGTTTTTTCCGTTTTATTGGTTTAGACAGTTGCCCCGGCTGTGGTATCGGACATTCAATACATCATGCGCTGCATTTACGTTTTGCGCAGTCAGTGCAGGAACACATAGCTGGCATACCCGCTGTACTGATTATTTTGTTCAGGATAAAACAATTATCTTACCCAAAAAAAACAACTGTTTATGAAGTCTGATTTACTGATGCACATACCCTCCGTTGAGGCTGATGAACTGGCCTACCTGCAATCTATCACTGCTAATTTACCGGAAGATAAATTTCAACTGTTTATTTCAATATATAACGGAAGACGAAAAAAAACGGAGACCATTTTACTCTGTTGTTTATTAGGCTTTGTACTGGCAGGTGGCATTCAACGCTTTGTATTGGGGCATATTGGTATGGGCATTCTGTACCTTTTCACCTGCGGCCTTTGTTTGATCGGTACCATCGTTGATATCATCAACCATAAGCAACTAACATTTGAGTATAACCAGCAGGTTGCAATAGAGTCAATGGGCATGGTAAGGTCATTTTGAATACATGTTTGCAGACTGCGCTAAATACACCTGCCTTAGTAGTTAAATCCTTTTAATCATTTCACCGGGCTGTTTGGAATGCACCCACGTAGATGGACGCCAATTTTAAAAGCGCCAGGGTTAGCTTGTTAAAGTAGCGGTTTTATCTTTAAAAATCAGGTCATTCGCTTTTTCAATTTCATCCTGGCTAATGGTATGCCCCATGTTGCTGTAAACTTTTTCGGTAACGGCGGCATTCATATTTTTAAAAATATTGGCGCTGGCATACACTCTTTCAACAGGTACATGCGGATCCGGATTACTGGTGGCAATCAACACCGGCGTATGGGCAAAATCACCCCGGTAATTATCTCCGTAAATTTTATCACCTATCAGTCCACCGGTAAAAGCCACTACCCCGCCATACTTCGTGGCATTTCTTGCTACAAATTCAAGGGTTAAACAGGCTCCCTGCGAAAAGCCAAGGAAGTATATATTTTCTTTTGAAATGCCGCCGGAAACGATGTCCTGTACCATATCACCGAGCAACTGCAATGCCGAAGACAACCATGGTTCATTTGCTTTGGGCGGAGCAAGAAAGGATTGAGGGTACCAGCTATTATTGTTAGCCTGTGGCGCCAGTAAAGCATACTCCTTTACATGAAGGTGTGCGGAAAGAGACAAAATATCTTCGGCGCTTCCACCACGGCCATGAACCATTATCAACGCTTTTTTTGCCTCGCTTAATTTTTTTTCTGCCGATATTATTTTTTTCTGATGCATATTATATTATTTTATTTTTTGTTCCTCACTTCAGAACAAGTTACCAATGCGGTTAATGAGGTATTCTGTAAACAATAAACCCGCGAATTTTCGTCCCCGGCTCAATACAATTGACAGGATTTGTTACACTAAATCGTGGAACAATACCATTACTATCACAAATGATTATATGTTGCCTCAACATCAGGCAGTATCCTTTTGCCATATGTCTGCATACAACTCAGGATGACGTTTAAATTGTGCCTGCACAAATACACAAAGCGGGATAACTTTCAACCGGTTTTGCCTGGCATGATCCGCCATTGCTTTCAACAACAACTTACCCAGCCCCCTGCCCTCAGCGATGGGTAAAACTTCGGTATGGTACACAGTCATGGTATTACCGGAAACAGCCATTACCATTTCTGCCAGTTTTTCTTCTTTTTCTTTTATTACAAAGGCCTGTTGTCCATTTTCAAGTAATTCTATTGAAACCTCTTCCATAAAATTTAATTTTAACTTTCGCACAAGGCGAACTGCCTGGCGTTTGACAAAATTCGTGAATATTCACAGCAGATCCATGCCGAAACACAATAATCTAATTCAAGTTTGGTAGCAAGGTCTCAATTTTGGCGCGGGACGGCTCATATTGTTTAGGCAACATTAGATTGCTTCCCAGTTCCTCAACTTTTTCATCAGTGGCAAAACCGGGGTTATCTGTAGCCAGTTCAAATAATACGCCACCCGGTTCCCTGAAATACAAAGAGAAGAAATATTCCCTATCAATTTTCGCAGTAATGCCCAGTCCGCGGGATGCTATTTTTTCGCGGAAAGCCATCAATATTTCTTCGTTCCTAACCCGGAAAGCCACATGATGATTGGTACCCGCGGCATTTATTCCGGGAGCTTCATCGGGCGATTCCACCAGGTCTACGACGGCCGCATTTTCAATGGCACCTGTAATAAAGCGGTAACGGTTTCCATCCTGTTCCAGCAAACGGTAACCCAACACATCTACCAGCAGCTCGGCAGTGGGCTTTATATTTTTAAGTGTTAGTACAATACTATGAAATCCTTTAACAGCTTCCTTTCCGGTTACTTCCTTTGTTTCCCATGGCGCCCGTTCGTCTACCTGTTTGGGTTCGATAAAATTAATTTTTAAGCCATCAGGGTCTGTAAAGGAGAGCGATTTTTCGCCAAAACTTTCTACAGCAATATCCTGCTTTACCTTGAATTGCTTAAAACGGTCAGCCCAAAATTCTAGACTGCCTGCAGGTACTGAGTAACCAATCTCCGTTGCCATCCCGGTACCGGTACGTCCTGCTCCAATTCCTTCCCAGGGAAAAAAAGTAAGTATTGTTCCGGGGGTACCTGTCTGGTTACCGAAATAAAAATGATAAGTACCCGGATCATCGAAGTTGACTGTTTTTTTCACCAGTCTTAAACCAAGCACGCCGGTGTAAAAATCGTAGTTGCGTTTGGCATTGCGGGCAATAGCCGTAATATGATGCAGCCCCAGTATTTTGTTGTCCATAATAATAATTTTTATAAGGCAAATATCCAACACTTATGCGATCGGTGCATTGAACTAAGACAAGAAATACACAGCTCAGGGATATATATGTTAAGGAATGAAATTGTAAAAGAAACCATTAGCTTTTACCCAATTTCGTTCTCACCTTACTCAGAAATTCAGCAGATATGCCAAGATAGGATGCAATATAATGCTGGGCCACCCGTTGCGGAATAGTTGGATAGCGGTTCAAAAAATCAATATATTTTTCCCTGGCGGAGGTGGCGATCGTTGTAAACAAACGGCTTTGCAATACTGCCAGGTTCCGCTGTACCATTAACCGAAAAACCCTTTCCAGTTTGGGAACCTTAGCCAACAGCTCTTCTTTGGTTTGTGGTGACAATACCAGCAACTCACAATCTTCGAGCGTTTCGATAAACATCTTAGCTGGCTCCTGATTTTGGAAACTGGAGATATCACTTACCCACCAGTCTTCGATGGCAAACTGAAGTGTCACTTCAAAACCGTTTTCGTCAATATAATAATTCCGGATACAGCCTTTATTGATGTAGGCTTCAAAATTGCAAATATCGCCTTCGTGTAAGAGGATCGTTTTTCTGGGCACTTGTTTATACACCAGGATTGAATTAAAATAAATTAATTCTTCAGCAGATAAATCAGTGCATTTTGTTACATGGCTATTGATCTGATCAAACATAGTGTAAATATAAGCGGTTAAAAAGATCGCATTTAACAATCCGTCAGCAGTTGAAGAGACAAATGCACCCCATTTAGTTTCGCGCCCATTTTTGAAAGACCCGGATGTAAAAAAATACCGGTTATACCAGTTCCCGGTTCTTCACCAGTATAATTTCAGCAGCTATACTCACGGCAATTTCTTCCGTCGTCTGGCTTTTTATTGACAACCCAATGGGCGCATGAATACGATCCAGGAGGTCCGGAGCAATCCCTTCCCTTACAAGATTTTCAAACATTTTTACAATCTTGTTTTTACTTCCCAGTATTCCGAAGTATTTGAAATCCTTCCCCAGCAGGGCTTTCAATGCCAGTTCATCCGTACGGTAACCAACCGTCATGATCACCACGTAATTGTTTTTTCCGGATGGGATCAATTCAGTTAAGTCTTTATAATTTTCCAGCAGTTTGCATTCCTGTACAAAATGATTTTGATCTATTGTCAGGAGCCCTGCCCTGTCATCAAATAATTGAATATAAAAATCCATCCCGCTCATGAGTTGTGAAAAAGCCAATGCGCAATGCCCTCCTCCAATAATATACAAATAATTTTTATACCCTGTTTTCTCCCTGTAAATAAAATCCGCGTCCGCATTTATTTCAAAACTAAAATCTGCCGGAGGAATATTTTCAACAAAACTTATTCCTGCAGGTGATAGTTGCAGCGTACCATTTTTATTTTGCTGCATTGATTGAATCAATAAACCGGCAGTTGCTGCATCCTGTGGTTGCAGGGTATATAAAAAAATAGTTTGCTCACCGGAGCAGATCATACCACTTTGATTTTTTGCAGCCTGTTTGTCATGTAACTGTTGATGCACCGACCTCTCCCCTGCTGCCTGTTTCAGTTTTGATTTGGCCATTTCAACAAACTTGTGCTCCATGATACCGCCACCCAGTGAACCACTCATTTCACCCGTTGCGTTTACTGCCATAAAAAAACCCTGCCTGCCAGGACTGCTGCCCCTGCTTTCCAGCACATACAGCAGCATCACTTCGATGTTTTGCTGAAGGCTGTTTTGAATTAATAGCCAGGTGGGTAATTGTTTATGCATAAATAAATTACACGAATTTTTAATTACCTGATTACACTAATTTATTTTACTTGCTGAAATGCATTACCGAAAGGGATTTACGGTGTTAATTTTATTGGTTCGTTTATATTAACGGAATGGAGGCTTTGGGTTAAAGCCATTATTTTTTCGGGGTACAAATTCATCAGCAATCTTTCAGGGGTCATAGGTGCTGCAAATGCCGGCTTTAGGCCGGGATTGAAATTTCTGATGGCGTTTCGCAAAGCGAAGAATGCACCAATGCCGTACATCAACGGAGGCTCTCCCACCGCTTTTGAGCGAAAGATGGCCAGGTTGTTTTGCTGTGTTTCCAAAAATTCAACCACAATTTCTTTCGGAACGGAATAAATATCCGGCACTTTGTAAGTTGACAGCGCATTGGAACGTAGCCTGCCTTCGGCATCATATACCAGTTCTTCCAGCGTCATCCACCCAATTCCCTGCACCAGTCCCCCTTCAATTTGCCCCAGGTCAATAACCGGATTCATGCTATTACCAAAATCGTGCACCAGTTTTACTGAATCCACTTCGTAAATGCCCCGCAGGCAATCAATCGTTACTGTGGTGATGGCCATACCGTACACATGGTAAGCAAAGGGGTGCCCCTTTTCTATGGTTTTATCAAAATGAATACCCGGTGTGGAATAATGCCCGTGCTCCGACAAACTCACCCTCCTGGCATAAGTGGCTGATACTAATTTATTCCAATCCAATTCAGTTTTGTTACCATTGAAATAAACCATTTCATCTTTTATTTCAATTGAAGTTGCCGGTATATTTAATTCATCGGCGGCTACCATTTTTAAGCGGTCTGCAATTGCAGTGCAGGCAATTAATACGGCCTTGCAATTCAGGTCAGCCGTGGCGCTGGCTGCGGAGGGAGAGGTATTGGCGATCTTGTAAGTATTGGTGCTGTTCACATTTACTTTTGACGGATCAATAGAAAATGTTTGCGCAACTACCTGCAGAATTTTTGTGCTTACGCCCTGGCCCATTTCGATGGCGCCCGTGCTTACTGTTACACTACCGTCTGTGTATACATGCACCAGTGCCCTTGCCTGGTTCATCATGGTGTTGGTGAATGAAATGCCAAAACATATCGGCATCATTGCCATTCCTTTTTTATACAAATCATTGTGCGCATTGAAATCAGCAATCTCTTTTCTCGCCGAATCGATATTGAATAAAGTAGTTGCCCTGTTCCAGCATTCATTGGCTTCACTCACCACTTTTTGTCCATACAATATTTCATCACCGGTTTGTAATAGATTTTTTTGCTGAATCAATGCTGCGTCTACCCCTAACTCATCTGCCGCTTTAGCGATCGCGGATTCCATCACAAACATTCCCTGTGGCCCGCCAAACCCCCTGAACGCCGTATTGGAGGGCAAATTAGTGCGACAGCTATACGCCGTAGCGGTTACATGGGGGATAAAATAAGTATTGGTAGCATGAAACAGTGTTCGTTCCATCACCGCGGGTGACAGATCTGCGGTAGCCCCTGCATTTTGATAAAAGGTCACTTCATAAGCAATGATCTTTAAATCTTTACTTAATCCAATTTTAAAATCAGTTGAATAAGGATGACGCTTGCCGGTCATCCGGATATCTTCCATCCGGCTCAGCGAATACTTAACGGGTCGTTTTAAAATATGGGTTGCCAAAGCACATAAAGCCGCCCAGGAATTGGCCTGGTCTTCTTTACCGCCAAAGCCGCCGCCCAATCTTGTTACTTCCACTTCAAGCAGGTGCATGGGAAGACCGGTTACTTTGCTGACCGCCCTTTGCACGGCGGTAGGACTTTGTGTGGATGAATAAACTTTTATAACTCCATTCTCCCCCGGAACGGTATATGCCCCCTGGGTTTCAATATACAGGTGTTCCTGCCCGTTAGTATCCGCCCGGCCTTCAGCAATATGATCACAAAGAGCCCAGGCGGCACCGCTGTCGCCCATCTTAAAACTGCGGGGCGGCACAATCAGTTCGCCTTTGGCGGCAGCTTCCCTGGGGTCGGTTATGACATGCAATGGCTCAATATCGACCCTTATTTTTTTTACCGCAGCTCTCGCCTGGTGATCCGTTTCCGCAATTACAAGGGCAACCGGCATTCCGCAAAAATGAACATGCCGATCTGCCAGCAATTCTTCATCCGGCACAATACCACCAATTTGATTGATGCCGGTAATATCTTTATGTGTAAGCACACAAACCACACCATGGCTGTTTTCGGCGGCACGCAGATCGAGGCGGGTGATCCTGCCATGCGCCACAGGTGAGTCAAAGCAGGCTGCATACAATGTTCCCGCTACCACAGGCATATCATCCAGGTAAACGGATTCGCCCCTTGTATGTGTATAGGAATCTATATTTTTCATGCTATGCATTCATTAAGTCTTTAATTTTTTCACCGGGAAACAAAGTAATAAAATGGGCCTTTATCAACTGGCCCAGTAAAAATCGTTTATACGTTTCCGTACCACGGGCATCACTAATGGGTGAAATCTCTGTTTGTGCAATTTCAATTAATTCGGAGATTAGTTGCGGCGAAACTTTTTTCCCCGCTAAAAAAGCGCTGCTGATCTCAAGGTAAATTGGAACAGGTGCCACCCCTCCGGCGGAAATAGACCCGGTTGAAATGGTATCTCCGTTCATAACGATATGGATGGCGGTATTCACAGTTGCAATATCGAGGTGGGTGCGCTTGCATACTTTTTCAAAATTAAATTGGGTAGCTGCACCTGGTAACTCAAAATAAATTTTATCGATGTATTCACCAGGAGTTGTATGCAGTGTTTTATAGCCTTTAAATAATTTTCGCAGCGGAAGTTCCCTTTTACCTATGCCATTACTCAATATTAGCCTTGCATCCAAAGCCAGGAAGAAAATCGTAAAATCTCCGATGGGAGAACCATTAATAAAGTTACCGGCAATGGTAGCCATATTCCTGATCTGCGTGGATGACACTAATTTAATATACTTTTTCAGCGAAGGAAAATACTGTTTAAAAACTGGCGACTCCAATATATCCGTAACAGTAACGGCGGCGCCCATCAAACACTTGTTGCCCTGCTGTTCAATCCCTTTTAAATTATTTTTATCAAGGAGGAAATCAATTTCCGAATCCACCAGTGTATCATGTTGCTGTACATACAGGTCTGTACCGCCCCCTAAAAATTTTGCAATATTGTCTGCGGGGCTGGCAACGCCGTTTGTCGGCAAACTGTAATCAGCCAGTCTTTCTTCGATGCTACTAAAATAACCAGGCAGTATTTTATTTTTCACTGCAAAATCAATTGCTTCTTCCCCCTTTCTTTCATTCAATTTACCGGCAATTGCTGCAATGGCCCTTTCGATAGATTTATACCCGGTGCAACGGCAGATATTTCCATTCACTGCATCAATTCCTGAATGTGTGGTAGCCGCTGTTTTATTTAAGCAGAAACCTGCCAACGAAACGATAAAACCGGGTGTACAAAACCCGCATTGCGTAGCGCCTTCATTAGCAAAGGATTGCTGGATAAAATTCAGGCCTTCCATATTTACACCTTCCACCGTTACAATATGCTTTCCGGCCGCGTTGCCCAATGGCATCAGGCAGGAAGTAACAGAACGGTAAACCAAAACGCCATCCTTTATTTCACCTGCCAACACCGTACAGGCACCGCAATCACCCTCGCGGCAACCGATTTTAGTACCCGTGAGGCGTTGGTGGTAGCGTATGAAATCCAGCAACAGCATGCCCTTTGGCAAACCGGTGCTGATCTCTTTTTGGTTAAGAATGAATTGTACCAAGCTATAATTAATTATTTACTTAAAGTTACAGTAAAACCGGTAATGAAAACGTGGAGAAAAATAGTCTGTACCGCTGATTAAACTGATTAAATGATTTTACTAAGATTTTGATCATTTGGATGGAGGAAATTGAAATCAAACCAATCAAAAAATGGATTCCAGGTTGACTAATGATTATACTTTGAATCTGGTTAGCAGGATACACGAAATTGAAATCTCAGCCAATCAAAAAAATCAGTTTCAATCAGCGGTAAAGAAAATGGTAAAAATATGCTCAATCACTGGTTCACCCGATGTAAGGAATTGAAATCAAGCCCATCAAAAAAATCAGCTTCAATCAGCGGTATAAACAATGGTGGGCTTCTCCCTTGCTTCTGGCAAAAATTTCCTCTCCAGCAACAGGAAGCCATTTCCCTTTTCGCAAACATGCACTTTCAGATTTTCAATGCTATAAGGATTTCCATCGGGTATATCCGCAATATTAGAATAGCGTATATCGTGCCCGTCTACAATGATCACGCAGCCGCTCCCGATGGCTTCCATTTTATTTCCGTCTGTAATTAACATGCCCGTATCTTCCCCCAGGCCAATCCCAATACAGGAGGGGTTGGTGGCAATGGCCTGTGTCAGTCTCCCGAACCGGCCGCGTTTTTCAAAATGGCTGTCGAAAATAACATCATCCATAAAGCCCAGGCCGGTCGTAATTTTTACTTCCCCTTTTAAATGCGCCCGGGTTGCATTTCCCTCGTAGATCATCGTATTGCTCATGGCCATCGCCCCGGCGCTTGTGCCTGCCACCACAAAACCTGGTTCGGTATAATATCGTTCCAGGATAATGCGTAAAAACTGCGTACCGCCAAAGGTAGTGGATAAACGAAGCTGGTTGCCACCGGTGAACATCACTGCATCACAAGACCGGAGCCTTTCAAGGTATTCATCACTGGTCGCATCGGCCCTGTTGCGTATATGCATGATATTTACATCCGTACAGCCAATTTTTCCAAAAGCATCTAAGTAATTTTCACCTACTTCATAAGGTATGGTGGAAGCGGTTGTTACCACTTCTATTTTAGCGTCCGGGCCACCGCTTTCAGCAACGATCCGGTGCAGGATGCCTAACTCTATAAAATTAAGATTACTGAGTTTTTGCAATTCACCTTTATCAGGATCGGCGCCTTTATCTTCGGCGCCGCCAATTGCAATAAGTTTTCCCCGGGGATGTTGCATGCATGTTTATTTTGGTAAACAGTAAAACGGCAATAGTGAACTAATTATTTCCCACGCTTTACTGCAAAATACAATGGGTGTTGCAAAAGTAAGCAATTGAATGTCGGCTCCCCGATTACACATGAATTTTTTCAGCTACTTTTTTTTAATTATCTTCAAGCCCCTGCTTGTCGGGTGGGTTTTGAAGCATTGAGCGCTTTAAAATTCAAACAGAAATCAGGGCATTATAAAACAGGATACAAATCCTGAATATTAATCAATAAAAGCTAAGCCATCAACTTTCAACCATCAACCAAAAACAAAAAACAGCTCATGAAGATCGTAGAAATAAAAGTGATGAAAGGTCCCAATTATTGGAGTGTACGCCGTCCCCGGTTGATACAAATGAAGCTTGACCTGGAGGATATGGAACAAAAACCCACTAATCTTTTACCAGGTTTTAAGGAACGCCTGGAAAAAATGTTTCCCGGCATGTACGAGCATCGCTGCAGTGTAGGGGAGCCCGGTGGTTTTTTTGAACGGGTAACAGAAGGCACCTGGCTTGGCCATGTAATTGAACATATTGCCCTGGAGTTACAAACACTTGCGGGCATGGACACGGGGTTCGGACGTACCAGGGGAACGGGAAAGGAAGGGGAATATTTTGTGGTATTCAGTTATATGGAAGAAGATGCCGGTGTATATGCAGCCAAAGCGGCAACCAGGGTTACCCAGGCAATTGCCGATGGTGTGGATTACAACCTTGAAGAAGATATTATGCGGTTGAGGGAGATCAGGGAAGAAACCCGCCTGGGGCCAAGCACCGGCTGTATTGTAGATGAGGCTGCCAAAAGGGATATCCCATTTATTCGCCTCAACAAACACAGCCTTGTGCAGCTTGGCTATGGCATACATCAAAAAAGAATTCGTGCCACCATCGCCTCCACTACTTCCAATATAGCGGTAGACATCGCCTGTGACAAAGAAGAAACCAAGAACTTACTGGGCGCATCCGAAATTCCGGTACCCAGGGGCGTGATCATAAGAACGGAAGAAGGTTTAAGGGATGCAATCGACAGTGTGGGTTACCCGATGGTATTAAAACCAGTGGATGGCAACCATGGAAAAGGCGCAACCACGGATATTAATAACTGGGACATGGCAGTAAAGGCGCTGGCCGCAGCACAGGTTTACGGGCGCAATACAATTTGTGAACGCTTTATTACCGGTTTTGATTTCAGGGTGCTGGTGATTGACAATAAATTCATTTGCGCTGCATTGCGTACACCCGCTTCCGTTACAGGTGATGGTACCCATACCATCCAATGGCTGGTAGATGAAACAAATAAAGACCCCCGCCGTGGGTTTGGGCATGAAAAAGTTTTAACGTCTATTAAATTAGATGATTTTAGCAACCAGATGCTGGAAGAAAAAGGCTACAATTTAGAAACCGTACCTCCAATGGGCGAACTGGTATTGCTTAAACCTACAGCCAATCTCTCCACTGGCGGTACTTCTACCGATGTAACAGATGAAGTGCACCCTGCCAATATTTTTATGTGCGAACGCATTGCGCAAATTATAGGCCTCGATATTTGTGGCATCGATATTATGGCCCCCGACTTACGGTTACCCATCAGCGAAAATGGTGGTGCGGTGCTTGAAGTGAATGCCGCACCGGGTTTCCGCATGCATATAGACCCTGCGGTGGGTTTGCCCCGCAATGTGGCCGAACCCGTTATTGAAATGCTTTTTCCAAAAGGAAGCGCGGGACGTATCCCGATCATTGCTGTCACCGGCACCAATGGCAAAACCACCACTACCCGGATTATCGCACATATTGCCAGGAGCGCAGGTTATAAAGTAGGTTATACTACCAGTGATGGCGTATACATTCAAAACCAAATGTTGATGAAGGGAGACTGCACCGGGCCCGTAAGTTCTACATTTGTTTTAAGAGACCCAACCGTAGACTTCGCGGTACTGGAGTGTGCCCGCGGCGGTATACTCAAAAGCGGGCTGGCATTTCAAAACTGTGATATCGCCATCATTACCAATGTAAGTACCGATCATATTGGATTGGGTGGAATTGACAGTCTTGAACAAATGGCTAAAGTAAAGGCGGTGGTAGCGGAAACCGTGTTCACACACGGCTATGCCATTTTAAATGCCGATGACGACCTGGTGTACAGGATAAAGGATGACCTCAAATGTAATATAGGCCTATTTAGCATGGATGAAAATAGTCCACGGATAAAAAAGCACTGCAAAAACGGTGGACTTGCAACGGTATACGAAAACGGCTATGTAAGCATTATGAAAGGTACCTGGAAAATGAGGGTGATGAAAGTGGCGGAGATACCCATTACTTACGGCGGACGGGCCACGCATAATATCATGAATACTTTACCCGCTATCCTCGCTACCTACCTGTACAGGAATATCAGGGTGAGTGATATCAAAGTGGCCCTGCAAACATTTGTACCTTCGCCCACACTTACCCCCGGCAGGTTGAACCTGTTTATATTTAAACACTTTAAATTCCTTGTAGACTTTGCCCATAACCAGGCAGGGTTGCAATTGCTGGGCGATTTTGTAAGTAAAATGGATGGCGCTCCTAAAGTCGGTATTATCAGTGGTACGGGCGACCGGCGTGATGAAGATATCCGGGACCTCGGAAAACTTTCAGCTCAATATTTTGATGAGATCATTATACGGCAGGATAAAAATTTGAGGGGAAGGACCGCGGAAGCTATTGTGCAACTGTTAATTGAAGGGATTGATGCCACCAAAACAAAAGATATTCCTATTACCATTATTTATAATGAAAAGGAAGCCATCATGCATGCTTACAATACCGCCAAGCCGGGTTCATTGATAACCATCATGTGTGATGTGGTAGCCGAAGCTTTGGATATGATCAAGGGGTTGAAGGAGGAGGAGGATAAGGCATGAAGGAAAAGCAGTATATACAGTAAATAAGGTATAAAAGGAATTCTATTAAAATTCGATAAAAGGTTTGACCGTTGCATGTTTTATGCCTGTTTTATTTCTTATTACATTGATAGATACGGGTTAAAACTATTTTTAAAATGATTTTGGCTATTCTGAGTGCAACCCCTAAATTTGCACTCTCAAAAGAAATTTTGTTCATCCGATTGGGTTATAGTGTAATGGTAGCACTACAGATTTTGATTCTGTCCGTCTAGGTTCGAATCCTAGTAACCCAACATTACAGGACAAATTGGTTTTACCACTATTTGTCCTGTTTTTATTTTCGCTATAACCCTTACCCAAACTGCATATTATTCGAATGACCTCATTGATCCGGGTTAGTTCGAAGTATAAACCCATCAAATGTTAATTTTTCGGGATACATCTAACTAATTATATCCCGCTTTTTCCAGTTTCAGCTGTTTCGTATAAATAGTCCGATTGTAGCAGGTTAATTACTCCCTTATCAAGCAGCCTTTTTATATCCACCTGATCATCATCTTATACCTTGCATTATCGAACAAATCTGCCACAATGCTATGTAACCGGGCAGGATTAACCCGGTAACGTGCCTGATGGTGACTGGCACCATACTTTAGCCTTTTTTTATTAGAGATGCCTGTTTTAAATTAAAGCTTCCTAAGTCAAGCTGGATAATTTGTATTTGCGACAATTTTTACAATTTTCAATCCAAAATTTCATTCATGTTTTAGAATAAAACGAATTATTGCAAATTGCTAAAACTAACTTTAATATACTTTATAAAGGACTTCCAAATTTTGTGTTCTGTTGCCTTCGTGACTTTTCTCTCTTACAAATTACTTTTGCATAAACTCCTTACTGATCTCATCATACACCAAAAGCAGCGCATTGCTTTTACCATTGTTATCAAATACTTTTTCCCAGGTACTCAGGGGTTCCCAAATGCAGGTGCCTTTGCCTCTTCCATTGGGTATATCAAACACAATTTTATTTACTTCATTTTTTAAGGCGGAGTATTCTACCACTATCACGTCTTTATTATACCGGCGGATCAAGTCATTTAAATTATCACGCAGGTCATCCAGTGTGCCATGCCATTTGGGATAATAAGATTCTCCAATTAAATCAAAAGCAACACCACGTGCTACCATGTTATCAATAAAATTTACCGACTCGTGATTTTGTCCGCCCAATGCCACATGCAGCATCATTATTACATTCGGGTCAACAGATTTTACTGCGGCCGTCCCTGCATTAAGCAATTGCGCCAAACCATCAGGATTATTTACATTACCATCTGGCCACACTATACCATGATTAATTTCATTGCCTATTTGTACCATATCAGGCGTAGTGCCCTGGGCTTTTAATTCCTGCAGTACTTTTTGGGTGTAATCGTACAGTGCTTTCTTTAGTTCAGTAAAGTTTAAGCCTTTCCATGCTGCAGGTTTGTATTGCTTACCGGGGTCGGCCCAGTAATCGCTGTAATGAAAATCCAGTAGCAATTTCATACCGGCAGCTTTTACACGTTTAGCCATTTGTTTAGTATACTCCAAATTGCAAAACCCTTTTTTTGGGGAGTAGCCACTATCATTTGCAGGCTCGTTAAAAATACGCAGGCGCACATAATTAAAACCATGGTCTTTTAAAATTTGTATGGCATCTTTCTGTACGCCTTTATCCGAAAATTTCATTCCTTTGGCTTCCAGCTCTGGTAAAAAAGAAATGTCAGCACCTAACATTTTATCGGTAAGTCTTGGCTTTGCTGCTTCGCCTTTTAATTCATAAGTCTTATCTGTTGTGATTAAAGCGTTGGCTTCTGGTAATACAGAAATAATATCAGTACCCCCTTTCCATAATCCTGTTGCAGTAGCATCAAATTTTATCACACCAGCTTTTGCAGTTCCTTGTATAATTACCTGGCATTTGCCATTAAATAAATGCCGCTGCCATAAACCATCTGTACATTTATCTGCTTCGTGGCTGCTGGGGTCGCCATTACCCACGCCAATAATTTTCCCTTCGCCTTCAATAGAAAATTTTATCAAATTATCTGCGTCGGGTACTTCACGGCCTTCCCTGTCAACCACGGTTATATTAATCACTGTGGCGTCTTTTCCATCAGCCAGTATGGTTGTTTTATAAGGTGTAACCACTACTTCAGTTGGTTGTCCGGTGGTCTCCACTTTTGCAGTTAACTTCTTTCCTTTTTTATAAGCGATGGCTTCTAATTTTCCGGGTTCATAATTCACCGTCCATTGCAAATGGCTATTGCGGGGCATATCTTTTTTGCCTAAACTTTTTCCATTTAAAAACAGTTCTACATTATCTGCATTGCTGTTTACCCATACATCCACAGGCTTACCTTCATTTTCCTGCCAGCCAGCTCTTTTACCAGGCAAATTCCAGTGTGGCGAAATGTGCAGTACATCTTTATCCGTCCACCAGCTTTGATAGTAGTAATAAATATTTTTAGGAAAGCCGCACATATCCATAATACCAAAATGCGAATTGATATTGGGCCATTTGTAAGGCGTTGGTTCGCCACGGTAATCGAATCCGGTCCACACAAAACCGCCGAGCCAAAAATCATTTGGCCCTGCAAGCTTCCACCAATCTTCAGCTTTACTGGCCCACCATGGTGCAGTAATATCCTGGTCGGGTAAATACGCATGAATGCTATCTTTTTCCTGCACACCTCTTGTAGTGACGGTACTGCCCATTTCTGTACCTAACAAAGGTTGATTGGGATGATCCCCGTGATAATCTGCTACCGCATACTGGCGGTAATTAAAACTTCTTACCGGTATCACTTCATTAACCCCTTTAAAAACATTGGCCACATCTGCTGCATAAGTACAGGTACGTGTTGGGTCTAGCTGTTTTTGTTTGGCAATAAATGTTTGTGCAATTCTTCTGCCGGTGCTGGTGGTGTGTATCCATCCTTCTTCGTTACCAATGCTCCACATAAAAACGCTGGCACGGCTGCGGTCTCTTTTTACCAGGCGTTCAAACTGATTCATGTATTCTGCACCGCTGTTGAGCAAACGTTGTTCATCCATCACTAACATACCAAGACTGTCGCATGCGTCCAGTAATTCTGGTGTAGGTGCATTGTGGCTGGTACGGTAGGCATTAACACCCATGTTTTTTATTAAACCAATTCTATAGTATTGTATATAATCCGGCAATGCACTACCCAACCCTGCATGATCCTGGTGATTGTTGGTGCCGTAAATTTTTACATGTTTGCCATTTAAAAAAACACCGTTGGTTTTTATCTCCACTGTTCTTATTCCTATCCGTAATTTTTTTGCATCAATAATTTTTCCGTTCGCTTTTAATTCCACTATAACACGATAGAGGTAAGGATCTTCAAGGGACCATAGTTTTGGATTATTGATTGCGATGGTTTGTGTGGCAGTTTTTTCTTCATTAACATTCAATGCAATTTTTTGCTCTTTTGCTGTGCCTACAATTTTTCCTGCCCTATCAGTAAGATAAACATTGATGGAATTATTTACTGCTGCAAAGTCTTCGTTATTAACGGTAGTTTCTACTGTAACAGTTGCTTTTTTATTCTCCACTTTGCTATAAGCAAACACACCGTCTGTTGCAATATGTGTGTTAGCATATTTGTTCAGCCATACATGCCGGTAAATTCCTGCGCCTTCATAAAACCAGCCTTCATATTGTGTGGCATCCACTCTTACCACGATAACATTTCCCCTGTCGTAGTCTAAAAAATCGGTTACATCATAGTTCACGCCCACATATCCGCTTTTATTATTACCGAGATAGAATCCGTTGATCCAAACATTAGCATCACGAAAAATGCCATCAAATTGAATTTGAAAACGCTGGCCAGAATCTGATTTTGCTACGGTAAAATGTTTGCGGTACCAGCCTATACTTGTTTCAGGAAATAAACCACCAACTGGTTTATAGCCATGACTCTCCACATCAAAATTATCAACGTATGCAAAAGGCAATTCAACCGCCCAATCGTGCGGTAAACTTAAAGTGCGCCAGGCACTATCTTTAAATTTAGCATCAATTGCTGTACCGCCAGCGCCGCCCGATTTAGAAAAAATGGTTTTAATACTATTGTTAAAATCTTTTTCAGGATTGGCGGCATGGCCAAAATGAAATTTCCAGTCGTTATCTAAATTTATTTTTTCCCGAAAAGATATTTGGCCGTAGCAAAAGGAGAAATTAAATAAGGCGATAATGATAAAAAAGTAAGAACGGTATGCTTGCATGTTAAATTTATTTAAACCAGCTATCGGGAATTATTTTTTCTTTTGAATCCATATTGTTTCCACTTCCATACTATATGGCTTAGTGAATTCTATCGGAAGTAATTCTGATCCAATTGTTATTTCTATCTTTTCTGCATCGGACAATTTAAATCCTGCAACAGAGCCGTTTCCTTTAAACTTTAAAGGAAGATACGGTGGGTAAGGTCTTGGCAATAATAATGCAGAATCTGCAAAAAGGTTATTCAACGGCACCTCTATATCCTGGAAACTATTGGTAAGCGTTATAAATGTTGATACAGAAGTTGCATCAGCATTTGTCAAAATAACTTTTGCCTGTACAGGCCTATTCTCTGTGGTTCTTGCTCTTACAATTAATTTATCAAATGAACTTGCTTCGCTTGTCCTTCCTTTTAATTTATCTGCAAAGAACCATTGAAATCCTATTGTATGATCTCCTGAGAGCTCGGTTGTATTTATTTTTAATAGTAACTGACCTGGTTTTTCACCTGTAATATAAGATGATTGAAAACCCCTTCTGAAGCCGGGATAAATAAAAGCTCTGTCTGCGGTTGGATTAAATATTTCTAATCTTCCATTTTCCGCAACTACAAAAGTTTTCCATGTTTCATTTGTATAAGTATCCCATGCAAACGGATGGGTTGTAAAATTGCCGGGAAAAACGGCAAACTCATTTCCTTTTTGAAGAAGTATCCTGTAATTCAACATACCCGTCGTAAGAAGATCAGCCGGAACTTCTGCAGTATATTCTGAACCTGCTTTCTTTGTCATGAGAATAGTTCTTGGACCGCCCCCCTGACCTCTGCCACCAAAGCGGCTTATTTGTAATGTTACCCTACCGGTATCTATCCCAACTACTTTTGCAGAGATAGTAAAAGATTTACCAGCCGATACTTCTGCAAAAGGTTCGTGCCGTAAAAACATATTAGTAAACACAGGCTGAGGCGCTACAAATTCATTCAGGCCGATAACACCAACGCTGTTTTTACCAACTGAAATATTTTTTCCTGTTCTTGTCAGTAAATAAGTTCCCGGTTGAATTTGAAAATTTTCTGATAAAGCTGTACCAGAAAAATTATTCCCGCTATTCAATCCTTTAATGCCGAAGCCAGAACCGAGATCAGGCAATGTTATTTGCATAGAATTGTTTTGCCATACCACACGTGTCACTTCCTTGCTGGGAGAAGCTCTTTCAAAAGGATCACGGACATGAACAGCATCGGGCATCACTTCCAATCTCCATACTCCTTCTTCTACTTTATCTAAGAAATAAGTTCCTGTCCCGCTGTAATTAACTACAATGGAACTACCAACACCGGCGATGGTTTTTAATTTTGCTGCATTAACAGGTTTTGTTGCTGTTGTGTTAGAATAAAGGAATTTCTGCTCTGTATTCATTTCACTCAGGTTATTCCGGTAACTAACACGGAAAACATCAAATAAACTATCAGCAGGATAAGTACCGTAATTTTTCTTTCTTGGTAGTTTATGAAATGCTTCGGAAGCAATTAATATGCTTATCGCTTTTGAAGGTGTGTAAACGAGGTTTAAATAATGCGTTTGATACTCAGTATTAGTATGAGCCATTGCCATTGGATCGTAAGCAAATTGTGTGACCCATTGAAATCCAGCCTCTTTGAAACTTCTTGCCACCGCAGGATAAATAGACGACTGCAGCACATCTGCTGCATCAAACTCATATACTATTAATGATTTATTGTTGTAGCTGGAAATACTATCATAAGGCCGGATATTATAACTATCTACATTAGGTAAGAAGTTCCCTTTATTTTCCTGGTTAGCCACAAGTCCGGTCGGATACCATTGGAAACTCACGCCATCAATATTTGCTTTTCCAAATGCTTCTGCGTAAAAAGTTGTTTGACTTACATTATAATAAATAGGTTTTGTAAAGCCGGTGCTTCTTACTGCTGCTGCAATACGGTTTATATAGTTGGTAACTCCTTCTTTTGGGCCGTTATGATTGGGTTCATTATTCAATTCACAAGCGATCACGTCAGTATCCTCTGTATAAGTGAGATTGGTGTAGGGATTCTTATGTTTGAAAAATTGCACCATATACCTTTCTTGTGCCCGGATAGCCGTGTCATTTACAGTGGCCCGTCCTTTTCCATATCTTCTTGAAAAACCTGGAGTCGCTTCATCTCTTTCGGGATAACCATTACCCCAAAAAGCGATAGGTGTTATGATAGTTTTAATATTTCTCTTTTTTAATTCTGCTAATAAAAAATCAAATAATCGTAAATGATCATTTTCTAAAAGATTGCCTAATGTATCAGATATTTCTGTATCCCACACATGTACACGAAAAGCATCAAGCCCAAGACGAGACATATGATAGACATCTTGTTGAATTGCTTTTTCAATATCAGCATTAAGTACTTTATGGGCTCTGTAAGCATGAGCAAAGGGGGTTGTATAATTTACGCCAAAAAAAACTGCTTCTTTATTGTCTGAAGTAAATCGTAATACTCCCTGCTTATCAACATATACAAGGTTTTTACCAGCTGATTTTTTCTGTGCATTAAGTAAAGTGCCTGTAGAAATTGCCATTATCAAAGCCAACACCCGGAAAACTATTCTCATAATTTTATTTTAGACACTTCAAAATGTTATGACCAAGGAAATTATATAAATTCATTTAAATTTCACCATTATAGTTATCAAAATGTGATAACCATTTAAAGCCTCCTACCCTTTGTCACCATAATATTAATAAACATGGCAGCAAATTCAAATAAGGGTTAACCGATTTTAAAGGTGTAAAGCCTAAACTAACCTATTTAAAAAAGGCTCACCCGTTTACACGGGTGAGTTAAATTGCTACTTATTTCTTTAACTACGTTTGCATACTACAAAAGATATTTGCAAATTATTGAAATACATCTAACGCAGCAGTGGGTTTACCGGTGTTATCAAAAGCGCCAAGTCCATACCCTTGCCAGTTATATGCTTCCGGCTCCCAATACATGACACCCAATCCTTTGTTCTCATTTACTATTCTTACTTTAGCTATCAAATCAGCTAAGAACAATTTTGCTACTGCTGGATTATTAGCAGCGAATCCTGTTTCTACTACCATTACTTCTTTACCATATTTTGCTACCATATCATTCATATTGGCCAGTATGCCGGCGTTGTAAGAAGTGAAGTTGGCAGCAGATGGATAAAGACTCATACCAATGATATCAAACTTGGCACCGTTACTGATAAGGCCACCAATGTTCCATGTAAATAAGCCATTATCATACCCATTGCTAACATGCACAATAACTTTTGTAGTGGGAAAAACTGCCTTTACTGCATCATAACCAGCTCCAACAAACTGTGCATAGTTGGACATACTTAGATTGGCCTGACCATCTGGCCATAACATTCCATTGTTGGTTTCATTACCTACCTGTACCCACTCTGGTGTAACACCAGCAGCTTTTATAGCATTTAAAACATTAGTAGTATGTGTGGCAAGGCTTACTTTTAACTGGGCTACATTCTGGCCTGCCCATGCAGCAGGTTTTGTTTGTTTTCCAGGATCAGCCCAACTATCGCTGTAATGAAAATCTATCATTACCCGCATACCTAAATTTTTTGAACGTAAAGCTTTTGCCACTACATCAGCAGTATTGTTCCATGCGGGGTTTGGGTTTACCCATACCCGCAAACGAATAGAATTAAATCCAATTAATTTCATTAGGGCAAAACATTCCGTTTCTACTCCGGCAGTATTATAAAATTTTCTGCCGGACGCCTCCATTTGTGAAACCCAGCTAATGTCAGCACCTTTTACAAAATTTACCGGATTGTAAGGAGTAACTTTTAGTTTATAAATATTTGATACACGCACCTCATTGTTGTTAGCATAAGATGATGTTACTTTAACATCAATATCCCTGGCAGATCCGGGAGGCATTCCCATGGCCTGCAACATGGAATTAAATTCTTTGACAGAAAATTTGGTAAATAACTTACCCGTTATTGATCTTGAAATTCCCTTGGCAAAATTTCGTGTTGTAGAATCTATCTGAAGTAGATATTTGGTCGTGGCCGTATCATTAGAATACTGCGGTGATGTCCAGGAAAAAGTAATTGAATCGGTATCAAAACCTGTTGCGGTGGGGGCAAATTCTGATAATGAACTGGTAACAACAACCTTGTCTCCATAAGGTTTATCCTCTACAAGATTCTTTTTATCGCAGGAGATTAAGCCTGTAATAGTCATTAATGTCAGCAATAATATCAGGGATATATTTTTCATAATCATTTTTTAAAGGTTATATTTTTATTGCTTTACTGCTGTGTAGGTTCCTAATTGAAAATTAAAGTTGAGCTTATAATTACCTGCACCAGCTACTACGCCACCTGATGGGAAAGCAGGATTCAGATCACCTATATCAAATGTACCGGCGAGTCCAGTGCCAACAAGCATATGATAAGAGTTACTCCAATCGCCGGGCGTTTGAATTAATTTATAAGCACCGGTTGTTTTCATTGCTATTGTTAATTCATATTCGGTGGTAGAAATCTGGGTAAAGCGATGTGTAACTGCAAATGCACCCAACGGATTAGCCCAGTTAGAAGCTACTGCATCGCCTGTAATCCAAAGTGTACCTGCGGCAGGTACGGGTACTTTTGGTGGGGGAGGAAATGGTTTGGCAGTAAATGCATACACACCTGATGTTAGTTTGGCAACACCGCCCACCATACTTGCCGTTACTCTGGCCTCCAGATTATATACACGACGTGGAGAAAGTTGCAACACCATTACATTTCCAAGCAATGCATTTAGTTCTCCGACAGTATAAGTTTTTGATAATTCTTTAGCGATACTTATCGTCTGTTTTTTACTGCTATTGAAATTTGCACCTGCTGTATCTATTTCCAAAGAATAATTTACATCGTGTGAATTTGCGCCATCGCTCAATTTATACTCTGGATTTGTCCAGCTAAATTTAATAGCAACATTTGATTCTTCACCAGCCTCTAATCTTGCATCCGTAACATTAGCCTTTAACACAGGATTGGTTCCATTCTGGTAAAATATATCGTCAATTTCTCTTTTGCAGGAGCTAAAAAAAGCTGCAGGAAGACAAAGCAAAATCAAAAGGCTTTTTATATTTTTCATATTATTAAGTTTTAAATTAATACCCGGGGTTTTGTCTAAGATTAGGGTTGCTTGATAAATCCGTTGGTGGTATAGGAAATAAATTATATTTTGCATCAGCAGAAGTTCCTCCTGCAATACCTCCTTTCCAGGCCCATAGATAATTGCTGGTAGTAAATTTTCCATGACGGATTAAATCCGTTCTTCTATGTGCTTCATAGTATAATTCTCTTCCACGTTCAGCCAGGATATAGTCCAGTGTTAATTGTACTGCTGTAATATTTCCGGAAGCACTGGCAGGATCATTAGCATAAGCACGACCACGTATCCTATTCATATATGTAAGTGCTGTAACAGCATCTCCGCCCGTACCACCTCTTAATACAGATTCCGCATAAATAAAATATATTTCAGCTAAACGGAACAGCGGAAAATCAATATCTACAAAATCACCGGCGGCATCGGCATGTGGTGCAGCACCACCTGATCTTGTTTTATTTCTGTACTTGGTAGAAGAATATCCATCAGTACCTGTGTACAGGTTGGTCATAATTTTTGATTGACCGCTAGTATAAAATTGTGCCCTTTTATCTGTATTTCCGGATGGGTCTGTAAATAAATCAGTAAAAGTATGCGGGTGCCTTAAGCCACCCCAATTACCATTGGTACCCGAAATAGAACCTGGAACAGCAGCAGGGCCATGAGTTAAATAAGTAGTACCGCCGTAATTCTGTGTGTAAGTTCCATCATAAGCGATTACAAAAATAAACTCATCCGTATTAAGGTGGTTATCTGCCAGCATCAACTCTCTGTAATTGGGATGCAAAGTATATAAGGGCGTAATTTTATTACAGTAGGTAATAGCGTCAGTATAGCGGGGTGATCCCGTGTATACTTCAGCATTCAGATACATCCGTGCTAACAAGGCCCATACAACGGCCTGGTCGGCTCGGGCATACTGATTTTGTTTTGCTGCAGGTAATGCTGTTTCCAGTTCTTTTAATTCTTTTTCTATATACGCAAATAAATCAGTCCTTGTCGTTTGTTTGGGGATGGTCGTTCCAATAGCATCTGTCTCTGTTAAAAAAGGTGGCCTGGCATATAAGTCCATTAATACCCAGTATTGTAATGCTCTTAAAAATCTTGCTTCTTGTTTATAGATGCGGATGCTATCAGCACTGGTGCCGGTAATATTTCGTTCAGCCAATTTTGCATCTGCCGCCTGGCGGATAAAATCGTTAGCTAATGTTATCTGGAAAAAAGAACGGTAATAAAGACCATTGATAATAGGATTCGTGCCACCCCAATTCATTTCTTTTAATCCTTTTACGCCGGCATCATTCTGCCATGTCCAGGCAGCCTCGTCTGTAGTTAATTCCTGTAGATTAAAATACAAACGGAGAAAATCCGAATTACCCTCATCATTAATTATCTGCGGTGGTATATCGGGACTTCCCGCACCATTGTTAGCTTGTGATCTGTTGCCTGTAAGTGCAAAAGCGGCATATACTTTTGCCAATGCTTGTCTATACCCGGTAGATGTGCTGTACACGGTTTCTGCTGTTATATCATTCGTCGGTAATAAGTCCAACTTCTTAGTACATGAGCTTACTACAACCAGCAGTAAAGTCAGCAGAAAGAATAAAAATTTTATTTTTTTCATGTCGTTATATTTATAAGATTAGAAATCAAGGTTTACACCCAATGCAAATAATCTTGGTCTCGGGTAAATGTTATTATCAACACCGCTGCTTATTTCAGGGTCAAGACCTTTATATTTTGTTATCACAAAAACATTCTGTACTGATGCGTTTAAGCGAACGGCCACTTTATCATGATACACACGACCTAAATCATAACCGAGATTAAAATTGTCCATACGCAGGAAAGAAGCATTGGTAATATAATAATCGCTTAATAATTGAAGTCCTCCCCCCTGGAATCCTGTTTTCAGATATTCAGGTGAGCCGTTATAGATAACTGAGTTGCCCAATATCTGGCTGCGTGTGCCAAGCTGGCTGATGACATTATTGTAAACATAGTTGCCAAAAGAAGCTCGTAGCACAAAGCCTGCACTCCATTTTTTGTAAGTAGCATTACTACTGAAACCCATAAATATTTTTGGTATAGCGCTTTTGTTTTTAACCAAATCATTTTGATTTATGATACCATCACGGTTTTCATCGCTAAAGAAGCCTTCAATTGGCATACCCGTAGTTTGGTCGTAAAGCTGTTTATAAAGATTAAATGTATTACGGCTAAAGCCAACTGCATTTATTTGTGAAAAACCACCACCGACTCCTCCAGATATACCACCAGTTGCTACACCAGGATAATTTGCATCTTTAGGCACCACTGTTAAATTGGTGATTTTATTTTGGTTGTAGGTGATATTGTAATTTAGGTCCAGCGTAAAATCTTTCTTTTTAATAGCTTGCGTATTTATGGTAAACTCTACACCTTTATTTTCCATATCACCCACGTTTGCAACAATGAATGCAGTAAAATTAGTTCCGGCAGGTTGTGCTACATTATTCAACAGGTCTTTCGTTTTTTTATAATATACATCTATGCTACCGCTAACCCGATCATTGATAAACCCAAAATCAAGGGCAAGATTAAAAGTGGAGGTTTCTTCCCATTTTCTATCGGCATAAAACCCACCCGGACGGAAAGCCTGGATAAATGCATCACCAAACTGGTATTGTGCCGCTTCGGTGCTTAACGCATAATAGCTGAGGTAATCATAATTACCAATACCATCCTGCTGGCCTGTAACGCCATAACTGCCTCTTAGTTTTAATGCAGATAACCAGTTAGGCTGTTTTAAGAAACTTTCATTTTTAAGATTCCAGGCTACTGCCAAAGAAGGAAATAATCCCCACCGATTATCTGGTGCAAATCTTGAGGAACCATCACGACGAAGTGTGGCAGTAATTAAATATTTATCTTTAATAGATAAGTTAGTACGTCCAAAGAATGAAATCAATGTATTCTCTGGTCTGTCAATCGCAAAGGTTGGATCGCTGCCTGCATTTTTTACACCCCGGGCATTATACGTAGGATAGTTATAAACAGTGGTTAAAAAATTATTGTAGGAGTAACCGGCAAGAACATCAAATCTTCCCTTAATGGACTTAACTTCCTTCGCATAAGCCAGATAAAACTCAAATACCTTGTTATTCCTTTTCTGCTGATAATAATTATTGCTACCACCAAGCCCACCGGCAAGGTAACCAGTAGCTGCACTATCACTTACATAAATAGTTCCTTCGCCTCTGCTGACATCATACCCCAAATTAATATTAGCCCTTAGTTCAGGCAAAAAATGAAATTTGTAATCCAGTTGAACATTACCGATACTGCGTTGGGGTGTTGATTTATCACGACGTTGTAATAATTGTCCCAATGGGTTTCTACCTGCCAGATTTAATAAGCCGGTAGGAGTAGCAGGGTCTAACCATTCATAAAAACCACCAAAGCGTTCTGCTTTTACCGTGGCATATACAGGTTGTGATGGATCGAAACTTACTGCAGCTCCTATTGCATTATTGGTAGCAAAACGATTATTCTGTGAACTGCCTTTAATGTTAATATCCACCTTCAGGTGATTATCAAAGAAGGTAGGGTTTAATGCTATACCTGCTGAAAAACGCTGCACCTTATCAGTAAGCAAAACACCTTGCTGGTTAGCAAAACCAAGTGAAACACGGTAAGGTAATTTTTTCAATCCTCCCGAGAAACTAATATTATTATCGGTTGCAAATGCAGCCTGGTAAATCTGTTCCTGCCAATCGGTATTGGCTGTACCCACCTGGGCTTTTTGTGCTGCAGTACCATCGGTGTTTACAATACTTCTGATCTGATCGCCAGTGAGGACGGGTACTTTTTTGGTGATGTTAGCAATAGAGTTAATAGCGCTAAAGTTCACTCTCAATCCGCCTCCTTTACCTTTCTTGGTAGTAATTATTATTACTCCATTACTGGCTCTGGTACCATAGATAGCTGCTGAAGATGCATCTTTTAATACAGTAAACGATTCAATATCATTAGGGTTTAAAAATGCAAGTGGATTACTTCCACCGCTTATTGTGGCATTATCAACCGGCACGCCATCAATAACAAAAAGAGGAGTATTGCTGGCACTAAGGCTGGCACCACCCCGTATTAAGATAGTGCTGCCGCTGCCAGGGCGGCCGCCATTACTGATAATAGATACGCCCGCTACTTTACCGCTAATGAGTTGTTCTGGTGTGGTAATTACACCCTTCTGAAAATCTTTTGAAGTCACTGTAGTAACAGCACCGGTCAGATCTTTTTTGCGGGCGGTACCATAACCTACCACCACTACCTCGTTTAGGTTGCCGATAGCAGTGCTTAATTTGATAGTCATGTCACCAACTACCACTTTAGATTCGAGGCTTTCAAAGCCGACTGAGCTAAAAACTAAAACATCTTTTAATGAGGCGTCAATGGTAAAAATTCCGTTGACATCTGTCGTTACAGTAATTAATTTACCCTTTACTGAAACACTAACATTGGGTAAAGGTTGGTTTTGATAATCGGTAACCGTACCGGAAACTTTCCGATCCTGAGCCCAGGAACTGGAGAAAAACAGTAAACTAAGAGCAAAGAGGAGTAAATGGCGCAATCGATTTGTCATTTTCATTTTGGCAATTTTTCGTTAAAAAGCAGTTATACAATAGTTTAGGCATCAAAAATATATTTGTTGCTGCGTAAGGACTTATCCGTACGTTCATAATTTTGATGTTATCAGACTAATTTACCTACACACTCTTACAAACTTGCTTGTTTCAATTATCTTATATTGCATTTCATCTGTCCGTTTGCACTAATTGAATTTTTTAATAATATACTTTTTTGCAAAAAGTGGGTTTTCATAGCAGTGCCTGTTGCGTCAAACTGTTTTGGATTCTGTTCGTTGCGAAGCAGAAATACAGTTTATGCAAAAGTTTCACACAGCGAACGCAAAGAGGAACTAACACTGCGTAGCTGAATCGCTTCGGCCGCAGTAAGAAATGAATTTGATCATCCCCTGACTATAGATACGGGGTAAGCGCTGTTACTTCAGATGATATGTGAGACGCAATAGGAAAATGATAGTAGCATAGTCACTGATAAACAAAAAACTCATAAACCGGTTATGTAATATATATGACGTTGCTATCCCTCCTTTTTCGATTATTGCTTTTATTTGTCTTTTATGTTATTGGACCTGCTGCGATGGCACAAGCCCCTAAACTTAAATTCAAACATATTTCTATAGAACAAGGTTTGTCAAACAGTACCATTGAAACCATCTTTCAGGACAAAAGAGGTTTTATCTGGTTTGGAACCCGTGATGGACTTAACCGCTATGACGGCAACCAGATGATCACCTTCCGGTTTGATGCCGCCGATACGAACAGTATCAGTGATAATTTTATTCGCTATATCCATGAAGATCGTAATCATGCACTTTGGATTGGAACGATAAACGGCTTGAACCGCTTTGATCCGGCTACTAATAAATTTACACGCTACAAACAGCAATATGGAAAACCGAAAAGTTTAAGCAACAATTTTGTTACCTGTATATATGAGGATGGAAAAGGCGATTTGTGGATAAGTACCTGGGGCGGCGGACTAAACCTTTTTTTACCGAAAGAAAATGCTTTTTCGCATTTCCGGCAGGAGGATGCCAAAACAAAATCGCTGAGCAGCGACAGCATTAGTTATTTATATGAAGATTCGCAGGCTAACCTTTGGATTGGCACAGAAAATGGGTTGAACCTTTTTAATCGGGAAACAAAGACTTTTAAAAATTTTTCGCAGATTACCCACCCGGTTTTAAGCAGTGTTAATAATAATATATGGGTGATTAAAGAAGACCGGATGGGAAACCTTTTGCTGGGTACCGAAGATAACGGGCTTATCGTTTTTAATTATAAAGACACTACGTACAAACAATACCGGCACAATGAAAGAAATATTGCATCACTGGCCAGTAACCTGGTAAGAACTATACTTGTCGATAAGAAATGGAATATCTGGATTGGCGGAGTGAATGGCGGGCTTGATCTTTTTCAACAGGACCCAGATGTATTTTACCATTACCAGAATGAACCCGAAAATATTGCAAGTCTTTCGCAAAGAACAGTATCTAGTCTCTTTGAAGATAACCAGGGAAATATGTGGATAGGCACACACCGTGGTGGTGTTAATTTGTATACACCTAATACAGAAAAGTTTTCACTCTTTCGCCAGGAAGTAACCACCAACAGTTTAAGCTACAATGATGTAAAAGCTTTTTATGAAGACAAAGATGGTAATATATGGATTGGTACCGATGGTGGCGGCTTAAACTTGTATGATCGCAGTAAAAATGATTTCACGCATTATAAATACGACCCCTTCAATCCAAAAAGTATTGGCTCCAACGAAGTACTTCATATAAAAGAAGACAGCGAAAATAATTTATGGGTGGCTACCTGGGGCGGCGGTCTCTGTTTGTATAACAAAGGCAATGCAAACTTTACCCGTTTTACCAATAACCCGGTTGATCCAAATTCCATCAGTTCTAATTTTATACAGCAGATATATGAAGACAGCCGCAAAAATTTATGGATAGCTACTTACTATGGTGGACTTAATTTGCTGGATCGGAAGACAAAGAAATTTATTCGAATCATAACTGACCCAAAAAATGATACAAAATTACAAGGACATAATATTGTATCATTGAATGAAGATAAAGCAGGCAGTATATGGATTGGTACCGATGACGGAGGATTGAACCGTTATAATACACTAACCAACCGCTTTACACATTATTTTAATAATGCAGAAAAAAAACCGGACCTGCGGGTAATATTTATTGACAGTAAAAACCGGCTTTGGGTTGGACAAACCGGTTTATATCTTTTTGATGCAAAAGAAAATAAATTTTCATTATTTACAGACAAAGCAGGATTATCAACTGAATTTATAAAAGGAATTGCCGAAGATGAGCAGGGCAATTTCTGGATAGCCACTTCCAATGGGCTTACCCGTTTTAACCCCGAGAATCTTGGCCATAAAAAGTACAATACTGCAGATGGGTTACAGGGATTGGAATTTGAAGCAAATGCTTATTTAAAAGCAAAAGATGGCCAATTATTTTTTGGTGGCGTAAACGGTTTCAATGCCTTTTATCCTGAAAATATAAAAACGAATAATTTTATTCCGCCCGTTTACATTACAGATTTCACCATATTCAATAAAAAAATAGTGCCGGGTGATAAAGATTCTACCTTACGCAACGATATCAGCCTGACCAAAGAAATAAAACTCTCTTATAAACAATCTACTTTCTCCTTCGGCTTTGCTGCCTTGAATTATACCACGCTGGAAAATAATCAATATGCTTATAAACTTGAAGGATGGGATAATGACTGGAACTATGTAACGAACGACCATAGAGCATCGTATACCAATCTTAGCCCAGGTACATATACCTTCCGTGTAAAAGCATCGAACAACGATGGTATCTGGAACGAGCAGGGAACATCTATCCTTATTATTATCACACCACCCTTCTGGAACACCTGGTGGTTTAAACTATTGATTGTAGCAGGCACTATCGGAGGGTTATTCTTTTTCTATCGCTCAAAAAGAAGGATGCACATAAAAAAACTGGAACAAAAAAAGAAAGATGAAATACACCAGGTACAACTGCAATTTTTTACAAACATCTCGCATGAATTCCGCACACCGCTTACATTGATACTGGGTCCGCTTGAACAATTACAAAAGGAGAATAATGTTACGGAAAGTACACGTCATCATTACCAGGTAATGCACCGCAATGCAAACCGGTTAATGAACCTGATAAATGAATTGATGGATTTCAGAAAATCAGAATCGGGTGTGTTGAAATTAAATGTAATGCCAGGCTACCTTAATTTATTCTTACAGGAAATATCAGAAGAGTTCAGCGAACTAGCCTTACAGAAAAAAATAAAATTCACTGTGAATGTACCGGAAGGTATTGGCGAAACATGGTTTGACAGGCAGGTACTGGAAAAAATTATCATCAATCTTATCAGTAATTCATTTAAGTACAGCAGCGACCCGGGAGTAATTACCGTTGACGTATTAGCATCAATGGATCAATTTAAGCCTTCGTTTGAAAATGAATTGATACTTAAAAACGGATACGCCGGAAAAAGATATGTGTACCTACGGGTAGCAGACAATGGGATTGGTATATCAAAAGATTCTATTGCCCATTTATTTGAGCGATATTATAAAATAACAGAAACACACCTGGGATCGGGTATAGGATTGGCATTCGTAAAAAGCCTGGCTACTTTACACAAAGGCGATATTTATGTGTACAGCGAAAGAAATAAAGGCACTGAAATTATTATTGGCCTGCCTGTAGGCAAAGAGGATTATGATAAAAAAGAACGATGGTTACAAAACAGTAATGAAATCACTGTAAGATTAGAAAGTATTCACTCTAAATATGAACCTGCATCACCGGTTTCACAAGAAGAAACTACCGGGGAAATAAGTAATAAATCAGACGACATCAATAAACCACACATATTAGTAGTAGATGATAATGAAGAATTGCGAAATTTTTTAAGAGAAAGTCTTAGTCCCTATTATCAGGTATCAGAAGCAGCCGATGGCTTTGCCGGTATTAATATGGCTAAAGAAAAATTTCCAGATCTCATCATCAGCGATGTGATGATGCCAGGAATCGATGGCATTGAATTTTGCAAACGGATTAAAGAAGATATTGAAACCAGTCATATTCCATTCCTAATGCTAACGGCTAAGGATGCCATTGAATCAAGAATAGAAGGAACAGCATCAGGTGCAGATTTATATTTTTCTAAACCCATCAGTATGGAACTGATGACATTAACGATACGAAACACTTTACAGCAAAAACAAAAACTGAAAGAACGATACCTTAAAGATCAATACATGGATGCAAAAGATTTGGTGCATTCTGTAAAAGACAAAGCGTTTCTTGATCAGCTTATCTCCATTATAGAATCGCATTTAAGCAATCCTGATATGGATGTAGATTATATTTGCAGCCAGATAGGAATGAGTAAAACAAAGTTGTACCAGAAAATAAAAAAAATAACAGGGCAGTCTATTGGAGAGTTTACACGTACCATCCGTTTTAAAAAAGCAGCCGAGATAATGACTCACCAGGATGTATCGCTTGCCGAAGTAATGTACAGTGTGGGCATTCAGACACAATCTTATTTTACCAAAGCATTTAAAAAAGAATTTGGAAAAACACCTTCGCAGTTTTTGAAGGATTTGCAGAAATAATAATATCCAAGAAATACATAAAAGCAAATCAAGTATACAAACATATTTATAGAGAAGCCATTGCAGTTGATAACAGCCTTAAATTATCTGTAGCTGACACATGACTGTTTATTTACAAAAGAAGTTACAAATAATTTGTTAGTAAATAAATAAAAATTATAGGATTAAGTAGATAGTTCGCAAAGGCAGTGTTAGTATGATTTTGGTAAACGCACCATGGTTGATTTTAAACCAGTAACTGCATAAGCGGCCTCTTTTGGATCGGTCACGGCGAAGCCGGGGTTCAACATTTCGACTACGCTCAATGCTGCGATAACATAATATTGGGCGTAGCCGAAATATTGAAAGATGTAAAAGCAGCTGCGTTGCAGTTACGCAGCCCCGCCGGCTGGGGAGGCGAAAGTTAGCATTCTAAAAGAAATAACCAATGTAGAAAAGCATATGCGAATCATCTACCTAATCCAAAAAATTGAAATTAAAATTCATGCAGAATATAGGTTTAAATTATTGATTATCAGTAAATAAATATCTTACCCATTGTATTTTGGCCGGAAATAAGGAATAATCTTATGCAAGCAATGGATATACCCTGCTCATTTTGAATACAACCACAATTCAAGTTTATTGAAGTTACTTTTTGATGATAAACTCCTTCCTCAGCAAACACAATTCCGGAATACCCAGCAATTTACTTAGACAATTAAAAACTTATAAAAAAGAAATAGCCATTGTAATAGTATTGCAAACGCACTGGCGAAGTACACCCATCTTATATCTTTACACTCCTGCGTCAAAGAAGCCGGGAGAACTGCAAATCTGTTTTCCAACACATATCACTTCTCAATCGGCCATATAATACCACCAATTCGTATGATTAGTAGGGTAATTTCCATAATTGCCTTTTATGCCTTTTTGCCCCAATGTATTGTAAACAACCACTTCGGTAGCGTTCCAGTGCCAGAGCCGTTCAAAAGTTAGTTGGAAAGAGCTGTTTCGTTTCTCATATTGATAGGCTCTCATACCCATGATAGTTGGTTTTGGAATCTCTTGAATATACTTTCCTTGTAAGGATTCTAAATTTTGGGGGTATTCGCCGTTCTCTGTTTTGTATTTTTCAATTGCTGCAATAAGGGGTACTGTATTTACGATCGCTTTTTCACGGGTAAACGCTGCTGCTTTTTCCACCGCAAATCTGGAAGTGAGCAAAGCGATTACAGGAATCAAAACAATATATAACGGGGCGGGGTTGAACTTATAGTGAGTCTTCTTCTTTAGTTTTTGGATACGATAAATGAAAAAAGCCACCACTGATAAAATAATAGCTAATGGCCATAAATCAAATGTTCGTCCGTTGAGCAGTGCCCTGATTATCTGCAATGGTAAAAACAGAAAAACAGGAATCAGCACCAGCCACGATGGATAATAACCGTTGGTCCAACGGTTGAGTTGTTGACCTTTTTTGTTTCGCATTTCGATGATGAGCCAAACCAACCCAAAGGGCACAAAGGGCCAACCAATGTATCCTGTCGTTTGAGCAAATTGAGAAATGCCATGAGAAAATTTGTTACTTGAACCCGGTAAAAACGGTGCAACGGAAGCTACTGCAACCAAAATAGGCAGGAGTAAAAGCAGTACCCAGTTTCCTGGTTTCATTGTATTACGGTTTATATTAAAAATAAGATTAGGTTTTGCAATTGAAAACAGTTCAGTATACAATCGCCTTCGGGCAATTTTCAGTCCGTACTTTTGTACATCACGGTGATATTTTTCCAGCAGATCGCCTTCAATTTCTTCCTGAAACTCAGGGTGAACAATGATGCGTACCAATGTCATCGCCCAACCTGGTAGTTGTTTTTCAAACTGATCCATAAGTTAATCCAGGTTTTGGTATTGCTTCCCAGAGACTGTTACGTTTTTCTCTGTTTTCAGCCATTATTTTTTTGCCTTTGGCAGTAATGCTGTAGTAGCGTTTGCGTTTGCCACCACGCTCTTTGGTAGCTTCGCCAAACTGTGATTTTACCCAACCTTTGTCTTCCATCCGTTTGAGTACTGTTTGTACCGCACCTATTGCTGCCGACCTGTCCGTTCGATTTTCCAGCTCTTCGATGATGCCGATGCCATAAGCCTTGCCATTCATGATAGCTACGATCAGAAGTATCAACTCTTCAAATTCTCCCATTTGTTTTTTACTACAAATGTAGCAATATTCTTTATATTTACAATCTTTGTAGTAATTAAAATGTTTCGTACAGACTACCACTCTTATTAATTGGCTTTTAACGGGCTTTGCAAACTGGGATGTATAAAAAAATTCGAGAAATCTTTCAGCAGCTGCGATGCCTGCCCTTTCCTGGCTACGGCTGGTGATGATGACATTGGCCCCCAATTCTGAACCTTGCGATATAACGAGGTTAAAAAAGCTATCCCAAATATTTCTGAAAAAATGCTGATACAGCAATTAAAAGACCTGGAACATGATGGCCGGGTGATGAAGAAAAATTATAACGAGATACCGCCAGGAATGGATTACAGCCTGACAAAACTGGGCAAGTCTTTTGTTCCGATTTTGGAAAGTATTTATAGCTGGGGTATAAAAAATAAGATAACAAAAATGTAAAACAATCCTCCAAAAAGGTTGTTTATCTTTATTTTCAACAGCAGCAATACAGATACATAAATCACCCAAGATATTAATCAGGATTAGAAAGAAAATAATCACCAAATACTTTTTATGTTATGGAAAATGACAAATCTATACCTACACCTTATGAATATGCAGGCGGTGTGGAGAAGTTTGAAATACTTACAGATGTATTTTATGGAAAGGTATTAAGGGATGAAATCCTTGAACCCATTTTCAGGCACATGGCAGCGGAACATTCAAAGCATGTTGCCCATTTTCTGGCAGAAGTTTTCATGGGGCCAAAGTTTTACAGTAATGAATTTGGTGATGAGTCTCTGCGGAGAATGGTTGGAAAACATATCGGTAAAAAGCTGACGGAGCCGCAAAGAAAGCGATGGGTGAAACTACTAATGGAAAGTGCGGACGAGATCGGACTGCCCAAAGACCCTGAATTCCGTTCCGTATTTACCGGTCATATTGAATGGGGAACCAGGGTTGCTGTCATCAATTCAAACCTTGATGAAAACCCTACTACCAATGATGAAGTTATTCCTGAGTGGGGATGGGGTGAAGTAAAAGGTCCCTATGGAATTGTAGGTTCATTATTTCAGCGGAAAAAAGATATTTGACTTTTTCTTATTTTAAAATAATTAATCAAAGGCAATCCTGAAAACCTTTTAAAACACATTGCGATGAAACAATTTTTACTACTCATCTTTCTCATTCCTCTTATTTCGCAAGCTCAACCCAAAACGAAACAGGTATTGGTAGAAGGTAATGGTCAGCCTATTGTATTGCTGCATGGAGGGACATTTGACATTACCTCTTTTGGGCCTCATTCAAAATTACTGGCTGATTCGTTCATGGTAATCCGTATGCAACAATTCAATGTTCAATATGCTAATGAAGGCCGAACGCTGCCAAAAAATTATTCTGTACAAACAGAAAGTGAAGCGGTAAAAGCAACTCTTGATTGCCTTCATATCTCTGCGCCTGTAATTTTAGTCGGACATTCCTACGGAGGGGTGATTGCTTTTGATTTTGCCACGAATAATCCTGAACGTATTCAATCCCTTGTTTTGGTTGAAGCTCCATTGTTTGATATAGCCAAAGCGAAAGGAGAATATTCCGACAAAATGAAACAAATAGATGAACTTACTAAAAACTTTACACCGCAAGCAAACATTACCGAAGAAATGGTTAAAAGCTTTCGTTGTAAGTTATCCAACTGTGATACGTTTGACATTCGTCAACACCCCAATTGGCCACAATGGGTGAAACAAAAAGACCGGCTGAGAGGATTGTCTGTAGTGCCTGAGTATAAAATTGATTTTAAAAAATTACATGCTTTTCAAAAGCCAGTGTTAGTCGTAACGGGTACTAACACTATTGAGCCAAACAAGATCGTCGACAAATTGCTTAGTCACGAATTTCAAAACGCAATAACAGACAGTTTACCCGGTAATCACATAGCTGTATATCAAAATAAAGAAACCTTCGTCCAAATATTGAAAGCTTTTCTGCGAAATATCCCGTAAAGGCTTTTAATAATAAATTAGCAACATATTGGGGCATCAAAAAAAGGCGATAATAATGTTTAATGTCCTTGTGTACAACGTAACAGAATAGTATTGAGTCATAAGGCAATAAATGAACATCTATTATCAGTCAGAACAGGTTCATTACGTGGCTTATATTCTGCCTTGCCTATTTTGTTTGGCAAACCAACCACAGCAGCAGAATAAATTGAATGGCCGGGTTAATAAATTGAAACTAATTTCCCTTTTGTTTCTTGATGTTTCGCAATTTATTATCTTTATAAGAGATAAATTCCGGCTTATTTTAAAAGAATGGAAATATTGAATGAGCTGTTAAAGATTCATCGCGGTGCTTCGCTGATAGATCGCCGCAGCCTTTACCCTGGCTCCTGAAATACCAAAATAGAAAACTAAATACCTGTTGTTTTTTTGCATATGGAAAGGAGAAATTTCATAAAACAGACTTCCGTCATTGCACTTGGAATGGGTGTATTTGGAAACATCAGTTGGCAGACAGATAAATATATTGGAGACAGTATCACTGCTACTGATATCCTGGGGCCTTTTTACCGTCCCGGTGCACCGTTTCGCAGCAATATGAATCCTGATAATTTTAGTGGGCATAAGTTATACCTGTCTGGCATTATTTTTAATCAGGATGGTAAAACACCGCTAAAGAATTGCCTGATTGAAGTATGGCAATGCCAGGGAGATGGTTATTATGATAATATTTCAGAAGCCTATGCTTACCGGGCCATTCAAAAAACAGGAAAAGATGGACGTTACCAATTCATAACCGTTTTGCCTGTTCCGGAACCTGTTGATGAAAAAGCATTAATATTTAGACCGGCGCACATTCACATGCGACTTTCTGCAAAAGGACAGCAAGATCTGATAACTCAAATTTATTTTGAGGGAGATCCCTATTTGGAAAGTGATCCAAGTACAAAATCTGGACTAGCAATTAACAGAACACTTCCTGTGCAAAGAATAGACGATCAAAAAAGCGAAATTAAGTTTGATATAATTTTAAACAAAGAGTATTTGCCTGAAGATATGGTTTTTAACCGCCTGGCCGGTATTTATAAAATGAGTGACGGCTCATTAATGGAATTTTACCGCAGCGGTGATTTGCTTTTTTATAAAACAAATGGGCAAATTTGGGGTGGCCTTTCATACAATGGCGATAACACATTTGGCAGCAAAGAACTCAATACAGAGGCAAGGTTTGAATTACAGGAAAAATCCGGAGTGACTGTTTGGTTCCGTTTTTCAAGACGAAAAGAAACAAAAATAACGGGTGCAAAAATTTTGGATTATAAGGGCTAACTAATAAAATCTGTATTTAAAGCATATTCAGATCATGAGCAATTATACAACCCGGCGAAGATTTATTTAGACCCTCTCCTTCATTTCCGTAGCATATTTTATAGATTGGAGCATGGAAAGATTGTTGAACGCTGGACGCAACTTGATCCGTACAGCTTTTTTAAGGAAATGAAAGGTGAAAAGTAGATTGTCCGATTTGAGTTTACATAAACTTATGTCAACATAGTCAGAATGAGAGCGGTTAAGGCATTACAGCCAACTTTATAATTTATAGATTTTCTAATAGTGGCCTTCTCTAATCAGAAAAGAAGAATCATATGGCAGGGAAGTGATGGTCTCATAATTAAAAAGGTCTAAAAAAGTATTCATAAAAAAAAGATTGCATACCACTGATGCCGACTGTACATTAATGTTCATTCAATATCCCGGCAAAGTTAATGACAATATATTTGTTTTAAAATCAAACCAATAAATAATGGGAAATATCACGTAATCAAAATAGTTTGGGTATATAATCTCCCCCAATTCCAGGTGCTACTTAAGATAAACTATTTTCAAAAATCCTTAAAGCAGAAAGCCTCATCGTACAAAAAATGTATGCTGTTTATTATTCATACAGCCAAATTAAGCTGCCCCCGACCGATTTTGAAATTGCAGAATAATTTTTTGTTAATCATACTCAAAAAGTATTAGGTCAAAGGTTTATTTAACTGCAACCGAATCTGTTTCGGTTTTTAGTATGAGCTGCCCCTGTACTTTACCTGACTGCAACATTTCATGAGCTAATTTTACATCAGCTAAATTTAGTATGCTGTGAATATGCGGTTTTAAAAAACCTTTATATACCAATTCAAATAGCTCATTCATATCCTGTTGATGCTGTAAACGATTATCTTTTTTATAGTCTGTACTTCCATAAAATTGAGCATACTTACCATTTGGTAATGCATTCCAAATAGCCAGTTTCAGCATCATTAATCCAAAGTCCATTCCGAATGACATAAAGTTTGCGAAGGTTTTCTTTTCAATTTTTAAGGAAGAGGAAAAAACAGCGTAAGTAACAAGGGTTCCACCTTTTTTCAATAGTTTAAATGACTGGTTAAAACTTTTTTGATTGGTGAAATCAAATACTGCATCAAAGCCATCAGCAGCTAGTTCCTTTAACCTTGCAAAGTAAACTGAAGATTTATAATCCACTGAAATGGCTCCATACGATTCAATCAGGGGGTGTTTGGTTGAAGAAGCAGTAGCAATTATTGTGCAGTTTATTAACCTGCCCAATTGAATCAATGTATTACCGATGGCACCACTTCCGCCATGTACTAAAATGCGTTGCCCATTTTTAACCTTTGCAACATGTTTAAACATTTGATATGCCGTGATACCAGATAGTGTAAGACAAGCTGCGGCAGTTGTATCAATATCTTTTGGAATAACAGTAAGTTCAATGGCATTTGTACAAATATATTCCGCATTACCGCAGATCATAACAATGCTGCAAACCCGGGCACCAACTTTTATATTGTAAACTCCTTCACCAACTTTATCAACTATGCCTACAAAGTCATAGCCCAAAGTAAAAGGAGGTTTTTCTTTTAATAAAGGATAAATTCCTTTTCTTATGAAAATATCAGTTGCCGAAACAGTTGATGCTTCAATTCTAATTCTTGCTTCTCCTGCTTTTGGTTCAGGGATTTCCTCTTCTATAATTTTGATTACAGCAGATGTACCAAATTCATTAATGATGGCTTTTCTATTTTTCATTTTACCAGCGATTTTATTCCAAATGTTTTTCTCAAATGAAGTTGTTCATGAAAGCTGTCAAATGCAATTGCATCCTCAATACTTTTTAAAATACCACCTGTTAGTGTTGTATAAGGCTGATACATTTTGAAAATATCCTGATCTATATCTTTTTTTAATGTTCCCGGGGTGAAAGACAAATTATATTCAGTATTTCAATTTCATCAAACTCAATAGAAATTACAGGCTTTGTATTTCGGGCATACCGGGAAACTATTTCTTTTGAAATTTAAAAGATAAACGGGAAAGGCCATAACAAAGGCTTTGCTGTACAGATATAATATGTCCCAAATGCCATGCAATATTATTATTAAATCCTCCCGGAATAAAGTTTAGATCTTCAACAGATAGTTCCGCAACCATCTGTGAAAAATACAGCCTGGTGGCTGCTATGCCGTTGATGCTTTCTAAGGCAGTTATCATTGTAAGATTTGTTAACCAATAATTCTTTTATCTCTTGCAACATATCTTGCAAAACCCAGCAAGGCACCTGTTACCATAATATTCCGGAACACATTTACCATTTCCAGTTCTTTTTCCCTGTCTATATCTGCCATCATAGGTTCTACTCCCAGTTCATGCCCCATAGCCCTTGGTATATGTATCATTACTGCCATTAATATGGTGTAGAATGCCATCAGGGTGTAAGCCAGTTTATCATATTTTCCTATTAAAGCACTGATGATAAAAAGTGCAATACAAACTGCCGTAAAATAATTCCAGAATAACGGAAATGGAAGATAATCGGGTACAAAATCAGCACCTACTTCTGGCTTACCTAAGTGCAACCCGATATACAAAAGAAATGACAGGGGGAAAATGTATTTTCCAATGTTTAATATTTTGTCCATTTTAAAAAAGTTTTAAGTAATAAAATGCAACCAGTCATTTTAATTAAATAACTGGTTGCGTAGTTTTCCTACACATCAAATGCCAATACAGGCCTTACTTCCACGCTGCCACCCATCGCCAGGACGGGGCAGCCTTTTGAAAGCTCAACAGCTTCATCAAGGCTGTCAGCTTCAATCGTGAGTGTTCCTACAACCAATCCTTTACCATCAGTAACAGCATTGCTTAATTTTCCGTCAGGGCCAATGATGGTTCCTTCCTGGTCTAAGCGTTGTGTGCCTACAAATTTTCCCTGACCGGCAATACCACCAATATAATCCTGCCATTGCTTATTGATGGCTTCAAATTCTGCTTCGGTAGGTACCACATTTTTTGGTAAAGGGAAATGATGAAAGTTTAAAAGAAATTGTCCCATTTTTTCGTTTTTAATTGTTAATTGATTTGTTTTTTATTGTGAGATAAGCTTTCCATTTATTCCAGTAAAATTCTTTCCAGCCATTGCTGAGTGGTTCAGCCATTTCTTCAGGCAGGTCCGCATGGGTGAGGTATAGGTAAGTATCCTTACCCTCTTCAATTAAACGGATAACAACAATACTATCATCAACCCCATCAGGCCAGTTATCCGTTCTCCAGCTTTGGATGATGAGTTTATTTTTTTTCAACTCAATATTTTCTCCAAAGCAAAAACCATTGTACAGGTTGAATGGCTCTCCCAACTTATCGGTAATGATAGCCGGAGCTCCTGTAACCTCGAAATGTTTTGCCTGGTTGGTGTACAACTCAAATAATGTGGCCGCATTCACATTTGGAAAAATAATTTCCTGGGTGATCGTTTTTAGTTTCATAATACTTATTTAGAAAGATTAAATAACAGACCGGTAACCGAAGTCAACATCTACTACATGACTGTTCAACACCCCTCCTTCATCTGATACTAAAAATGCAGCCATATTACCTACATCGTATAACGATGGTGATTTGCCTGACAAATAGCCTTTGCTTAATTCCGCCGCAAATGCCTCTACCGGTATGCCTATGGTAGCCGCATTGGCCGCACTTGTTTCCTGTATTGTTCTGGTTTCTGCCATACCTGTAGGATTAATACAAATAACTTTTATACCCATCATGCCAAACTCTGCCGCAAGGCACCTGGTTAAACCTTCCACACCTGTGCTGGCAGATGTAACACCCGCCATAAAAGGAATTTTAGAACGGGACAGACTGGAAGTGAGGGTAAGAATGGTACCTGCTGATTTTGTGGCCGCCATAAACTTTGCTGCAGCCCTGGAGGTTAAAAATTGTGAACCAACAATAGTAGTGAGCGGTTTTAAAAAATTTTCATAAGTAAGGATAGTAGAAGGTGTGCCATACTGGCTTTGGCTTGGGCGGATACCGATACCATTAAAGACAATATCTACTTTCCCGTTATCAGCTACCATCTTTTCAAATACTGTATCAATATGTGCTTCGTTTAAAGCATCTGCCAGTAAAGCTTCAGCCCTTCCGCCTTTACTATTTATTTCGTTAGCCAAATTTTCGGCAGCAGAATGTTCCTTAGCAGTTACATATACTTTAGCACCCTTTGTTGCAAAGGCTTTTGCCACTGCACCTGCAATAGCACCGCTTGCTGCAAATACAACTGCGATTTTGTTTTCAAGTATCATAATGGTTTTTTGTTTTGATTGATTTGATAACACAAAACTATTTCGTATTACCGGTTTGGTGCGATGGCATATCAGACTAAATAGTGGGTGAAATCTGCCAATTTTGAAAATAGTCGTGGCGGAATTACCCCTGCTGAATGGCAGAATCAGGTGGCGTATATGTCATTTAGGGATGCTATATTTGCCATTACTTTAAATATATAAAAATGAGAGTAGTTATCCCTGTTTTCAAAAGTTGTGTATCTGCATCAGTAGTGGGTATGATGGATATGCTAAAGCTTACAGAAATTTTTTATAACCACCTGCCCCATAAAAAACAAAAGTGGTTTACTGTTGAATTAGTATCCATTGATAAAGGAAAAACGGTACACAATAATGGTTTTGAAATTACCTGTGATGCAACTTTAGCTAATTGTGGTAAAGCTGATCTGGTAATTGTTCCGGCAATCGTTGGTGACCTTCCTGCCTTGATTAAAGAACACCATACTTTTATTGAATGGTTGAAAGCCCGGCATAAAAAAGGAACGGTGCTATGCAGTACCTGCAACGGTGCATTTTTTTTGGCAGCCACCGGTTACCTGGATGGTAAAGAAGCCACTACTTCCTGGTTTGCTTCCAATGATTTCAGGGCTATGTTTCCCAAAGTAAAACTGATGGATGAAAAAATTATTGTAGACAATGGCAAGACCATCACCGGTGGTGCTACACTTTCTTTTCAGAACCTTTGCATCTACCTGATTGAAAAATATTATGGTAAAGAAATTGGTAATTATGCCGCTAAAATGTTTTTGGTAGAAAAAGGTAAACATTCTCAGCTAACCTACTCTATTTTCAGTGCACAAAAAAGCCATAATGATGAAGAGATACTGGAAACGCAGGGTTTTATTGAAAATAATGCAACAGAAAAATTAGTGGTATCAAAACTGGCAGAACATTCAGCTATGGCAGAACGTACTTTTATACGACGTTTTAAAAATGCAACTGGCAATACCCCCTCTGAATATATACAAAGAGTGAAAGTAGAGTTAGCAAAAAAACTATTAGAGAATGATAAAACATCCGTAAAAGAAATCTGCTATGAAACGGGCTATGAAGACCAAAGTTATTTTCGAAATATCTTTAAAAAATATACGGGTTTAACGCCAGTGGATTATAAAAAGCAATTTACATTTCAGTTATAAATATTTATGCAGTTTTCGCTGTTGGCGAACCGGGCTTTTCGTTGCAATCTTCTGCGAAGGATTTCCACTGCAATCCCTGACGGTAATTACGAATAATTTCTAAAATATAAAAGACCCGGCACAGTATACCCTTCTTATTTCTTTTTACACCTTCGGCAAATAAGCCGGGTCAACTTTGCTGGATAAGGTTATTGGGAATTGAGATTGTCTTTGAGAAGAGTCGGGACAAGCTGTACCTCAGCAGACACAATTCCGGAAACTGCAAAGCAGATTTTCGAAAGATGAAATTATAATACTGCTCATTCAACTGACCCTGCCGCAAAATTATTGTCCTACAATGGCCGGGTTGGTGCAAACACCTGGACAAACAAAGAAGGCGAAGTAAAAGCCAGCCTTACTTTTCATGTAAATACCATTAAGCTGCATGGCAAACCAAATGGCGGCGGTATTGCACCAGCTCCCATTGTGCCAATGACAACAGTTAGCCGAGGACGTCGCGCCTGGGATGAGCATTAATTTAGCGAAGAAAATTTTCGCTCCATATTGCGCAAGGTCCCTGGCAAGGCTAAAGCTCGTTGGGAGAGTCGAGTAGGCAAAGGCATTTCAGCCCAAGCCGCTCACAGAACCGTACGTGAGTCTCTCAACTCATACGGCTCTTGTTATCCAATCATGATTTTATTCCCAACCCCCAATGATAAAACAAGGTCTGTTGCTCTATCTGTATTGCTTTGTACTTTGCTAATACCTGCTTTTTACTGGTAAGCCTGTATTTGTTCTTTATCCATTTTCTTATACGCTCATTTAAGTAACAAAACACGTGTAACATTTCCTGCCTGTAAAATTTTGTATAGTAATTGACCCATCCTCGCATTTTCGGGATTCACTTTTCAAAATCCCTTACGCTGACTTTCCGGAAAGAAGGGTTACTGGTTTCATCATAAATATTTTATTAAATATTTCCTCGTAATGTAAGTATTTAATTTTATTTCCTGGTTTATTTCCGTGATGCTAAACAGTATTAATTAATAGGATTACCCATATAGAGCGCAAATTTAAACCAGAGAATAGGTTGTTACTAATTAACTTAGTATATTTATAGCTAAATTAATTAGTATGTTCCAGGAAATATCCATTACAACGTTCAACAAGGCATTTAAGAACGAAGATGATTGTAAACAATATCTTTTTGCTATGAAATGGAAGGATGGTTATAAGTGCCGACGATGTGGGTCTACAGGAAGCAACAAAGGTAAAACCAGTTTTCATTTGCGATGTAAGTTTTGTGCGTATGATGAATCTGTTACTGCCCATACAATGTTCATAAGTTGAAAGTTCCGTTGTTAAAGGCATTTGGCATGGCTTTCGGCTCGTCGGTTAGGAAAAAAGGTATGTCCACTCTTCATTCATCGCTTCGGCCTGCTTCAATAATTCGATAGTCTTCTTCAATGGACAAACTACCGGCATTGTAGTCATCAATTATTTTTTGAAAATTTGCCAGGAATGAACCCCTCGTTTTGCTTTGTGACATCATTTGACGGAGTTTTATCTCTACTAATTTTCTTCCCAGCAAAGTCTCTCCATGGGTTTTGTATGTTAGCTGAGGACGTTGCGCCCAATTCCGAAGCTGTTAGATTTGTTTCTAAAACGGTTAATGGAAGTACCATCGGGTAATACCTGTTTAATATTCGGGGCGGTATATTCCGTAAATAAAAATTGATATACTCCCCTCAATGCCCACCCGTTATTAAACTTGTATTTTACAAAAAATTCAGAATTAAGGCTGCCCCTGTCATGATCGCCGGTGAGTAATACATTGAATGCAGTGGGTTTTGCGGAAGGTTCTGTAGTAGTTATGCCATTGCTTAGAAATACAGCCGGAGACTTTCTTCCAAAAGAAGCACCGACAAGGTCAATATTAAAACCACCACTCCATTTGGGAGTAAAGTTGTAACCAAAATTTGCAGTTATATTTAAAGCATTTACAAAGGGTCGCTGTACAGTTAAGGTATCCCAGTTTTCAGGGCGTTGCCCTGCAAAAACAATCAGGAAGGGTGTGGTGCTGGTACGGGTAAATTTAGCAGGGCCTGCGGTGGAATATTCCAACTTGCTGCCAAACGAACTT
>JACMLJ010000027.1 GCA_014379625.1 Ferruginibacter sp. | reverse complement strand
TGGAAGTATTGCACCGCCAGTTGTTCACCGATTATATAGATGATGTAAGTACAAATTATGTAGATCCCATTATTTTCAACTCACTTCCTGCTACAGATATAGCTAAAGCTAAAAGGTTATATTACCGTGGCGATGAATTACCCCAGGCAAGGCAAACACCAGGCGTAAATGAACAACGTGGTGATGTAACGGATAATGATGCATTTTTTGCAACCATCCTCCGTTTTGGATGGAGGCTCAATACGGTTGACAATGCAACCAGGCAATTACGATGCCCGGTGTTCTATTAATAAAAATGTCTATTTGTTATAAATCAATAAAATCCAAACTCAATGAATCCAAAATTTACACTTCTATTTTCTGCTGGAATTTTTATTAGTGTTATGGCTATGCAACCTTACTCTTCCCATAAATCTCTACATGCAGAAATTAAAGAAGAAAAAAAGATATCAAAAAAAACTGTATCAAACTATTCATCAAGAAATAATCATGCAGTAAAAATATATCCCGATGTGGTACAAAAAGCGATGCATGTGGTGGCCAAAGAAAATGAAGGCAAACAGATTGACTTTTTTGTATTTGACCTGGAAGGTACTTTGATGAAGCATTATAAAATGGAAGAAGGCGACCGTGAAAAAATAACCGGCCTTGCAAGAGGAAAATATATTTACCAGGTTTTCTGTGGCGATGAAGAAACAGCTATCGGAAAATTTGATATACGCTAAAAGTTATTTTACAAATACAACAACCTCTGTTCCAATAAGCAGCAGGGAGCTTAATAGAATCTGATACCCTGGTTGAAAAAAACCTAATCCGTTCTCTATTGGTACTCTCATATATGTATAAATTTTATTAAACACTCTCTGCACTTGCTTATTGGATTTTTAAAACTGAGTTCTTTTTAAGATCATAACTAAGATCCCGTAATACAGGGAAATTGCCTAAATCCTATATCCGGATGAAAAACCAGTTAACTCTGGCCCTGGAAAGATTTTTACAATCACTCCTTGTTATTACTTACGGGAATACCACTCTTAATCTTCCCTGCCTTTATAATTTACATCTTATACACGGCCTGTGTATTATTGTTTTCGTTAATTCAAAAGTCTTTCGCTACATTAGTTCACTAAAACCAACGTTTATGAATTTAATTGAAAGAGCAAAAAACATTATCATCGCACCTGCCAAAGAGTGGGATGTCATAGCTACTGAAACACCCGACACAGGTAAAATCATTACTGGTTATGTATTACCACTTGCCGGTGCAGCTGCATTAGCTGCATTTATTGGTTATGGTTTAATAGGAGTAAGTTATTTTGGTGTACGTGCAGGTGGAATTAATTGGGGCATTTATCAGGCTATCTCTGTTTTGGTAGGCGCTTTAGCCGGTGTGTTCGTCAGTGCATTGGTTATTGATGCACTTGCGCCAAGTTTTGGATCTGAAAAAAATATGGGACGTTCCGTTCAATTAGTTGCTTATTCATATACACCAGGTTGGGTAGGCGGCCTGTTGGCAATATTACCTGCAATAGCTATAATAGGTACTTTAGCGGGGCTTTATGGTTTATATCTTTTATATATAGGAATGCCAAAATTAAAAAAGACACCGCCTGATAAACATGTTGGCTATTTTGTAGTCTCCCTGCTGGTAATAATCGTTGTGTATTTTATTGTTGGATTGATCATGAGCAGGATATTAATGCCTTCTATGGGTTTGTACTATGGAGGTAGTTCTATTAATCTGAACTATTAATTCAATTGATTACTTAAAGAAACGGCACCGGAAGTATCGGTACCGTTTCTTTTTATTCATCTTCATTTCTCATCCTCAGGATCAAAGTCCTCAAAGAATTTTTTGAATCAAAGGCTCATTCTCATCAGGAAAAGTTGAAGGATCATTAAAGAGGTGCCACTCATCGGGCAGGTCATTGTCTTTATCAAAGGATCCAATCCATTTAATAAATATCTGACGGAAAGCTTTTATCACATCGCGCAATACATCAAGATATTTTCTTTCTAAATTATAAATAGGCTCTGCTGTTTATGTCGCCAGCCGCCACTTATAATTTTTGGTGTGCCCATCAAATATTTTGTTCACCAAATCTAAATATATCCAATAAGTTTTTACAAATAGAAATAGGGATGCCCTCCCGATTAATTTAATCAGGTTAAGCACCAATACGATTGAGGCGATCCAGGATTCACTTGTTTGTTGAAGTCTTGCTTTTATTCTATTCATCCCGTATGCCGTTTTCGCCTGACCAAACTTGCCCTCAATCGGATTGCGTTCCCCGGGCCTTATGTGATTGTCCACTGCCAAACGAGGACGACCTAACGGCTTTGCCACTAAGATGATGTTTAGGCCTTTTAACTTAGCCCTGTTATCGCGGCTACAATAAATTTTATCGGCAAATACTTTTTGCGGATAGTATCCAAATCTTCTTTTATAATTTTCTACTGTACTTAATAATCTGGTGCCTTCATTAAATGCGTCCCATGATAAATCTTCCAAAAAAGTAATACCATTCATTATGCTCATTTGTATTTTGGCCCCAAATTCTACATACGCATTGGTTTTCCCCCTTACTATTGGTCGTACATGCGGCTGATGAATACTTACAATACGGTGTTCGACAGAATGTATCTTATTATCGTACATAAATTTTTGCTGCTCATACAATGTTTGAATCACCAACAAATATTTATACTCTTTATTCTTCAGTGGTATTTGTCCGAAGTAGTTTAATAACTGATGTATGTATTTAATATTGCGGTACAAATAACTAAGTTGCTTTCGTAAGGCATTTCGAACCTCCTTGTTTGTTTTATGTTTCTTTTGGGCAACTTTTAAATATTCTTTCCTTGCTATTTCACGGTACGTCCGCGGCTTTAATTTTTTCTCATCCAGTAACTTTATTTTAGAATATAAAAGGTCTATCAACTTTTCCGACTTCTCCCTGGCATCATTGAGCAAATTCAAATCGGTAGGGTAGCTTATATCTTGCGGGCAGGCAGTTGCGTCGGCTATCAGTTCTCCCTGATTTGCTGGTGGCCCTGGTGGAGTAAGGCAGATAACCGGGTCAACTGTAATTTGTTTCTGTATTGGCTGAGATGATTCTTCAATTTGTTTTGACTGATTTAACCCACCAGTGTCTGGCTCATCATTTTTCTGAACAGCTGCTTTGTCAGGCTTCACTTCTTCAGACACCAAACCCATTATTGTTTCATTAATCTCATTTAGCTGATCTGCACCAAAGCGTTTACGCAAATCCACAAATAAGGAAGAATCAAAAACGGGATCATAGCTATAACTTGAATAGCCAATAAAATATTGCATATAAACATTCTCCTGTATCTGCAGTACAGCTTCACGATCACTCAGGTCGCATATATGCTTAATAAATATTGCACCTATGGCTACCCTTGGATTGATTCCACCCGCACCGGTAGCTGCATTATTTAACTGTCGTTGATAAACATTTGCAATCTTATCCCATGGAATCTGCTTAGATAATTTGACCCAACGATTGTTGGGGTCTAAAGTTTTTGTAAAAGGTGATTCAAAGCCCACTAACTCTAATTGTAGGGGACTGACGTAGGGGGTTTTTGATGCACGGTTTTTTTGAGCTTTTGCCATTTTTCCTTGCACTTTTAGTTGGTGCAAGTTAGGCAAAACACAATACCAATATAGGTTGCGTAGTTAAAGAGCAGACCCTAATTATGGGGAATACAGCTATAATCACCTGCTCAAAAATTCAGATGAAACAATTGATAGCGGAAAAGTAACTGCTATGCAGAATAGTTACAGGGATAATTTCCAGGGTTTTTTTGGAAAGATCACGGATGATGACTGGAAAAAATTAAAGGAAACAAACTTGCTGGCGCAGAAAGAAGCAGAGCCATTAAAAGAAAAATTTCCGCTG
>JACMLJ010000026.1 GCA_014379625.1 Ferruginibacter sp. | reverse complement strand
TTCCGATACCCTCACTGCCACCGGTAATGGCAACTACTTTATCTTTAAAAAACTCAGTCATACAATAAATTATAGGCAAAAATAAGAGAGTTCATCGGCTGTTGATAAACAATCTTATTATAATTAGCCCTTATGAGCAAAATGTTTTTCAAAAAAGTTTGGCACTAAATGTTTTTGCCCTATTTTTGCACTCCGCAAGAAAAGCGGTATCAAAATAATTTGTATTTGTTGCTTTTTTGAATTGGTAGCTCAGTTGGTAGAGCATCCCGATTAATCGGGAGGGTCTCTGAGAAATAAAATTGAATTGGTAGCTCAGTTGGTAGAGCAATACACTTTTAATGTATGGGTCCTGGGTTCGAGTCCCAGCCAGTTCACAAACCCTCTCTTAAAACAGGGGTTTTTTTATGTCCTTATAATTCCTCAAACAAATTGCTTATTCGCGCCTGATACCATAAAACCTAACCTTCAAAAAATTAAATGCAAGCTAACCATAGCTGCTATTTGTTTTTGATGAATATTATGAGGAAAGTATTCTACAAATAATTGTACCAGGCAGCACAATCTACCCCCTCCACACTCCCCATGATAATTTATTTGGCCCAATTTCTTTAATTTAACAGGTAAATTTATAATGGAAGGCATTGCAGAAATTATCCAGAAGTTAAAAATACAATGGCATTTCATTTGGAAACCATAAAATAAATAAACAAATTTTCAGTCATTTGTGTTAAATGCTCTGAAGGAATCCATCCATTTTTTTTATACTGGCAATATTGATAAACATGGTGCAACTAAGCCATAATAAATATGTACAACTGGTGAATGATTATGCAGCGGCTGCGGCTACTGTTAATTTAGTATATGTAAATGACAGGGACCCTGGTATAGAAAGAATTAAACGGGGAAAAAATTTTCAGTATAATTTGGGGCAAAGAAGAGTCGTTGAAAAAAAAGAAATTGAACGAATAAAAAAATTAGCCATACCTCCTGCCTGGGACAGGGTATGGATCTGCGAGAAACAGAATGGCCATATCCAGGCAACGGGTTACGACATCCGGCAACGTAAACAGTACCGATATCATGCGCTATGGAATTTAGTGCGGAGTGAAACCAAATTTCATAAACTATTAGAATTTGGTAAAGTATTGCCATTATTGAGACTACAGGTTGAAAAAGACCTGGGGCTGAAAGAATTAAGTGATAGAAAAGTTATTGCATTGGTCATCAGCTTAATGGAACGCACCTATATAAGAATTGGAAATGCAACCTATGAAAAGATGAATGGTTCCCATGGCATTACCACTTTACATGACAAACATGTAAGTGTGGAGGGGGATAAAATTTCATTTTCCTTTAAAGGCAAAAAAAGCATTCACCACGATATCTCCCTTAAAAATAAGCGGCTGGCAAAGGTTATACAACAGTGCAGGGATATCCCAGGCAAAGAATTATTTCAATACTATGATGCAGCCAATCAAAGAAAAAGTATTGACTCAGGTATGGTAAATGCATATATCCATGAAGTTACCGGCGATGTTTTTACTGCAAAGGATTTTAGAACATGGGCAGGATGCCTGCACCTATTACTGGCTTTTAAAAACATGGATGTTGCTGAAAATATTACGGTGTGTAAAAAGAATATCAATGAGGCGCTCGATTATGTGAGCCAGCACCTGGGTAATACAAGGCTGGTCTGTAAAAAATATTATGTACATCCCGGTATTATTCGCCTGTATGAAGAGAATAAATTAAGTAAATACCTTGAAGAATTAGACAATATTGAAAGGGACGATAATATTTCCGGCCTTACTAAAGTAGAAAATGTACTTATGAAATTACTTGGCAGGCTTTAGTATAGTCTTTCGAATATGTATATTTTTCATCCGCCACTTATGTTTTTAATAATTTTAATGCCTGGTGTAAATTATTTTTTTCACTAAGCACGGGCTTAAACAGATCCCCCTTTTTTTCGATTCTTTTGAGTATGTTTTTAAAATTAAAATCCGCCGGGTGCAGACCGGCCTTTAGTTCTTTCCACTCCAGTGGGGTTGAAACGGTAGCGCCCGGCACAGGCCGGATACTATAAGCGGTAGCCAGTGTCTGACCGGTCCTGTTCTGTAAGTAATCAAGATAAATGTTGTTTCCTCTTTTTGCAAGTGAGCGTTCCATCGAAGTAAATGCAGGCACCAGTTCATGCAGCAGGTGCATAAATATCTCCGCAAAATTTTTAACGATATGGTAATTATAACTGGCATGCAAGGGCAGGTAAATATGGATGCCGGATGCACCTGATGTTTTACAATACCCTTTCAGTTTTGCTTTATCCATTAATTGTTTTGCCGCTTTCGCCACTTCTGTTACCTGGTCAAAACTATTTTTTTTAGAAGGATCAAGATCAATCAGCAACCAATCCGGTTCATTGATATGTTGCAACCTGTTGTTCCAGGGATTAAATTCAATACAACCTAAATTGGCGAGGTACAAAAGGGTTGCCGCATTATTACAAACAATATAATCAATGGTCTTCTTTTCATTTTTATAGGGAAAAACTTTTACAAAAGCGGGTGCATTTTCTCCTGCGTCCTTATGATAAAAACCTTCATCCAGGATACCGTTGGGATTACGCTTTAATGATAAGGGCCGGTCTTTTAAATAGGGGAGGATGTAAGGGGCCATCTCCCTGTAGTAATTAACCATATCTCCCTTTGTGTATCCTTCTTTGGGCCAGAACACTTTTTGCATATTGGTAACAGTCACCTCAATATTTCCTGCTTTAATGATCTCTTTTTGGTTTCCGTTTACCTTTTTTTCCGAAGCGGGTTCCGTAGCGGGCACTTGTATTTTATCATCCCTGATCCTTTTAAAAGAAGGATGGCGGAAAATGCCGTCTTTGGTTACTTCAGTAAAAGATATCTCGACAACTACCCCGGGTTTTACCCAGGTGGGTGTATCGTTCACCGGTATTTTTCTGCCAAAGGGATTTTTATCTGTAACGAGGGGGAGCAGTAATTCATGAATTTCCTTCAACCCGCTGTTGTTAAAACCGGTTCCTACATGTCCGGCGTATTGCCACTTGTTCCCTTTTTTTATAGCCAATATCAACGATCCAAATTTAGCACGTGCACCCTTTGGGGCAGTAAATCCCGCGATATACACATCATCTGTTTGAACATTTTTTATTTTTAACCAGGCCCTGGTGCGTATTCCATCGGTATAAGTACTGTCGGCTTTTTTTGCCATGATACCTTCCATTTTTAGTTTGGTAGTTTCCTTAAAAAAAGCTTCTCCATTGGCAACGATATGAGCTGTATAGCGGATGGTGGTATTCCGGCCCAATAATTTCTTCAGCAGTTCCTTTCGTTCAAGCAGGTCCAGGTGACGGGTATCCTTGTTGTCGAGTGAAAGCAGGTCGAATGCCTGTAATACCAGACTCCCTTTGATGGAGGGATCGTAATGCTGCAATTGCTGAAAATTAGCATGGCCTGTTTCGGCTAACCAGACCACTTCTCCGTCAATTATGCAGGGATGCTTTATTTTTTTGAAAGCTGCGAATATATTTGGAAAACGATCAATGAAACTGACCCCGTTGCGGGAATAAAACCTGTTTTCCTTTCCAATCTCCGCAATAGCCCTGTACCCGTCCCATTTAATTTCATAGATCCACTCTTCGTCGCTAAAGAGCTTTTCGCTGGTATGAGCCAGCATAGGTTTAATGAAATCATTTAATTTAGTACCATAGAACCTTACAGCAGCTGAATTTTTAGTGCTGTTTGCTATCGCCTCAGTGCTCACCGTTGCCGGACTTTCTTTATGCTTAATCAGCAGCCAATTCTTTTCGGTATCCTTCATCCTCACCAGTACATAACTTCCTTTAAGTTTTTTACCTTTTATTTCGAACTTTAATTCCCCATTTTTTAAATTAGTGATCGCCTGTTTTTCACTGACAGGTCCGGCCTTTTCATTCATCGGTATAAATTCACCTTTGTCCCAGATCTCCACTTTACCCGCTCCATAATTTCCTTTGGGAATGATGCCTTTAAAATTGATATAACTCACAGGATGGTCTTCTACCATCACGGCCAGTCTTTTTTCACCTGGCGTCTCAGACGGACCCTTGGGTACAGCCCAGCTTTTTAATACCCCATCCAATTGAAACCGCAAATCATAATGCAGGTGGGAAGCATGGTGCTTTTGTACAACAAATCTAAAAGCAGTCTCTTTTTCGACCGCACCGGCCGGCTCGCGGGTAGAAGTAAAATTCCTTTTCTTATTATATTGTAAAAGTTTACTCATGATACCTTACGTTTGGTAGCCGATAAACTCGCCTGCAACTGCTCCATGAGGTCTTTCGATTTAGAATGTACCACTTTTAAGGGCTTGTATGGAACAGATTTTCCTTTCGCTTTAGCCTTTATTATCTTCAGCAGTTTACCGGTATATTCATCCTTGAAAGCTGCAGGATTAAAGGGTTTGGTTAACTGGTCAATAAGCGATATCGCCATTTTAATCTCGTTCGGTTTGCTTTTGGCGGTGGGCAATTCCAGTTCTTCCGTCTTTCTTATTTCTTCCGGAAAACGAAGCCGGTTCAACACGAGTACATTATCAATTACAATGATCATGCAAACATGTTCCCGGTCACGCATTACAAAACTGCCTAACCCTACTTTACCCGATTTTGATAAGGCGTCTTTTAATAGTCCATAAGCCCGTGCACCGGTCTTTTCTGGTTTTACATAATAGGGACTTTCAAAATACATGCTCGAAATTTCTGTTTGTTTTACAAACTGCATGATCTCAATATGAGCCGATTTTTCCGGTGCCGCTTTTTTGAAATCAGCATCCTCCATTACAACATATTTATCATTCACCAGGTATCCTTTTACAATATTTTCCCACAGTACTTCTTTCTGGCTATGTTCATTTACACGCTTGAATTTAATATTTGCCAGGTCCTTTTTATCCAGCATATCAAAATCAAGGTTGCTGCTTTGTGTGGCCGTAAATAGTTTAATGGGAATGTTTACCAGGCCAAACCCAATTGAACCAGTCCATATTGCTTTCATGATTTTAATTTAGATGACAGAATTTATTCATAATCAAACTTCTTCCTTATTAAAAATACTTACAGGCCCGGGTCATGTTGCTGCATAAAATTAATGGGCCGCAAAAGGGTAGTGATTGTATAAATATAATTATGCCAAGATGCTTTTTCTGATTTTCCCCTGTTGAATTATGATTTAGGTGCCTGGTATAAAAATATAAACTAAACAAAATGGGGAAAAATTTTGCAGTGTGGAAAAATTTACCGGCATTGTAAATTTTAGCTGATCCGTGATACCGTTATGCGTCACCCTGATTTAAACCGTTCGTTCTTCATTTTAGCATTGAGGAAAAATTCTAAGAAACATAGCTTTACCAAATGTTTTACAGACGAAAAATAATATTGTCATTACTACAACTGTTTGACGGACAATTAGATAAAATCCGACTGCAAAAGTTGCTTTTCCTGTTTACTAACAAGCAAGGTAAGGCAGTATACTGGGACATTCCACTCAAAAATTGAATTACAAACAAAACTATTTTAACATTAGCGGTCGTTGTAAAAGCACAGCTAAAACCAATGGTTCTATTTTTTAAGATTATTTGTATTGCAATACAAATTTTTTGAATTGTAATGTATATTTATTGTTTTTCAATAAATACTATTATATTTGTTTCATAATTTAAACTAGCAATTATGTCTGCAACAAACAACTTCGTATTCCAGGTAATAAAGATTGTTGCCTGGGTCATCTTCGTTGGCTTATGCGTTGAAGCCGGAGGTTTAATCGTCAATTTTATTTTCAGTCTGTACAAGCCTGAATTTGTCCAAAACTTATATCAAAAGTTAGACTTAAGTGAAATGTATAAACGTAGTAAATGGGCCTATTTCAGTATGTATAGTTTTATCCTTATCATTTCGATTTTGAAAGCGGTACTGTTTTATGCAGTCATCAGGTTGGTGAGTCAAGTTGACTTGACAAAACCTTTCAACAGCTTTGTTTCTCGACAGATTTCACAAATTAGTTACTACACTTTTTCAATTGGACTTTTAGGCTACTTAGCACGACAGACAGCCAAAAATTTAGAACATCGACGCTATGTTACCGACACCCTAAACCAGTTTTGGGCGGATAGTGAAGCATTTATTTTAATGGCAGCGGTAATCTATGTTATTGCGACTATTTTTTCAAAAGGAGTTGAAATCCAAAATGAGAACGATTTAACAGTATAAGCTATGCCAATCATTGTAAACTTAGATGTAATGATGGCAAAGCGTAAAATGTCGCTTAATGAGCTATCGGAAAAAGTTGAGCTGACACTTTCTAACCTTTCCATCTTAAAAACGGGAAAAGCAAAAGCCATTCGTTTTAGCACTTTACACGCAATTTGTAAAGCCCTGGACTGCCAACCCGGTGACATTTTGGAATACGCCGATGACGACAAAGGAACAACGAGCCGCTAACATCGGTTTTGCAAAAGTTTGAAAGGACGTTGTTCCTTCAGCTACAGTTCGCTATCAGCTTTGGTTTGGGGCCTGACTCGTCCTAAGAAACTTTTCAGTAATTTCATAATCACGTTCCAAATTATCATTTCCGCTGGTCAGACAAATTTCAAATACCAAACCTTCGGAAAGCCGGAACTAAGGGCGAACGTATAACAATACCCGTTAATAATTATCGGGCGGGCAAAGCCCATACCATGTTGAATAGTTTAATTGTAATATTGTATCAGGATGCGGAGCGGTATGTAAGTACTTTAACGGGTCAAAAACGCTTCTCTATTTCTATTTAAAGTTCACCTATGGTGCATATTTTTTTTTACAGGTCATTATCAAGATTGCCAGCCGGGTTATTTGAATATTACTTACAACTGCTTCCACCATCTATTCAAAAAAAAGTGTTGGCCTTTAAACAATGGCAGGATGCGGAGCGTTCCCTGGCAGGTAATATTTTATTATTGAAAGGTCTTCAATTCCTGGATATCGGGGGTTATCCACTCACCCGGATAAAATATGCTGAATTTGAAAAGCCTTATTTTGATGACCATTTGCATTTCAATATCTCTCATTCGGGTCAATATACGGTTTGTGCAATCAGCCGCACAAACCTGGCAGGAATAGACGTAGAGGAAATCAAACAAATTCCGCTTATTGACTTTACCGATTTTTTTTACGAGGAGGAATGGCAGGAAGTATTAAATGCCGATAACAGGTTAAATTCTTTTTATACCTTATGGACCAAAAAAGAAGCGTTTTTGAAGGTCATTGGTGCCGGACTAAATGTTCCGTTAAATAAGGTGATCATCGAAAATAACAGGATCAGGTGGGGAAATTCCGACTGGCTTTTGCAGGAAGTAAAACTTGATCCAACACATACCTGTTATTTATGTACCAACGGGCCGTTACCCCCGTTTGAAATACACGAGATTGGCTTGCAGCATTAAGTTTGCTGGCCCTGCCAACTATTGATCCACCATTAGATAGCCTGATCCGTTTTTGATAATAAGCGCCAGGGCCGGAAAAACTCGTAACAAGTGCTCAGTTTTTTGATCCGGTGTCGCACCCTGGCATTGAGTCATTTTCTCATTTTCACATTTATAATTCAAGCTCTTCCTTTAGTCTTAATCGCCCGGTTAATTTAGTCCTTTACATTGCGATTTAGGGAATTCCTGACAACGGACTCCCTTTGAGCACAATTAATATTGAACTTTTTTAATTATTTTGCATGTTGCAATCTTTCAGGATTCCATATATTCTACGGGTTGAACTTTTAGCAAATGGAGGTACAATTTACTTATAAACAACTGGTTATAAACCACTTAAAATAGTTCCTCGGATTTTATTTCAGTTGTAGTTAAGTTCAATCCGCCAATTAAATATTTGAATGAAAAAAACAACCCATCTTTTTTGTTTACCCTTCGCAGGGGGAAACAAATATTCCTATCGAGAATTTGTTGAAAAGGCGCCTTCTTTTTTAAATATTATCACCCTTGAATATCCGGGAAGGGGTAACCGGATGCGGGAACCCTTACCGGATGATATTGATGAATTAACCAATGATCTTTATAACCAGGTTATTCCGTTGCTTGGCAATGAAAACTATGCTATTTACGGGCATAGCCTTGGGGGCCTGATGGCTTACCTGTTAACCATAAAGCTGCTCGGAAACGGACAAAAGGCGCCCACACATATATTTATTACGGGAACTACCGGCCCATCGGCATTGTCGCGGACAGAAAAAAAGAGATATCTACTTGAAAAAAAGGAATTTATAGACGAGGTCAGGGAACTGGACGGTATGCCGGATGAAATTCTTAATAACGAAGAGTTATTATATTATTTTGAACCCATCCTTCGTGCTGATTTCAAAATCAGTGAGACTTATGTTTACGAGGAGCACCCACCCCTCGATATACCTTTTACAGTGATTACCGGTACCCAGGAAGACCTGGAATTACCTGATATTCAGTTGTGGCAAAAAGAAACAAACTACCCGGTAGATTTTAAGCGGATGCCCGGCAAGCACTTTTTTATTTTTCAACATGCATTTAAAATAATCGAAATTATATCCAAAAAATTATATCTTCATAAAACACCCTCTTAAAATGAACACTAAACAATTGTATCTCAAACCCAATGTGGTATTAGAACCATTGGTTGATAAATGGTATGCCTGGAGCCATTTAATTTCCCCTGCCACAGCAGCCATGAATATAGTAGGAAGGCATCATACCATTACAGCGTCTTACCTGGCAGAACCTTCCATTCATGCGGAAGCGGTTTTAAACCCCAAGATGCGTGGCGGCCCTTTTATGGATTTTGGAGGTGGCAGAATAGCTGAAGTAACCGCCCTCCATGAACAATCGTTGCAACGACAGGCAAAACTGATCCAATTTGCTAAAGCTGTAAAAGAACTCGATAAATTGCTTTTATTGGAGGCCAAAGGATTTGGACTGGAGACCCTATACCCCAAAGTGCCGGAAATACTGAAGGGCTATGTTGAATTGTTTTATGACCGTAATAATAATGCAGGTTTCCGTTTTTTTGAGTCCCTTTTATACAAGAGTGAATATTATAACCGCGAAGCACAGAGCATCGGGCTTTGGGTAACCAATAATGATGAGCGTCCTTTCTGTTTGAGTACACCCCGTTTGGAAGACCCGGAAGTGCTGCACCTGCCGGTTTCCTTTGATCACCCCTGTATTGATGAACTGGCTAAAATGAAACGCGAACCCCAGTCGCTCGACTATATTAAGGCCTTGACCGGCATACCTGCTTCACAGGAGCCGCTTTTTGAAAGCTTTTTCACTGATACTCCGCCACCTGCTTACAAAAGATATACGGGCGACAAGATCCGTATGCGTTATTTCGGTCATGCATGTATTTTGGTGGAAACAAAGGATATCAGTATCCTGGTAGATCCGCTGATCAGCTATTATGGCTATCATTCAACGGTGGAACATTTTTCAGATGTGGACCTGCCCGATACGATTGACTATGTATTGATCACCCATAACCACCAGGACCATATACTTTTTGAAACATTACTGCCTTTAAGGCATAAAATCAAAAACCTGGTTGTTCCCCGCACCACCAGCGGTAAACTGGAAGACCCGGACCTGAAGCTGATGTTTGAGAACGTGGGCTTTAACAATGTAATTGCAATGGACGAAATGGAAACCATTCGTTTTAGCGATGCCGTACTTACCGGTCTTCCATTTATTGGAGAGCATTCCGACCTGAACATATTAACAAAAATGTGCTACCTGGTGCAGATTGGAGAATTCAAATTACTGTTCCTGGCCGATTCAAGGATCGTAGAAGCGGCTTTATACAAACATATCCACGAGCAAATTGGGGATGTGGATGTCATGTTCCTGGGGATGGAATGTGATGGCGCACCACTTACCTGGCTATATGGCCCCTTGATTACAAAGAAACTGGCGCGGGATATGGATGGCAGCCGTCGGCTCGCCGGTTCAGATTGTGACAAAGGAATGGCGCTGGTAGATATATTCAACCCAAAAGAAATTTATGTGTATGCCATGGGCCAGGAACCCTGGTGCGAATTTATCAGCAGCATAAAATATACGGATGAGTCCAACCCGATCGTTCAGTCAAATAGGTTGGTTAAGCTTTGCCAGGATAGGGGCATGGTTGCCGAAAGATTATTTGGGGAAAAAGAATTATTATATAAAAAGCAGTCAAATTATGCGTTGGTTTGATAAATAATGACCTGTTACCCGTGCCGGCAAAGTTGATTTTTTTAAGGTAAACAATAAGGGAAACGGGTTAAGGATAAGAAGGATTCAAAGCTATTTCGCCCCAGTATTTGCACAATTTATATACCGTGTGATCGTTTTAAATAGAAATCCGGGGGATATGACGCTGAGGGTTTCCAGCCTTTAAAATCCTGCAATTGCTTTTAGTCAGGTGATGAATTCGATAACCAGGATATTCATTCATCCAGGCTTGAAAAGTAGAAAGCACTTGATATTAAATTCGCTTAATCAATCGATTCAATACTGGTACGGTTGAAATAACACAGAAATTCAATAATTTACTGATCCGCGTGATTATTACAATATACTGAAGATAATACTGCTTTAGATAACGGAAGAGTTTGGTTACCACTTACCGACCAGGCTCAGAAATAGTCTTGTACCGGAACCACTTCTTTTAATTTGCATTATCTTATATTTGAAAAAGCGACAAAATGTGCCTGCCTGCTATTAAAAAGAAGGGGGGATCTTAATTAATGCCTGTTGTTTTACCGGGGTTTCAGACCGTTTTAAAATATAACTTATCAAAAATGGTTCGTGATTTCCGGATGGTAAATAATTATAATAAAAACATCAATGATGGTTTAGTGACATTTCTTATCAAATTATTGTGTAGTAGTAATGAATAAAAAGCAATTTAGTAAAACGCTGACTGGCAAAACAGGCAAAGACCTTGTCAGCTTAATGGGGGCGAAAGGAAATCGTTCCTTGCAGGAGGCAGCGCTTGCTCCTTCCGGGGCGACTGAAATTACTTTGTACAATTTTTATAAAAACTTATTAGGACATGACGGTTTTGGAGTGAACGATGATTTTTTCCAGGTTGGCGGCAATAGTTTAAAAGCAATTCAATTGTTGTCCAGGATATCCGCCCATTTTTTAGTTCACCTCTCATTAACGGATATTTTTTTAACGCCCTCCATTGCCCAAATTGCTTTGCTGGTGGAGGAAAAACAAAAGGAGAATTCATCTTTACCGGCTTTAATTGAAACAAAGAAAAGGCCCGAATATATTCCTTTATCATTCAACCAGGAACGTTTATGGTACATCCACCAGTTAGCCGGGAGTACACAGTATCATATTCCTGCCGTATTGCGGTTGAAAGGAAAATTAAATAAGGAGGCCCTTTCGTTTGCATTTAGTCAAATAATCAATCGCCACGAACCGCTCCGCACGGCTATACGGGAAGAAGCCGGAATAGGTTATCAACTCATTCAAAACCCCGGTGCATGGCAGTTATCTTTTAATGAAGGTTCAACCTTTGCAAGTGATCCTGCCGGTTTACAGCAATATGTTCAGCAACTGATCAATGCGCCTTTTGATCTTTCCAAAGATTATATGCTGCGCGCGGAACTGATCCGGCTGGATGAACCGGAACATTTTCTTGTGGTAACATTACACCATATTGCTTCTGATGGATGGTCAACTTCCATCATTATAAAAGAGCTTGTGCAATTTTACGAAGCTTTTGAAATGGGGGCTGTTGCCCTACCAGAGCCACTCCCTGTTCAATATGCCGACTTTTCCATCTGGCAGCGGCAGCATATGCAGGGAGTCGTTTTCGACAAAAAGCTGGCTTATTGGAAAGAGAAACTGGATGGGACCGAAGCGTTACAATTGCCAACGGATTATCCAAGACCTGCCGTTCAAAGTTTCAAGGGCGCTTTAGAAGAATTTACTATTGATAAAGAACTGGCGGATCAGCTTCATTTACTCAGCCGGCAACAGGGCGTTAGCCTGTTTATGATATTGCTGGCCGCCTTTAAAGTTTTGCTGTACCGCTATACCGCACAACAGGATATCTGCGTTGGTACAGCAATAGCCGGCCGCCAGCAACAGGAACTGGAAGGGTTGATTGGATTTTTTGTAAATACATTGGCCCTGCGTAGTCATATTGATAATAATTTGTCATTTAATGAATTATTAAAACAGGTAAAAAGTACCACGCTGGATGCATTTGAAAACCAGGACCTGCCGTTTGAAAAACTGGTAGAAGAACTGGTGAAGGATAGGGATACGAGCAGGAGCCCATTGTTCCAGGTGATGTTTGTTTTACAAAATACCCCTGGTAAACAGGCCATTCATCTGGGGGAAGTAATATTATCTGAAGAGTCTTTTGAAACCAGCGACGCGAAATTTGAGTTAGACATTAGTTTAACGGAGACTGAGCAGGGAATCCAGGGTTCGGTAGAATATTTTGCAGATTTATACCAGCCGCAAACGATTGGCCGGATGATGGAGCATTATAAAGAATTATTGATTTCTATTGTAAAAGACCCTGGTCAAAAAATAGGATTATTGACTATGCTTACCGGGGCGGAAGAATACCGTTTGCGGGTTGAATACAACGATACCCACAAAGATTATCCAAATGAAAAAACGGTCATTGATCTTTTTGAAGAACAGGTGGAAAAGACACCAGGGTCAATCGCATTAATATTTGAAGATGTTCAGGTTTCTTACCGTGAGCTAAATGAGCGCTCCAATCAATTGGCACATTACTTAAGCACTAAGGGTGTAAAAGCGGGTGAGCTTGTGCCGGTTTGCATCGGGCACTGTATCGAAATGGTGATCGGGATACTGGGCATATTGAAGGCCGGGGGAGCCTATGTACCCATTGATACAGATTACCCCGCGGAAAGAATCCGGTATATATTGGAAGATACCGGCGCTAAAATGCTCGTAACAAATAATGATTTTGCCGCATCATTTGAGAGCAGCGAAAACTCCAACATAAACGAAGAAGGCGATGCAACAGCATGGTCAGGCTCCCGAAATCCTGAGCTTGTTGAAGGGTGGAGAGGCGCTGGGGGTGAGGTCATCAATGTAGACCAATATACCCCATCCAACCAACCCTCAACAAATCCAACCCGTCATTTTGCACCGGACCAACTTGCCTGTATTATCTACACTTCAGGTTCTTCCGGAAAACCGAAGGGCGTGCAACTGGGCAATGCGGGTATCGTGAACAGGCTTCAGTGGATGTGGGCTACTTATCCTTTTGAACCGGGTGAAAGAAATGCCATAAAAACCTCCATCGGTTTTGTGGATCATATCTGGGAACTTTTTGGTGCATTAAACCGGGGAGTTGTTTCTGTAATATTTCCGAAAGAAACATTGCTTGACCTGGATATTTTGATAGAAAAATTATCCGTTGAGAAAATAACCAGGTGGGTATTGGTGCCGTCCTTATTAAGAACGCTGTTAAACAAGCTCTCCGAAGAAGGTCTCCTGCTACCCCACCTGAAATACTGGACCAGTAGCGGAGAAACGCTGCCTGTTGAACTGGTAGCGGATTTTTATACAATTTTTCCTTCAGCTTCCCATAAACTGATAAATATATATGGTTCCAGCGAAGTAACGGCGGATGCAACCTGCTATGATACCAGTGCCGATGATAAAATACTTTGGGATAAGTTACGGCAGCATATCCCGATCGGTAAACCTATTTCAAATACCAGGGTGTATTTAATTGATAAGAATGACCAGTGGGTTGCGCAGGGTGTGGCAGGCGAAATTTGTATTACCGGGGTGCAGGTAGCGCAGGGTTATCTGAATCTTCCGGAATTAACTGCGGAAAGGTTTACCACAGATCCCTTCAGCAAAATACCCGGTTCACGAATGTTCCGGACCGGTGATATTGGCCGTTGGCTTAATGATGGAAATATCGACTACCTGGGAAGGATAGACGACCAGGTTAAGATCAGGGGAAACCGGGTAGAGCTGGGTGAGATTGAATTCGTTTTAAACCAGCTTGCAGGCATAAAGCAAAGCGTTGTATTAGCAAAAACGGATAATAGTAGTAACAATATATTGGTTGGTTATGTGGTGGGCGAAGCAAATATTGATAAGCAGGCACTGACCGAAAGTTTACAAGATAAGCTGCCGGGTTATATGGTGCCTTTTGTATGGGTACAGGTAGAAGAATTACCATTAACACCCAGCGGCAAGATTGATAAAAAGGCTTTACCGGATCCCGGTGCAAGTGACCTGGTAAGGAATGAATATACTGCTCCCGGAACCGAACTGGAAAAGCGGTTAGCCCTGACATGGCAGCAATTATTACGAAAAGAACGGGTAGGCATACACGATAATTTTTTTGAGATAGGAGGGCATTCCCTGCTGGCGATGCGGCTGGTATCAACCATACGAAAAGACCTGGCAGCAGAACTTACCATAAAAGACCTGTTTTCCTATTCAACCATCGCGTTACTTGCGGCCCGTCTTCAACAACAAAATAAGGGATTATTATTGCCACCCATTGAAGCAAAACCGAGGCCCCAACATATTCCCTTATCCTTTAGCCAGGAACGTTTATGGTTTATCGATCAGTTGGAAGGGACGGTTCAGTACCATTTACCCACGGTTTTAAGACTTACCGGTATATTGAATACGAAGGCTTTGAATGATGCTTTACAAACCGTGGTAAACCGCCACGAGTCGTTAAGATCAGTAATAATTGAGGAGCAGGGCAAAGCATACCAGCAGGTGAGGGATGCAGCAGAATGGGAATTGCAGCTGATTGATGCTTCCGCATATAAAAATGACCGGGAAGGTTTACAATTATACGTTCACCAAATTATCAGTAAGGCATTTGATTTATCAAAGGATTTTATGCTTAGAGCTGCGCTTTTTACCCTCGAAGATGGGGAGCACTTGCTGGTAGTTACCCTGCATCATATTGCTGCGGATGGTTGGTCGTTACCCATTATTGTAAAAGAAGTGGCAGCGTTGTATGGATCTTTTGCAGAAGAGCGGCCATCGGAATTATTACCCCTCCAAATACAGTATGCAGACTATGCGATCTGGCAGCGGAATTATTTACAGGGAACTGTTTTAGACAATAAGATCGGATACTGGAAAGACAAACTCTATGCCGTAGCACCCTTACAATTGCCAACGGATTTTGCCAGGCCTGTCACCCAAAGCACCCGGGGAGCCTCCGTTAACTTTAGCATTGATAAAGAATTGTCAGGCCAGGTTCAGTTACTTTGTCAGCAGGTAAATGCTACCCTATTCATGACCTTGCTTGCAACCTTTAAAATATTACTACACCGTTATAGCGGCCAGCAGGATATATGTGTGGGCACACCCATTGCAGGCAGGCAACAGCAGGAAGTGGAAGAGCTGATCGGTTTCTTTGTGAATACCCTGGCCATACGTACACAGGTAGATGATGAAGTTTCGTTTACAAGGTTTTTGGCAGAGGTAAAGCATACCACACTGGAAGCTTATGATCACCAGGATGCACCATTTGAAAAAGTGGTGGAGCTGGTTGTAAAGGAAAGAGACATGGGCCGTAGCCCCCTGTTCCAGGTAATGTTTGTATTGCAAAATAGACCTGATTCCCGGGATCTCATCGTGCCGGAACTGAATTTATCAGCCGAAATACTGGAAAATAATACCTCCAAGTTTGATATTAGTTTTTATATAACGGAAACGGATAACGCTCTCCGGGGCTCTGTGGAATATTGCACAGATTTATATAAGGAGCAAACAATCATCCGGATGATAGCACATTATAAGGATTTGCTCGCTTCTGTTGTAAAAAAACCTCAACAAAAAATAGGATTATTACCGATGCTGGGCAGGGCGGAAGAAAGCCAGTTACTGGAAGCCTTTAATGATAACAAACTGGTTTACCCGGCCGGCAAAACTATCATCGATCTTTTTGAAGAGCAGGTAGCAAAAACGCCTGCGGGCAGCGCGCTTGTGTTGGCCGAAGGGCAGTTAAGCTACCAACAGTTAAATTCAAAGGCAAACCAGTTAGCTCATTTCCTGCGTAGCAAAGGTGTACAGGAAGAAAGCCTTGTACCCATTTGTATGGAGCGCTCACCGGAAATGGTCATCGGTATACTGGGTATCCTGAAAGCCGGCGCCGCCTATGTGCCCATTGATCCTGGTTATCCCGCGGAAAGAATCAGCTACATGCTGGAAGATTCAGGTGCCGGAATGATCATCAGCAGTAAAGAAAGCAGCGGTAAGATACCAGGAGGAATAGCTGCTGATATTATCGAAATAGACAGCGATTGGTTTATAACAAATCCCCATCCTGCAGAAAATCTTTCAATATTGATCGGGCCCAGTCACCTGGCGTATGTGATTTATACATCAGGATCTACGGGTAAGCCCAAAGGTGTAATGTTGGAGCACCGAAATCTTTATTCCTTTATTTGCTGGTGTCGCCATGAGTTTTCATCCAGCCATTTTGATATAGTGTATGCGACCACTTCCATCTGTTTTGATTTATCGGTGTTTGAGCTTTTTTTTCCCTTAACCATTGGTAAACCCATCAGGATAATAGAGAATGGCCTGTACATTGGAAAATATTTACCCGGTGATAAGAATGTTTTGACGAATACTGTTCCCGTGGTAATTCAGCATTTGTTACAGGAAGGAACCGATTTGAGTAATATCAGTGTAATGAATATGGCAGGAGAACCAATCCCATCCTACGTTCAGCAAGGACTGGATACTGAAAATACGGAAGTCAGGAATCTCTATGGCCCAACGGAAGATACCACCTATAGCACGGTATTTCATTTAATCAAAAATCAACGCGTATTTATAGGTAAACCTGTTGCGAATACAAGTATACAAATTGTAAATAAGATGGGTAAGCTGGTGCCCATAGGCGTACCAGGTGAAATATATTTAGGTGGAGACGGTTTGGCCCGCGGGTACTTAAATCGTTTGGAATTAACCGCGGAAAAATTTATCAAAGACCCCTATAGCAAAGAACCAGGCGCAAAATTATATAAGACGGGTGATTTGGGCAGGTGGCTGCAGGATGGCAATATTGAATACCTGGGAAGATTGGATGAGCAGGTGAAAATAAGGGGCTTCCGGGTTGAACTGGGAGAAATAGAAACCGTACTTGAACAATGTGAATTAGTGGAAAAGGCGGTTGTGCTGGCTAAAGACGATCAGCAATTCAACAAGCTGCTGGTAGCTTATATTGTACCACGAGGTTTGTTTGACAGGGATGGAATTATCAACCACCTGAACGCTAAGCTGCCCGCGTATATGGTACCATCGTTTTGGATGGAGATGGAAAATTTACCCTTAACCCCCAACGGAAAAATAAACAGGAAAGCTTTGCCGGATCCGGCTACCAGCGGGTTGACTGTAAATAATTATGTGGCTCCGGGAAATGAAATTGAAAAGGCGCTGGCGGAAATATGGCAGGACCTTTTACAGGTAGAACAGGTAGGGATACACGATAATTTTTTTGAACTGGGCGGCCACTCGCTCCGTGCAATGCAGGTAGTATCATCGATACGAAAAGAACTGGAAATTGAACTGTCTGTAAAGGACTTGTTTTCCCATTCCACCATTGCATCACTGGCGGCCCTTCTTCAAAAACAACACAAAGGATTATTACTGCCTTCCATAGAAACGCAACAAAAACGGGACCGCCTGCCCTTATCGTTCAGCCAGGAGCGTTTATGGTTTATCGACCAGTTGGAAGGCAGTGTTCAATACCATTCACCGGCGATATTGCGGTTGAAGGGAAATCTCGACACAGATGCCCTGGCGCATTCCATAAAAATGGTGATCGGGCGCCATGATATACTCCGAACGGTTTTCCGCGAGCAGGATGGGCAGGTTTTCCAAAGTATAAAAGAAAAGGCCGACTGGCA
>JACMLJ010000025.1 GCA_014379625.1 Ferruginibacter sp. | reverse complement strand
TCAACGCTAAGAAACTTTCAATTCTTAATTCTTAATTCTTAATTCTTAATTCTTAATTCTTAATTCTTAATTCTTAATTTTTAATTCTCAATTTTTAATTCTTAATTTATTCCCCCTCCACCAAATCCAACTCCACCTTCAGATTATCGATGATAAAATCCTGGCGGCTGGGTGTATTCTTTCCCATATAGTATTCCAGTAATTGTTGAATATGCGTTTCCGGCAGCATCATCACAGGTTGTAATTTCATATCATTGCCAATAAACCGTGCAAATTCATCCGGACTTATTTCACCCAAGCCTTTAAACCGGGTGATCTCCGGTTTGGCACCAAGTTTTTTAATGGCAGCCTGCTTTTCGTTTTCATCATAACAGTAAATGGTTTCCTGCTTATTTCTCACCCTGAACAAGGGCGTTTCTAAAATATACACATGACCATTTTTAACCAGGTCAGGAAAAAATTGCAGGAAAAAAGTCATTAATAATAGCCGGATGTGCAAGCCATCCACATCCGCATCCGTGGCAAAAACAATATTATTATAGCGCAACGTATCGTACCCGTCTTCTATATTTAACGCATGCTGCAATAAATTGAATTCTTCATTTTCGTACACTACTTTTTTGGTAAGGCCAAAACAATTCAGGGGTTTGCCACGTAAGCTGAACACTGCCTGTGTATTTACATTTCTTGCCTTGGTAATACTGCCACTTGCGCTATCGCCCTCAGTGATAAAAATGGTACTCTCTTTTTGTTTTTCCAGTATGTTTTCTTTGTCTTTCCCGGTGGCTTCATCATTATAATGAAACTTACAATCCCTCAGTTTTTTATTGTGCAGGTTGGCCTTTTTCGCCCTTTCATTCGCCAATTTTCGAATGCCTGACAGTTCCTTTCGCTCCCGCTCGTTCTGTTCAATACGTTTCTTTATAGCTTCGGCCGTAGCAGGATTTTTATGCAAATAATTATCCAGTTCTTTCCCCAAAAAATCACCAATAAAATTCTTCATGCTGGGGCCGCCTTCAAAAACGGTTTGAGACCCTAATTTTGTTTTTGTCTGGCTTTCAAATACAGGCTCCTGTACCCTCACACTCAGGGCGGCGCAAACACTTCCGCGAATATCCGCCGCATCATAATCTTTTTTATAAAATTCCCTGATCGTTTTTATATACCCTTCCCTGAAAGCTGCCAGGTGCGTGCCACCCTGCGTGGTAAACTGGCCATTTACAAAACTGTAATACTCTTCACCATAGGTATTGCCATGCGTAAGCGCCAGTTCAATATCGGTTCCTTTTAAATGAATGATAGGATAGCGAATTTCATCTTCATTGGTTTTGCGTTGCAAAAGATCAAGCAACCCGTTTTTGCTCACATAGCGCTTGCCATTCAGGTTCATTACCAGGCCTGCATTGAGATAACAATAATTCCAAAACTGGTTATCTAAATAATCCTGTTCGTACTTAAAATTTTTAAAGATCGATTCATCCGGTGTAAAAGTTACAAAAGTGCCATTCTCTTCTTTGGTGGGCGCCTCTTTATGTTCTTTTATTAAAACGCCTTTTTGAAACTCAGCCGTTTTTTCTTTACCCTCACGGTAAGCCGTAACCTTAAAAAATTCGCTGAGTGCATTTACAGCTTTGGTGCCCACTCCATTTAGTCCCACACTTTTCTGAAAGGCTTTGCTGTCATATTTTGCCCCGGTATTGATCTTGCTCACAACATCTACCACTTTACCCAGCGGTATGCCCCTGCCATAATCCCTTACCGTAATAATTTTCCCTTCAATGTATACATCCACATGCCTGCCATAGCCCATGGTGTGTTCATCAATGCAGTTATCGATCACTTCCTTCATCATTACATAAATACCATCATCCGGGCTTTTGCCATCACCCAGTTTCCCGATATACATGCCGGGACGCAAACGGATATGCTCCTTCCAATCCAGGCTCCGGATAGAATCTTCGTTATAATCAACTTCAATTTTTTCTTTTTCTGCCATTTTTTTAGTTTGGTTTCCGGCCACAATACTGCTATTAAGCATCGTTGCGTCGCACACTTCAACAATTGTTTTTCAATTAAGCTTTAATCCGCAGTCCAGTAATCCATTCATCAATGCAATTCATTGGTATTGCCGGCACCGCAAGCTACTAATTTTTTTAGTATTTTTTTATTGATGCAAATATAGTTAAACAAGAATAGAGAATTATAGAAGGGTTTTTAACACTTGTGCATAAAAGATGGATTGTGCCACCTTATTTTTTCAAATTCCCCCATGCAAGTAATCATTTCAGCAGGATTGCGTATCAACTTAAATACTATTGGTTAAAAAACCTAAAGGCCCGGGACAAACTTAAGGTTTGCAGCCTACTTTCCCCGGTTTTTTATTTTTTTCCGGATCCATGCTTTGAGGTTTTCAGCGGATAAAGTTCTGCGCTAAAGTGTAAAGCCTGAAGGAATATTTGTTATCGGTAAACAAAATATCATGGTTCAGCATCATATAAAACGTGGAAAAAATTTCAGTGGTCTTCTTTTAATTAGATAAAATAAACTGTATTTTAGTTTTCTAAAAATAATTATCATGAAAAAAATTATCACGTTACTCTGTATTTTTACGACTATGTCCTTTTGCAGGCTATCTGCTCAAACAGAAGCAGAAATGAAAGCATGGCAAAATTACATGACTCCCGGTGAAGTGCATAAAATGATGGCCCAGTCTGATGGAGAATGGAATGACGATATAACTATGTGGATGGACCCCGCTGCTCCCCCCACTAAAACTACTGCAACCACCAAAAACGAAATGATCATGGGCGGGCGTTACCAAATATCAAAAGTTACCGGGAATATGATGGGAATGCCATTTGAAGGAATGTCGCTGGTTGGATATGATAATGCGAAAAAAATATTTACATCTGTCTGGGTGGATAATTTCGGTACCGGTACCATGACATTAGAAGGTACCTGGGATGTTCAAACTAAATCAATCACTTTTAAAGGAAAAGGAATTGACCCAATGACCGGTAAAGATTTATCAGTGCGGCAGGTAATGAAATTTATTGACAATGACAAAATGGAAATGGAAATGTATGATACCAAGAATGGGACAGAAACAAAAACGATGGAAATAAAATCTACCAGGAAAAAATAATAACAACCTGGCAATCCCTGCATAGCATGACCTGGCAAGAACAGTATAAGACTTGTTCCGGATTAGAAATTGTGATACCCGTGGCAACAGTTGGCGTACAAAATTTTCTATGCCTATCTTGCAGTGCCGGATGAATGCCACGGATCGTTCTGCTAAAATTTAGGTACCCATCTTATTAAAATATATTACTTTAAATGAAATTTAATCGCCTGTTGACGGATCTAAAAAAAATTGAAACCATTGCAGCCGAAAAGGAGGATGAAAATGACAGGTTTCGGATTTTTCTAAAACAACAGGATGAAGAATATATAGATTCAATTGTTCATGCTTTGAATGAGCAAATCACCGCACAAATCGATTGCACCCAATGTGGTAATTGTTGCAAATCTTTAATGATTAATGTTTCAACTGAAGAAATCGCCTTGCTGGCAACAGAGTTTCAAACCAGCCCGGCTGATGTAAAAGAAAGGTACATAGAAGAAAGTGATGAGGGGCAACTGATCATCAACAGCATCCCCTGTCATTTCTTAAGCGGTACAACCTGTTCTATATACGAACACCGGTTTACAGATTGCAGAGATTTTCCACACTTGCACAAGCCAGGTTTTACCCGGAGGCTTTTTGGTACATTAATGAATTATGCCATTTGCCCGATTATATTCAATGTAGTGGAAAAGCTAAAGCCAGCGCTTAATTTTAATACAGATCATCCCCAACAAATGTGAAATCCTGCAATACGCATCACCTGTAAAAGATCCGGCCTTTAAGCAAAATTCTGTATTTTTTATTTTTATGCCCCCAAAGAATACCTTGACAGCGAAACCTAACTGATCAGGAATACACTAAACTTCACTATGTAAAAGGGGCGCATCTTTTTATCCCATGTATTTTTGCGAACTTCGTTCAAACATTTAATAAATGAAAATCATTCGTACACTTATACACATCCCTTTGCTTTTTTTTATTTTATTTTCCTGCCATGCACAAAAGAGCACCAATTTAACTGTCGTTGAATTTGAAAAAGCTATCAGCAATATGGATTCAATTCAGTTGCTGGATGTAAGAACAGCCGGGGAATTTAATGCCGGTCATATAAAGCATGCGCTGCTTGCCGACTGGAAAGATGAAGATGAATTTAACAGGAGAATTGGTTATATTGATAAGCAAAAACCGGTATATCTTTATTGTTTGGGCGGGGCCAGAAGTGCAGCAGCCGCGGCAAAAATGAGAAGCATGGGTTACCGGGATGTTCATGAACTGAAAGGCGGGATGAATGCATGGAAAGCCGAAAACAAAGCCGTGGAAGGAAGATCAGATGAAAAGCAAATGACCATCGATGAATTAGATAAGGCTATTGAGGGTTCAAAACTGGTACTGGTAGATTTTGGCGCCGAATGGTGCCCTCCCTGTAAAAAAATGGAGCCGGTATTAAAAAGCCTCCGGGATAATTACCCCGATAAATTTACACTGGTAAAAGTTGATGGCGGAAGAGATGAAGCCATTTTAAAAAAATACAAGGTAACCGCTTTACCCGTGTTTATTGTTTTCAAAAATGGAAAGCAGGTATGGCGGAAGGAAGGGGTGGCGGAAGAAAAAGAAATTGCAAAATTATTCGATTGACCTAAGCCCCGGAAGACCCTTTAATGAAATCGCTTACTAAGTAACTGATAAGCTTACCTGTAGATTCGTTTTTTCTTCCATCCGCCAACTGGGTAGCGCCTTCACAAATATGGAGGTAGGCCGGCCTGGTATCCTGGGCAACAAATGTTACAAACTGCCGGGCATGTAAAGGTGTTAGCCCAGCGGGGGTAGCAGCACTGCTTAAAACATTTTCGATACAATCCAGGTCTAATTCGATACCCGTATAAGTGTCTTCCGTAAAGCCGGTTGAATGAGCAACCGCCTGGATAAAATTTTTTCTTTCGTGTAAAAATATCTCTTCATAGCTGATATAATCTACAAAGGGGTCATTGTTAATATCCATTAATATATTCTGCGAGATATAGTTTTCATGTAAACCAATGATGCAATATTTTCCAAGAAACCCATCTTCTGATGCATATCGAAAAGCGTTGCCGCTATGCCTTCCTTCTGTATTCCTGAAATCTGCATGGGCATCTAAATTGATCACATTTATTTGAGAAAGTGGTACCATGTGCGCCTTATGCAATCCCTTGGCTACTCCCTTAATCAATGGATAAGCATTGTTGTGGCCTCCTCCTATAATGATGGGTACCTTTTTAAAGGAAGCAATCACTTTTATCAAATTTTCCACCTGTTCATCAATAATATTTACAGCATGCCGGTATGCATCTATTAATTCCTCCGGTCCGTATGCATTATTTTCTACCAGGTATTTTATATCTCCAAAATCAAAATGGCCGAGCAGCAATACCTCTTCACCTGTAAAAAAATCATTACTCTGGATATTTAAGAATGCGGTTAAAAAAGGCAGCCATACTGTGTCTGTACCGCCTGCGCCGTAATTGGCTTTAACGCCGATATCCTCAGGTATTCCCAATAAAATATATTTTGCTTTGGAATGTTGTAACATTTCAGCCCATTCTGTTTCCTTGCCAAGATACCCGATGCGTTCGCCTAATTTTGTTTCAAAACGCCGTATTGTTGTAATAGACTGTATATCTTCCTTGGTAAAGAATTTAAAATGCTTCATTAGGGAAAGTTATGGAAATTCTTTATGAATCGCTAAGGGTATTAATCTACCGCATTCAATCCGGCAAATTAACTTAGCGCTTTCATCTATCCGGTAGCTACCCGTTAGTGATACAAAAAGGCTCCCGGAGCCGGGAGCCTTTTTTAGGATAATTATAATGTATACTTCACTTACCCCATTTACTATTACTTTACCAGTCGTTCCTTTTATCATGGCCATGATACCTGTTATCCCTGCGATCAAAAAGGTTTTTCCTGTCATTGAATTTAGCAATTACCGAACGTATCTCGGCGTTCCTTTGAAATTCTAATGAATGGATCAGTTCCGCTTTTCTTGATCTTCCCATGAATACTTTATTTCTAACAGATTCCATCTTCCGGTAATACTCCCTGTTAATAGAAGATAGCTGCATATCTCTTTCTCTTGCACTAAAATAGTAGGTTCCCCTTTCATTACCATGGCCCTTTCTATCATGGTTGGTATTTACGGCTATTTCGCGGCCCTTGCTATTTCCGTAATCGTTATCATTTGGGTGATTGTATTGCGCAAAGGATACAGTAGTTAATAACACCGCCGTTGCAAAAATTGTAAATGTCTTTTTCATGATCTTAAATTTTTAATTGTTATGAATGAACATGAGAGTAGATATTAGCCGTGATGTTTACAAAGGAATTGTTAATAGCAGAAACCCATAAACTTTAATTTACAGGTAGGCGTGTATGTTAGTTACCGAATAAATTCAGTTGCTGCCAGTGAAGAAAGAGCGAGGTAGCTATCTTTGGGCGGGCTCAATTAGATCCCAGAGGTTTCCATACAGGTCTTCAAAAACCGCCACCGTGCCATATGGCTCTTTAACCGGTTCTCTAACAAACCGGATATTGTTTTTACTGTATTGATGATAATCCCTCCAAAAATCATCCGTATACAAAAACAAAAACACCCTGCCCCCGGATTGGTTCCCTATATTTTTCTCCTGCTCTGCATTGGTGGCTTTTGCTAATAACAAACAACATTCATTTGAACCTGCAGGGGCAACCATTACCCACCGCTTGCTTTCGGTTAGCTTTGTATCTTCAATCAAACTAAAACTCATTTTTTGAGTGTAAAAATTAATAACTTCATCATAATCCTTTACAAGAATTGCGATGTTTGCAAGGTGTTGTTTCATAAAATTATTTTTTAAGAAAAGTAATTAGGTTGGTTTATTACAAGATGGATGCATTGCCATAAAAACATACTGACCTTTAAAAACAGCAATATACTGTAAGCCGCGATCAGGGTGATATGCCGCTGGTGGTATTTCCACCTGCATCAGGATGGAAACTGAAATTTACTTTTTACACCAGGTCATGAAAGCAAGGCCCCGTTGATCATGACTTTATCAACCAGATTTGTACCAAATGAATAGGGAATATATGCGAGGGAAGGAATTGGTTTTGTAAAAATGAGGTTTGCTTTTTTACCGATGGTGATGGATCCCAATTGATCGCCGGCCCCCATCGCCCAGGCTCCATTGATAGTTGCTGCGTTAATCGCTTCTTCGGGTAATAGCCGCATTTGGATACAACTCATCGCTATTACCAGGTTCATATTACCACTGGGTGATGAACCGGGATTATAATCAGTTGCCAAAGCTATTGCACAGCCGGCATCAATTAATTTCCGCGCTGGGGGAAATGGCATATGCAAAAAGAAAGCCGCGGTGGGCAACAACGTGCAAAGTCCCCCCCATTGATCATTTGATAATAATTCTATATCCTCACCGGTTAGGGTTTCCAAATGATCAAGTGAAACCGCATTTAATTTTTGTCCAGTTTTTATTCCGCCAATACTATGTAACTGGTTTACATGCAGCTTTGGCTTTAATCCATACGCCATACCTGCCCTGCAGATTATAGCTGTTTCTTCGGGGGAAAAAAAACCGGTCTCGCAAAATACATCAATATAATCTGCCAGTTTTTCGGAAGCAATTACCGGCAGCATTTCTTCAATGATCAAATCAATATATCCCTGGTGGTTATCCATAAACTCCAATGGATAGGCATGTGCGCCCAAAAATGTGGCTTTGATGGTTACCGCAGATTTTTCCTTTAATTTTTTGATGACCCGCAACATCTTCAATTCCCCGGCTACCGTTAATCCATAGCCGCTTTTAATTTCTATGGCGGCTGTTCCCAGCCTGCTTACCGCTTCAATTCTTTTCCATGCTTCGTTGAACAATGCTGCTTCACTAACTTCATTTAGTTTTTCCGCGGAGTTTAAGATACCACCTCCCTTTGCAGCAATCTCAGCATAGGTTAAACCATTGATCTTGTCTACAAACTCATTTTCTCTCGATCCTGCAAATACAATATGGGAATGGCTATCGCACCAGCAAGGCAAAACAAAGCAGCCAGCAGCGTCCATGATTTTTTTTGGTAGTTTGGGAATTTTTAATCCCAGTACCTCCATTTTGCCATAGTCCACTATTATCCCGTCTTCTACCAGTATAAATGCATTTGAAATATTTGGCATTTCACCCAGTTCTTTTCCCCTTAGCACCTGACTTTCCGCCCTGGTACCAATGAGTTGCCCAATATTAGAGATGAGGGTAGTCATTGATTAAACTATTTACCAGGCTTACACCCGTGTACTAAACTAATTACAGATCATTCCAAACATCTTTTCCAAATTGTTCCAAACCCGGATCCCTGGCACCCATCAATAGCAAAACACATGGGTCAGATAAATGAGGACGGACCGCAGTTACAAAATCATTTCTGTTTTCAATAAAAAAGGCGTTGCAGCCCAATGTTTTTATATCGTTGATCAAATCATTAGCTGAAATATCTTTTAAGGCTGTACCACCTGCATAAAAAATTTCACTCATCCATATTTCATCCGCCTGCCTCAATACCGCCGCAATTTCCTTTACAAAATCGTGTCGCAAAAACCTGGTCGGCCCATATCCATGTGGCTGAAACCAGGCTACCACTTTTGGAACGATATACTGGCAGGCAGCGATAGACGCAGCGCATTTTGCAGGGTTATGCGCATAATCATCAATAACCCATACGCCATTTTTATTCCCCAATACCTGGTGCCTGCGGTAGATCCCTTCGTAATTTTTTAATGCATCTGCACATAACTGTAAGTCTACCCCCAACTGGCTTGCCACACAGGTTGCCGCAACAGCATTCTCCATATTGTGTTTGCCAACGGTATTTATTGAAAAGGGGATGCCGGATATTGTAAATTGAATGGTGAACCCGGATTGATGGAAATCAATGGCCTGGTATCCGGCAGGTATATTTTCACTGGCACTGAAATCGTGATTGCTGTTTACTGATAATAGTTTTGAAAAAGCGTTTGACTGGTTAACAACAAATAACTCTTTTGTATTATTTTTAAATTTCCCGAATATAGTCATCAGCTCATCAATCTCCTGGTGATCTTTATCAATGTTTAGCAACAGGCCAACTTCAGGGTGGTACTGAACTATAGAACCATCACTCTCATCTGCTTCAATCACCAGCCAGTCTCCCGCTCCTACCTGCGCATTACCAATTTTTCCCTCCTTAATAATACTTACCAATCCTGCTCCGCTGATAATGCTGGGTTGTAACCCTGCAAATTTTAAAATATCAAATAACATAGCACATGCGGTACTTTTACCTGATGTACCACCTATTGCAATGGTCCTTTTGCTGTTCGCAATCAATGCCAGCAAGGCTGAACGTTTAATAATGGGTATGCCGGATTCCTTAGCCTTTTGAACTTCAAATACGGTGTCTTCAACAGCAGTGGATACCACAACCAGTTCAGTCTCGTCACTGATGCCATCCCCATTTTGTAAAAAGCATTGTATGCCTGCTGTTTCCAGTTTTCCTTTTGTTTCGTTGTAAACGCCAGGTGAAAAAAAACGATCGCTACCGGATACATTTTTTCCGATGCCCGCCAGGTATTGGGCTATGGCGCTCATACCGGTGCCAGCCACCCCAATAAAGAAAACATTTTTAAAATCATTTACGCCAGTGATCATACCTATAAAATTGACAAGTGCTAAGTGAACAGTAATTAATTCACAATCGACCATTCACTATTGACGAAATAACCGAACTATTCTAATAACATCAAACTAAGTTATTGTAGTATTGTGGTGCAAACTGCGATAAGCCAATACAAGGCTAACCGCCATAAATATGCCTCCTAAAAAAAAAGCCGCACCTGCAAATTGAACGGGGGCTGCGGGCTTTGTGAAATAAGCAAACAGGGTAGTCATTAACACCGGCCCGATGATATTGGTTAAACTCATAATACTGGTAAGGCCTCCCTGCAATTCGCCCTGTTCATTTGCAGGCACCTGGCCGGATATGATCGACTGCAAGGCAGGGCCGCCAATACCTCCCAGGCAATAAGGAACCAAAAAAACAAACATCATCCAGCTTTGGGACGCGAAGGCAAATAAAAATAACCCAACAGCATACAGCGCGAGTCCTACATAAACACTTCGCTTATTTCCCAGCAATGGATTAATAACCCGTATTAATCCTCCCTGCACAATACCGACCAGTAATCCCACCAAACCTAAAGAGATACCTATCATTTTCGCAGTCCAGTTGAATTGTTTGATCGTGAAAAAAGACCAGGTACTTTGTACGGCATTGGCGGCCAGGTAAATCAGAAAAAACGATATCACCAGTCCGCTAACCGCTGGGTATTTTTTCAATTGCTTTAAGGTTCCCAGCGGATTGGCGCGCTTCCAATCAAATGCCCTTCTGTTTTCAATTGCTAACGACTCAGGCAACACGAAATATCCGTAAGTACAATTAATAAGGCTCAAACAGGCGGCTACCACAAAGGGTATGCGAACACCGTACTCGCCCAGCAATCCACCTATTACGGGGCCGAGAATGAAACCAACACCAAAAGCAGCTCCAACCATCCCAAAGTTTTGCGCACGGTTTTGTGGCGTACTGATATCTGCTATATACGCAGTAGCGGTTGTAAAACTAGCCCCTCCTAAACCGGCGATAACCCTTCCTAAAAAAAGCCATCCGATGGAGGGTGCAAGGGCCAGGAAAATATAATCAATCCCTAATCCCAATAATGATAGCAGCAATACCGGCCTTCTCCCGTACCTGTCACTCAGGTTGCCCAGCAATGGAGCAAAGAGAAACTGCATACCTGCATAAGCAAATGCCAGCCATCCGCTGTATTTAGAGGCTTCGCTAATATTACCATGAATTAATTCCTCAATTAATCCAGGCACCACAGGAATGATCAGTCCAATGCCGGTAACATCTATCAGTAATGTGATGAATATAAAGCTGATTGCAGCAGAACGATTAGAACTCATGTGACAAAGATAGCCCCCAACCCTAAAGCGGAAGAAAATGCAGCAGTTTTATTTTCGGAAATTCGTGTTGGCAATTAAATTTCATTTTTTGTAACAGGGTGCAGTAACTAAATACGAGTTCTCCGTTTCACTTCATCTCTAAGCCCTCTCCATTCTTCAACAAGTTCAGGACTTTGGGAAGCCTAACTCAACTTAAGGCCCTTTTATGATGAGAGCACCAGAAATTTTTATGGGGGTAAAGGCGTGCCTGCCATTGGTTTGCTGAACTGTGTAACTAATCCAATGAAAAGAATATCAAAGATAAGGAGAGCGGTAGGGAGTTACCGAAAAGTACGTCAAAGTATCAAACGCATGGAACCTTCCTTAAGGTCAGGGAGGCCGGGCGTTTTACCGCATAAAAAAAGAGCTCAATGATTGAGCTCCTTTTTTGTAGTATATCAGTTTGGAATTACCATCTGTTGCCACCACCACCGCCACCGCGGTTGTTAGAATATCCACCGCCACGATTTCCACCGCCGCTGGTTCTTTCTTCTCTTTCCTTAGCTATAGAAACAGACATAGCCCTTCCTTCAACTTCTTTGTTGTTTAAGCCAAGCATTGCATCTTTACCTTCTTCGTTAGAAGGCATTTCAACAAAACCAAAACCACGTGAGCGGCCAGATTCTCTGTCCATAATTACTTTGGCAGAAGAAACTTCACCAAATTTTGAAAAAAGTTCGTTAAGTTCAGCATCGTTTGTGTTGAAACTTAAATTTGAAACGTAAATGTTCATAATCTTAAAAATTAATAAATAAAAAATAAAATACCCGTGATGGTAACTAAAGACAAACTTTTAAGAAGAGAAAACTAATACGTGGAGAAGTAAAAAATTGAATCTATCTATAAAACATGCTCATTGAGCTATAATCACAATGCAAATGTAAGCGTATTATTTAGTAAACAAAGATTTATTTTTAAATTCTTTAAAATTGCTTTAACGGCCATACCATATTTTAGCAATACTAAGTAACCCGTGAGGTCAATAATAGACATTGCCTGGTATGCCAAACTGGTTATCACTTTAATGCTGTCACCAGGTCAATATACTCCTGCATGGCATTCTCCCTTGACTTGCCTTTCAATTGATCCCATGCATTGTATTTTGCTTTTGCTACAAAATCAAAGGGATTAACAGGTGCTTCTGCATTTAGATCGCCTTCTGTCGATTGCTTGTAAAAAGCATAGAGCTTCAACAAAATATCATTATCTGGTTTTTCCCGTAAAGTTTTACTATTGGCTACTGCCTGGTCAAATAAGGTAGTCAACTCCATAAATTATTTTTTCCAAAAATAACCAAATAAAAAATAATTGCAGTTTTTGGAGGCAATGAGCAATTTTAACTTCACGGAATTATTCAAGCTTTTTCAATTCCTTTAAATAGTCATATTGCAGGTCTTCGTGCAATGCAGCGATCAGTTTAGCGATTTTTTTTAGCTGAAACTGGTATAGGTTATTTAAAACAGTACTCTTATGAATGGGTATGGAAGAATTTATCAACGTTACGCAGAAATACAATAACAGTTCCACTTCTGCCTGTTTAGAACCCATATAGCGTATATACTTCGCTGTTGTTCTTAATATCTTCCTAAGGCTTTTTTTTACAAAGTATAAATTTGACAGATTCATTTCAGCAAATTGGGTATCTATTTCCCTTTTTACAATTTCAATATAGGCAGTTTCATCATGTGCTTCGAATAGCAGGTAGGTCAATAGTTCTTTATTCTCTTTTTTATATTTTGACAGACGCAGGAGCAGGTCTAACAGTTTTGCCGGGGCAATGGTAGTTAACTCCTGTTTGATTTCACTGATAGTAGCTGCTTTCATAGGGCTAAATTACAGAAATTGCCGTGGTTACCGGTTGTAAGGACGACCGGGAAAGCGTGAGCTGGGTTTCGTCTATGCGTAAAAATTTGGCTAAATATTCGTGACCTGGTGCTGATTATCATTGTCGGCAGAGTAGCGGCTGCCCGATAACCGATTAAAAAAATTTGTACAATTATTTAATTACTTATTTATATTGCACTACAAACCCAACCCTATGAATAAAGCAACTACTTACTTATTGCTGTTTTTATGCAGCTTCCATTATAGCAAGGCGCAGTTTTATAAATCTATCCTGCCATCCGAGGCATTCTCCGACTCGCTCTCTGTTATTGTGCAGGATTTCAAAAAGAATTTCGCAACCATCGAAGGCATGCAATTGCCATCACAGGGAGAAATGGATGTGTACCGTTCCAAAGCAACCATCCCCGGCGCCTTGCATTGTTCCATTTATCGTTTTCATTCTTTACAGGATACCACCGCCAGTTGGCAGGCAATCCTGTACGAGGGTGACAATTATGAGCAGGCGGTAAAAATTTATAAAAACACTTTCCGGCAGTTGAAAAAAACTAAAATGAAATGGGTAGATAAAAGTATTATTTCCTTTACAGGCGAGTTGGAAATGCCAGTTGAAAATGTACGTTTTGCAGTAACTTCATTACAATTAAACATTATAGACAAACCCTATCGTAGTTTTTATGGAGAAATAGAATTAACGGGTTCCTATGATGGATGGGAAGTTCATTTAAACCTGCATAACAGGAAGAAGGATACGGAGAAATATTAAGCCTGATACCTGGTATTTTATTTTTTGGATGACTGATTTATTCAGCTTTGAACATGAAGTATTCGCAGACGCTATCCGGGTGCAGGGTTACAGATCATAAAAATACCTGGTCCTGTTTACTTTTATATCTCTCAGCAATCCTGATTTGGGGCTGATACTAATATTAAAGAAACGGTAACGTCCAACCGGGGATACATTGATAGCCATCTGCCAGCAGTGCAATTCTCGGGCGATTGATACCGAAATTGTGCCCAATTCTTTTTGGGTAATATTGTAAAATCCGTTTAATCCCAATTGCCATTTCTCCGTTAGGTTTACTGTTCCATTCCAGTTAATATCCTGGAATACGTTGGTAGTGTACCCGCTGTAATCTACTTTTCTATCCCTTTGAAAACGGAGCGAATAAGAAAAACTAACTGACCAGGGGATACTAAAATCTGCAAACTCAGCCGGGTTATTGCTGATATAAGCCGCCTCAGTCTGGTACTCATCCAAAGGCATACCCGTAGACGGGTTGTAAGGCTGGCCCGTGAGGTTATTTTGTTTTGGCTTTTTAGATTTATCGCCTCCCTGGAACTGGGTAGACATAGAGATATTGCCTCCGAGAAGCCGGCCCAATGTCAGTGCTTTTTTTCGCCATATTAATTTATCGATCCTTTCGCCGCGTGCATCAACCTGGTAAGGATCAAGGATGGCACTTGCTGTGATACTTATTTTATCAAACAAATTACTTCTTGCTCCAACGCTAAAAGTGCTTAATTGAAATGAATCTGCAAGAAAATTATAACTGCCGCTCAGGTTTAACCCGTCAATTAAAGTAACTTTTTTCTCCGCTTCGGCTGCGGTGTCTTTTTTATCACGCACTTTCATTTGAATATTATTGTCAATATTAAAACTTAAGCCGCCAAACCTTCCTTCACCAAAAGCGCCATACAGACTGTTATCGAAAACATTGAACCTTCCTTTATTCTTCAGGGTATCAATCTGGGTATCATAAAAATATTTTCCGTTCATATCCGGCTTGTAATTCGCGCTCAGGGATGGCCGTATTTCATGCCTGATAGCCTTTACCTTAGCATTCTTTCCAAAAGTAAAGGATCCGAATATACGTGACGACATGCTTATGCCAAAAGACATATCCCTGGCAGAATAAAAACCTTTGTTAATGGAAGTATCTATCTTTTTCAACGTGCTATCCCATCTTCTTGTAAATTTTTGCTGGAACCATCTTTCTGTATAGGATATGCTTGGCGCAATCTGCAACGGGCCCAACTGTGGTAATGATAAGGTAATGGGTACATTGTGGTTACCTCCCCATTGAAGGTTGTTGAATATCTGCTTGCCGATATTTAACTCGCTTACAGCAGTATCATCCGAAAAATAAGTAAGGCTTTTCACATTTGAATTTAATGCTACACCAAGGTTTTCGTACCATTTATAACTTCCAATCAGTTCTTTTCTTCTGAGTGGGTACAAGGTATTTAAATTAAAACTTATATCGGGCAATGTAACATTGATGATCCCCAGGTTAGTATTCTGTGAGTGATTGGCATTGATGGAAATATTATAAGGTTTGTCCTTCCATATTTTGGCATAAGCAATACTGGAACTAAGCTGGTTACTAAAATTTCGCGTTGGATTATTGGGTACCTGCGAATTAAATTTACTGCTCCCTGCATTCACATTCGCATTAAAGCTAACACCCGGCCTTGATTTGGTATCAAGACTATGGCTCCATCTTATATTAAATGTTTTACTGGTAGAATAATCGGGATCGCCTTTAAAATTTGTTTTGAAACGTTGGTAATCAAATGAAAGGTTACCCTGGCGCCGGTATCTTTTATAATACCGGGGGCTTATGTTAAAAGTATAGCCGCCGTACGAATAAATAGTTCCCCTGGTTGTTACATCCCAATTGTCGTTGATTACTTTATAATAGCCAATGCCGTCTAAAGACAAACCGAATTGCTCATTGGCATTAAAGGTAGGCGCAATAAGGCCCGAATGCCTGCCCCTCGATAAAGGATAGATACCGAAAGGAAGTATTATAGGTACGGGAACCCCTTCAAATTCGGGATGAACCGGCCCCGTAACCGCAAATTTTTTATTGATGAATTTTATTTTTTTACTCACAAACGCAAAATGGGGGGTATCTAAGTTGCAGGTGGTAAATCTTGCTTTATATGCAAAAAAAGAGGAGGAGTCAACTTTTTTTATCCTTATCGCATAAATATACATTTCGTCCTGCTGGGTATAGGTTCCCTTGGTTAACCCTTTGCCGGATTTCATATTAAATGCAATAGTATCACTTACTGTTTTTAAGTCACCCTGGTTAAATGTTGGAAATGAAATTACTTTTCCGGTACTGTCTTTTCTTAAATAAGCTGTAACCAGGTTGGTTCTTTGATCAAATTCAATTCCCGGTGCTGTTAACTCATTGTCGGTATATTTTACTTTTGATTCCTTTCCATACAAAAGAATTTTCTTGCCCGGGATGTCTAATACCATGGAATCATCTGCATGATAAACCACAGGAGCATCCAGTGAATCTTTGGATACATTAATATCAAAGGTATCAACCACCGCTGTTGTAAGAAGGGTATCTGTCTTTTTTGTGGTATCTGCCAGGTTACCCGGAATGGTGTCTTTAACTGAAATAGCATCATTTTTTTTTGCCGGAATCATCTTTGCCGTAGTGAGTGGAATGGTATCGGTAGTTAAATTTTTGTAAAACTGGTTGAAATGGATATTACCTGTAGTACTACCAATCGTTACACTAATGAACAACGCCATCATCATGAATGCTAAAATGTATTTTGCCTTACCTTTGTTATAGTTGTTCATTGCAGTTGTGCGCAAAAATAGCCATATTACCCGCAACTATGTGTGAAGAAAGTCTTATAATTACTAACCTCCAATAAACCGGTTTTAATATGATCAGAAAAAAATTGATTATTCCCGTTTTTATATCCACCCTTTGCTTTTCCCTGTCTTGCTTTGCACAAACACCCAAACTTCTTAAAACAATTATTGTAGATGCCGGTCATGGCGGATCCGATGTAGGCGCTGTTGGCCAGTACGAAGGCTCGCTTCGTTCGAAAGAAAAGGATATCACCCTGGCAATTTCAAAAAAATTAGTGGCCACTTTACAAAGAGAATTACCGGATGTTAAAACTATTCCCACACGCACCACCGATATTTTTCAAAATGTAAATGAAAAAGCGAGAATCGCCAATCAATACCATGGCGACTTGTTTATATGCATTCATGCCGATTCAGGGCCTTTAAAAACAGCGAGACGTAAAATAGGTACCCGGCAGGTTACCCATTATAAAACCTCTTACACCGGCAAGGGTAAAAAAAGGAAGAAAAAAATTACCGCCACTAAGGTAGAAGAACCCGTTTATCAATATTATAAATTGCCACTCCAAAGAAGTGGCACCAGCGTTTGGATCTTCGCTTCGCATAAAACAAGCGACAAGCTGAAAGCCATCATTGATAATGAAGAGGACTTTAATATTGAGGCGGATGACAGTCTCAGTAATAGTGTGGATTTTAATAGCCCTGAAATGAAACCTATCATAGCTATTTACGCAAAACGATTCCAGTTGAAAAGCATTAATATGGGAATGCTGGTAGAAGAGGAAATTGCAAAAACAGGGAGGCAAACTTATGGTCTCAACCAGCGCCAGGTTGGGATAAGGGTGTTGCAATCTACCAATATGCCTGCCATATTGATTGAAACAGGGTTTATAAATAATGAAGAAGATGAACGCTACCTTAACAGCGAAAAGGGCCAGCAGGAACTGGCGGATGGTATCACGGAAGCGGTTAAACGATATAAGAGCATTGTTGAAAATGGAAATTCGGGAAATAAACTCCCGGTAAAGGAAAATGATGAGAAAATAACCCCGGCGACTGAAAAATACAACAGCAGAACAAAAAACATTCTTAAAAGAATCGACGTGCGGCAGCCTGATTTTAAAGTTGACCTGTATGATGATGGCGATGTAGACGGGGATATGGTAACCGTATACTATAACGGAAAAATTTTATTGAGTAATAAAAAATTAACGGAAAAGGCGCTCACCCTGAATTTAACCGTTGATCCATCCAGGACCGAAAATGAATTATTAATCTATGCCGAAAATGAAGGAGAGATACCTCCCAACACGGCATTGATGATCGTAACAGAGGGTTCCAACCGTACAGAAGTTAGAATTGCTTCCGATGAAAAAAAGAATGGGGTAATCATTTTTACAAAGCAATAGCGTTCATTATTTTTGGTGTTTTATTCATGAAAGGGAGCAGTAACCCCTGCCAACAAAAAATTAATATGTATTTTTGAGTTTCAAACAATGTTGTTACCACCATGAAGATTTCTAATGAAACAAAAGTAGGTTCGCTTACCGCAATTTCTATTGTATTACTCATTTTAGGATTTAATTTTTTAAAGGGTAAGAATTTAACCACTAAAACCATGCGTTTTTACGCAGTATTCGGAAATATACAAGGACTTGCTACCAGTAACGCTGTTATAATTAATGGAAAGCAGGTGGGCACAATATACAGTACGGATGGTGGCCAGGATATGCGGCGAATCATTGTAGCCATTACCATGAATCAAACAGTGAATATCCCGGATAATTCCATTGCTTTTATTAGCCCCTCATTATTGGGCACAACCTCCCTGGAAATAAAATTAGGCAACGGTAATACTTATAAAAAAAATGGTGATACCCTCGCCACCGCCGATTCCGGCGGTATGTTTGACGAAGCACTTCAAAGAGTAGATCCAGTGCTGTTACAGGTAAAAGCTGCAGTAAAATCCCTGGATTCGGTTTTATTAACTGTTAACAGTATTTTTGATCCCAATACAAAAAATAATATCCGGGCCGTGATGGAAAATCTGAATAAAACCACGGCTGCGCTTGCTCTTTCATCGGCATCATTACAAACCCTGCTCAATACCCAAACAGGCGCATTAGCAAAAACCATGGATAATTTAAGTTCGTTTACCGGCGGGTTAAAAAATAATAATGCAAAAATAGACCAGACCCTCACCAACCTTGAAGCAACTACTGCAAAATTTTCCAGGCTTGATATTGAAAAAACCCTTGCATCCTTAGACCTTACTGTTACTGACCTGAAAAATACGATTGGTAAGGTAAACAGCGATAAAGGCACACTGGGCTTACTATTGAATGATACTAAGCTTTACAATAACCTTAATGCTACCTCCAATAAATTAAATGTATTATTGGATGATGTTCGTGTAAATCCAAAAAGATATGTAAATATTTCAGTTTTTGGAAAAAAAGATAAGGGCGGGCCGTTGCTTGTTCCGTTGCCAGATACCGTGAATGCGCCTTACCTGAAAATCCCTAATCCCTAAACGGGACACCTGCGAATAACTCGATGTAACCCCGGCACCTTTTTACTGTATCGTGCTAAAGTGAATTAAAGATGCATGAACAACGGGTGAACTGACTGCTAAACTTTGTGACGCTGTTAGTAAATAAATAAAGAAATTGCACCTTTCTTAAACCAACTCATTGAAATCAACATCTACATCCGGGATTATCTTATTGTTTTTCGCAATGTTTTGTAGCAGTTTTGTTTTAGTTGCGCAAAATATTTTACCTCCTTCCTCATCTTCGGATACACTAAGGTTTATACAAATTATTCAGGGAAATAGCCTGAGGCAAAAAACAATAGATTCCATAACCAGTATTGAAACCATCGCAGGGAATGTGATTTTAAAAGAGGGGCTCACTATTTTTCACTGTGACAGCGCTTCCATTAATAAGCGGACAAATATCCTGGAAGCTTTTGGCAACATACATATCAATCAAAATGACAGCATACATACCTATTCGCAATATCTTAAATATATAGGTGCTGAAAGAATTGCCTTTTTAAAAAAAGATGTCCGGTTAACCGATAATAAAGGAACATTGTATACGCAGGATTTAGAATATGACCTTAAATCAAGCATTGGTAAATACAGGAATGGCGGGCGGGTGGTAAATGGCAGCACGGTACTTACCAGTACAGAAGGCATCTATTATGCAGAAACAAAAGATGTTTTCTTTAAAAAGAATGTCCACCTGGTAGACCCAAAATATGATGTGCGCAATGATACTTTACTGTATAATACGCAAACACAGGTGACCTCCTGGAATACCCCCACTATCATTAAGAGTAAGGAAGGCGGTGACGTTTATTCTACCAACGGTACTTATGACCTCAAAAATGGCAAGGCATTTTTTGGGAGCCGTACCATCATAAAAGACAGTACCCGAACCTATGTGGCAGATGACATTGCTATAGATGACTCATCAGGTGTGGCCCAATTAAAAGGCAATGCTATCATTAAAGACAGTGCGAATGGTTATTCTGTTTTGGGCAACGAGATATATGTTGATAAAAAAAATGAAACATTTTTAGCTACCCGCAAGCCGGTATTGATTTTTAAGGGAGATGGAAATGACAGCACTTTTATTGCCGCGGATACCCTCTTTTCCGGGATAGAAAAGAGGGATAGTCTGGGCAGAAAGATAACCGTGTCAAAGGATACCCTTAAAAAAGAAAAGGTCATAAACCTTCAGGATTCCATTTTTACAAAGAAAGGAAGTACCGATAGTTCCGGAAATATAACAGTCATTAAAAATGTACAGTCACCAGATACTACTATGAGTTTGCTCCCGGATAGCTCTTTAGCATTAGCGGTAACAAAAGCGCGGCATTTGGATAGCCTGTCCGGCGAAAAAGGCAAGTTAGCGGTGACAGGGCCTGTCAAAGATTCTTCCAAAATCACTAACGCAGATAGCCTGTTTACCAGCCAGGAAGAGATGGATAGTATTACAATCGCATCCATATCAAAAAAACTTTCTTTTCAAAAAAAAGATACACTGGGTAAAACCCCTGTCATCAAAGCTTCAAAGGATACAGCGATCCGCTATTTTATTGCCTTCCACAACGTGCGGATTTTTAATGACTCACTCCAATCTGTATGCGATAGCCTGTATTATTCAGCTGAAGATTCCATTTTCCGGCTGTTCCAGGACCCCCTGGTGTTCAGCAACAATTCTCAAATAGCCGGGGATACCATTTACCTGTTTACTAAAAACAAAAAAGCAGATCGTTTATATGTTTTTGAAAATGGGATCATCATTAATCAAGCCAACAAAAAAATGTATAACCAAATTGCCGGTCGCACATTGAATGGATATTTTAAAGATGGGGAACTGGACTATGTGCGGGCGAAGGGTTCGCCTGCTGAAAGCGTATATTACCCGCAGGACGACGACAGCGCTTACATTGGAATGAACCGGAGCAAGGGTGACGTAATTGATATTTATTTTTTAAATAAGGAAATAAATAAAATAAAATTTATCAATGATGTGGATGGCACCCTTTTCCCCATGCGCCAGATTCCGGAAGACCAGAAATACCTCAAAAACTATAAGTGGCAGGATAAACGAAGGCCAAAGAATAAGCTTGAATTGTTTGAATAAAACCTGCTAAGGCCCCGGCACTACCTATCATGTGCCTGACTACCTGTATCCCCGATTTAATTAAAATATAACTCAGTGCTGATTAACCCGCGAACACTTTGCAGGGAAACTGAATGAATGATTTTTTTCGGTTTGGATGAGCAGCAATATGCAGTCGGAAAATATTCACCAGGCGAGCAATAAATATTTTTTACGCACTGCCGGGTAAAACAAAAACGCTGCGTTGATTAAATTGCTATTATTTCTTCTATTTTTACTGCCATGGAGAATGTCGGCGTCATTATATTATTATTGTTTGGTATCGCTTTTATCGGCATACTCAGCGGTAAATTTAAATTCCCGTTTCCAATAGCCCTGGTGTTAAGTGGTGTTCTCATCAGCATCATACCCGGCTTACCGGTAATTGAACTGGCACCGGAAGTGGTGTTCATTATTTTTTTACCGCCTTTGTTGTACGGCGCCGCCTGGAACACCAGCTGGCACGATTTTAAAGCCAACCTTCGCCCAATCAGCCTGGCGGCTATTGGATTAGTCGTCTTCACCACGCTGATGGTGGCTGTGGCAGCTCACTGGCTCATCCCCAATCTCGACTGGCCGGTTGCATTTTTAATAGGCGCAATTGTGTCTCCACCCGATGCAGTGGCCGCAACATCGGTCACCAGGGGTTTGGGACTTCATCCACGTATCATTACCATACTCGAAGGAGAAAGCCTGGTGAATGATGCCAGCGGACTGGTGGCTTACAAATATGCGCTCGCGGCAATTTCAGCGGGCAACTTCGTTCTCTGGCAGGCAGGCCTTAATTTCTTGCTGATCGCTGTTGCAGGAATCGCTACCGGGCTTTTGATCGGTTACCTGATGTACCTCGTTCATAAAAAATTTGTTTGCGATCCGGTGATAGAAGTTACGCTTACCTTTCTTTCGCCATTTGCCGCTTACCTGCTTGCTGAACATTTTCATTTTTCCGGCGTACTGGCGGTAGTAAGTACAGGCCTGTATCTTTCATTCCGCTCAGCGGAAATATTCACGCATCAAAGCCGTATCATGGCGTATGCTGTTTGGGATGTGGTAATCTTTATCTTGAACGGGCTGATCTTTGTATTGATAGGATTGCAGTTGCGGAATGTAATGAAAGGCATCAGCGATTACCCTGTACAGTCATTGATATGGTATGGGCTTGTTACAAGTTTGGTGGTGATCATTGTGAGGTTCATATGGATAGTGCCCGCGGCCATGTTGCCGCGTATATTAAGTAAGCGCATCCGGGATAAAGAATTTTTCGAACCACGTAGCCTGGTGGTTTTCGGGTGGGCCGGTATGCGCGGGGTGGTGTCGATGGCGGCAGCATTGGCAATACCCATTGTATTGCCGGATGGTACACTTTTCCCGCACCGCAACCTTATCATTTATCTTACGTTTTGTGTGATACTATCAACATTGGTATTGCTGGGTTTTACCCTGCCCTGGGTAGTTCGTAAACTTGGCATCAAGCCACACTCTATGGCTGCGGAGGAGTATGAAATACGCACCCGGGTGGTATCAGATACCATTACCCATATTGAAGAAAACCTTTCTTTGGCACCGGATGAACTGCTGCACAATATTAAGAGCAAGTACGAGGTAAAGTTTAACCGCCTGCAAAAAACAGACCTGCCAGCTAATTATTTCGGCAAAGGACAAACATTGGCAGGTAACATTTTTAATGAGTTTACACAATTGCAGATAGAGCTGATTGGCGTGGAAAGAAAAACACTGGAGAGCCTGCACCGAAGCGGCAAAGCAAGCGAAGAGATATTAAGAAAGATTGAACGGGAACTGGACCTGGAAGAAACAAGATTGAAAATGGAAATATATGCCGGGTAAATAAAATGCGGGCGCCGGCTTTAAAAAATTGGGTGACCCTCAGTTGTTTTTTGAAAGATCATACTAAAACAAGTCAAATGAAATTTAACATTGGCCTATTGCTTTCTGCAATATTTTTAATGGTTTTACCTGGTTTTATAATGCCTGAAAAATCGATTCCCCGCCTGGGTATAATAGCTCCGCTGGATCAGGATAGCCTTATTTATGCTTCCGGTTTCCGTATGTTGGGTGAATCAGTAGGCCGGATGCTTTCCCCCTCCTTAACGGAAGAACAATTTCAGTTAAACCTGGCACGGATAAAAAAAGCACGGTGTAAAGTATTGTTGTGCAATATTTTTTTTCCGGGGAGGATAAAAATTGCGGGACCTGATGTAAATGAAGAACAGGTTTTAAGTTATGCAGATACTGTGTTATCAAGGGCAAAAAAAGCAGGGATGCGTTTTATTATTTTAGGCAGTGGCGGAGCAAGAAGAATACCCCAGGGGTATGATGTAAAAAAGGCGCAGGCTGATTTTGTACTGTTATGCCGCAAGCTGGCAATGATTGCGAAGCAATATAACATCATGATTGCCCTGGAAAGCCTTGAAGCCACGGAAACAAATTTTCTGATAACATTACAGTCCGCTGCGGAAGTAGTAAGGGCGGTGGGGCATCCTAATTTTAAATTGAATGCAGATATCTTTCACATGATGCGGGAGGGTGAACCGCCGCAAAGTATTGTGGATGCCGCAAATATTTTGGTGTACTGCGAGATTGCCGAAAAACAAAATCGGTCATTACCCGGTGTTGAGGGCGATGATTTTAAGCCATGGTTAAGGGCTTTGCGAAAAGCAAAATACAAGGGATATATATTTATTGAGGGAAATACCGGTAACCCGGTAAATGATATGCCCCTATCATTTAAATATCTTACCAGGCAGTTGGAAGAAGTGTATGCAGAATAATAATAACCCTACTTCCCTGCAACAGTTCAGCGAGCTTCTCAAGGGTTAGGCATTTGCGACGTCAGAATGGGTTTCAGGCCTACACGAAAGATCGCTCATTGCATCATTTTTATAACATGCCGTTGAAGAAGAATGAATTTTATAAGAACAAAGAGTAACCGCCCCGGGTGTAATATCTTCGGCCATTTTTCAGCCTCAAGGAGATACGTGGCCAGCATTAATAAAATTTACAGGGAATGTTGTGACTTTCTTTAAATACTTGTGCGGAATAAGGCAAAACTGTAAATTATACAAGTATTTGCCAAAATCGTATTAACCTTTCTTGTATCAAAATCTTTAATTTTGCATTTAAATAAAAATGAACATAACAATAAAAACACGATGGATTCAATCCTTCATGTTTGTTAAGCTGTAGTGTAAGGCTGCCTTGAGGTGCAGGAATGAGTTGCAGAAGCTAATCTTCACAGTCATGTGTCAGGTACCCGGCTTATTGAATGTAACACCTATTCTTTATGCATGAAGCGCTAAGAAAATATATCAATAAATATGCATCCACAGAAATTGGGGATGATGATTTTGAGTTGATAAAGAATAAATTTACTGCCAAACATTTCCGAAAGAACCAGTACCTTTTACAGGAAGGTGAAGTTTGTAAGTATGTAAGTTTTATCGTTAAAGGGGCAATACGGCAATACAGCATTGATCAAAAAGGTATAGAACATATTGTTAGTTTATGCACTGAAAACTGGTGGGTGGGAGACAGGGAAAGTTTTACAATGCTCACCCCGTCTAAATATAATATTGATGCAGTGGAAGATGCTGATGTTTTACTGCTTACCAAAGCCGATTTCCAGGAGCTGGTAGGTACAGCACCCTTCTTTGTGGCTTCATTAAGCGCTATGGATTATAATTATCAAATAGCGGCACAGGAAAGAATTCACGCCGCAATCAGTTTTTCGGCTGAAGAAAGATATTTAAATTTACTGGCAAACAATCCGGCTTTACTACAAAGATTTCCGCAAACTATGATCGCTTCATTTCTTGGCGTTTCGCCTGAAACAATCAGCCGTATCCGCAAAAAAGTGCACCAGTAAAAGCCTTTCTCCCCCTGTTTAATGCTCCCTTTATTGATTCTTGCCGGCAACGGGCTTGTGCAGGGGTGATGACCTTGCGACCTTCCGTATGTTGTTTTTTCTTCTTCAGGCTTTCCTGCCTTTGTAAATGTCAACCCAATTTCTTGCTATTTATCATTGTAAACGGCTTACCGGTTGATGCACTTTTGTATGGTAAAATCTTAAAAAGATTTCAAGGGAATTTTCCAAATTATTAATTAAAAAAGTAAATATTATGCAAGTATCATCAAAAATTAAAGCATTCTTAATAACCACGCAGTTTACAAGAGTCATCCTGCTCATGCAAAAAGAAATACCCAATGTAGAAAAGCATATGCGAATCATCTACCTAATCCAATAAAAATATTTCTTTTGCTATAGAAGCTGCCTGGTTTAAAGTGGGGATTATGAAAAAACCGGTATCGGCAACGACATTAGATATATGTTTCTTACTCAAATAAAAATAGCATAAAAAATGCCAACTGTTATTTTTCAAACAGCCTTAAATACTCATCAAAAACAAATATCCTGTTCCGTTTAAACCCAGTTTGCTCTTTTAAAATCTTCAGGTTTAAAAAATCCTTTAACAATGCACTGGCTGTTTGTTTTGTTACACCCAGACTTTCTATAATATCTGTAGAAGTAATTACCGGTTTACCATATAGCAAATGTAATAATGCTTTTGCATTTGGGCTGCGTTTGCCCAATACTGTAATCGTTTCTTTTTCAAGCTTATCTCTTAGTGCTATAATTTTTAATAAAGTAGCAATGGAATTTTTTGCCGTTTCAATTATTCCGACAAGAAAAAATTTTAACCATTGTTCCATTGTATTTTTTGCCGAAACTGAAAGGAGATTGTCGTAATAAACCGACCTGTTTTTTTCAATAAAATCGGATAAATACAGGGTGGGCCTGGTAAGAATTTTTTGATCAACCAAATAGAGCGTAGTCAATAACCTGCCAATTCTTCCGTTGCCATCAAGAAATGGGTGAATTACTTCAAATTGGTAATGAGCCATACCAATCCGTATTAAATGTGGCACTTTTATATCACTATTATTCAAAAATTTTTCAAGGTCGCCGATTAAATCAGGCACTGAATTATGATGAGGTGGGATAAAAACAGCATCGGTTAGGGTTGCACCTCCTATCCAGTTTTGACTTGTACGAAATTCACCCGGTGATTTTTTTTCTCCGCGTACACCTTTTAATAAAATTTTATGCGCCCGTTTAAGTAACCGCGATGATAATGGTAATTTTTCTAACCCCTGAATAGCATATTCCATCGCCTCGATATAATTCTGCACCTCCCGCCAGTCATCTTTTAATTCAGGATTAATATCCCTTTCGTCCAACACAGCTTCATTCATTTGGGTCTTTGTACCTTCAATACGGCTGGATTGAGTGGCTTCCTTTACTATGTGCATCCTGATAAATACATTTACATCGGGCACAAATGTTGAAAAGGCATTTAGTTCACCAAGCTTTAAATTTGCTTCGGCCAGTAAAGTTTCTAATTCAGCATTACCAACTATCCACTCTTTATTAATCTCATTTGGCTGAAAACTTTTATAGCCAAACTGCTTTGTAAGTACACCTGCTTTGTAATCCTTTAAGTTCATCAAACAAATTTACTATAAATAATTATAGTCCAACAAAACAGTTTTAAGCTGACCATGACATTTCATAGTAAACGATCAACAAGTGGCGAGAGATACTAAAGAAACATTGAAACAATTAATAATCAATTATTTAATGACAAATGGAGCTACAAATAAAAAGAAACAAAGTTATACAAGATAATGCAGGCTATTTTGTAACCCTGGTAACCGATATTTGACCTTGCCAGGGACTTTCTTTCCTGCCAAGGGGTATAATTTTGACACGGGGTACCAGGGCAAAATTAAAAGTTTTATTCAGTTTAATATAAGTGGCTTTTACCTGCAATACAATAACCGGGTAGGAACAATCACGCCCATCGGCGCTAATTACCGGCTGATAACAAATGTTGGAAACAGTGTAAGTAAGGGAATTGAAGCATACGCAGCTTTCAATCCGGTGCAGGCTTTTACCAAAAACAAACATGCAGATATTATTATTTTTGGCGTTTACAGTTATACAGATGCTACCTACAGCGGTAATCATAAAGATGCAACAACCAAAGGCAGGAAGGTGGAGAATGCCCCT
>JACMLJ010000024.1 GCA_014379625.1 Ferruginibacter sp. | reverse complement strand
GCGAGTAAGCACAATGCTGCCTGGGATAGCTGGAAGCATTACTACACTTATTATGAAAACCTGAAAACGTTGGGGGCTCCCGTAACTTTTTTACAGGAAACAGACAGCTTTGATGTTAAGCAATATCCCTTTATGGTAGCGCCTGCTTTTGAAATGACCGATGATCAGTTGATACAAAAATGGACACGATATGTGAAAGCCGGCGGCCACCTGGTACTTACCAGCAGAACGGGTATGAAAGATAACAATGGCCACCTATGGGAATCACTGTTGCAACAACCGGTGTGGCAACTGATCGGCGCAACAATAGATGGATATGATCATCTTCCACTGCACAGGAATGGAACGGTTAAATTGGGCGACAGTAGTTACTTATGGAATGTATGGGGTGATCAGTTGTCTCCTGAAAAAGGCACGGAAGTTTGGGCCAGCTTCAGCGACCAGTTTTACGCAGGTAAAGCCACTGTAGTAAAGAACCGGGTAGGAAAAGGCGCCGTCTATTATGTTGGCACGCAAAGCATCCATGGTGAAATGGAGAAACAGGTGTTGCGAAAAGTTTACCTGGAAGCCGGGGCAACTATATTAAACCTGCCCAATTATGTTTTTGTAAACTGGCGGGATGGTTATTGGGTAGCGGTAAATTACACTTCGACAGCAGTTGATTTGCCAATACCTCTGACCGCGAAAATAATTATCGGGCAAAAAAAAATTAAACCCGGCGGTGTTACGGTCTGGCAAAATTTGGAAAAGCAATCAGTGAGGTAAATGGGTACAGGGGCAAATTATTCTTCAATCAGGGTGATCACTATTTTAAAAATAAACCATTCATGAACCAACTATTAAAAGTGATCCTCATCAGCGGTAGTTTACAATGGATTGCGGTGATTGCTTTTACCCAGCAGGCCGTATCAATTACCAACCATGGCGCAAAAGGAGATGGTACTACGCTCAATACAAAAAGTATACAAATGGCAATAGATGAAGTGGCTGCCAGGGGTGGGGGTAAAGTGATTATTCCTGCACCGGGTGTTTATATGAGCGGAACCATTCACCTACGGTCCAACATTAATCTGGAAATAGAAGCGGGGGCAACACTGCTGGGGTCGCCCAGTATCAGTGATTATGATTCTATCCGGTGGGGGCATAATGTGGACAGGCAACCGTATCACCTGATCTATGCAGACAGTGTTCAAAATTTTACCATTTCGGGTAAGGGTACCATTGATGGGAATGGTCAATATTTTTGGCAGGATTGGGAAAAGGATAACAAAGGCAGGATGGTATTGCCCAGGTGGTTATTGGCAAAGCCAAAGAAGGTGAGCCCACTCATTGAAATATACCGCTGCTTTAATAGCACCATACAGGATGTTACGATCAGAACAGGCGGCGGATGGAACCTGCACCTGTACAATTGCGATTTGATAAAAGTAAGGGGCGTTAATATTGATAATAATATTTACAGCCCTAATTCCGATGGGATTGATATTACCGGTTGCAATGATGTAATCATTTCAGACTGTTATATTAAAACCTGCGATGATGCCATCTGCCTGAAGACTACAGAAGACAGCCGCTCCTGCCACCGGGTAACGGTTACCAACTGCATCATCGAAACGCTTTGTGTTGGGTTAAAGATGGGCTGCATTGAATCGAATAAAGATATGACCGATGTTACCTTCAGCAATTGTATCATTAACAAATCATCCAGGGCAATTGGCATATATGTAAAAGATGGTGCGGTATACGACCGCATCACCATTTCCAATATCGTGTCAAACACCAATGCCCCGCTTATCTTTAACCGGCCTATTCAAATAATGGTAAATGGATTGACTCCAACCAGTAAACCGGGCATTATAAGAAACGTACTGATCTCGAATGTGATCTGCGAAACCGAAGGGAGAATTTTGCTGACTTGCTACCAGGGCGGCTTAATAGAAAATGTAGTAATGCGTGATATAACGCTGCGTTATCCGATGATTGAAGATCCCCGGCCAATGCTTGCCGGTGCAGGCAGTTCACAATTTCCAAAAGCAACAGAACATCCGAAGGCAGTGGGCGCACTGGCAGCCATTGTAGCAGATAATATAAAAAACCTGGTAATAGAAAATGTAAACATTCAATGGCCGCAAACTGATTCTTCACCAGCCGAATGGGCACATCCAGAACGCATCGAAAATGGTTCAAACAGGATTCACCGGATAAATTACAGCAAGGCGCGCCAAACGGAGTTTGCTGTTTTTTGGGGCAACAATATCCAGGGCGGTTACCTCAATAATTTACTGGCAAAATCCTCCATACCAACTATCAAAAAATATGAGCTCAGTAATTCCAACATTACAATACTTAAATAAAAAAGCTAAAGCATAACAATGAGTCAATTTCATTCAATCATAAAAAAAATCTTGTTCGCCCTCCTGTTGTTTAATGTGGGTGCAGCATTGCAGGCGCAGCAGCCCGATGAATACCTAACCGCTGTATATGACAAGCTCCACTGGAGCCCCATGCAGGAGAAGTTCAAACAAATTGCACCCATGCCTTTTGGTGTGGTGTTTCTTCCCTGGGCAGGATGTACTGAGCAGGATATGCGTAAACATTTTCGTATGATGAAACAACTGGGCTTTACCAACCTGAAACAAACCATGGCAACACCTGAGTGGAGCGAGAGAGATATTCTGCGGATCGCTATGGAAGAAGGCATCATCCCTTTTTGGTATGGAGAAGGAGGTTGGGAACCCATTACACCGGAATTGCTGCAACAACTTGCGATACCCGCTACGCTATCCATGCCTCAAATCCGAAAACATACGGCAATGCTGGCCTACCAAAATAAGGTAATTTGGAAACATTGGGATAAATGGAAACAAACAAAACCCCTTTCAACATTCCAGTACAACCATCGCCCCGATGCTTACCTGAGGCCTGCTGATATTATTTTATTCAGGGAATGGATAAAGGAAAAATATCGCAGCATTGAAAAACTGGCTGCTGCCTGGAATCAATATGAAGTGGGCATCACCCCGGCGCCCTATAAAACATGGGAAGATTTTTATAATGATCCCCTTATTTCTACTGTTCCGGGAACGGATGAAATCGTTCCATCGGGCGGTAATGAATATGGCAGGGTAAAAGATATTCTCCGGTTTAAAGCAGATATGTACTTAAAAAATATCCGGGAAAATATTAAAAGCGATTTCCCCGAACAACCCGTACGTGCCGGTGGCGAGATGGGACTTTTTCTTCCTTTTGCTTCCCGTGCTACTGATATGGAGGGTATTGCAGAAACCATGAAAAATGTAGGCTCTTTCTATCCTTCCATCCACCTTGCCTGGCATTATGAAGAACTGGATTACGAAGTTACCCGTCCAATTTATATGCAGTCATCCCTGTGTACCGATTGGTTTAAAGGAGGATGGGCCGCCACCTGGGAAAGCACCGGCGGCCCCCAGCAATTTAGCGGGGGCAAGGGTTGGGATCGAAAGGGACAAGAAGGTACAGCAGGCTATACGGTGAATGCCGGCACAATCACGCAGTTACTTTTATCTTACCTGGCGGGTGGTTTTAAAGGGGTAGGCCTTTGGTCGTGGAACTACCGCAGGGCAGGATGGGAGTCGGGCGAATATGCGTTGCTGGATCGGAATAATGAGCCGGGTGAACGGGCCATTCGTGCAGGCAATATTGCAAAAGCAGCCGACCGATACCGGGATGAATTGTGGCAGGCGCATAAAGAACCTTATATAGGTGTGTTTGTAAATTGGGATAACGAAGCCATTTGGTCGGCATTGGCTGGCCCCAACAGAACGCATTTTAAAAACTACCCGGTTATGGCAAGGGTGGGTATTAGCCGGGCACTCATCAATGCAAACATTCCTTTTGAATATGTAACTGCAACCGATGTTAGAAAAGGGTTGGCACAGCGCTACAAAGTAATCTACATGCCTGCACAGGTAAGTATCAACGAAGATTTATTTCCATTGCTGCAAACTTATGTACAGCAGGGCGGCAGGCTCGTATTGGATGCACCGGGTGGCTGGTGGAACGAGCAGGGCAAGGTGTTAAATACCGGCAAAGGATCTGCCTTTGAGAAAATATTTGGTGCCACCATTACCGACTTTCAATATTCCAACAACGTACCTTATACAATCGGCAATCATTTACTCAATGGATTTGTATTACAAATTAAACCAAATTCAGCGCTGGTATCAGAACGCTTTCAAAATGGACAACCTTCCGTTACTATTAATAAACTCGGTAAGGGGCAGGCTGTTATTTTAAGCCCGGATGCTTCTTTCTCGATGAAAGGAAAACAAAATAGTTTTATGGAAGCATGGACCCTGAAGCATACGATGGGCAACTGGAAATCGCCCTACACCTGCACAGGTGCAATTGTTTACCGGCAGGCTTCTCCAACTGCTGATCATTATTTTTTCCTGAATGATGCGCCCTTAAAAAAAGTAACATTCAGCAGCAGCCGGTATCAATATAAAAAATTCACAGATGCCCTTACGGGTGAAAAAATAAATCCTGCCGCTATTGAACTGGAAGCTAATAGTGGCAGATGGATAAGAGCAGAAAAATGAGTAATTATTATATATACCGGTTAGGGATGGCACTGTTGTTTTGTGCACAGGGTTTAACTGCTCAAATCAGCATCCATTCCAACCAGGTGGTGTTTGAGAATGCCGCTGTGCGACAGGTAATTTCTTTTAAAAATGCTACCATTCAACCATTATCGATCGTTGATAAAAAAAACAATAAAGAATTATTGGTTGTTGATAATGCAGCTCCGTGGTTTGAGTTGGTGGTGAATCAACAATTGATTACCGCCAATGATCCAATCTGGAAATATAAATCAAACAGCATTAGGAAGCTGAATAATGGTGGAGAGGAAATTGAAATGCTTTTTGAATCAACCCGAAAGCTAAAAGGATTGCAACTAAAAATTTACAGGCAAATTTTCCCCAATAGTTTCCTGGTAAGGGAAAGGTTAGTGTTAAGCGCTGCCGGAAAAGATATTCAGTTAAACAAGCAAAATGGTCAATTGCATTTTCGTTTTCCGGTTTATACATTGCAACAAAATTTTTCAAATGCCATTGTAGAAGAAATCAGGATTGCCACATTTGCCAAAGAGGGCATGGAAGGGTTTAACACCGGCAATAGCTGGGACGATCGCCTGCTTGATAGTGTTAAAACATTTAACCTGGCTAATTGCCACATGTTTCATCCGGATAGAAAAAGGTATCAATTGAAGTCACCGCAGCAAATGACCTTAATGAAAGGGCCATTTGTGTTGATTCATTCACCCGCCGGCATATGGTTTACCATTTATGAACATGCCTCGCAGGATAAAAACTGGAAACCAGAACGGACCCTCAAACCCGCTGCTTTCAATAATATTTTGATGGATGAGCAGCAGGGCGTTTCGGGTAATTTGCAACAGCATAGTGATTCCGTTTTTTGGTTCCTGGGGGTAGGTGTGCGGGACGGCAATAAAAGTACGGAAGT
>JACMLJ010000023.1 GCA_014379625.1 Ferruginibacter sp. | reverse complement strand
TGCTTTCATAAAATGTCTCGTCGAAATCGCTTCCAATACGCTTATAGGTCTCATCAAATCCTTTATAAACCCATCCATTCATTTTGTTCCAAAGCTCTATTACTTCCGGCTTTCCATGTTCCCAATCAAGCAACATCTGTTGAGTTTTTTTCATAATTGGCGCTTCTTTTTCCGCTTCATCTTTCAGCTTTCCGGCATCAATTAATTCTTCTACTTCTTTTTTGTATTCATTATTAAATTTCACATAATAGTCTCCGACAAAATGGTCTCCCTTAATATGTGTGGATTGCGGGGTAGCTCCATTTGCAAATAGCTGCCATGCGATCATGCTTTTGCAAATATGAATGCCACGGTCATTTACAATACTTGATTTATATACCTCATATCCATTTGCTTTCAAAATTTCTGAAACACTCCATCCTAAAAAAATATTTCTTAAATGCCCGAGATGTAAAGGTTTATTGGTATTGGGCGAAGCGTATTCCACCATTACTTTTTTACCATTCATTTGTTTAGTGCCATATGCTGTGTTGTCAAAATTGTTTTGCAGCAATGCGATGCAGTAAGCATCCGCGATGGTAAGGTTTAAAAAGCCCTTGATAATATTAAATTTTGTAAAAAAATCAGGGTAGCTGCTGACTAATTTTTCACCTAACCGGTTTCCAATCGCGTCGGGGGATAATCTCAGTGATTTAACCAGGGAGAACATTACAATGGTATAGTCGCCTTCAAATTCAGCCTTGGTCAGGTTAACCTGGAAATCTTTTTCAGAAAACGATTGGTTATATAATGCAGTTAAACTTTCAGTAACGTTCTTTTGTAAGCTGGTTATTATTGACATGGTGCAAAAATAATGAAATGGAGGAACATCTGATTTTGGGTAAATAGCATGATGCGGTAATTTTTCGGCAAACTTCAAAGTGAAGACCTAAACTATCCAAAGAGATGCAGTAACAGAAGGTACAGCACCCGACAATCATCATTTTTCATTCTTCATTCATCATTCTTCATTATTCTTTACCTTTGCGCCCATTTAAATATATGATAAGTGTAAATAACGTAACCCTTGCTTATGGCAAACGGGTTCTATTCGATGAAGTAAATATTGGTTTCACCAAGGGCAACTGTTATGGTGTAATTGGGGCCAACGGCGCCGGCAAGTCTACTTTTATAAAGATACTGAATGGTGAAATTGAACCCAATAAAGGAACGGTGGACGTTACCCCGGGTGAACGTATTGCAACCCTAAGGCAGGACCAGTTTGAGTTTGACGAAGTGACGGTACTGCAGGCAGTAATGATGGGCCACAAAAAAATGTGGGATATTATGATCGCAAAAGATGCCCTCTACATGAAGGAGGATTTTACCGAAGCGGATGGCATGAAAGCCGGTGAACTTGAACATGAATTTGGCGAAATGGGTGGTTATACCGCGGAAAGCGATGCTGCCCAGTTCCTGAACGAGCTGGGCGTAAAGGAAGAAATGCACTCCGTATTAATGAAGGATATTGCCGCTAATCTCAAAGTGAGGGTATTGCTGGCGCAGGCTTTGTTTGGCAACCCTGATATATTATTATTGGATGAGCCTACGAATAACCTGGATGTGGAAACAATTAGCTGGTTAGAAAACTTTTTAGCAGATTACCAGAATATTGTGCTGGTGGTGAGTCACGACCGTCACTTTTTAGATGCCGTGTGTACGCATGTGGCAGACGTGGATAAGAAAAAAATAAAAATTTATACCGGTAATTATACTTTTTGGTACGAAAGTTCTCAACTGGCTTCAAGACAGGCATCCGACAAGAACCGGAAGATGGAAGATAAGAAGAAGGACCTGCTCGAATTTATTGCCCGGTTCAGTGCGAATGCTTCCAAATCAAAACAGGCTACTTCCCGCAAAAAGGCATTGGATAAATTAGTTTTTGAAGACATTACGCCAAGCAACCGAAAATATCCCGGTATTATTTTTAAGCCCGAACGGGAGGTGGGTAATCAAATCCTCAATGTGGAAAAATTATCCAAGTCGCTGGATGGCAAACCTCTTTTCAGCAATGTTAATTTCGACATCGTGAAGGGGCAAAAAATCGCTTTTCTCAGCAAAAACCCCCTGGCAGTAACAACATTTTTTGAGATCATCACCGGAAGGATATTACCGGATCACGGAAAGTATGAATGGGGAACCACCATTACATCTGCTTATTTACCCAATGATAATACAGAATTTTTTACCGGTTCACTTAACCTGATGGATTGGTTACGCCAGTTTGTTCCCCCTTATGTAAAGGATGTGGATGAGGATTTTCTACGTGGTTTTTTAGGCAAGATGTTATTTAGCGGTGATGAAATTCTGAAGAAAACAAACGTATTGAGCGGCGGCGAAAAAGTAAGGTGCATGGTGAGTAAAATGATGCTTCAAAACCCTAACCTGGTAATACTGGATGAACCAACTAACCACCTCGACCTCGAAAGTATTACCGCTTTCAATGACGGCATGCTGAATTTCCCGGGTGTAGTACTATTGACAACCCACGATCACCAGTTTATGAATACAGTAGCCAACAGGATCATTGAAATTACACCCAAAGGCATGATTGACAGGTTAATGACTTATGATGAATACCTGGTGGATGAACGGGTGAAAACATTAAAGGAGGAATTGTATAGTTAGATACCGGATACCTGGTACTGGATACTGGATAATTGATTGGGTGATACTTGGTACCTGATTGGGGCAATGGCAACTGGTTTTATGAACCGATTAGGCATTTGATTTTAGGCGTTGGGCAGAAAAAACTGCCAATAATACAAGATTTTGCCCCCGGCCCCTGAAGGGGAGGTCTTCGGACAGCCTGCTTTATAGCAGGATCAAAATAATGTATGCTTTCTATTCTACTTAGCAAAGGGTGAATTAGCGACTTTTCCAATCTAAACCGTTCACTGTTTTGTCTCTTGAGCAGTATTGCACATTTGAAATTCAGGTTCTTCTGTTATTTTTAATCGCTCCGGTTAATTTAGGCGTCACAGCGAAAAAAACTGGTAACAAGTTGTCATTTTTTTGATGCAGTGTCGCACTCTGGCATTGAGTCATTTTCAAATTTTCTCATTTTCACATTTGAAATTCAGGTTCTTCTGTTAGTTTTAATCGCTCCGGTTAATTTAGCTCTTTGGCACGGTTTTTACGAGATTGTTTTTTGAACTAAAAAAATGATATGATGAAAAAACAATTCTTTGTGGCTGCAGTTATTTCTGTATTGGTTGTTTCGCATGCTTCGGCGCAAAAAAGCCGGTCGTTTAATTCTTCGAGTTACACTACCGCCTTGGGTGTTAAGGTTTATCCGGGCTCAGGGGGTGCGGCTGTTACCATTAAGCATTTTGTCAATAAAGCCATTGCACTGGAAGCATTGGGCTATGCCTGGGAAAGGGGTGGAAGGGCTACCGGTTTGCTTGAATTTCATTGGGATATTCCGGCCGCTCCAGGGTTAAAATGGTACGTAGGGCCAGGTGTTCATGTTGGCTTTTATAATGATAAGTATTACAATGATATCAGAGATGGAAAGGGAAGTTATGTTTCAGCAGGTTTAGACGGCGTGATAGGTTTGGATTATAAATTCAAGAATATCCCGCTTAACCTGTCAGCCGACTGGCAGCCATCTTATGATTTTGGAAACGAAAGGTATCATGGCTTTGGTGGAGATTTTGGTGGCATTGCCGCACGTTACACGTTCTGATTTTTGATACTTGAAAGTTAGCATTCAAAAAATATCCTGCTCCTGCAGGATATTTTTTTTGATAGTATAAGCAGGTGGAATTAATTTAACTTTGCAGCTATTTTCACGAATGATTAAACAGGGCATTATAACACTGATTGATTTTTTTTATCCTCCTTTTAAAAGGCTGATGCCATTGAATACTTTTCGATATGCAGCCTGCGGTGGGGCAAATGTAGTGCTCGATATCTCCCTGTTTTTTATTCTTTACAATTTTGTATTCCGCAAGCAAGTTGTAGAATTGGGACTTATTGCTTTTCAGCCACATATCGCGGCATTTTTATTTTCTTTTTGTATAACTTTTCCTGTCGGGTTCCTGCTGTCGAAATATATAGTATGGACAGACTCAACTATAAAAGGGCATGTTCAATTATTCCGGTATTTTGTAATTGTAATGATGAATCTTTTACTTAATTATTGTTTTTTAAAATTATTGGTAGAATATTTTCATATTTACCCAACCATATCAAAGCTGATTACGACTGTGATTGTTATCAGTTTTAGTTACTTAAGCCAGAAGCATTACACATTTAAAGTAAAGGATCCCCTGTTTCCCAACGAAAGCACTTAAGTAGTTACTCTTTTTGATAAGGGGGTGTTTATTTATGGTGATGTTGACGGTAAACCATCAATTGGATAAAATACTTTTCACTTTAGATGGATTTTATTTGAAGGCCTGCCTTCCGGAGAGGAGGCGAAACAGGGCCTTCGAATAAGTCCCATTCAATGGCTGAGGGCACAGTTCCCTCCCTCCCTGCCATTTTTTCACCCTAAATCCTTATGGCACAATCATTGACTAAATACCACGAACAATAAAATAAATTAATCATGGGAAAGATAATTGGGATAGATCTTGGAACTACCAATAGCTGCGTATCTGTAATGGAAGGCAACGAGCCGGTAGTAATTGCTAACGATGAAGGCCGCCGTACAACACCTTCCATTGTTGCATTTCTTAAAAATGGCGAGCGTAAAGTGGGTGATCCTGCAAAACGCCAGGCTATAACCAATCCGCAAAACACCATTATGAGTGTGAAGCGTTTTATGGGGCATAAGTGGAATGAAGTGACAGAAGATGTAAACCACAGCAGCTACAAAGTAGTAAAAGGTGACAATGATACAGTTCGTATTGACATAGATGGCAGGCTATATACACCGCAGGAAATAAGTGCCATGATATTGCAGAAGATGAAGAAAACTGCGGAGGATTACCTGGGCCAGGAAGTAACGGAAGCAGTAGTTACCGTGCCCGCCTATTTTAATGATGCCCAACGCCAGGCTACTAAAGAGGCCGGTGAAATTGCAGGGTTGAATGTGCGTCGTATTATCAATGAACCAACCGCGGCAGCGCTTGCCTATGGTTTGGATAAAAAACACCAGGATCAGAAAATCGCAGTATTTGATTTGGGTGGTGGTACTTTTGATATCTCTATTCTTGAACTGGGCGAAGGAGTTTTTGAAGTGAAAAGCACCAATGGTGATACACATTTGGGTGGTGATGATTTTGATAAAGTGCTGATGGATTGGTTAGCTGAAGAATTTAAAAAAGATGAAGCAATCGATTTGCGCAAAGACCCGATGGCATGGCAGCGCTTAAAGGAAGCTGCTGAAAAAGCAAAAGTGGAATTGTCTTCTTCTTCCGAAACAGAAATTAACCTGCCTTATGTAACCGCCGTAGATGGGGTGCCTAAACATTTGGTGAAAAAATTAACAAGGGCGCAGTTTGAAAAACTGGCTGATAATTTATTTGCGAGATGTTTGAAGCCATGCGAACTGGCATTAAAAGATGCAGGGGTAAGTATCAACGATATCAACGAAGTTATTTTAGTGGGTGGTAGTACCCGTATACCCAAAGTGCAGGAAATTGTAGAAAAATTCTTTGGTAAAAAGCCAAACCGTAGTGTTAACCCTGATGAAGTGGTAGCGATAGGTGCTGCTATACAGGGAGGAGTATTATCCGGCGATGTTAAAGACGTATTGTTGCTGGATGTAACTCCGTTGAGCCTCGGTATCGAAACCATGGGTGGCGTAATGACACGCCTGATTGAAAGCAATACTACCATACCAACCAAGAAGTCTGAAACCTTTAGCACTGCAAGTGATAACCAGCCCGGTGTACAAATTCATGTATTGCAGGGCGAAAGGCCATTGGCTACTCAAAACAAAAGTTTGGGTACATTTAATTTAGATGGCATACCACCGGCGCCACGGGGTGTTCCTCAGGTAGAAGTTACTTTTGATATTGATGCCAATGGCATATTGCATGTAACGGCTAAGGATAAAGGCACCGGCAAAAGCCACAATATCCGTATTGAAGCAGGAAGTGGCTTAAGTAAAGAGGAGATCGAAAAAATGAGAAATGAAGCCAAGGCCAACGAAGAAAGTGATAAGCTTGAAAAAGAAAAAATAGAAAAAATAAACCAGGCGGATAGTTTAATATTCCAGACGGAAAAACAATTAAAGGAATACGGGGATAAGATCAGCGCAGATAAAAAAGCCCCGATTGAAGCTGCTTTAAGCAAATTGAAAGAAGCACACAAACTTCAGGATATTGCAGCCATAGATCCGGCAGTGGCAGAAATGAACGCAGCATGGACAGCAGCCAGCGAAGAAATGTACAAAGCAACCCAGGCAGGTGAAACCGGCGGCCCGCAACAACCACAAGGTGATGCAAATGGTGCGCAGCAGGGTCAGGGAGATCACGCTGAGAATGTAACGGATGCCGAGTTTGAAGAGGTGAAATAAGCTTTTAAAAATAGTATTTAAAAAACCGCAACAGTGATGTTGCGGTTTTTTTTCTTTGTATTTTTTTATGGCGAAATCTTTTTTTGAAGATGTCATTTATAAAAATACATGTCGTGAAAATTATTGCAGCTGTTAATAAATTCATCCATCAACACCAGTTGCCTTATTGCATTTATAATCCATATCTTCATAAAAATACACATCAAAACTTCGTTGGGAGGATTTGCCGGTTTTTAATATTTTATAGGCCATCCAAATTACTGGTATTGGCGATGTCATAAACATTGTCATGATTGCTATGTCTGAAAATCCAATATACGGGGTAAGTTGGTAAAAAAATGCGTATGCAGTGACGATGATAACAGGCCATTTTATTTTTTCCATAAAACAATTTTTAGTACTGACAAAGTAAAAAAAATAAATGGCATCTTCAAATTTCCGGAAAAATAACTGATCCTGAAATTAGTCAACACTGTCACCAATTTTCCTTCAAATTTAAATCATTACTATACAGATGACACAAATTTATATGCGGCTTAGTAACAAAAACAGGCTGGCAAAACTTGAACAATTGCCCGAAAAAAGTAGATTTTTGATACAAATTGTGCAAAAGATGCAAGCACCCAAAAGCCAGCGCTATCGATCCCTTCCATTCTGAAAGAAGCTTCAGCAGAGCCTTTGAGAAGCAAGCTGGTTAATGGTGATGGGCCGCTGTTAACCCTTTCCTAAAACTTCCCGTATATTTATTGCAACGTCTTCGTTTCTGACTACCTTGCCGCATACAATAAATAAAGCATGAAACAATTTTCCATTGTATTAAACCTGGTGTTATTGATTGCGGTGGCTTTTTTATATTACCTGCATTTCTCGGGTGGAAAAGCTGTACCAAAAAATAATGCGGCTGTAAATTTTGATACCCGCGATACTTCATTTGGCAGAAGAATTGTAATTGCATATGTAGAATTAGATTCATTGAATAATAATGTTGCTTTTATCCGGCAACGAAAAAAGGAACTGGAGGCAGAACAAAAACTGATTACAAATGAATATGAAAATTCTTATCATCAACTGACTGCTTTAAGAGATAATTTCTTAAAAAAAGGAAATTCAATTACCCAGCAGGAGGCAGAAGCTTTCCAGGAAAAACTGGGACAGCAGCAACAGGAAATTGAGCAGGCCAAACAACTGAAAAGTCAGAAACTGGCGGAAAAGGGGGCAAGGATTATGGAAGATATGCAGGGTAAATTAAAGGATTTTATGAATGAATATAATAAAGAAAAAAAGTTTACACTAATTTTTACAACAGGCACGGGCCTTGATTACTTTCTTTACAAGGATTCTTCATTAAATATAACTTCGGAAATTGTTAAGGGCCTCAATAGTAAAATGAAATAGCACCTTCCAAAGGCTGCCAACCTTTGTAAATTCTATTAATGATTTCAAAAACTACTTCCCAAGATTGGCAATCTTCGCCTGGGATGACCACCCTATTTTCATAATAATTCAATCAATTTATATATCTTCAATCCCGTTTCTCCTACGGGATTTTTTATGCCCGTTCTTTTTTAACCAACCAATGCTAATTTAATATACCGACTATGACAGAACAGGATACCTCCTTTAAACCATCACTCAGTTTGTTTGATGCCACTATGATCGTGGCAGGCTCTATGATTGGCTCCGGGATATTTATTGTAAGTGCCGATATGCTTAAAGATGTGGGCAGCGCAGGCTGGTTACTGGCTGCCTGGCTGATTACCGGCTTTATGACTTTAACTGCTGCACTGAGTTACGGAGAACTGAGTGCGATGTACCCCAAGGCCGGCGGCCAGTACGTATACCTGAAAGAGGCTTACAACCCATTGATCGGGTTTTTATATGGCTGGAGTTTTTTTGCCGTCATTCAAACAGGCACTATCGCGGCGGTAGCGGTTGGCTTCGCTAAATTCGCCGGTTATTTTTTTCCAAGTTTAGCCTGGGAAGATGTAAATACTTTTCCTTTATTTGGTTTAACCATTCACTACGCACAACTAGTGGCGATCGTATTGATTATATTATTAACCTTTATTAATACAAAGGGTATCCAATGGGGAAAGGTCATTCAAACCATTTTTACATCCACTAAATTGTTATCGCTTTTCGGCCTGATCATAGCGGGTTTTATCGCGTTTAACTGGGATGTGTGGCAGGCTAACTGGCAAAACCCATGGACAATGCAGCGGCTGTCAAAAACGGATGGAGCCATTAATTTTGAACCACTGTTAAAAGGCGCGGCATTAGGTGCAATGGCAAGTGCCATGGTAGGCAGCATATTCAGCAGCGATGCCTGGAACAATGTAACTTTTATAGCAGGCGAAATAAAAAACCCAAAAAGAAATATAGGGCTGAGTTTATTTTTTGGTACTTTGATAGTGACGGTGATTTATATCCTCACCAATGTGGTGTACCTTGCTACCGTACCCCTGAATGAACTGGCTTTTGCAAAAGATAACCGGGTTGCACTCAGTGCATCTGAAGCCATATTTGGGAGCAGTGGTACTATCATCATTGCGGTAATGATCATGATATCCACTTTTGGTTGCAACAACGGATTGATACTGGCAGGCGCAAGGGTGTATTATACCATGGCGAACGATAAATTATTTTTTAAACAGGCGGGTAAGCTCAATAAGAACATTGTACCCGAATGGGCTTTGTGGATACAGTGTGCCATGGCTTCTGCCCTATGCCTGAGCGGAAGGTATGGCGACCTGCTCGACATGGTGTCTTTTATTGTAGTAATCTTTTATGTACTAACCATCGCGGGCATTTTTATTTTACGCAAAAAATATCCCGATGCAGACAGGCCCTACAAAGCATTCGGCTACCCGGTACTTCCTATAATTTACATTTTAATGGGAATTAGTTTTTGTACATTACTGATATTATATAAGCCACAGTTTACATGGCCCGGACTGATCATTACACTGATTGGTATTCCTTTGTATTATCTTGCAGTCAGGAATAAAAAATCAACCGCCTAGCATCTTTTTGTTTATGATAAGTAGCTTTTGTAACGATATTTTTGATAAATGCATACAGGATTATCATGTTGCTGATGAGGTGGATGCCGCCATCCATAACCCATACCCGGCAGATAGCATTGAACATTTATTGTATGCAAAAAATTGGGTAGATACCGTACAATGGCACCTGGAGGATATTGTGCGCAACCCCGGTATTGATCCTGTGGAAGGGCTCGCATTAAAAAGAAGAATTGATGCATCCAACCAGGCAAGGACTGATATGGTTGAATTTATTGATAGCTATTTTTTAAAGCAATACGCAGGTGTACAACCCAAAGCAACTGCCAGTATTAACACCGAAAGCCCGGCCTGGGCAATAGATCGCTTATCTATTCTTGCGTTGAAAATTTATCACATGAATGTAGAAGTAAACCGTGACGATGCAGGTGCAGAGCATATTATTGCGTGTATCGACAAATTGGCGGTGTTGATCGAACAAAGAAATGACCTGTCAAAAGCCATCGATGAATTACTGGAGGATATTGCGAACGGTGACAAATACATGCGGGTGTACAGGCAAATGAAGATGTACAATGATCCGGGGCTCAATCCTGTTTTATATCAACAGCAAATTAAATAATTGCCAACTCCAAAGAATATACTGGTAATTCGTTTTTCCTCAATGGGAGATGTGGCTATGACCGTACCGGTAATTAAGACCGTATTGCAACAATACCCTGCGCTGCAAATCACAGTTGTATCCAATGCATTTTTACAACCACTGTTTGAAGGTTTGGAAAGATGTAATTTTTACCCTGCTTTATTGAAGGAACAGCATCATGGGGCAGCAGGTATTTTCCGTTTATACAAAGAACTGAAAAGGCAGCAAAAATTTGATGCCATCGTTGATCTGCACAGTGTATTGCGTTCCCGTTTACTTACCCTGCTTTTTAAAACAAAAGGGTTTAAAATCGCCACCATTGATAAAGGCCGTGCTGAAAAAAAGGCCCTCACCCGCACAGCGCATAAAGTTTTTCGCCAACTCACTTCCACGCATGAACGCTATTCAGCCGTGTTCAGAAAAATTGGCCTTCCTGTTCAACTAAACAATAAAGAACCGGTGTATAGTAAGAAACCGGTACCTGTAGCCTTACAAATTGTTTTTTCATCAGGAAAAAAAATAATTGGGGTGGCGCCTTTTGCGCAGTATACAGAAAAGATGTACCCGATCGCGAAGATGAAACAGGTAGTTGAAAAATTAGCAGCGGGCAATAATACCGTCCTCCTTTTCGGTGGTGGGAAGAAAGAGGCAGGCATTTTGCAACAATGGGAGGAAGATATTTTTTCTGTATTCAATATTGCCGGCAAGTATTCCTTTGATGATGAACTGGCCATTATCAGTAACGTGGACAGTATGGTAAGCATGGATTCTGCGAATATGCACCTGGCTTCTTTATTTAATGTACCGGTAGTAAGTGTGTGGGGTGCTACCCATACCTTCGCCGGTTTTTATGGATGGGGTCAGGATGAGAAGGATATCGTTCAAACTAACCTCTATTGCAGGCCTTGTTCTGTATTTGGCAATAAACCCTGTTACCGGGGCGACAATGCCTGTATGAACTCGATTGGGGAAGAGGTGATCCTTAATAAAATTAACGGTCTGTAGGAACAGACCGCTGCAAATAAAAATAAACCACAATATGCAAAAGATTTCATTGGCGATACATGGTGGTGCAGGCACTATTTTAAAAGAAGATATGACACCTGACCTGGAGAAGGCTTTCCTGGAGGGATTGGAAGATGCGCTGGCAGCGGGTTATGCAATATTGGAAGCAGGCGGATCGTCGGCCAATGCTGTAAAAGCAGCGGTGGTTAGTTTAGAAGATAATATATTGTTCAATGCAGGACGTGGCGCTGTATTTACAAAAGACGGAGTGCAGGAAATGGATGCCGCAATTATGGAAGGGAATGCCCTGGCAGCCGGTGCGGTAGCAGGCGTAAGAAATATACGAAACCCAATTGAGCTGGCATCAGCAGTTATGCTTAACAGTAACCATGTGCTTTTAAGTGGAAAAGGTGCAAATGATTTCGCCGGTAAGCAGGGTTTTACATTAGAAACGGATGAATATTTTTTCTCCCAATTCAGGTACGATCAATGGAAACAAATGCACGAAACTGATCATTACGCTTTGGATCACTCGCAGCAGCAGTCAGCAGGATTGTTGAAAGATAAAAAATTTGGAACAGTGGGCGCAGTTGCCTGCGACAGTAAAGGAAATATTGCTGCCGCTACCAGTACAGGAGGAATGACCAATAAGCCGTATGGCCGGATTGGTGACAGTCCTTTGATCGGTATTGGTACCTATGCCAATAACAAGACCTGCGCCATTAGTTGTACCGGGCATGGTGAGCCATTTATCAAAGCTGTTGCTGCTTATGATGTTAGTTGCCTCATGGAATACAAAGGCATGAGTTTGCCTGAGGCTATGAACGAAGTAGTAAATAATAAATTGCTACAATTAGAAGGGGAGGGGGGAATGATAGGAGTAGATGCAAATGGCCACACGGCATTGCTTTTTAATAGCGCCGGTATGTACCGTGGAGCCAGGAGCAGTGATGGGATTAGTTTTGTGAGGATTTACGGGGAATAGTGTGATTTTGAACAGGTGTCTTATTTACTAATATACCTTATTTGGAGTTATGCATTTGTGTACGGGAATTAGATGCTAGTCCGGCCCGGATTTGCCAGTCTGATTGCCGCATTCAGGGTGGGCAATGCGAGTTTGCGGTAGTTATTGCGGAAAAGAAGCAGGATAACCGTAAGACTATCATCAGATCAGGTTATAAGTCGGCACTTGCGTTGGATCCACTATTTCCCGGGGTTTGCAATGTTTTAGCTGGTCTGGTAAAGATAATTTTTTTTCACATGTATATATTTTCAATCTTTTTTGCTTTTAAAGATAGAAAGAGGACGCGCCTAATATTTTACTTGTTTTTTTACAAAGCATTGGGTTGACTTTTTCTATATTTCATTTTGGGTTATACAATTACAGCTACCTTAGTATTTAATCTTTAAAAATTCTTCTGTTGATGAATATCCGGCCCCGGCCGTTATAAACGCCGGTATTAAAAATGTTGGTTCTTTTAACCCAGGCAACTTTTTAAAATACCTGGAAATAATTAAAACTATTCCTTTCAAATTGATAAAGGGTGGCAGGTGCGTATCAACTATTTTTTTGAAGGCCAATCCTGGCAGTTGCGCTGGTTTCTTTCTTCTTATCAAAAAATAACATTTTAACCGCTACCAGTATCATCAGTATGGCAAAAAATTTCTTTACTGTTTCCTGCGATAAACTGAGGGATATCCTGCTACCCCAAAAACTGCCGGCTACAAATCCTATCGCGAGCAGCCACACAATTTTTATATCTATATGACCCTGTTTGTAATAGTTTAAAACGGCAAAAATGCCTACAGGTAACAAAATAAGTCCAAGCGAAGTCCCCTGGGCCGAATGTTGGGACATTCCTAAAAAATAAACCAATGCAGGCACAATGATCAGCCCCCCGCCCACACCTACCAACCCGCTCAACATACCGGCAGCAATCCCAATGAGTATTACTATCAATATTGTTTGTATGTCCATATTTTTCTTTTTTATCATCATGCCTTTTTAGGATATTTCCTGTTATAATATCCAATGGCATCCTGGATAATTTCAAAAGCTGTTTGCTTATCCTGGAACTCATCAATCTCCACTACTTTATTTTCCAATACCTTATAATTTTCGAAATAATTTCTTAGCACATTGATAAAATGCCGGGGAAGGTCTTTCAAACTGGTAATGTGATTTACGGTTGGGTCATTGGTGGCTACGGCAATGATCTTATCATCTTTTTCCCCATTGTCGATCATCTGCATATTGCCAATTACGGTGGCCTCAACCAGGCACAATGGCTGGATGCTTTCGCTGCACATCACCAGTATATCCAAAGGGTCATTGTCATGCCCCAATGTTTGCGGTATAAAACCGTAGTTAATAGGATAGTGAAACGAGGAATGGATCACACGGTCTAATATCAATAGCCCGGTCTCCTTGTCAATTTCATATTTAGCCCTTGATCCCTGGGGTATTTCGATGAGTGCATTTACGATGGCAGGTTGCTTATCTCCATAATGGGCGCCATGCCACGGGTGTAGTACGTACATTTTAATTAGATTTTTTATTTATTGTTTTTTTGTTTATTGTTTCTGGCTATTAATTTTATTAATCCGTTACCAGGCTAATTAGTTTAAACCCCATCCAAACCGCTATCAGCCCTAATAGTACACTTGCGGCTATGTATACTGCAAACATCCCGAATTTTCCGTTGTCAACCAATTGTAAATTTTCTAACGAAAAAGCTGAAAAAGTAGTAAAGCCCCCACAGATACCGGTTGCTAAAAATAATTTCCAGTTCGCTGCAAATGCCTGGTTTTTTAGACTATAGGCCATTACCAGGCCGATAATTAAACTGCCGCTAACATTGATTAGTAATGTTGTCAGCGGAAAAGGTTTTGAGCCGACCAGCAAGCCGGTTCCATACCTTAACATGCTCCCCATTGCGCCTCCAAGGCCGATTAATAAAAAGTCCCTGATCACTTGTGTAGTTTTAGAGGTTTCCGGAAAAAGTGTATTTTAAATCAACCAGCCATTGACCGTTGACCCTCACCATTTTTACCTTACTGGTTTTATCCTTTTTAAAAGAGTTGGAATAGTTAACGATGCTTACCGAATCATTTACAGGACTGATTTCGTTAATAATTATATCGGCATTCTTGTAGTTTTCCAATTCATCGCTGCTTTTTGATTCATAGTCTTTTTTAAAGAGATCAAAATACTGTTTATTGGTTTCTTCTTTTAACACAAATGTTTCCGCTTCTTTAAAATTATTCTCCAGTATATCTTTAATGAAAGCCTGGGCTACTCCTATATCTGTGTTGGGTATTGCCTTTTTATTATTGCAGGAAAACAGGGGCACCATCCATACAATTGCAAAGAGGAGTTTCATTTTCATAGTTAAAGTTAAACATCTTTGTTATATCGGAAATAAAAAAGCATCCTGTTTTGCAGGATGCCTGATAAAGTTCGGTTAAGGGTGAATGGTGAATGGTGAATCGGCAATGCTCAATGGGCGGTGTTTTACCGGCAATGGTGTTGAGATTTCAATGTTCAGTTTTTATCCTTTGGGATTTTTTTTAGTTTTTCTACATCTTTCATTCCCTGTTCAATCACTTTTTTTAGGGAATCCTTATTCATTTTATTAAATTCTTCCATGCCCTTGCCAATTGCCCCCTGCAAACTATCCATATCCAGGTTTTTTATTGCTTCCCGGGTATCCTGCTGATTGGAACCGGCATTTTTCATACCTGTAGAAAGTAAGGATATCTTCCACTGTCCATCTTCTTTTACTAAACTAAAGGGACGGGTCTCTGGTTTGCCATCGAGGATAAATTCAACATTTACTGTTGCATTATCTCCATCAACCAGTTCGTCCTTTATTTCAATTTTGGCATCCTTTGTTTTGTCTTTGAATTGTTTCGACATTTTATCCTTCATCTCTTTTGCACGGTCTGGATCCATACTGGCAATAAAATTTTCGCCCATTTCAAGTAAGCCTGCGTCTGAGCGGGTAATGTATTTTTTTATTTCAGTGATGTCTCCTTTTCGGGAAGCTTCAATAAAATCCGCAACTGCTTTTTTGGGCGATCCGGGGGATCCGTTTTTGCAACTGTACAAAACTATTAGTAAACAAAGACAGGAGAGTGTTTTTAACATGAATAATCGGTTGGGTGTATAAAATATTTACCTGCGTTCATGGGCAGCGTCAAATTCTTTATCCTTGTCATAGGCCCGGATGATGGCTTTAACTAATTTATGACGAACCACATCTTCTTCATCCAGTTCGATATGGGCGATGCCCTCTACATTTTTTAAGATACGCAAAGCCTTATCAATTCCACTCCGCATATTTTTTGGCAGATCAATTTGAGTAGGATCGCCGGTAATGATGGCTTTTGCATTTGCGCCGATGCGGGTTAGAAACATTTTAAGCTGACCGTCATTGGTATTTTGCGCTTCATCCAATATGATAAAAGCATTGTCCAATGTACGTCCCCTCATGTAAGCGAGGGGTGCAATTTCGATGGTCCTGGTGGTCATGTAATAACCCAGTTTGTCTGCGGGGATCATGTCATCCAGTGCATCATACAGGGGGCGTAAATACGGATCGATTTTTTCTTTAAGATCGCCCGGTAAAAAACCCAGGTTTTCGCCTGCTTCCACGGCGGGCCTTGTTAAAATAATTTTCTTTACGGTTTTGGCTTTTAATGCCCTTACCGCCAAAGCAACCGCGGTATAGGTTTTACCGGTACCTGCCGGCCCAATGGCAAATACAATATCATTTTTATCAACCGCAGTAACCATTCGTTTCTGGTTGGCGGTTCTTGCCCTTACGGTTTTACCGTTGGGACCAAATACCAGCACGTCATTGGGATTACGATCCACAAAATTATCAACCACCTGCTGATCATCACCACCTAAAATCTGTTCAAAATAATTTTCACTCATGTGACCATTTCGCTCAATGTATTGAACGATCAGATCGATTTTTTCTCTGGCATCCACAATCTGTTCGGGGGCCCCGCTCAGTTTTACTTGTGTGCCGCGGCTAAGAATTTTTAAAAGGGGAAATTTCTTTTTTAGAATGTCAAGTTTACCATTGTTAACGCCAAAGAACTCAATTGGGTTAACGGTTTCAAGGTTAATAATTGTTTCTGTCAAAGTGGGTTGGGTTTAATGTTTACTGAAGTATTGTTTGGCATTTATAAACGGCGCTTCTATTTCAAATTTAACGAATTGCTCTTGATACCACACAATATTATTTATACACACTATGTTGAAAAGGAGAGGTACCAGGAAAAATGCCTTTGATAAATGGCGGGTTAAAGTAAATTTTGGTTGACCGTATCCTGCAAATTTGCAAATTACGTGCAGACTATCGATTTATTTCTTTATCATTTAAAAAAATTAAGCGAATGGTTGATATAAAATTACTTTTTTTTAAGTGTAAACTTTTATGGATGATTGTCTGCGAATGCCACAGCAATAGCAGCAGCAGCTTTGGCGTTGTTTAAAATGAGGTCAATATTTGTTTTAAGGCTTTCACCTGCGGTATGTGCAGCAATGTATTGCAACAGGAAAGGTGTTACTTCTTTTCCTTTAATGTTTTGTTCGGCTGCCGCCGCCAATGCCGGTTGAATATGTTCCTCCATCTGTTCTGTTCCTATCCCCAGTTCTGCGGGTACCGGGTTCGCAATCAGCACCGAACCTTCAAGCCCCAATGACCATTTAGCGTGCAGCAATGAAGCGATTTCCGCCGGTGTATCCAGGCGTAACGGGGTAGTGTAGCCGCTTTTGGCGGAATAAAAACACGGGAATTCATCCTGCCCGATGGTTACTACCGGTATCCCTTTAGTTTCAAGATATTCGAGGGTTAATCCAATATCCAAAATGGATTTTACACCCGCTGATATAACGGCTACGGATGTTTGCCCCATTTCCGTAAGGTCAGCAGAAATGTCCATCGTGGTTGCGGCTCCGCGGTGTACGCCTCCAATACCACCTGTTGCAAATATTTTTATCCCTGCCATAGCAGCAATGCGCATGGTGGCAGCAACTGTTGTACCGCCATATAATTTTTTGCTGAGTACATAAGGCATATCCCGTAAGCTGACTTTCCAAACATCCGCAGCTTTTCCAAAGTATTCGATTTGGTTTGGTGTCAGTCCTACATGACATTTACCATTGAAGAGAGCGATGGTGGCTGGTATGGCCCCATTGTTACGTATCATAGCTTCTACTGCCAAAGCGGTTGCTGCGTTTTTTGGCCATGGCATCCCGTGCGAAATAATGGTAGACTCCAGCGCTACCACGGGTTTATTGTCCTGTAAAGCTTCAAGAACTTCCCGGTTCACTTCAATCAATGGATGGATCATTCGCTGTAATATTTTGAAACGAGCTGTAATAATTTTTCCCGGTTTAAATGGGTAGCGATGGCGCCGTTTACCTGCAGTATTTCGGCCGACAGGGTATGGGCTGTTCTAAGGCTGTTCAGGTTGTCTTTGCCATTGTATTTTGAAAATATAAATCCTGACACGGAACCATCACCCGCGCCTGTACAATCAATCACTTCGGCAACCGGCGCTGACAATTGCAGGGTTTCAGTTTTTTTATACAGGGCAGAACCTGCCTTTCCTTTGTGCAGCCAGATATTTTGAACGCCCCTGTCCAGCAGTTCTTTAATCTGTTCTTCTGTTGTGAGCGCATCATCGCTGCACAATACCGGTAGTTCATCTTCATTGGGGGTTACCAGGTATAATCCATTTAAACGGGCGGCAGCAATTTTTTTAGCGGGTGGTACAGATACCGGTTCAAGGATCAGCCGGATGGAATGTTGATTGGTAAATTCAATCAGCCAGTTAACGGTATCAACACTTATATTGGCGTCTACCAATATATAGGGTGATTGTTTTAACAATGTTTCATGTTGCTGTAAATAGCCGGGCGTAATCAAATGCAAAGCTGCATTGGTTAATAAGGCGGTGAACAGGGAACCATCATTATTGATAATGGCGGTATATTTCCCGGTAGGTATGGCAGCCGTAATGGACGAATCGAGCTGGATACCGGCCTCCCTACAAATTTGCTTTAACCAGTCGCCGTCCGCATCATTCCCAAAAACGCTGATCAGTTGAACGGGAACATTTAATAAGGACAACTGGTGTGCGATATTCCTGCTCACCCCGCCGGCGCTGCGGGTTGCCGATACCTCATTGGTGGTGTGCATCAGCATTGTACCGGTAGCATGAAACAACTCATCTACAAGGGCCGCGCCTATACAAATTACCGGGTTTGACATCCTGCAAAATTAAGGAAAGAAAATAAATTTCACCCTATTGAATAGCTCCCTATTGTGGTGGAAAATAGTCTTCTCCGCTGATTAAGTTGATAAAATGATTGTACCATGACTTACGATTAAAAATATTCAAGCAATCGAGAACATCGCTAATCAAAACAATAAGTTCAACTACTGTTTATGCGATTGCGAAAGAGACCGTGTAGGAAACGAAAACTAACAATTTCCTTCATGATTCAAATCATCACCGGGGGTAATTACCCATGAGCATAGCCAGTACGATACACCGGATTATCGGGGTAACAAGCAACCGCTCTAATCATACGATCAAGTTTTTTAACCATTTGGTTAAATTTATTTTGAAAAAATGAAAATGAATTTTACATTTGCTTAAAATTAACCAGATGGTTAAATTCCCAGGATGAAAAAAAAAGATAAAAGTACGGAAGAAGCGATTTTGCAGGTAGCCCGGAAAGCATTTACGCAGAAAGGATTGTCAGGCGCAAGGATGCAGGATATTGCCGATGAAGCGGGTATTAATAAGGCCCTGGTGCATTACTATTTTGAAACAAAGGAAAAATTATTTGCTTTGATCTTTGAGCAGGAATTTGGAAAATTTTTTTCCAACCTGGCACTGGTCATTTCTTCTGAAATTCCTTTGTTTGAAAAAATTGAGCAGATGGTTAAACTGGATATAGAACGCCTGAGCCAGTTTCCGGATCTTCCATTGTTTGTCTTAAACGAGGTAAGCCACAACCCGGCAAGGATGGTGAAACGTTTGAAGCAAATGGGGGTAAAAGATATGCTGGGAAGCTTTCAAAAACAGATTGATGGCGAAATTAAAAATGGAACCATTAAAAGTATCAGGGCGGAACAGTTACTGATAAATATCCAGTCGCTGAGTATTTTCCCTTTTATAGCCAAACCCATGATAAAAAATGTTTTTCAGATAAATGAAAAGGACTTCCAGGAAATGATAGAAGTTCGGAAAAAAGAAGTGTCGCTTTTTATTATTGATGCACTTAAAATCAATGACAAAATTTGACAATGCGAAAATGTGAAAATTAAAGCAGGCGCAAATAGTTACTATGATGTATTATTTACAATGTAAAAATAAATACAATTAATTATGACCCGGATAGTACTTCTTTCCATTGTTTTTTTATTTACCAGTCAAATAACGAAGGCACAGCAATTGACCACTCTTACCATCGAGCAGTGTTATCGCCTGGCGATTAACAGTTCGCCGATGTATCAGCAAAAAGTATTGACTATTGCTGCGGGCAAATTGGCAGAACGGAATTTAAACCTCCAATGGTTGCCCCAGTTGGATATCAATGCACAGGCCACCTACCAGTCTGCCGTAACATCATTGCCAGTCAAAATTCCGAATGTAACCATTGAAGAATTGGATAAGGACCAGTATAAAGGTACACTGGAATTGGTTCAGCCTGTTTATGACGGGGGTGTAATTGCAGGGCAAAGAAAACTGCAAAGAATCAATACAGCAACGGAAGCGCAGCAAGTGGAAGTAGATCTGTATCAACTCAGGTCAGCCATTAATACTTATTATTTTACTGTTTTACTGATGGAGAAAAATATACAGTTAATGAACCTTGTGAAACTTGACCTGAACAACAGTATTAAAACCGTAGCGACGCAGGTTTTGAATGGACTTGCTACAAAAAGTAATGAAGACCTGCTAAATGCTGAATTATTGAGAACAGAGCAGCAGGTGATTGAATTCGGCTCGGTTAAAAAACAGTCGATCCAAAACTTAGCTATCCTTACAGGCGCCAATATTGATGAGCATATCCTGCTTGCCGCTCCGGTTAGTTCCAATAATCTAAGGGATGTATTATTGATTGCCCGGCCGGAATTAAAGCTATTTGATTTTCAACAGCAAAGTTTGCAGTTGCAGGCAAAACTGATCAGTGCAAAATCAAATCCCCGGGTCTCCTTTTTTGCCAACGGCGGTTATGGCAAGCCAGGTTTAAATCAATTGAAAAACGAATTTCAATGGTTTTATATTACCGGTTTAAAATTGACTATTCCAGTAATGAGCCGGATTACGCAAAAAAAAGATATGGCTGTTTTAAAGTTGCGGGAGCAGGTGACAAGTAAACAAAAAGAAAATTTCCTGAAAAATAACCAACAGTTATTGACCAGGCAAAAAAATGAAATTGATAAATACCAACGCCTTGTGATTACCGACTCGGCGATCATAACATTACGAAAAAGGATAAAAGAGAATGCCTTCGTTAAACTTTCCAATGGCATTATTACAACAACCGATTACATCGCGGAACTGAATGCAGAAAACCAGGCATTACTCAATCAAAAATTACACGAAGTAGCGCTACTGCAGGCGCAGTACAATTATAAGGTCCTTATGGGCGATTAATCAATATTACAAAAAAGTAATCAGTTATCAACATGACATCAGCTATTAAACTTTTTATTCCGCTTTCAGTTATCGTGCTTTGCTCCTGCAATGATAGTAATAAGGGCTATGATGCAACCGGCACTTTTGAAGCAGATGAAATTATTGTTTCTGCAGAAGCCACTGGTAAAATACTTCACCTGGCTGTGGAGGAGGGGGCAACACTGATAAAGGATGCTGTGGTGGGAAATATTGACCCATCCGCTATTGAACTGCAGAAAGAGCAGGCATCTTCTTCAGTTGATGCCTTAATGCAAAAAACAAATGATCCTTCCCCGCAGATCAGCATTTTACAAGCACAGATGGCGGCGCAAACAAAAATGATCGCGGTGCAGGATGAGCAATTAAAAACCCTTCAAAAAGAACAGCAGCGTTATAAGAACCTGGTAGCCGCTGATGCGTCACCCGCAAAGCAATTGGATGATATTTCCGGGCAGGTGAATGTTTTACAGGAGCAGATACTGGCATCTAAAAGCCAGTTAGGGGTTTTACAAAGCCAGGTCAGTTCGCAGCGCCGGTCGGTGGCTATACAAAACAGGGGCATACTAAGCGAAAAAAATCCCATGGAAAAGAAAGTGGCCCAGATAGAAGACCAGTTGAATAAAGCAAAGATCGTGAATCCTGTAACCGGTACCGTACTCACAAAGTATGCGGATGAAAGTGAATACACCAGCACCGGCAAGGCCATTTATAAAATCGCGGACCTGTCAATCATGAAATTGCGTGCATACATTACCGGTGACCAACTTGCACAGGTAAAATTGAACCAGGCTGTTAAAGTATTGGTAGACGATGGAAAGGGAAAATACAGGGAGTTAACGGGAACCATTACCTGGATTTCAGACAAAGCTGAGTTCACCCCCAAAACCATACAAACCAAAGAAGAAAGGGCCAACCTGGTATATGCGATAAAAATCAATGTAAAAAATGACGGGTACCTGAAGATCGGGATGTATGGTGAAGTGGTGTTTGGTTGATTGGTCGGGTACACGATCCTGTCAACTTTTAACCTTCACAAACATGAATGCAGTAACAGTTGCACATATTGTAAAAAAATACGGCTCTAAAAAGGCTCCGGTACACGCGTTGGACGATATCTCATTAGATGTATCAAAGGGCGAATTGTTTGGTGTGATCGGTCCGGACGGAGCAGGTAAAACTTCCCTTTTCAGGATACTGACCACCTTGCTGCTGGCGGATAGCGGTGATGCCACCGTAGATGGTTTTGATGTGGTAAAGCAATACAAAGCAATACGCAACAGGGTTGGTTATATGCCCGGGAAATTTTCATTATACCAGGATTTGTCGGTGGAAGAAAACCTCCGGTTCTTTGCCACTATTTTTAATACCAGCATTGCTGCAAATTACGAACTGATCAAAGACATCTATATACAGATAGAACCATTTAAGGACAGAAGGGCAGGTAAATTATCAGGTGGCATGAAGCAGAAACTGGCCTTGTGTTGTGCTTTGATCCATCGCCCGTCGGTTTTGTTTTTGGACGAACCCACCACGGGAGTAGACGCAGTATCCAGAAAGGAATTCTGGGAAATGCTGAAAGCCCTCAAACAGCAGGGCATCAGCATTTTGGTTTCCACGCCTTATATGGATGAAGCTGCATTGTGCGACCGGGTAGCCTTAATGCAGTCAGGTAAAATTATGAGTATTGATTCTCCCCGGAATATCATCAAAAAATTTACAAAAACTATGTGGTCAGTACGCTCTGCAGAAATGTATCGCCTGCTCAATGACTTGCAGCAGTACAGCAATACCGAAAAATGTTATGCATTCGGAGAGTTCCATCACCTGGTATTGAAAAACAACGGTGTTGAAAGGGACGAGATAATGAGTTACCTGCAGTATTTATCGCACCGGGAAATTGAATTACAGGTCGCCTTGCCAAATATTGAAGATTGTTTTATTGAATTAATGAGTAGCACAGGTAAATAACATAATAATGAATGAGCCGGTTATAATTGCAAATAAGCTAACAAAAAGATTTGGCGATTTTACAGCCACCAACGAAATTTCTTTTGAAGTAAAGAAAGGCGAGATATTTGGATTTTTAGGTGCCAATGGCGCCGGTAAAACCACGGCTATACGAATGTTTTGCGGCTTGCTGTTACCTTCCTCCGGGTCGGCCACTGTAGCAGGTTTCGATGTGTTCAAACAAACAGAACTGATCAAACAAAATATCGGCTATATGAGCCAGAAATTTTCGTTGTATGAAGACCTTACCGTAAAAGAAAATATTCGTTTTTATGCCGGTATTTATGGCATGAGCCGCCGGTTGATCAAAGAAAAAACGGGCCCCTTGTTAAAACAATTGAATCTTTTATCAGAGGCCAACATGCTGGTAAAATCATTGCCGTTGGGCTGGAAGCAGAAACTGGCATTTTCAGTAGCTGTTTTTCACGAACCAAAGGTTGTTTTTTTGGATGAGCCGACAGGCGGGGTAGACCCGATTACCCGCCGTGAATTCTGGAACCTCATATTCCAGGCGGCCGAAAGGGGTATTACAGTTTTTGTGACTACGCACTATATGGATGAGGCAGAATATTGTAACAGGGTATCGATTATGGTGGATGGGAAAATTGAAGCTTTGGACACACCCCGGAAACTAAAACAATCATTTAATGCGCTTTCTATGGATGAAGTGTTTTTGCAACTGGCCAGAGGCGCGAAGAGGGCAGGGGATTAATTTAATACATATTGTAAAACACGAACTACACCTATTAAGAAAATGAGCTGTAAAAATTTGTTGAATTCGTTGAAAAAAATTGTGTATTAAAACGAAACTATAATGAAACAATTCATAATTTTTGTGCAAAAAGAATTTTACCATATTTTTCGTGACAGAAAATCTTTGCTGATTATTATCTTCATGCCCATTGTTCAGATCATTTTATTTGGATTTGCCCTCACCAATGAAATAAAAGATTCTGATATCGCCATACTGGATAATGCCAAAGATGGCGCAAGCGGTGAGATTATCAGGCGTTTGGATGCCAGCCGCTATTTTAATGCAGCACGTTATTTACATACACAGGGCGAAATTGAAACAGCATTCAAAACCGGAAAGATCAGGCTGGTGGTGGTTTTTCAACCCGGCTTCCGGGCTGCCTTATTACATAATAATCATGCACAGTTGCAGTTGATCGCAGATGCAACTGATCCAAATACTGCTACTACCATAACAAATTATGCTGCGAGTATTGTCAGGGATTATCAAAGTGATTTAAACCTGTTGGTGCAAACACCCTATCTCATCACACCGCAGATACGGATGTTATACAACCCTCAATTAAAAGGTGCCTATAATTTTGTGCCCGGTGTTATGGCCATGATACTAATACTGATCTCCGCCATGATGACTTCTGTGGCGATTGTTCGGGAAAAAGAAATTAATACTATGGAGGTTTTGCTGGTATCGCCATTAAAACCATTCCTATTCATTTTAAGCAAAGCAATTCCCTACATGTTTTTATCATTGGTAAATGTTACTACCATCCTGATTGTGAGTGTTAGTTTACTGGAGGTTCCCATTAAGGGAAGTTTGTTATTGTTAATGGCGGAGGCGCTGCTTTTTATTACCACCTCGGTTTCCCTTGGCTTACTCATCTCCAATGTTACCAATTCTCAACAAACCGCGTTAATGATCTCCCTGATGGGATTGTTATTGCCAACTTTGTTGCTCGGTGGTTTTATGTTTCCTATTGAAAGTATGCCCAGGCCATTGCAGGTTGTGTCGAACCTTGTGCCTTCCAAATGGTTTTTTATTATTGTAAAAAATGTTATGATTAAAGGGTTGGGATTTAAAATGGTATGGAAGGAAACGCTGATACTATTTGGAATGGCATTGTTCTTCCTGGCTGTCAGTATTACAAAATTTAAAACCCGGCTGGCATGAACCAGTTATTATTTTTATTGGAAAAAGAATTCAGGCAGGTGTTTCGCAACCCCGCTATTTTGCGATCGGTGCTGGTGATGCCGTTTATACAGTTGCTGGTATTTCCATTTGCTGCCAATTATGAAGTAAAGAATGTGTTACTCAGCATTGTTGACCATGACCATTCTTCTTATTCCAAAAAATTCATTTCAAAAATTACATCAACCGGTTATTTTAAGTTAACGGATTATTCGCCATCTTATAATAAAGCGATGGAAGCCATCGAATCTGATAAGGCTGATCTCATTATTGAAATCCCCCCCGGATTTGAGAAAGAACTGGTAAAGGAAAATAAAAGTAAAATGCTGCTGGCGGTAAATGCGGTTAACGGAACCAAGGCGAACCTGGGCGGAGCATATGCGGTTAATATCATCCGGGATTTTAACCAGGAGATACAGGTGGAGTGGATGACTTTTCCTTCATTTAATGCAATCCCTGCTATTGAGATAACTTCCTCCAACTGGTACAACCCCACCATGAATTATAAGGATTTTATGGTACCCGGTATATTAGTGACCCTGCTTACCATGATTGGAACTTTTCTGTCAGCTTTAAATATTGTGCAGGAGAAAGAGATCGGCACTATTGAACAAATCAATGTTTCCCCCATTGCAAAATCTACCTTTATTTTAGGGAAGCTGATCCCGTTTTGGATCATGGGTTTGGTTACACTTACTATCGGATTATTGGTATCCCGGTTTTTCTACCAGATTGTTTCAATAGGAAATATCGGTTTGATCTACCTTTTCGCTATGGTTTTCCTGCTGGCATTGCTGGGCGTTGGCCTGCTGATATCAACTTTTGCTGAAACGCAAACCCAGGCTACATTTGTAGGCTTTTTTGTAATGATGATCTTCATGTTGCTGGGCGGCTTGTATACCTCCATCGATAGCATGCCGGAATGGGCAAAATGGATCACGAAAATAAACCCTGTTGCTTATTTTATAGAAGTAATGCGAATGATCGTTCTAAAAGGCAGCGGATTTGCAGCTATAAAATATCACCTGTTATCGGTGCTTGGGCTGGCGGTGGTTTTCAATAGCTGGGCAATATGGAACTATCGTAAGCGGTCGTAAAATTTTTGTTTAGTAAGGTCAAAAATTGAGTTCGATTTTTTATGGACCGGGCTGAGTTACTATTAATAGGCTTCAGCGGCGTCGCACACGTGTGCGTTGGACTCATTGGGCATCGGTACGAAGCATTTGCAGCCTTGCGCTTTTATCAATTTTTACCGGCGGATTAATTTTTTATAGCCCTCATCCGGTTATTTTTTGGTTGGTGTTCTACTTCGGCCAGTCCCAATGCTTCCATCAATGGGGGAATGTACATTCCAAACCGGCCCCGGAATCCCTTCTTTAAACCGTACCAGCCACCATTTGGATTGCCGGCGTCACGCCCCCAGGCTTCTACCGTTCCTTCTTTAGCAGGCTTCTGCTCATCTGCACTGCCCAGTTCCATCCAGTCTTCATGTGTTATCAACATTTTATGCAAGTCTGCAAGACAGCTATAGTTATAATGCAAAACTGTTTTACCTACTGTACATACCAATATTGGAGGTGTTTTGCTTTCGTCTTTATACATGGTAAATTCTGATGAACCCGGCGGTGTTTTTAAAACCCAGGGGTCTTCTTTTGTTCCGTTAGCTATTTTCATATAAAGGAGTTATTGTTACAATTTGTTTTTGGCATTCATTTTCATTGGTGCCACAGATGTATAAGCCTTTGATAAAATATCCTTCAAAATAGTTTTTTTAACTTGTTGCAATTCTACAAAGGTCCATCCCTGTTTACCCCATTTATTGTTCACCGGGTAGATGATTGTTTTATCAATTGCGCAGAAAACGGATTGATCTGTTTCTGTTAGTTTCAGACAGGCTTTTAGATAGTTGGTATCGAGGGTGGCAAAAATTTTATTTTTAATTCTGAAGGATGTTTTTTCAAAATGCGGCAATTCAACAGTTTCGGGGAAAGACAGTGCCAAATTTTTAAATGTTTCTATATCAATCATCCGTTATTTTTTTGGACTACTGCGAGTATTGCATCATTGACATCACGGAGTAAATTAATCAATTTTGCCTTTTTCAAAACATTTATTTTTATAGCCCTATCCATTTTAGCCGCCTGTTTATTTATCAGGTTGCACACCAATTTAAAAATATCGTTTATTAGATGGCCGCATGCTGTTGCTCGTACTTCCACAGGCCCATCATCCAGTATCCTGCATCCAGTATCCACCATCCGGTATCCACCATCCGGTATCCGCCATCCAGCATCCAGTATCTACCATCCATCCTCCCATTTTAAAATATTTGCTTTCCTGGTTCGTCTTCGTTATAGTAACAATTTTTTTAACATTTAAATTCACAAACATGCACTACAACCAGTCATGTGCCGCAAAAGGCAACTATTACGGAAGCAGCGAACAGCCGCGAAAAAGCGGGCTGCTTATCCGTTCCATGCAAAGGGCCGCAGTAAACATTTTCAAAACGGGCAGCAGCTTCGAAATGCTGGTGTTTGCCCCGGGCCGCATCAGGGAACATTTTCACCTTGATGTAAAAGGTACCACGCTTACGGTCTCTTATCTTCCCCCGGATGGTTTTCCCCGTCCCGATTGGATATTAAGAGAATACAGCCGTGGCGGATTTGAGAGGACCTTCGACCTGGATGAGTCTGTTGATGCAGAAAACATCTCCGCTAAATATGTGGATGGTGTGTTACAGGTAAGCCTTCCGCTGGTACCGGGCAAGCAACCGGAAAAGCGTGAAATAGTTATTGACTAAGCGGACGAAAACTATGGCGAAGAGGTGGTAACTTTATGTTGCCACCTCTTTTAATTTTATGGACACACCAATTCAAAACAAGCTTATCCGCATAAATATGCAGCACCATATTCATCGGCAAAACAATCGGCGCCAATCTTATGAAAACATTTGCGGATAAGGTAATTGCATTTAATAAGGTAGTGGGTTTTGCAGGTAATTTACCCAAAGGGATCAGTATGATGAATCCGTTTAAGGAAAATGAAAACATCCTTCCATTGTCTTCATCTTTTTATAAAAAATATTATAATGATACCCGTTCCCGCCATTTGATATTGGGTATCAATCCGGGGAGGTTTGGTGGGGGAGTTACGGGTATCCCCTTTACGGATACAAAAAGACTAACAGAAAAATGCCATCTTCAATACCGGGGTAAGGAAACACATGAGCCTTCATCGGTGTTTGTGTATGAAATGATCGATACTTATGGAGGGGTAGAAAAGTTTTACAGTCATTTTTATATCAATTCTGTTTGCCCGCTGGGATTTACAGCACAAACTGTACGGGGGAAAGAAATAAATTACAATTATTACGACAGTAAGGAACTGGTAAACGCAGTTTATGATTTTATAATTGATAGCATCCGGAAGCAAATTGGTTTTGGAATTAACAGGGATATTTGTTTTTGTTTTGGCACAGGGAAGAATGAAAAGTTTTTGCACCTGGTGAATGAGCGGGAAAAGTTCTTCAAAAAAATAGTTGCATTGGAGCATCCCCGGTTTGTAATGCAATACAAATCAACATCAAAAAAATTTTATATTGATAAGTATATTGCAGCATTTAAACAGATTGATTGAATTGAGATTCTCCAACTCATCGCAGCATCATCCTTCCCGCAACCATCGTGAGGATTTCCACGGTGTGACCCGGTTAAAGGGAATGGGTATTTCGCCATTTTAATAAAAAAGCCACCTGGTTGAAAAGTGGCTTTTTTTAGTAAAATATTTTTTGTAATTATTTTTTCTCCAATAATTTAAAAAACTGGTCAAGTTGTGGCAGTATCACAATTCTTGTTCTGCGGTTGGCAGCCTTTCCCTCCGTGGTACTGTTGTCTGCAACTGGTTTGTATTCGCCACGCCCGGATGCTGCCATGTGTGCAGGATCAAGTCCATATTGTTTTTGTAAAATACGTATTATTGCTGTTGCCCTTTTTACGCTCAGGTCCCAGTTGTCAATTAATACGGCGCTTTTAAAAGCTACATTATCTGTATGGCCCTCCACCATAAATTCAATATCAGGTTGATTTTTTAACACAAGCGCCACTTTGCCCAATACCTCTTTAGCTTTATCTGTTACATCGTAGCTGCCACTTTTAAACAATAATTTATCTGAAATATCAATGTACACAACACCTTTATCTACCTTGATATTGATGTCCTGGTCATCCAGGTTGCCAATGGCCCCTTTTAAATTGGTTACCAATACAAGGTTTAAAGAATCTTTACGATTGAGCGCAGATTGGAGATTCTGAATATAAGCATCTTTTGACCCGATATTATCGAGAGATTTTTTTATACTTTCGGCCTGGGATCCCGAAATCACGGATAAATTTTCCAACTGTTTCAATGCCTGGTTATTATTTTCTTTCAGGTAATCAATTTGTTTTTTCAAGCTCTCTATTTCCGTTTCCAGGATAGCTTTTTTGCGTGCATTCTCTGTGGTCAGGTCATTACAATTTTTTAATTCCTCCTGCAATTTTGTTTGTTCCGATTGTAGTTGAATATAACGTAGTTGTTCGCCTTTCAAAATTTTCTTGCTCACACAAGAGGAAAAGAAAATGGTGGACACGACAATGAAAAGGATCACATTTTTTAGTTTCATACTTTTGATTTTAATTTTCATTGCAAAGTTATTTGAATACAGTTTAAAAATTGAGTAAAATGGAGCGGATATGTTAAAGGTCTGTTTAAAAATCGGGGTATAATTTAAGGGTATTTTAGCAGCTATTGACCAACTAACTTAAATCAGTAGTAAAATTGGTGAAAAGGTAATGCCCTGAAAAACCGGATACATTTCATTTGCATTATTTAATATTGTATTTAAATTGTCGGGCCTGTACTACACCACGAAAGAAGAAAGGCATTTTTACTTCAGGTGGTTTCTGAATAATAAATTTTTTTATGAAAATTAAACTCCTCATTGTCTGTTTGCTATTGATTAAAACCGGCAACACAGTTCTCGCCCAGGGAAACCGGCAAAAAGTTTTCATCGTAAAAGATTTTGGCGCCGTGGGTGATGGCGTAACCGATGATGTGGTTGCCATTCAAAAAGCCATTGATGCCTGTGCTGAAGCAGGCGGCGGCAGGGTGCTGTTTACGGCGCCGTTTACTTTTATGGCAAGTCCGTTTAATTTAAAATCAAATATCGATTTTCACCTGCAGGGCGGCGCAAAGTTGCTGGCCAACCCAGATGAAAAAGTTTATACAAAAAGTGCATTCCGTCAAAACCCCGGAGAGGGCACGATCTGGATTGGAGGGGAGAACATACAGAACCTGACCATCAGTGGAAACGGCGAAATTGATGGTAATGGCATCTCGTTTATGGGCGCCGGACTGGAAGATTCTTATGAGCTGAAACCCTTCAGCATACTGGATCCGCGACCGCATGTATTAACTATTGTTGGTGGAAAAAACATCCGGATAAGAGATGTGAAAATTGGCAACTCAGCTTATTGGACTTTGCACCTCGTTGGTTGCGATGATGTAGTAATCAGTGGCATAACACTGGTGAATAGTTTAAAAGTGCGTAACAGCGATGGTATTGATCTGGACCATAGTAAAAATGTACGCATCAGCGATTGTTATATTGAAAGCGGGGATGACTGTATTTGTTTAAAGAACAGGCGGGAGTTTGAGGAATTTGGGGCCTGCGAAAATATTACAGTTACCAATTGTACGATGACAAGCCGCAGTTGCGCCATAAAGATCGGTTCGGAAAATATGGATACCATCAGGCAGGTATTGTTCAATAACTGCATTATTAAAAAAAGCAACCGTGGCGTAGGAATTCAAAACAGGGATGAAGGGGTGGTAAGTGATGTGATATTTTCAAATATGATCATTGAAGGACATCTTTTTTCGGATGTTTGGTGGGGTAAGGCTGAGCCAATTTATATTACCGCTTACCGGCGTGCAAGTGGCAATAATAAGGATGCCAACTGGCGTTTCCCAAAAGGAGCTACGCAAGGCAGGGTAGGGGAAGTTAAAAATATTTATTTCAGTAATATTAAATGCAGCAGCGAAAATGGTATTTATGTTAGTGGTGAATCCGCGGATAAAATAGTAAACATTGTTTTTGATGAAGTGGATGTATTCATTAATAAAACAACAGCTATACCGGGTGGTACATATGACCGTAGGCCCGCTAGTGTAGAAGGTTTTGTAAAAGGAAGAACTTCTGGTTTTTATATTGATAAAGCAACAGGTATTAGTATACGAAACAGCTCGTTGCAGTGGGGTGATAACAAACCACCCTATTTCGCACATGCATTGGAAAGTTATGGGGTAAGCGGGTTAAAAATTATAAGCCTGGATGGGGAATCCGCCTTTCCCGCAAACCTTCCGGCGCAGGTTCAAAAGAAATAAAAGAACGAAATTGAATTTAATAGTAATTTTTAATCAACCAATGCGCTGCAATATACCCCTGTATTTGTTTAAAAAGGTTAATAAAATTTATGGATACTATGGTAACTTTATAAAGCAAATATCCATTGATATTTTTTTGAATTTAAAAGAAATCCAGTTACAAGTTATGCATCAAAAAAATGCTGCCTGCTTAAGAAGCAATCTTTTATCCGTTAATAAAAAAATCATCACTAATTAAGAAAATATGGCAAACACTAATAATCCGGGTGAAATTCCAGAGATTCCTGAAGAAATTCCAGGACCCGAAAAAGTACCCGAAATATCGCCGGTAACTGTCCCCGAAAATCCGCCGTTACCGGTAGAAACCCCGGAAGCTTTTCCAAAAGTGGAGCCGCTTCAACCGGATATCCCAACTGAGATTCCGCAACCCGGAAAATAAAATATGGCATGTATGAAAAATGAAGAAGCAACAAAAGCGGTCGCCTATAAAAGGTTAAAACTAAGCAGTACTTCATTTGCAGACAACGGCATGATACCTGCCCTGTATACCTGCGAAGGAATAAATATCAATCCCCCGCTTGATATTGAACAAATACCCGATGAAGCGAAATGTCTGGTACTCATTGTTGATGATCCTGATGCACCATCGAAAACATGGGTGCATTGGATTATCTGGAATATACCTGTTACTCATCATATAAAAGAAAACGAAGTTCACGGGGTAGAGGGGGTAAATGATTCTGGTCATCATCATTATGATGGCCCATGCCCACCATCCGGTACTCACCGGTATTTTTTTAAAGTGTATGCATTAAACGATCTTCTCGACCTACCGGCTTCTGCCGATAAAGTACAACTTGAAAAAGCGATGAGCGGATTAATTGTAGGATTTGGAGAAATAGTCGGTTTGTATAAACTGGGTAGTTAGCAATAAGTAGTTAGTAGTAATGAACGATTTTTATTCACTCATGCCTGTTGCAAGTTGCCTATTGACAATTCATCATCACCTATTCCCTTTAGCGATCATCTTCTTTTGCCAGGTTGATTAAAGTGTCCTCGTTAAGGATGGCGATACTTTTATCGTTGAGGGTGATCAATTCTTCCTGGATAAATTCATTAATGATTCTGAAAACAGTTTCGTAAGTGGTGCCTGCATAAGAAGCCAGGTTCTGCCGGCTTATGATGATATCAATAGCCCCGCCTGTTGTAGTACCAAATTTATTTTTCAAAGAAAGAAGGGAATAAGCAATACGCCCTTTTACCTGCATGTGCGCCAGGTTGCCCATTTTTCTCTCCGAACGTTGTAACTCATCTGCATAAAACTTCAATAGCTTTATTGTAAAATCATTGTTTATTCTGAGTGTTGTTTTAAAAAAGTCGAGGTTGATAAAACATACTGTTGTTGGTTCAAGTGCAGTGCCGGAAACAGGATAAACAGTTTCCTCTCCAAAACCCCTGTGACCAAAGATGTCCCCATTTTTGGCAAACCGTATGATCAGCTCTTTTTCCTTCCCCCATTTTTTATGCACTTTTACCGTACCACTAAAAACAAAATACATGCCTTTTACCTCTTCCCCTTCTTCAAAGATCAGTTCACCTTTTTTAAAATGCATTGTTTTTTTATTGGCTTCAATAGCGGGTAACCATTCAGGTAAGCAAAACTTGCACAGGAAGCAACTTTTCAAGTCACAATCGTTTTTCTTCTTTTTCATCACAGGAAAGTTAAGCGCAAAATCTCACGAAAAAAAATAATACCTGTATTGCAAAGGTACCCGCTTTTTAAAGGTGGGGTACTTCAGTAAGACTATTAGAAACCTGTAATTCTTTAAATTGTGATGAATGAAATTTTACCACTTCCCCCACGATAATGATCGCCGGGTTCGTCAATTCAGCATATTGTGATTTAAAGAATATGTCCTTCACTTTGCCAATGATTATTTTTTCTTTTGGCGTGGTACCATCCTGGATAATGGCAACAGGCGTTTCCCCTTTGCCGTTAGTCACGAATATATCCATGATCGCTTCCAGTTTGCTCATGGCCATTAAAATAACCACAGTGGCCGATGATTGCGCAGCCAGTTTAATATCTTTCGAAATCTCCCCGGATTGGGTAGTGCCCGTAGTTACCCAAAAACTTTCATTAACACCCCGGCAGGTAAGCGGTATCATTTGGGAAGCCGGTACAGCGATAGCGCTGGATATACCGGGTATAACCCGAACGGCTATGCCAGCATTGCTTGCGGCTGCTATTTCTTCCTGTGCCCGGCCAAATACAAATGGGTCCCCTCCCTTTAAACGCACTACATGTCCATGCGAACGGGCATATTCAATGATCAGTATATTGATCTCCTGTTGCGATAAAGCATGGCAGCCAAAACGTTTTCCTACAAATCGTTTTAAAGCAGTTGGAGAAGCGTAATTCAATAGCTCTTCGTTTGCAAGGGCATCATATAAAATCACATTTGCGGCACCAATTGCTTTAATAGCTTTAAGGGTGATTAAGTCAGGATCCCCGGGACCAGCACCCACAAGAGACAGTATTTGTGTAACCATAAGTTTTATATTATTATGAAAAATATATAAAATAAATATTAACAAATATACTTGAAATTCAAATATTACCTGTATTTTTATGATATAAATAATAAATAACAAGTAAAAAAATGATTAAATTGCTTGCTAAATATTAAATGTAAAAAATGACAATACGATAATTGCTTGCTACTTATTGGTCATCTAATAAATTTTACGCCATGAAAGTAGTGGTTATCGGAAATGGGATGGTAGGATATAAGTTTTGCGAAAAGCTTAAATCAATGGCACCAAGCGTGGAATTAATTGTATTTGGAGAGGAAATCCGCCCTGCCTACGACCGGGTACATTTAAGTGAATTCTTTGCAGGCAAAACTGCCGATGACCTAACACTTGCCGGATTGGATTGGTATCAGGATAATAATATCCGCCTCCACCTTGGAGACCCCGTTCAATCTATCGACCGCACCGCAAAAACAGTTCATTCACACAAAGGCATTATCGAATCTTATGATTACCTGGTGCTGGCAACCGGTTCCGCTGCCTTTGTTCCCCCTATTCCGGGAGTAGATAAACAAGGGGTATTTATATATAGAACAATAGAAGACCTTGAAATGATGAATGCCCACGCACGGAAAGCCAAAACAGGTGCTGTGATTGGCGGCGGATTGCTAGGGCTTGAAGCAGCCAAAGCGATGCTTGACCTGGGTATTTCCAATACACAGGTGATTGAATTTGCTCCCCGCCTGATGCCCAGGCAAATAGATGATGCCGGCTCCAATATTTTAAGGAACAAATTGGAGATGCTGGGTCTTAAAATTCATACCAGTAAAAATACCAGTGAAATTTCAGGAGGCGAAAGCATTACCGGCATGCAGTTCTCTGATGGCACATCCATTGAAGTAGATATGCTGGTAATTTCTGCCGGCATAAAACCAAGAGATGAACTTGCAAAACTTTGCGGACTGGAAACCGGGTCAAGGGGTGGAATCGTGGTGGATGAAAAATTACAGACCAATGATCCATCCATATTCGCCATAGGAGAATGTGCTTTATACAGTGGAATGATCTATGGACTGGTGGCTCCGGGATATGAAATGGCAAGTGTAGTGGCGGAAAACTTAGCCTCGCTGCCCCGTACAGGTGGAGTGGTACCCTTCGGTTTTAAGGAAATTACTAACATTGCAGAGTTTTCCGGACCTCCCCCTTCAGGGGGCCGGGTGGCTTTTACCGGCTACGACATGAGTACCAAACTAAAACTGATTGGAATTGATGTAGCCAGTTTTGGTGATCCTTTTTTAACTGGTGAAAATATCCGGACCGTAGTATTTGAAGATACCATGAAAGGGATTTATAAAAGGATTAATATTTCTGCTGACGGCAAAGAATTGTTGGGTGGCGTATTGGTGGGAGACGCGGAGCAATATAATATGTTGTTGCAAACCTGTAAGAATAAACTGGTGTTACCTCCAAACCCGGAAGACCTGGTATTGGGTTCCCGGGGTGGCGAAAACCTTGCTGGCGCCGGTGTGCAGGGGTTACCTGATGAAGCCATGATCTGCAGTTGTGAAACTGTTAGCAAGGGAGCTATCTGCAATGCCGTATCGGAGCTGGCTTGCGAAACAATGGATGCTATCAAAAAATGTACAAAAGCGGGTACAGGTTGTGGAGGGTGTGTGCCCATGGTAAAAGACCTCATGCTGTACACGATGAAGTCGCAGGGAAAATATATACGCAATATACTGTGCGAACATTTTAATTACAGCCGACAGGAAATGTTTGACCTGGTGAAATTGCATGAATTGAAAACATATAATGAAGTGTTGGATAAATTAGGTAAGGGCGACGGATGTGAATTGTGCAAGCCACCGGTAGCGTCTATCCTCGCCAGCTTGTGGGGAGAAATGATCCTGAAAAAAGGAAATGATACCGCACAGGACAGCAACGACCGGTTTTTAGCCAATATTCAAAAAGGAGGAACCTATTCTGTTGTTCCCCGTATCCCAGGTGGAGAAATTACCCCCGATAAACTGATCGTGATAGGCCAGGTTGCCAAACAATATAATCTCTATACAAAAATTACAGGCGGACAAAGGATAGATTTATTTGGCGCCCATTTAAATGATCTGCCGGATATATGGGGCCAGCTGATAGCCGCGGGTTTTGAAAGCGGCCATGCTTATGGGAAATCCCTGCGCACCGTTAAAAGTTGTGTGGGGAGTACCTGGTGCCGTTTTGGGCTACACGACAGCGTTAGTTATGCCATCCGTATCGAAGAAAGGTACCGCGGTTTACGTTCCCCTCATAAATTAAAAGGCGGCGTAAGCGGATGTATCCGGGAATGTGCCGAGGCGCAAAGCAAAGACTTTGGGATTATCGCTACCGAAAAGGGCTGGAACCTGCATATTTGCGGCAATGGGGGAAGCAAGCCCCAGCATGCCCTGTTACTCGCCGCAGACCTGGATGATGAAACCTGCATCAAATACATTGACCGTTTTTTAATGTTCTATATAAAAACCGCCGACACACTAACAAGAACGGCTACCTGGCTCAATAAAATGGAGGGTGGTATTGACTACATCCGCAATGTGGTAGTGAACGATAGCCTGGGTATGGCCCAAGCATGGGAGGCCGAAATGCAGACCCTGGTGGATTGTTATAAATGTGAATGGAAGGAAGCGATTGAAAATCCTGAAATTAAAAAACGTTTTAATCATTTTGTGAACGCCCCTGAGGTAAAAGACCCGACTGTAAAATTTGAGACAATGCGGGAACAGAAAAAAGTGGCAGACTGGAAATGATGGCATTTTACTACATAAAATTATTGTCCGGGCTGAGAAGCAATGTGGAACTGTACGGACGTTACTATATTCGACTGCAAAATTTCTATTTTAAAAAATTGAGGTATATAATAAAATAATTTGCCATACAGGTGATTACCTGTGAATTGAAAAACTGCGATTGTTTGCCTTTTTAATTTTGTTTACCTTTTTTACGATTGCCTGCTTTTTATACAGCGAGCGTAATTTTCCCTGTTGTTATATGAAAAATTTAACCTGGAATTCCGGGTTAAGGATAACTGTTTTTAAAAATAAGGCGCATGATAACATTAACTGATCAAAAAAAAATTACCTGGTTTGCGGCCTGCCAAATATCGGATGTTCCTGCTAACGGAGGTGTATGTGTGAAATACGGGGATGAGCAGATAGCTTTATTTCATTTTGCCCGCAGGGGTGAATGGTATGCCACTCAAAATGAATGTCCGCACCGTAAGCAAATGGCCCTTAGCCGCGGCATGATCGGGACCCAGGAAGATGAGCCCAAAGTTGCCTGCCCATTTCATAAAAAAACCTTTTCCCTGGCTACCGGACAATGTCTTACCGGGGACGAATGCAATATCAAAACTTACCCTGTAAAAACAGAAGACGGAAAAGTATTTATAGGAATTGAAGGCGGGTTGTGAATGGTGACCCGATAGCCATCGGGTGGGCAAAATTTCGAATGCACCTTCAACCATTGACCCTTGACCATTCACAAAAAAACCCCGGCCGATGTGGAAATTGAACCGGGGCTGATTTTAAATTGATCACAACCTAAAACCAAAAAAAACAAAACTATGGGTAAAAATTTTAAAAATCGCATTTCTGTGCCGATGATATTTATCATCGCCCTGATTGCGGTAAATGCAAAAGGACAGTTTTCATTAACGGGACAATTAAGAACGCGTACCGAATACCGAAATGGATTGGGTACGCTACAATTAAAAACGAATGATCCCGCCTTTTTTACTTCACAACGAAGCCGGCTTACTTTCAATTATAAAACCAGCCGTGTTATTTTTCAAACTTCTTTACAGGATATAAGGGTGTGGGGCCAGGATGCATCCACGATCAGTGCTGCGGATGGCAGCAAATTAGGCGTACATGAAGCATGGGCTGAAATAGCACTCGCTGATAAAAAGGATTCTTCTTTTAAAAGATCGTCCGTAGATTACTTCGCCGTTAAAATTGGAAGGCAGGAATTATTGTATGATGATAGCCGCCTGCTGGGCAATTTGGATTGGCTGCAACAGGCACGCAGACACGATGCAATTGTATTTAAATTATTACACAAAGGATGGCTGACAGACCTTGGGCTCGCATTTAATCAAAATACAGATGCTTTTAATTATAACGGTACCTTTTATACACCAGCCAACGTAATGCCTTATGTAAAAGACAGCAGGGGAAATCTGGCAATCACTCCCCCTGGTTTTATTCCTTTAAGTAATACCGCTGGCTGGAGTTCTAAAACGGGAACACCCGCTTTACAGGCAATGCCTTCCACCAACGGGTTGTACCAGGATTACAAAGCCATGCAGTATTTATATCTGGCAAAGACTTTCAATAAAACAAAAATAACGGGGTTGATATTAGCGGATCATTTTGGTAAATACGTAAATGACTCAGTTAAACATATTGCGGGTACGGATACCGGTTATATTTACGGAAGGCGCTTTAACCAGAAAGGCGTTAACAGCAGGGTGACCACCGGTATTTTATTAAATAGTTTTTTAGATAAGAAAAAAGCCTTCGCCTTAACCGCAGGGTTTTATTACCAGGCAGGCAGGGATAGAGATGCTCAAAAAATGAGCGCCTATACATCAACCCTATCATTGTCATACACTAAGAACAAATTTAGCTATACCGCAGGTTGGGATTATGTTTCAGGGAATAATACATTCTCCAGTTCCAGTACCAATCATCGTTTTGACCCTTTATATGGTACTCCGCATAAATTCTGGGGGGGTATGGATTATTTCTACGTTGGTACCGGATCACCCACCGGAGGATTAAGTAACCCTTTTGCAAAGATCAGGTATGTAAGCACTACAAAAAGATTTACCGCCGCATTAGATTATCATTATTTCAGCCTGGCAAAAAATCAAAAAGATCTTAGCGGTAGTGCGATAGAAAAATATTTAGGCAGTGAGTTCGACCTTGTAACGAATTATGCTTTGAATAAAATTACCACGCTGGAATATGGTTTCAGTGTAATGGCTGCTTCAAAAAGTATGGAGTACGCAAAAAACATAATACCCAATACATCAAAACTAACAGGTACCTGGAGTTACCTGATGATCAGCATTAAACCAGCGTTCCTTTTTAAATAAAATTCTGTAACGGATCCAATCATTAAAGTGGCCGGGGACTTAAAAAAACATCAACCATCAACCATCACCTTTCAACTTTTAATATGTCATCACTTATCAATAATCAACCGCTTACCAAACTAAATGTGTTGAGCGGAAAAGGTATTCAAATGAAAACCTTTCACATCACCTGGCTTACCTTCTTCGCCTGTTTTTTTGGCTGGTTTGGTTTAGCACCGCTGATGCCGACGATTCGTGCCGACCTGGGTTTAACAAAAGCACAGGTGGGTAATACCATTATCGCCGCTGTGTCGGCTACCATTTTCGCCCGTTTGATCATTGGTAAATTATGCGATACCTGGGGCCCGCGTAAAACTTATACGGCTTTATTGATTATCGGGGCGTTCCCTGTAATGCTGGTAGGTTTAGCGCACAGTTATACCTCCTTCCTTTTATTTCGTTTAGCCATCGGTGTTATTGGGGCTTCATTCGTTATTACGCAGTTTCACACTTCGGTAATGTTTGCACCTAATATAAAAGGCACTGCCAATGCAGTAGCGGGCGGATGGGGTAACCTCGGTGGAGGAGTAACCAATATGCTGATGCCGGTAATATTTGCTACCATTGTAGGCTTTGGCTATACTAAGGCAGAAGCATGGCGCTACGCAATGATTTTGCCTGGCATGATGTTATTGATAATGGCATTTGTTTATTACAGGTACACAAAGGATACACCCCAGGGAAATTACGAAGACATCAACCGCCTGAAAAAAGCAAACGGAAAAACCGACTGGAGCATACTTGCCGACTGGCGTGTATGGGCCTTGTCGTTAGCTTATGCAGTATGTTTTGGTATGGAAATTACGTTTGATGGCGTGGCGGCCCTGCATTTTACCGATACCTTTCATTTAAAGCAGGGAGCTGCTGGTTTCTGGGCGGGTACTTTTGGCTTTATGAATATTTTCGCCCGGGCGTTGGGCGGTATTTCTGCCGACAAAGTGGGAAAAAAATATGGCATGAGGGGTAAGGGAATCTTACTCGCTATCATGTTGTTACTGGAAGGATGTGGTATCCTGCTTTTTGCACTCGCAGGTTCGTTGGAAATGGCAATATTATCCATGATAACTTTTGCTTTATTTCTTAAAATGGCCAATGGCGCTACTTATGCCATCACACCGTTTGTAAACGAAAAAAATGTAGGTATGGTGAGTGGAATAGTAGGGGCGGGCGGTAATGTAGGCGGCATGTTGTTTGGATTTTTGTTTAAATCAACTACTATTTCTTACATACAGGCATTTCAATATATCGGGTATGCTGTTATTGGGGTTTCGCTGGTTGTGTTGATAACAAAATTCGTAGTAGCCAGTAAATTGGAAACCGAAGTTGCTGAAGATGCTTCGTTGCAGGTGGTATGAAAAATAGCTGATTTTTAAATGCCTGATTTTTTTAGCCGGGCGGAAACCGGAACCTGCAGTAAAACTTATAACCTGAGCAAGTTCCACAAAGATCAAATGTACAAGAGTGCGACGCCAATGAAGCTTAATCACAGTGCTGAAGTTCGGTCCATAAAATAAAACACTAACAAAATTTGGCTATTCCTATACATAAGACTCCCGGAAGTACTCCCCTTCAGGGGCCGGGGGCTACCACCTGCTGCTACTGCGGTGTAGGTTGTGGCATTATGCTTAAAAAAGATAAGCAGGGTGTTTTAAAAGTGGAAGGCGATCCCGATCACCCCGTTAACAAAGGTATGCTGTGCAGTAAAGGTATGAACCTGCATTACACGGTAACGGATACGGGTGACCGCTTATTATACCCTGAAATGCGTTATGGAAAAAATCAGCCAAGGCAAAGGGTTTCCTGGGACACGGCACTTGACAGAACCGCGGCAGTTTTTAAAACCCTGATTGAAAAATACGGACCCGATTCGGTTGCTTTTTATGCATCAGGGCAATGCCTTACCGAAGAATATTATGTAGTGAATAAACTGGTGAAGGGTTTTATTGGCAGCAATAATATAGACACCAACTCACGGTTATGCATGAGTTCTGCGGTGGTGGGTTATAAAATGAGCCTGGGTGAAGATAGTGTGCCGGTAAGCTATGATGATCTTGAACTGGCGGATTGCATTTTTGTTGCCGGTGCAAACCCTGCCTGGTGCCATCCAATATTGTGGCGCAGGATAGAAGCAGCCAGGGAAAAGAATCCGGGTATAAAAATCATTGTTAGTGATCCACGAAAAACGCAAAGCTGCTCAATCGCCAACGTACACCTGCAATTAAATCCCGGGACGGATATCACTTTGCACCATGCCATTGGAAGATGTTTGATAGAAGCAGGTAAAATTGATATTGATTTTCTGGAGGATCATACAGAAGGATTTGAAAAATACCGCCACACTGTTTTTGAAAGAACGGTGGCAGAAGCAGCAGATATTTGTGGCGTAGCGGAAAGTGATATACGGTTAACCGCAGCTTATATTGGTAATGCAAATGGGTTTATGACCATGTGGACCATGGGCCTCAACCAAAGTGTAATTGGGGTAAATAAAAATTTATCGCTTATTAATTTAAACCTGATTACCGGGCATATCGGAAAACCAGGCTCCGGGCCATTTTCATTAACCGGTCAGCCCAATGCGATGGGCGGGCGTGAAGTAGGCGGACTGGCGAATTTATTACCCGCACACCGCGATCTGTCCAAAGAAAAAGACAGGAACGAAGTAGAAAAATTCTGGCAAATCCCTTTGGGAACCATTCGGCCTACAGCCGGGTTAACCGCAACGGAAATGTTTGAGGCCCTGAATGAAGGGAAACTGAAAGCCGTGTGGATCTTATGCACTAACCCCTTGATAAGTTTACCTGATGTACGCATTGCCGAAGCAGGTTTAAAGAAGGCGAAATTTGTAGTGGTACAGGATGTAAGTAACAAACCCGAAACATTGGAATATGCGGACGTGGTGTTGCCTGCTGCATCCTGGGCAGAAAAAGAAGGTACCATGACGAATGCGGAACGGCGTATCAGCTACCTCAATAAAATTGTGGAGGCACCCGGCGAAGCAATACCCGATGCGGAGATTATATGCCGTTTTGCACAAAAGATGGGGTTTAAAGGATTTGATTTTGCTAACGCAGGAGAGATTTTTGCTGAACATGCGGCACTTACCGCCGGAACAAATATGGATGTAAGCGGATTGAATTATGCCATACTCCGGCAAAAAAAATCTGTACAATGGCCATTTACCAAAGCAATGAATTTGCCGGGTAATGCCGGATATGGTACCCCAAGGTTATTTACTGATCATAAATTTTTTACACCCTCAGAAAAGGCGATCATCCATTCATTTGGGGATGAAAACCTGAGTTCCCGTCCGGATGCTGCTTTTCCGCTGGTACTCACCACCGGGCGTATACGCGACCAATGGCATACCATGAGTAAAACCGGGAAAGTAAATAAACTGAATCAACATACCAGTGAATCCTTTTTGGAAATTCACCCGGCTAATGCAGCAGAACGCGGCATTAAAGAAAATGATCTGGTGGAAATAATCAGTAAACAGGGATTGGTAAGGGTTAAAGCAAAGTATTCCACCGATATAAAAAAAGGTGTTGTATTTCTTCCAATGCATTGGGGCAAAATACTGAATAATGATTTGAACAGGGCCAATAACCTTACGGTGAATCTGGTAGATCCGAAAAGTAAGGAGCCCGATTTTAAATTCACAGCCGTGCAGGTACAACGATATAAAAAGCCGGTGCAGAAGATCATTGTGATTGGTGCAGGGGCAGGCGCCTGCGGATTTGTGAAAAATTACCGTGCTTTAAATACGGAAGACGGTATTGAAATATTCAGCAAAGAAAATTTTCCATTTTACAACCGGGTATTGCTGCCCGATTATATCAGTGGCGCCCTGCCATGGGATAACCTGGTGAAGATGACGGATAAAGAGGAAAGCGATTACAATATCAAAATGCACCGTGGCGTAAGTATTGAAAATATTGATCCGCAAAACAAAACGGTCACTGATAGTAACGGGCAATTGCATCACTATGATATTTTATTACTCGCTACCGGAAGCAGGGCGGCGATGCTGAGGGACGTGCCCGAATTAAAAGGCATTTTTACCATGCGCAGCAGGATGGATGCGGATCGTTTTAAAGATCATGTGAGTGCTGCTAACGGAACTGTAGTGATACTGGGTGGTGGTTTGCTGGGCATAGAACTGGCCGCATCACTGCGCGAAGTAAATGTGGAGGTAACTATTGTGCAACGCATCTCAAGGTTGATGGACCGCCAGTTGGATCCCCTCGGCAGCCAGTTGCTTCATGAAGAATTAGTGGACAAGGGAGTGGATATTTATTACAACGATGAGATCGATCGCTTTTTGGGAACCGGTCATATCACGGGTATCCGTTTAAAAAGTGGCTTGCTGATCAATTGCCAGGCCCTCGTAATTGCTATTGGTACCGTGCCGAATATTGAAATAGCCAAAGCAGCTAATATCGACTGCAAGCGGGGAGTAGTGGTCAACGAATATTTGCAAACGAATGACCCGGATATTTTTGCTGTTGGGGAGATCGCTGAATTCAAAGGGTTTTTGTATGGCATAACCGCAGCGGCAGAACAACAGGCTGCGATAGTGGCAAGGTACCTGGGCGGTGATATTTCAAAATATTACCAGGGTTCACTGCTGATGAATATATTAAAAATGCATGGAACAGAACTTTGCTCACTGGGTTTGGCCGAATGCCCGGATGACCCGACCTATGAAGAAGTGATATTTGTGGATAAGGCAAAAAGGTACTATAAAAAATGTATCATTCACAATGACCGTTTGGTGGGCGCAATTTTAATCGGCGATAAAAGCGAGTTTCTTGAGTTCCGCGATCTGATACAGGATAAAATTGAGCTGAGTGATAAGCGCCTGCAATTATTACGGAGCGGCAAAAAAGCAGAACCGGTGATAGGCAAATTAGTCTGCAGCTGCAGCGGGGTAGGAGAGGGTAATCTTCAGCATAAAATAAAAGAAGGCTGTACCGACCTGTTGCAATTGTGTCAGCTTACGGGGGCGGGTATGGGCTGTGGCAGTTGCCGGCCGGAGGTTAAAAACATATTGGAAAAAGAATTGAATGGGATTATTGCAAAAACTGAAAAAACATTGAAAGTAATAAAGGAATTAACCCTGCTGCAATGATAAATTAATTATCCGGTATTTTGGGGGTGTATTTAAAATTGTCGCTCCTGATTTCGGTTGGTGGGGACTCCAACCGAGGCTGGGCCGTGGTTTGTGTCCTCACAAACCACTGGTTACTGCGACAATTTTAAATGCACCCTATTTTGGCCACAACGGGACATAGAACCCGGTTAACAGGAAGATGATTAATATTATTTATAAGGTGTTGGTTTCAAAATTAAATTTTCATACAAGTATCTGACGCCGAAAAATGAAATATTCACTGACCATAAAAATTAATTTTCGCGGAGGTATTATTTCGCCCGGCGAACTGTATAATATTCTGATTGCCGCGGGTAAGGCCGGTGTGGCCAGGGTGAGTTTTGGTTTGCGCCAACAACTGTTACTTGAGGTGCTGAATGACAGCTATGGTATTTTAAAAGAGCAGTTGGACCTGCAGGGGATTATTTACGAAGCAGACAGTGATCATTCTCCGAATATTATTAGCAGTTATCCCGCAGAGGAAGTTTTTATTACCAATACCTGGTTAAGTGAAGGGGTGTATAAAGATATTTTTGATCTAATGGATTATCAGCCAAAGCTCAAGATCAATATTTCAGACAGCAACCAGAGTTTTACGCCAATACTCACCGGAAATATTAATTGGGTGGCATCTTTACACGCACATCATTTCTGGCACCTGTTTATCCGTTTCCCTAAAACCAATATCATTTACGAATGGAATGAAATGGTGTACACTAATGATGTGGCCCGTTTGAGCAAACATATTGAGGAGTTGATATTGAGTAACCGGGAGCAGTTTTATGATAACCCCGTGGCTAAAGGCGAAGACCTGTTTAAATTGATAAGCAGGGAAAATTATATAACCAAAACGTCCGGTTCACCAGCAATTCTGCCAACATTCAACTTACCTTATTACGAAGGATTAAACCGCTACCAGGATAAATACTGGCTTGGAATTTACAGGCGGGACGAATTGTATGCAATAAAATTTTTAAAAGAATTGTGCCAGTTATGTTTGCAAACAAAAATCGGGCAGTTGTGCTCTACTCCCTGGAAAACGATTATCATAAAAAATATAGAAGAGAAAGACCGGGTTTACTGGAACAACCTGCTGGCCAAACACCAGATCAATGTGCGCCATGCGGCCAATGAACTCAACTTCCAGGTGGAAGATAATTGTAAAGAAGGACTTGAGTTAAAGCATTATTTATTGAGGGACCTTCATACGGATGATACCCGAACATTTGGAATTTGTATTGGAATAAAGACAAGAAGAAAAAGTGAGGTATTTAGCAGCATACTGGTAAGGCGAAGGCCCTTGCTCACCATAGCAGGTATTGGTTTTTTTCATGTGTACGATATTTTATGCGCCAACAATTTTAATCCTAATGCAAGAACCGGTTTTATTTACAGTAAGGGTAACCCAAAATTTTTGTTGTCAGAACAATTAAGGCGGGCTATCCTTTCTTATTATGCGTACCAGCAAACATTGCGGGTTGATGAGCCTAAAAAGGAAGTTGCCAAAAAAGAAGCGCCTGCAAAGCCTTTGCCGGTTGATTATTTACACCAGTGCGTACATTGCTTATCGGTGTATGATGAAAAAACAGGGGAACCGGAAAATGGTATTTTAGCGGGCACTGTATTTGAAAACCTACCGGCCAGTTTTTGCTGTGTATTGTGTGAAGCCCCCAAAGAGGAATTTATAAAAGTTGATAAAAGTAAATTTGGGTTACTGCATGTTTAGTTAGGAAGATTAATAGCAATGGCGGAGAATTTATAAAAGTTGATAAGAGTAAACTGTGATTACTGCACGTTTAACCCGGAAGATTAGTAACAAGAAGACATTGGACAGGAGTTCCGCGCCTGGGAACCGATGAGACCTCACAGGTTTCAAAAACCTGTGAGGTCTTTTACAACCCGTTTAGTTCCGAATGCGCATTAAAATTACGAAAATATTTTTTTTGCTCCTCAGCCAAAGGCATTGAACGGGTTTGGACATGTTCCAGCATAAATTTCATACTGTGCCTGGAAAGTTCTTTTGCATTTAGTAAATGAACAATATGGGATAACCCTTTTGACCGGTAAATCGCACAAAGTGGTTCCGGTTCACCATTATTGGTAAAGACATAGGCATCGGCTGCAGGGTATTGCCGGTATGCCGACAGGAGTTCGTTCAGGATAACGGTTTCCATTAGGGGCATATCACATGCCAGTACAAATAAGTCTTCATCAGGGTTTTGCAGGTGAACACTTAAAACGCCCGCCAGCGGCCCATGTAGCTTCAATGCATCATTGTCTATGATTAATTGAGTTTCCATAAATACGGATAAATAGGCATTAAATTGAATGGTGTTAACTGATAAAAATACTTTTAAATGGAGAGCTGATATTTTATCCACAGCCGTTTGTGCCCAGGTTTTGGCATGTAATTTAACCAGGCCTTTATCAGTACCCATTCTTGTACTTTGTCCGCCACATAAAATTACACCCAGCATAAGACAGGTAATTTAGAGTACGTTGTTGTCAATATGATGGGGTTTGGTATCTGAATGCCCTAAATCTTTTCCCGGGTGTACCACATCACGGATCATTTGTTTTAATTCCTTTATTTCGGGAAAACCACCGTACTCCTTCCGGTCAAATACTTTTATATATTCTGCAGTAATATAAAATTCGCCATTTATTTCGCCGGGCTCTAATGTTACTGATTTAATATCATCGGCAAAAGTGGTAAGCAATTCCTGGGCAATATAAGCGGATCTTAACAACCAATTGCATTTCGGGCAGTATACAATAGTGATAGCAGGTTTCATTTTTTGAAAGATTTACCCGCCAAATGTACAACCAATATTGCTTTTTTTGGCTACCGGAAATTATTCATGGTTTGAATACTTGAACCGGGCGGTTCAAATGGCATTCATCCATTTTTTAAATTCAGCAGAATTTTCCTGGCTCACCACTATCTCGTCATTAACAGGGATGGTGAGGTCAATCACTACCTTGCTTTTTTCGGAAGGTATAAACCGTTTAATATAATTTACATTCACAATATATTTCCTGTTTACCCTGAAGAAGGTTTGTTCATCTAATTCATCAATTAATTCACTGAGGTTCCGGGCCTCTGTCAGGAATTTTTTTGAATCTTTATCAATAGAAAATATAAGTTTATGTTCTGTGTAAAAACAGGCTATATCATCTGCCCTGATGCTCTGAAATTCCATCCCCTTCCTGATGATGATCCTGTTTCGCTTCTGGTTCTTTTCCTTTACTGAATTCAACAGGGAAGAATAATTTCCAATAAAATGTTTCTGTAAAAAATAGTATTTCCTGATGGCTTCCATCAGCCGGTTATCATCTACGGGCTTTAATATATAATCGATGGCATTGTATTCAAACGCTTTGATGATAAATTCATCATAAGCGGTTAAAAAAATTACAGGGACCGTAATGGTGGTTGCTTCAAAAATACCAAATGACAAGCCATCGGTGAGATGGATATCCATTATGATAAGATCGGGCTGGCGGTTATGATTAAACCAGTGGATGGTTTCCTGGATAGAACTGGTGGCAGCTATCACATTGATATCGAGGCTGAGAGATTCAAGCTTTAATAAAAGGCCCTCCAAAGCAGGTTTTTCATCTTCTATAATAAGTACTTTCAACATGGCTAATAGCTTAAAAGGGGTAGTTTAACAATAAAATACCCGGCTTCCGATTCAATGATAATTTCCTTTTTGGTGAGAATCCGGTATCTGTTGGATAAGTTATGTAATCCTATTTTAGAAGAAGGGATAAAATATTTTTTCGGTACAATTTTATTTTTAACGGTAACATAATTATTATTTACCTGTATCAGGATGCTGATAGGGGACTCATCAGTAAATTCGTTGTGCTTGATGGCATTTTCCACAAGCAACTGCAAAGAAATAGGGGGAACCAGGTAATTTTCCGTTTTAACATCCGCTATTTCTATAACAAGATTAACCGCTTTCTCATACCGTATCCGGAAAAGATAAAAATGGTGACTTACAAATTCAAGCTCTTCCTTCAGTAATACAAATTCCTTATCCTTATTGAAAAGGATATACCTGTAAATGGTGGCGAGGTTATTATTAAACAAATACGCCACATCCGGCGATGTTTTGATAAGGTAAGAAAGTGTATTTATTGAATTGAATATAAAATGCGGATCGATTTGGTTTTTAAGGGCCGTAAGTTCAGCTTCCGACTTTGCATAGTTCAACTCTTCGGCTTTCAGGGTGCTGGTTTCCCTTTCCTCCGTAAGATAAATGATTTCGTAAATGCAGGATACAATGATTACAAAAACGATGATGGCAGCGCATGTTTTGAAGAGAATTCCGTGATCGATCCTGCCGGCTATGTACATGATCAGCAACAAACTTACCAGTGCTATAAGAAAAGTAAAAAGAATATGAATGATGATCCGCCTTGTAAAATCGCTGTATACATTCCGGTCTTTGCGGTACCACTTATTCCTCAATTGCCGCATGATCTTAATATTGGCTTCCCAAATGAAAAATGAAATGAGGATGCAGGGCAGCAATACATAGAAGATAGTTTGAAGGGCCGGGTAACCGAGGTATTGATAAAGACCTGTAAAAAACGGTATGCAAATTCCTGCAAGTGGTATCAATAAAGATTTTACAATTATTTCAATATGATTTTTGATGGTCATAGTTTTAGCATATCCTTTTTTTTGGGGCTTATATTTTTTCCGAAACTTTTTTCTATTTGCTAAACTAAAGTTTATAAAATTAGGATGCAGGTTTTTATTGTTTTATTCAAATGAGGAGCGGAAGGGTACCAGCTAAAAGATGCTCCCGTTTGGGGCAAATGAAAAGGGCTTTTTCAATTCATCCCTGGTTGCAGGTTTTGTTTTAAAACCGGCCCGGGGAAATAGCATGCTGGCCGTATTTTCAGCACCCGTTTTATGGGTTTAAGTTTAATAATTTCCTGTTTCGGTTATTTAATTCAGTTTTTTAAATTGAATGATCATTTTTTGTTGTCATATTGGGGTAGCTATTTTGAAAAACAAAAAACCCAGATCTTTCATATGGAGCAATCATACAAAATGGAGGAAAAAATTACTGTAAAAAGTAAAATTATCGCAAAAAGGGGTAACACCTATATCCCGCTGAATATAAAAAATATAGCCGTTTTTTATTCCATTGACCGCCTGATCTTTGCCATTGATTTTTCCGGAAAAAAATTCATCATCGATAAATGCCTTACTGAAATTGAAGAAACGGTCAATACCAGGAATTTTTTTCGCGTTAACAGGAGTGTGATCATTAACAGCGATGCTATCAAGGAATTTAAAGTGATCGAGTATGGAAAAATCATTATTCACCTTGCCTCGCCCGAATGGATGAAGGGCGATATACAGGTGAGCCAGTACACTGCACCCAATTTCAGGGAGTGGATCGGAAGTATCTGAACCGACCTGGATAATAGTTGTATTTACAGGGACGATATTTTAAAAGATGCAAACGTCGGCAGAATGGTTCTTAGGGGTTAACCCGCTTCCTGGCATTCGATCAACAGTTAACAGACTGCTGAAGGCTGGCAATCCTTTTAAAACCTGGCAGCCCTCCAATCATTATTTTCCTTTTATCTTAAAAATCATTTATTTTAACGTGCCGAAAATAAATCATTGATGTGTCGGCGCCACTTTTTTCGGTTTTCAGATCAATGCGCATAACCGGGTATATAAATCGCGTATAATCCTAACCGGTATTTCACAAAAAAATCTTATGTATATTGACAGCCTTGTATTTTCAAATAAACCAAATTTCCGCATTCCACGTCATGTTTTTTTTTGGTTAGGCTGGATATCCTATTTCACTGCGGAAGCCACGCTGCGAAGGACCGAAGTGTATGGTTTTCATGTTGCCATTTTTTCGTCTGTTTCGGAGGTGCTGGCGTCTACCCCCATCGATATGGCCTTTTGTTATTCGATCATTTATTTTCTGTTTCCGCGGTTCCTGTTCAGGGGAATGTATGTAAAAATGGTGATGCTGTGGTTCTTGTTTGCCCTACTCGGTTTTTTTATTTACCGGGGTTTCAATGTTTATATTGTACCGCATATCCATGACTTTTACGGCATGAAAAGACAAAAGATCGGGAGTACGCTGATATGGGCCTTTTTTTATTTTTTTCTTACGTTTAATATGGAAGGCTGCCTTGCAGCAGCCATTAAACTGGGGAAGATGTGGTACATTAAAAAAAGTGAAAATGATGTGCTCACTTACCAGAAAGAACAGATGGAAGCATTTATTCATAACGACCATGCACAGTCACATTTTCTTTTTCATACCTTTTCAAGGGTGCATGATATTTCACTGGAAAAGGCCCCCGAAATTGCCGGCATGATCTCCAGCCTGCAAAAAATAACACTATTTATTGTTAGCCAATACCAATATACCCAGGTTGATATAGAAAAGGAAATACAAATTTTACACGAATTTATTGAACTGGAAAGGGCGGGTACCGATAACTATGGAAATTACAGTATTGAAGTTTCAGGTGAAATGGCCGGTAAAAAAGTTGCCTCTTTTATTCTCCTGCCATTGGTGGAAAATATTTTTTCGCAACAGGTTAATAAAAATGATATGACTGATTTTGTAATGATCAAAGCGGCAGTAATAAAAGATGTATTAAAATTTGAAATACAGAATAGTAAACCACACCAGACCTCTTCCCTTATCAATCCTAAAAGAGATACTATTTATCAAATAAAAAAAAGATTAAACCTGCTGTATCCCGGCAGCCACCAGCTTAGTGTAATAATAGAAACCGAATTGGTTAAAACATATCTTGAAATTAACCTGGGTTCAATTGTGTTATCGTAACCACCAACAACAGGTAACGTCATTTTAACAGATAGCGCCTGTTATTGGCTTTATATTGATAACATTCAAAATAGTTCAGTCGTCATTCTTCAGTATTCAATACAGTAAAATTATGCTTCAATCTATTTGTCATCTTTTATAAAATTGAATGTATGTATTTTTAATAAAATTACTGCTGTATAATAACTAACTGGTTAGCCGGATAACAATATTCTCATGTGCCTTAAATTTGTTTTAGTTAAGCACAACGTCCCCTGTTTTTACAGGGGATCCTTTTTTTTGCAGGGCGCCACACCCCGGTCTTTTAATTCAGTTGAGATTTATCCTGATTGAGCATTCATTTTTTATACTTCATACTTTTTCAGCCAATCTGCCGCGTTGTTTCTGCTAATTTGGTTGTCTTGAAGCTCATAGGGCGCCACCAACAACTGCTGCAATTACTCCCTCGGGCAAACTGTTCCTGGTCATCTACATTCACGAAGAAAAAATTACAAGTATGAGAAAACATTTTTTACTTTTTATTCCGTTGCTCCTTCTTACATTCTTTGCGTTTTCGCAAAATAAAATTATCAGCGGCAAAGTTGTTGAAAGCGCCAACGGTTCGCCGTTAACCGGCGCTTCTGTGAGGGTAAAAGGGTCATCACAAGGTACATTGTCCGGCGCCGACGGTTCATTTAAGATTGCTGTGCCGGCAAATGCAAAGAAACTGGTTTTTTCAATAGTTGGTTATGTTTCGCAGGAAGTTGAATTGGGCAGGCAGGCTAATTTCAATATGGTATTATCCAAAGAAGAAAAGAAACTGGAAGAAGTAGTGGTAACTTCCTTTGGTATCCGGCGAAGCGATAAGGCATTGGGCTATTCAGTGGGAAAAGTGGATCCGTCGGCACTGCTCCAAAAATCGGAACCCGATGTATTGAAATCATTACAAGGTAAGGTAGCCGGCGTTGATATCCGCTCGTCACAGGGAACGCCGGGCGCCGCCACCCGCATACAGATCAGGGGTAATTCATCTTTTTTTGGCGATAACCAGCCTTTGATTGTGGTGGATGGGATCCCATTCAGTAATGACCAGGTTTCTACCAGTAGCCAAACCTCCGGCGGTACTGCTTATTCGAGCGGTATCAGCAGCCTCGATCCAAATGATATTGCATCCATGAGTGTTTTAAAAGGGTCATCCGCAGCGGCCCTCTACGGATCAAGGGCATCCAATGGCGTACTGGTTATTACTACCCGGTCTGGCAGTGCTGCAAGAAGTAGAAAAGGGCTGGAGGTCAATTACAGCAGTTCCGCTTCGGTAGAAAAAATCGCCAATTTGCCCGAATATCAAAATGACTATGGTACAGGGGCCAATTTCCTGTTTTCCCCGGCCTCCAACGGCTCCTGGGGACCTGCTTTCAGTACAAGGGATTCTGTAGCCAATTTTGCCACTTATCAAACTGCCTACCCCGAATTATTTCCTGCTTCCGGTAATATTAAATACCGGGCCTTTCCCAACAATGTGAAAAATCTTTTCAGTAACGGGAGCGTATTCGAAAATTCGATTGGTGTAAACGGGGGCGATGATAAAAATTCCATCTCATTAACTGCGTCGCAGTTAACACATAAAGGATATGTACCTAATTCATCTTTCAACAGGGCAAATGTTGGACTGGGAGGTGGTACCCGCTTAAGCATGGGTTTAAATGTAAGGGGCAATTTAAGTTATTCAAGATCTGTGCAAAAAGGAGGCTTTTTTGGTAATAACCAAACCGATGGCGCCGCTGCATTATTCGCCCGCTCTTTATTTTTAGGCCGTAACTGGGATACTGATTTGCCTTACCAGGATAAAGCGGGAAATAACCTCACCTGGAACGGCGGGGGACAATTTGATAACCCGCACTGGTCGGCGAGAAATAATATAGCTACCTCCAATGAGGAAAGGATCATTGCCGGGATACACGCTGACTTTAATATCAATAAATGGATAAGGGTGGATTATAATCTTGGCAATAATGTTACTTCATTAGACAGGCGGGAGATAACGGAGATCAGTTCCAGGGCTGCCGAAGGTTTAGGAAGAATTGTACTGGATAATTACAGGAAGCAGGAGATTGAATCCAATTTGCTCGTGAGTTTTTCACCGGTAATACACAAGGATTTTGCCGTAAAACTGGTAGCAGGTAATAATATCAATCAGCGTACTACCAACCGGCAAATTGCCACCGGCAATAAATTTATAACCCGCGGGATTTATACCCTGGGCAATACATCCCAGCAAATTTTCGGGCCTATCGTAAACGGTGTTACCGATCCTTCGTTCGCAGACCTGTATGTTCGCCAACGGTTAACGGGTGTATTTGGCGATCTTACTGTTAGTTATAAAAATTTTGCCTTTGTGGAAGTAACGGGGCGTAACGACTGGTCATCAACTTTACCAAAAGAAAACAGGAGTTATTTTTATCCTTCGGTTTCCGGTTCGCTTATCGTTACCGATGCATTGAAAATGCAAAGTAATGTGCTCGACTTTGCCAAACTGCGTGCCGGTTGGGCAAAAGTGGGCAGGGATGCACTGCCCTATTCGCTGGATAATGTTTTTAATTTGGGCGCAAACTTCCTGGGGCAGCCAACCGCCGGTGCAGATAACGGTGCCAATGATCCCAACTTAAAGCCGGAGTTTACTACGGAAATTGAAATAGGCACCCAGTTAAGTTTTTTTAAGAGAAGGATAGATATTGATTTTTCATGGTACAACAGGAATTCCACCAACCTGATTGCCCCCATATCCATTCCATCTTCGTCGGGCTACGCTACTTTTAATACTAACTACGGAAGGATCAATAATACGGGTATTGAAATAGACCTGACGGTAAAACCTATCCAGACCAGCAGGTTTACCTGGAGTATCCATGGCGCATTTACCCGGAACAGGAATATTGTGAAGGAACTCATTGAAGGTGTGGAGCGATTGTCTTTAAGGCCGGTGTTCAATAATTTTGGGCCTTACCTCGAAGCAGGAAAACCATTTGGGTTTTTGCGTGGCGAAAAAGTAATCAGAGATAGCGCCACCGGTGCATTGCTGATCAATCCGGGTACAGGAGGTATGATCAAATCAAATGAGCTGGATATGATCGGGGATCCTAACCCTGACTATAAACTGGGTATCACCAACTCGTTTTCTTACAAAGGATTTTTTGTAAGTGCATTATTTGATATGACCATTGGCGGTGATATTAATTCGGTAACGGTTTCCCAGATCTTAAGCAGGGGCGTATCATTGGATACAAAAGACAGGCTAAGCAACTGGATCATCCCGGGAATTTACGGTGATCCGTCAACAGGTAAAGCCATCATGAATGGCGGCAAAACAATTCCCAATACGGTTGCCATTACCACCAACGACCTGTACTTTTCACCCAATACAAATAACGGCGCAACATTCGGTGGCAATACCGCTGCGGAATGGAACACTTACGATGCTACGGTTTACAGGCTCCGGGAAATTACCCTGGGTTATGAATTTCCAAAATCATTGTTTAAAAACCTTCCCATCGGATCAGCTACCCTGAGTTTGTCGGGAAGAAACCTGTGGTACCTGGCGCCCAATTTTCCAAAGTATATCAATTTCGATCCCGAAGTAAATGCCTACGGCGCCTCATCCACCCAGGGTATTGAGCTTTCTGCCGCCCCAACTACCAGGCGGTATGGCGTTAACCTGAAAGTTAATTTTTAACTGCTAAAATTTTTAAACATGCCTAAGATTTTAAAATATATACAATTGGTTATTCCGTTCTCCCTTTTTTTTGCCGGGTGTAAAAAGAATTTTTTAGATATCAATAAAGACCCCAATAATCCAACAAGGGTAGAGGTTTCCAAACTACTTCCCACCGCAGAAAATTCATTGGGCAATGCGCTGGCGATTGGCAATGGAAGTCTCGGTGGTTTATCACAAATATTATCCGTGTACACCCACCAGTTATCTACCCGCGAAAATGCTGACCAGTATGGCACTACCGGTACTGCTTTTTATATTGGCACTGCCTGGGTTACCTTGTACCAGGGCGCACTGGAAAACCTGGAACAGGTCATAAAAATTGCGGGTGCTAACGGTGACCGGCAGTATGTGGGTATTGCCAAAATTTTAAAAGCATATGGTTACAGCCAGTTTGTAGATGCATTTGGGGATATTCCATTTTCAGAAGCAAACCGGCTGGATTCCAATATCCGTTATCCGAAATTTGATGATGACGCAAGTATTTATCCAAAGCTTTTTGCCTTATTAGATGAGGGCATCGCTGACCTGAATAATACCACCGCCCTTAACCTGAATAAACCAAGAACGGATGATGTTATTTATGGTGGAAATATAGCGAGATGGATAAAGGCGGCCAATACAATCAAACTGAAATTATATACCCAGGTAAGGAAAGTGAAGAATGTTTCTGCCGAAGTCAATCAGCTGTTGAGTAATCCTTCAACACTGATCAATGCCACCAATGAAAGTTTTGTGTTGCCTTATGGTCCTAATGGAGCCACGGATGACAGGAACCCGGGGTTCGGGGATTATGTTGCAACTGCAAGAAGCAATCATATCAGTCCCTGGTTTTATGAAATTTTGAAAGGATACAATCCCGGGCATTTTACATCGAATATCCCGGATCCGAGGGTGCCCTATTATTTTTATAACCAGGTGAGGAAAGCCGCGGTAACGCCTGATCCCACCGAATACCGGGACAGTGCTTTTATCAGTATTTATTTTGGTTCAAGAGGGCCCAATCGCGATAGAAATGCGCAGAATATCATTAGCCTGATGGGTATTTACCCGGTGGGGGGACGTTATGATGAGGGCCTTGGCGGAGTAGCCAATGCCGCCAGTGGCACCGGTGCGGCACCGTACCGGTTTATCACTTTTGCCGACCGGTTGTACATAGAAGCGGAGCTGGTACAGTCGGGCATCGCTACCGGTAATGCAAAAACGAAGTTACAGGCTGCCATTACAGAGTCTTTCAAACAGGTGGATTATGTGATCACCACTTATATAAAGCCTGCGCAAACAGTGCCTGCCCTTGCCGGTACCACTGCCGCTAATAATTATATAACCTCCATTATAGCACAATACGATGCAGCAAGCCCGGCAAAACAACTGGAAATGATCATAACAGAAAAGTGGATAGCCGCATTTGGCAGCGCCGTGGATCCGTTTACCGATTACAGGAGGACCGGTTATCCTGTAATTTTTAATCCCAACAATCCGGTGATGGCGCCGGGTGGATTTGTTCAGCCGCCTGTAAATGGCAACCCGCAGATTGCGGGGGCCCAGCCTGCTGTATTGGTTCAGTTGCAAAGGCCCTATCCAAATTCATTACCCTGGTACCAGGCAGAACTGGAAACCAATTCCAATGCACCGGCGCAAAAAGACCTGGTGAACAGTTTTAAAGTTTTTTGGATGCCCTAAAAAACTCCAGGAAAAGAAAATTAATTAATGGACAATTCAATCGTCTTGCCAGGTTAAAACATTGATCTAAAAAAATATGATTATGAAAAAAACAATGCTATATAGTTTATTGGCAGTTGCCTTATTGATTTCCTGCCGTAAATCGGATAACCCCAAAATACCATCCCTCACCAGGGTGCCTGTTCCCCTCATAGTAACGGTGGCAAATAGCGAAGCCGTAATTGATGTAACCAGGGATCCTGCATTGTTTAAAGGGAATTTTAATGTAGGCTTATTATTTCCGCAAGACGTTCTGCCCCGGAAATTCGATATCGTTATTATAAAAAACGGGAATAAGGCAAACGTTAAAACCTTTAAAACAGATATAGCTTCTTTTCCTTCCAGTCTTGAAGTGACAGGCGCACAATTAATTGCTATGTTTGGAACGCCGATAATATTAGGCGATTTTTTTGATATTGGCGCGGATATAACCTTGCCCGATGGCCAAAAGCTGGAGGCTTTTCCTGCGGTGGGAACGCAGTTTGCAGGAGGTACCGCTAATATACCCGGGTCAGGCACTTTTTTAAGGTATACCGCCATCTGCAGGTTCAACATAGATGAGTTTGTGGGTGATTTTAAAGTATTGGTGGACGAATGGGTGGACTATTTGCCCGGTGAAACAGTAACGCTTACCAGGGTAGATGCAACACATTTGTCATTCAAATATCCCACGACATTTGATGTAAAGCCAATTGTAATCACTGTTAATCCAAATAACTCAACCACCGTTACCAAAGTGGCATTCGGAAGGTATTCACCCACCGGTACGCTTTACCTCGCAGAAACAGTACCGAGTGTTGATAATGTAGTGTTACCATGTGATAAAACGATTTCAGTAAGGATAAACATTACTTCATCTACCGGCGCCAATTTCGGGAATCTTTTGTTTAAATTAAAAAAGGCGTAAACAGGATATGTAGTTGGTAGGCGCACACCCTCAGTGAATAATTGAAAAAGTATAATTGGCAGTACAATAGAAACTTCCCTGGCCCTCAGTTTTGACAACCACTAAAAAATATCGCCGGTGATGGAAACTTACAACATCTAAACCTTATAAAATACGTATTCATTAAAGTTTATAAATAGATCAAAATTACCCAACAATACATTATTTCGATCCAGCTATAAAGCTGGCTATCCAAAGACCTCCCCTTCAGGGGCCGGGGGCAAAACAGTGTATTCGTATTCCTCATCTTCTTGATAATACAGCAGCGAAAAACAAACTTCCTAACCGCTTTTATTTTGAAATACCAAGCCTCAATTCATCACCAATTAGTGCCAGCCAATGAAACAGGACAATAAATTGCTACTGCCTTCTGTGCCCCCGGCCCCTGAAGGGGAGGCCTTCGGACAGTCTTCCATTTTGCGTGGCTTTTTAAATGGTTATACTGCTCAAGGGACAAAACACTGAACTATTTAATTTGAAAAAGTCACAATTTACCCCTTGCGAAGTATAATTGAGGTATTTTATTTCAGGCCTTTTCAATTAATTTAATCACCCGTATATTTTCCTATATAAACCGCTTTTTTCAGGGGCCGGATTAAAGTTTACCTTCCTTAGGGAATAAAGCTCGTGACCCGTGGATTTAAAAATGACTGTCTCAAAAAGGCGGTCTTTTTTTTGCCCCTGTTTCAGCGTCGGACGAACGCCTGATTCTTTTAAATGAACATCATGACCCTTCCTGCACATATAAAAATCCTGAAAATAATTGAACAGGAGAAAACTATCTGAAGTAGATTCGCAAAAAGTTTATCATATCAGTAAAATTGAAAAAAATCACTCATGAGTTATTTACCTGACAAAAACCGGTATCAGGAAATGCAGTACCGACGCTGTGGTAACAGTGGTATTCAATTGTCCGCTATTTCATTGGGCCTTTGGCACAACTTTGGGCATGTTGACGTGCTTGAAAACTGCCGGGCTATTTTAAAGCTGGCCTTTGATAGCGGTATCACACATTTTGACCTGGCTAATAATTATGGCCCACCCCCGGGGAGCGCTGAAGAAAATTTCGGTAAAATACTAAAAGAAGATTTTGCTGCACATCGTGATGAAATGATTATCAGCTCAAAAGCTGGTTATACCATGTGGGACGGGCCTTACGGCGACTGGGGCAGTAAAAAATACCTGGTGGCAAGCCTGGATCAAAGCCTGAAAAGAATGGGTTTGGAATACGTGGATATTTTCTACCATCATCGCCCCGATCCGGCTACGCCTCTGGAAGAAACAATGCATGCACTCGACCTTATTGTAAAACAGGGAAAAGCATTGTATGCAGGTATCTCCAATTATCCTGCCGCAGACGCGTCAAAAGCAATTGGTATTTTAAAAAAACTGGGTACCCCCTGTTTGATCCACCAGCCTAAGTATTCGATGTTTGTGCGCTGGGTAGAGGAAGGCTTATTGGATGTGCTTGAACAGGAAGGAGTAGGCTGTATCCCGTTTTCTCCCCTCGCACAGGGATTGTTGACCAACAAATATTTACATGGAATTCCCGCTGATTCAAGGGCTGCTAATCCAAACGGATTTTTAAAAGAAGCAGATATAAATGAAACCCGTGTAAATCAAATCAGGCAGTTGAATGAAATTGCCCTGCAGCGAAATCAAACCCTTGCGCAAATGGCATTGGCCTGGCTGTTGAAAGATAAACGGGTTACCTCGGTATTAATCGGTGCAAGCAAACCCGCACAACTGGCAGATTCATTGTTATGCCTGGATAATATCATTTTCAGCGAAGCCGAATTGAATGCAATAGAAGAAATATTAAAGTGAAACCATTTGACTGGTGCCTGATTTTTAAAGGCTCCTCCCGGAAAGTAGTAGTTGAATTAAGAAGTTTTTGAGATTGCATCGGAAATAAATGACCCAGCAGCAAAGGGTTATTTAAATGGAATCATATGAAACGGGATCAGAAATAGATAATTCAACAACATATTTGTTTTTTGAAAGACATCAGACATCAAAAATCAGCCATCAAAATTATGTTTACTGAACTGACGCTGCTTGCTAAAAATATAGATGGTTCATTGTATTACGATCAGTCTATAGAACACCAGACCCAACTGCTTGCTTATTCCACTGATGCATCTGTATACCAGGAAAAGCCCCTGGCCGTGGCATTACCCCAAAATGTAAAGGATATACAACAACTGGTTGAATTTGCCAGGCGTCAGCAGGTCACCTTAATTCCCAGGGCAGCCGGCACTTCATTAGCCGGACAGGTAGTGGGCGATGGTATTGTTGTGGATATCTCCCGGCATTTTAATAAAATCCTGGAAGTGAATGCAAAGGAAAAATGGGTGAAAGTACAACCCGGCGTGATCAGGGACGATCTGAACAATCATTTGCGTACTTACGGCCTGATGTTTGGTCCTGAAACTTCCACCGCCAACAGGGCCATGATCGGTGGAATGGTGGGCAATAATTCATGCGGATTGCATAGCATTGTATGGGGAGCAGTAAGGGAACACCTGCTGGAACTTACTGTAGTATTGAGCGATGGCTCCGAAACTATTTTTAAAAATGAACCTGTAGACGCGGATAATTACACCGGGTTAAAAAAAGAAATATACAGCGGGCTTTTTCATTTGCTGTCGGATGAAAGCAACCTTCAGCTTATTAAACGGCATTTCCCAAAAGCAACTGTTGTAAGAAGAAATTCAGGGTATGCACTGGATAGCCTTTCAGGAATGCAACCTTTTTCTGCCGGGGGCGATCCCTTTAATCTTTGCAGGCTGATCGCAGGTTCCGAAGGTACACTGGCGTTTATTACCGAAATTAAATTGCAACTGATTGACCAGCCTCCAAAAGAAATAGCCCTGATATGTGTGCACTGCAATTCAATCGATGAGGCTTTGAGGGCGAATATAATTGCACTGCAACACAGGCCAATGGCATCGGAGTTGGTTGACCGGTATATTATGAATTTTACCAGGGCGCATCCGGAGTACCACAAAAATTGCTTTTTTATTGAAGGAGACCCTGCTGCGATCCTGATGGTGGAATTTATGGCGCATACATACGAAAGGGTACAACATCTTGCCACGGAACTGGTAAATGCACTGCAGGAAAAAGGTATTGGATATGCTTTTCCTGTTTTATTCAATGACGACACAAAGTATGCCTGGGATGTAAGAAAAGCCGGCCTTGGTTTACTGCGCAATCTGCCCGGCGATATACAACCGGTTAATTTAATTGAAGATTGCGCGGTTGCACCCGGGGATTTACCGGCTTATATCTCCGATTTACAGGTAATCTTAGCGAAGCATAATGTAAATGCCTCCTACTATGCTCATGCGGGAGCGGGGGAATTGCATGTAGAGCCGATGATCAATTTAAAAACGCCGGAAGGGGTACAATTATTCAGGGGTATCCTTGCTGAAATCGTAGAACTGGTAAAAAAATATAACGGTTCCCTTTCGGGCGAACATGGAGATGGGCGTTTAAGAGGGGAATATATTTCAACGGTTGTGGGGAAAGAAACCTACCAGCTTTTTGAAGCTGTGAAACAATTATTTGATCCGAATAATATTTTTAATAAAGGTAAAATAACCGGTACCCCACCCATGGACCAGCAGCTACGGGTTAATATCGGCAAACGGCCTGCACAAATAAAAACAAGTTTTGATTTTTCAAACCAGGGTGGTATGTTAAGGCTTGCCGAAAAATGTTCCGGCTCAGGTGATTGCAGGAAGACTGCAATAACCGGAGGTACCATGTGTCCCAGCTATATGGCCACCCGCAATGAAAAAGATACCACCCGGGCGAGGGCCAATATTTTACGGCAGTTTTTGAGTAATCCCGGGGATGCAGATCCACTGAACCACCACGAAATAAAGGAAGTAATGGATCTTTGCCTGAGTTGTAAAGCCTGTAAAACAGAATGCCCCTCAGGTGTGGATATTACTAAAATGAAGGCCGAATTTTTGCAGCATTGGTACGATAAAAATGGTATCCCTTTCCGGTCGAAGCTGGTGGGTAATTTTAGCAGGCAAATGAAACTGGCATCCCTGTTTCCCTGGGCATACAACTTAATATTCGGTAATGATATGCTTCGGCAAATGGTAAACCGGTTGGTGGGTTTTCACCCCAAAAGAACAATGCCTTTGTTAGCCAACACAACCCTTGCGGCATGGCATAAAAAGAGGATGAAAAATGATATTGACACGGGCAGGAAAGTCCATTTTTTTTGTGATGAGTTTACTAATTATTATGATGTTGAAATTGGTAAAAAAGCGATCCTGTTATTAGAGTTACTGGGTTATGAAGTGATCATACCCGACCATATAGAGAGCGGACGAACCTATCTATCGAAAGGGATGGTAAAGAAAGCTGCCGAAATAGCCAATCAGAATATCAGCTTATTATCAGGGGTGGTTACTGAAGAAATACCTATCGTGGGAGTGGAGCCATCCACTATCCTTACATTGAGGGATGAATATATCGACCTGGCAGATGCGTCTAACAAAATAAAAGCTGGACAATTGGCAGGTAATACTTTTACAATCGAAGAATTTATAGCCGGCGAAGCAGGGAAAGGAAATATAGCTAAGGAAATGTTCACTAAAGAAAAACGAACAATAGCCGTACACGGGCATTGTTACCAGAAAGTGTTATCATCACAACATTTCAGTAATTTAATGCTTAGTATCCCGGAAAATTACCAGGTACAGTTTATTCCCTCCGGCTGTTGTGGTATGGCAGGCGCTTTCGGGTACGAGAAAGAACACTACAAAGTTTCACAACAGATTGGGGAACTTGTATTATTTCCGGCAGTAAGAAATTTTTCTCCTGATATATTGGTTGCTGCATCCGGCACTTCGTGCAGGCACCAGATCAAAGACGGAACAAAAAGAACCGCATTACACCCGGTGGAAATTTTGTGGGATGCATTGATTTGATTGGGTAAATATGGTGTCCAGCGCTAAATGAACAGCCTATATGTATTTATTTCACCTTTTCTAATATTTGGTTAACCAATAATTGGATGGTAAAAAAACAATATGTACATTTATTACATGGAGACAATCAAAGCGTTCGAAAATATCGAAGCCATTCAAATAGAAAACCCGGTTGATAAAATTATCTCCCAGCTTAAGAACCTTATTTCTTCTGGCCAGCTTAAACCGGGTGACCGTTTACCTGCAGAACGTGTTCTCGCAGAAATGTTTGGCGTGGGCCGCGGTTATATTCGCGAAGCTATTCTAAAGCTGGAATTTTACGGCTTATTAAAAACCTCTCCCCAAAGCGGTACCTATGTTTCCGGATTTAGTTTAAAAATATTAGATAGCATTTTTACAGATATCATTAATTTTAATAAAGAAAATTATGCATCGCTGATAGAAGCCCGGTATTACATGGAAATCAATTCCGCTAGACTCGCGGCAGAGCGAAGAACCGAAGCTGATATCGAGCAGATGGAAGAAGCACTGACCGAGTATGATTCACAATCCGAAAAGGGGCAGTCCGGCGTGCAGGAAGATATGCTTTTTCATATCAAAATCGCCTCTTCCACAAAAAATACGGTTATTGAGTCCATGTTACTGATACTGATACCGGATCTTATAAAAATTATAGTGGATAATAATATCTGTAACACCAAAAGAAGCCATAGTTCTGTTATTGAGCACCACAATATTATGGATGCAATTATCAGGCAGGATGTAAATTCTGCCGGTGAAGCTATGGCAGTGCATTTAAAGCCAATGATGGAGTCGAGGATGAATTTTTAATTTGTTAGTTGATTGCAGCCGTTAAGCCATTTCTAAAACGGGATGGTTTTTTTTATGCAAAAAACTGATCGCGTTAAATTAAGCCTTAATCTCAATATTTCACCATCCAATACCCTTTATTAAACTACTTTCCTAACTGCAAATCAGCGCTTTCTAAAAAAACTTTGTCAAATAAATTTTTAGTTACTTAACTTTAGTCTGCAAAATATTGGTTAACCAATAATTGGCTACCCAATTATTTCGATAATACTTGTATATGGAAACAGCAAAAGCGTTCGGAAATATAGAAACCATTAAAATAGAAAATCCGGTCGATAAAATTATTAACCAACTTAAGAACCTAATTACAACCGGCCAGCTTAAACCCGGCGACCGGTTGCCGCCGGAGCGCCTGCTTGCGCAAAGATTTGGAGTAGGCCGTGGTTATATCAGGGAGGCTATTCTAAAACTGGAGTTTTACGGATTAATCAAAACCTCTCCTCAAAGCGGTACTTATGTTGCCGGATTTAGCCTGAAAATTCTTGACAGCATTTTTACGGATATCATCAATTTTAGTAAAGATGATTATGCTTCCATGATCGAAGCAAGATATTATATGGAAATAAATGCGGCCAGGTTAGCCGCAGACAGGCGTACGGAAGATGATATCGTTCAGATGAATGATGCATTGCTGGAGTATGACGCAAAAATTAACAGGGGACAATTTGCAGTGGAGGAAGATATGGTTTTTCATATTAAAATGGCTGCAGCTACCAAAAATTCGGTATTAGAATCTATGATAATTATACTTATTCCCGACCTGATTAAGGTTAAGAATATGGTGGATAAAGATATCTGTAAGGATAAAAATTATACAATTGACCAGCACCATAAAATATTAGATGCCATTATTGATAAAGACTTAAACGCAGCCGGTGATGCGATGGGAAACCATTTAAGGGAATTCATGGATATCCGTTTAAGTTTATAGTTCCCTATTTCGCATTGGTTGCAGAAATTTAGTAGTGACCCGCAAACTATTGACTTGCAGCTTCCTATATACTGACTGCGTAAAAAACTTCGATTCAACCCTTCAAAAAGTAAAATAAAATCGATACAAATCAAAATACTCCATATATTTGGTAAACCAATTTTTGGTTTACCAAATTAGTTTCAATGTTTGCTATCTGTCCTGCTTCAAATCAACCTTTCAATTCCAGGCTTTTCCTGAAAAAAAATTATCAATCCTGCAATTTTTCGGTTGAACAGGCAAATATTCACCAAAACCTGGAAATCCAATATTTTTTTTATAACGGTTCAGGCGGGCATGTTAATGAAAGGGTAATCGTTTTATAAATCATAGACCAGTAATATTTTAACGAGGGCAATAATAAAAAATGGCTGGAAAATAAAAGTAGTTTATATGGCAAAATGCTTTTGAACGATGCCATTAATATTAAAGAAAATGATGCTTTGGTATTAACTGTCAGTAAAAATTAATTGATACCATTTATTTCGACGGGCAGGAGAAAACATAGGGTACGAACAGCCTTATTCTTTAAAACGGTATTCGGTCAATTACCCGGTTTTAGTGGCTGCATTATTAAGCCAGTTGAGCTTAACAATCCAAAAATATTAATTATGAAACCTTTGTTGTTAATAGTGCTGATTTTGTTTGCTGCCAGATCATCTGGCCAAAAAAAACTGTACAGTTATTTAAGCGATTTTTCTTTAAATGCCGCGGAGGGCTACAAACTGCGTGGGCCCGCCAGGGTTATAAATACAGATGGCAGGAGCGGGCTCAATATGACCAGCATTAAAAGCGCGCTGGAATTGAAAGCGCATAACATGAAAAGGGAGCAAGGCACCGTAACTATCTGGGTAATGCCGCTGGAAGAATTAAGTACGTTTGACACAAAACCTAATTTTAATAAAAGTAACCCCAATTTTTATACCTATCCTTTTTTATCGGATTGCAGCAACCCGCTTGATTTTAATAGCGCCAATTTTAAATTAGCCTGGACGCCAAGATGGCACCCCGGCATTATTGCACAATTTGGAAAAGGTTCTTTTTATGAAGAAGCCTTTAATATTCCACACAAAGCCTTGATAAGTGTAAGCCATTTTAATTTTAAAAAAAATACCTGGTACCAGTTGGCCCTTAGCTGGAATTATAAAAAGGATGAATATGCGTTGTTTATAAATGGTGTACAGGTAGGAAGGGAGGACCAGCAAAGAGTGTTACCCCTGCACAGGGACAGCATGAATGCCTCCCTGTTTTTAGGAAACCCGGCCCTTTGTTTTTCGGAGATCAATTTTTATGATGCGGTGTTTTCACCTGGTATGGCATACGCACATTACAAAAATGAAACCACTCATTTTGATAAAGAACTGGATGCTGATTTGCAGTACACGTATGCAGGTAAGGGAAGAAAAAAATTTAACTGGCAGCCTGCTGCAGGCTGGGAACAAAAACTTTCTATTGCTTTAACCAACCCATCAGATATGGATAGCTTTTATGTGCAGGGCAATCCTGTAAAAGTGGAAGTTACTAAAGAGGGGTTGTTGGTGGAAACAATCAATAAGGAATACACCGGCAGGTTATTGGATTCGCAGGTTTATGTATGGACCAACCGCCCGTTTGAAGGAAACCTGTATGTGGAATATGAGTTTAAAGTGCTGCGCCCGGGCGGACTGAGTTTGCTGATGGTACAGGCATCCGGCATGAACCGCGAAGATTTTATGGCCGATTATCCTTTACGCACAGGCGGGAGAATGACTACCGTGTATGGTGAAGACGTGCGCAATTATCATTGGGAATACTATCGTGAAATGTCTGATATGCGAAACGATGTGGAAAATTCGGCCTTGATGAAAAATCCATTTTTATACCCGCTTTCTTTTGGATCATTAAATACACCTGTTAAAAAGGAAGTGTGGCATAAGCTGCAGTTTTTGCAGATCAATAACAAGCTGGCGGGTGCAATTGATGGAATTATAATGGTGGAATTTGAAGATGATGGGTTTTCCAACAACGGTCCTGTGTATGATTTTGGAAGGATTGCCATTCGCTGCATGTTGCACAGTAAATTATTATTCAGAAACCTTAAAGTCTACAATCAAAGTAAGTTCAAAACCATTCAAATCTTTAATAGTCCCTTAAATAACTAATGCAGCGACATATAAAAATAGCACCTGCCATTATTGCTTTTTCCTTAAGAAAAAGCACCATGTTTTTATTGCTGGTAGTTGTGTTGTGCAAACCTCTTTTGGGTTTGGACGATTTTAGTGTACGGCAATCAATTATCATTATCAACCCCTTATCCTTTAACAGGACGAATGAAATAATCGCTGTTGAAAGAAATGTACTTGATAAAGTAAGCAGTCACCTATTTCCTTCCATTAAAAAAAATAACGACATTTTAGTTACACAACTAATTGACAAAAACGGGAATGGAACCTGGGACGTATTATTAGTAGAAGTATCACTAGCAGCTAATTCAACCGATACGTTACAGCTACACTGGATAAAAAAGGAAGCGCAGGTGCAACAGCTGAACCTGACGAATGTGCGTTTAAGTTTAAGATCCGGTAACAATATCCCTTCGCCGGAAATCTACACCACAAAGCGTTCCAGGGGGTTTACCCAAAATATCGCCCAACCTTATTACCAGATGGAAGGTCCCGGTTTAGAAAATGACAAGGTAGCTTTCAGGGCTTTTTTTGACAGCAGGAACGGCAAAGATATTTATGGTAAAATAGTGGATACGCCTGTACTGGATACGGTGGGCGTTGGCGCCTCCTGGCATAACCTGCAACCCTGGGGAATGGATATTTTAAAGGTAGGCAACTCACTCGGAGCTGGTGCGCTGGCAGTGGAAGAAAATGAAAAAATTTATCGTTTAGCCGATGCCGATACTACTGTTTTTCAATCCTTGTATGAAGGTGCTTTACAGGCAGGATTTCAACTTCGTTTTAAAAACTGGGATGTTGGAACAGGCAGGCAAAACGGAAGCGAAACAATGTCGGTTTCAAAAGGCGATTTTTATTATAAAAATGATATTGCAGTTTCGTTGGGTGCCAATCAAAACCTGGTGGCAGGTATCGCTCATTTTGGAACGGATAGTTTGGTTTATAAAAAGCACAATGCTGTCTTCAGCTCCATTTCCGTCTACGGAAAGCAGGCGGAAGGCACGATGACCCATCTTGGATTAGCCATCATGTTTTGCACTACCGATTATGTTGCAAATAAAACTGCTGATACGGCTTCGGTCATTCCTAACACTGCTTATGTGGCGCTCAAACCAGTTGATAATAAAAAAAAGTTCATTTACTTTTTTGCCTGTTGGGAGAATACGGATGACCGTTTTAAAACACAGCAGGGCTTTGAAGACTATTTGCAAACAACAGCCGGGTTGCTGGCAAATCCAATTCAAATAAAAATCATTCCTAACAACTTGTTATAAAAATTAAATAATGGAAAGAAGAAATTTTGCAGGATTATTATTAACGCTTACAACTGGTACCATCTTATCACCCCTGCTTTCAAAAAGCAATGCTGCGGATGATTTTTTACCAGCTATTTCTTTTGAAGGTAATGATCTGCCAAAAGCCCTGCCGGATAATATTAAACAGTTGATCACAAATGTACAGAAGGCCGAATACAAGGCCGTTAATACAGATTGGGATGGCACGATACAGATAGAAGGTTTACTGCGTTTCGCTAAAAGGGGATATAAAGAAGGGCTTGATTATGCCACTAACTGGTTTAATTATCATGTAACAAATGACAGCAAACTAACTGACGAAGAATACTATAAGCAATACGATGGACCGAGGGCGAGAATATTACGCGATGGTCCGCTAACATTCGTCATCTATTCTGCCAACCTGGGTGTGGCTTTTCCGGTGCATGAATTATATAATTTAAATAAAAGCAAAACTGCTAAAAGGGTTTGCATCGATGTGGCCGATGCCATACTGCATTATGCAGGCCGCGACCGGTTTGGTATGCTGGCACACGATGATTACAATTATACCGCTTTTGCCATACCGGATACCGCTTACTGGGCTACCAGGGCCAATGCCATTGCAGCCACTTTAACTACAGGAGAAGCAGCCAGTGTTTACTGGAAACAAGCCATTTTTCAGTTAAGCCAGGGGATTAAATATTTCTTTGATAAAAATGAAGGAATCGTACGTACCGGTTTGTTTAACGGTGAGCCTGCAAAAACATATTGGTGCCGTTCGCAGGGATGGTTAATATGGGCCATCAGTGGCTTGCTTCGTTACCTGCCACCAACCCATCCTTATTTTAAAGAGGCCGCTGCAACTATGAAATTAATTGCCGATGGCGCGGCAAAATACCAGGGTAAAAATGGAGGCTTGCATGTGCTGGTAAATGATAATACATCACCGGAGGAAGTAACCGGGATGGCCATGGTGATAGCTTCAGTAAAAGAGGGTATGCGTAAGGGTTGGATACCCAACCAATACAACGAATTATGCAACAAAGGCTGGGAGTTTATAAAGCAAAGTGTGGATGCGGAAGGCAAAGTACACAATGCCTACACCGGTTGGGCGGTTACTGCCGAAGAAAAAAAAGCAGACCTGATGGATAAGAATTTCAGGGGCTTTGTTCCGGGGATCATTATGGTTGCTGCCGATGAGATGACCAGGTAATTTATTGATGAAAAATCAATGCGCAACCCCCATTGGGGATCTGTTTTAAATTTTCAAATGGCGAAATTTTCACGTTTTCAAATTAATTATTATGCCGGTAAGTATGCTTTCCATCTCTCACGCAGAAGCGGTAACAATTGTGGCCGCCATTATAGAAAAGGCTGAAACTGATGGAGGCAGCCCGGTAGCAGTTGCCGTGGTGGATCATGCAGGGCGACTGCTGGCTTTTACGGCAATGGACAATGTGATGCCTGCCAGTATTACCCTGGCCCAATCCAAAGCTTATTCAGCAGTTGTAGGAAAAAGAGATACCATTCAATGGGCATCCACAAAAAAAAATTCCGACTGTATTGATTTTGATATGCGTAACTGGACAGATGAGCATTTCACCGGCTTCACAGGAGGCATCATATTTTCTTTCAACCAACAGGTAATTGGGGGCATTGCAGTAAGCGGAAGAAAGGGCAGGAGGGATGAGGCCGATATATTGATGCAGGATAATGAACTGGCAGAATATGGAAGGTCTGTTTTAACGATATAATGCCATCGAAGAAATATTATCGAAAACTACAAAAATAATAATCTAAACAAAACCTGATTCAGATGAAAATGAAAAAATTGCCCGGCACAGATATACTGCTTTCACCCATAACCTACGGTGCTTTTGCAATTGGCGGATGGTTTTGGGGTGGCGCCGATGAAGGAGACGCTGTCAAAGCAATTGAAACCGCATTGGACAACGGTATTACTACCATCGATACCGCACCTGTTTATGGTATGGGGCACAGCGAAATAGTAGTCGGTAACACCATTAAAGGCAGGCGTGATAAAGTACAATTACTTACAAAGTTCGGCATGCGTTGGGACACCAGTTCCGGTGATTTTGCTTTTGAAACAAAAGATAATAATGACCATCCTGTTAAGGTGTATAAATTCAATGGCAAGCAAAGCGTTATGGAAGAATGCGAAAGAAGCCTGAAGCGTTTGCAAACCGATTACATTGATCTCTACCAGATGCACTGGCCGGAGAATACCACCCCCATTGAAGAAACCATGGAAGCATTGCAATTATTAAAACAACAGGGAAAGATCAGGGCTGCAGGTGTTTGTAATTGCCCGGTTGATCTTTTGCAACGTGCAAATGCAGTAACACCTGTTTCCACAAACCAGGTTGCTTACAGTATGGTTAACCGGGGCATTGAAAAAGAAATGGTGCCCTGGTGCCTGGAAAACGGGATCGGCATTTTACCGCATACTTCTTTACAAAAAGGCTTGCTGACCGGGAAAATAAAAATCGGGCATAAGTTTAACGAAGGAGACCACCGGCCCAACACCCTTTTCTTTAAACCGGAGAACCACCAGCAGATCATGTACCTGCTAAACGATTTAAAAACCATTACAGATGATCGCGGAATAAGCCTCGCCCAGTTAGTTATCAACTGGACCATGCAGCAACCCGCTATTACCTCCGTTTTAGTGGGGGCAAGAAATGCAGAACAGATGCTGGATAATGTAAAGGCTACCAGTTTTTTATTAACTGAAGGCGAAATCAACATTGTTGAAGAGGCCCTGCAACAAATGAACCTGGCAGTATGAAAAAAGAAAAATTATCATTAAAATCTATTTCATTCTCCCTGGCTTTTGCAACCCTGGTGGTTGCTGTTTATTTTTTTGTGCAGGCGCAGCCGGCTAACGGCGGCCTGCTATTAACCATTGGCTGGTTATTTTTGGCGCTGGGTTTTATGCAATCCGTGCTGCTAAAAAACTTTGCCTATACCGTTATTATCCTCGCGGCAGTTACGATATCGCTCACATTTCCCCAATATTTTATAACTGTTGGAGAATTCCCTTTAAAAAAATTAATTGTTCCGTTGTTACAACTCATCACGTTTGGCGTGGGGTGCACCATGAGCGGGCACGATTTATCCGGCGTTCTAAAGATGCCGAAGGCCGTATTTGTCGGTGTTTTTTGTCATTATACGATTATGCCTTTTGTTGGATTTACAATTGCAAAAGTTTTCGGTTTTCCGCCCGAAATAGCAGCAGGCGTTGTCTTGGTGGGATGTATGCCAAGCGGCCTGGCGAGCAATGTAATCGCCTTTATCGCGAAAGCAAATCTTGCATTGTCTGTAACCATTACCGCGGTATCAACCTTACTGGCGCCCATAATGACCCCCTTGCTGATGAAGTTTTTAGGCGGACAGTTTGTACCTGTAAATTTTATGGATATGCTTTGGGATATCTTAAAATTAGTCATCATTCCAATATTCGCAGGTGTAATGGTCAACCATTTTTTCCATAAAAAGGCTTTATGGATTGATAAAGTGATGCCCAAAATATCGATGGGAGGTATTGCCTGCATCATCATTATCATCACTGCTGCGGGCCGGGATAATATGTTGCATGTGGGACTGGCCCTGGTATTTGCCATGTTCCTGCACATGACGATTGGGTTGATGCTTGGCTATTGGGGTGGGCGCCTCTTTGGTTTATCCAAATTAAACTGCCGCACCATCGCTATTGAAGTGGGTATGCAAAATGGCGGTTTGGCATCCGGCATTGCAGTACAAATGGGTAAAATTGCTACCGTGGGGTTAGCTCCTGCTGTGAACGGGCCAATCATGAATACCACTTTTTCATTAATAGCAACCTGGTGGGGCAGTAAACCTATTGATGAAAAAACTAAGTATGAAAAAGAAGGGAATTCAAAATTTACTGCCGCGGAAGTTTAAACAGGTAAAAAATGAAATTTCATCTGTACCAAAACTGAAGCTTTTTTTTAATTTTTATTGTCCTCCTATTGTCAAAAAAAACAGGCTGTTACTTATTATAAACAAAAAAACAATTATGAAAAAAAGTTACCTTTTAATTGCGTTCACTTTGATAGGTCTCATCGGGAAAGCAACCAATTATTTTGTAGATGGCGTCAACGGTAACAATGCCAATAGCGGCATTACCGCTGCCCAGGCATTTAAAAATATCATAACAGCCGCCAACCTCACTTATGCAGGTGATACTGTTTTTATAATGGACGGTTCTTATGCCGCTTTTACAATTTCAAGACCGGGCGATGCCACGGCGCAGATTGTGTATACCAATTATCCAGGGGCTTCGCCCAAAATAATATCCAACAGTACAACCTACAATGTAATTACGGTAAGTGCCGGCGCCAATTATATCACCATCAACGGGCTGGAAATTATAGGTTACGGAGTGAACCTTTCATTGGCGGCAGATACGGCAGCAGCCCAGGCTGCAATCGTTTGCCCTGCTGGGGCAACCTCTACCACCAATGTTACCTTTGTACCAAAGTATAATGGAAGCGGTATCAATGTGGGCAATTCAACAACGGTGGTCACGCATCATGTTGTAATCAGCAATAATAAGGTACATGATTGTGCTGCTGCCGGTATGGGATTTGGATATTGCGATTATATTACGGTAGATGGCAATACCGTTTATAATAATAGCTGGTACACCCCATATGGAACAAGCGGCATTTCGTTCGGCAATTCTGTTAACTATGATGACAATACCACTACTTACAGGACCATCATAAAGAACAATATTTGTTATGGCAACAGGTTGTATGTTCTTTGGCGCGGCTCCTGCACGATATCCGATGGCAATGGTATTATAGTTGATGTACCCCAAACGAGTTATACCGGAAAATCGCTGGTGTATAATAATATTTGCTATAATAACGGTGGCTCCGGCATACATACCATCAACACAAAACACATTGATTTTATCAATAATACGGCCTATATGAACAGTGCAAGCCCAACAAACGGTGGAAGTGCTATTTATGCCTATGGATCGGATGATGTAAAATTTTATAATAATATCCTGGTATCAAGGCCCGGCAAAACGGTCAACCGCTGCCCTAATTCTACGAATGTTATTTACGATTATAATATTTATTATGGAGGTTCTACGATTGATTTTGTAGGTGCACATAGTTTAATCCAGGATCCAAAATTTGTAAATTCTTCTAACGATCCGGCCCTGGCAGATTTTCATCTGCTGCCCGGTAGTTTTGCAGTTAACAATGGCGATAATACAAATACCACTCCTTTGGATGTAGAGGGTAAAAGCAGGCCCCTTGGGTCAGTTGTTGACATGGGCGCTTACGAATCTGCCTACACGGGCAACCTGAATTCCTGTAGTGGCACCCTGCAAACAAAGGTACTGGGCAGCGGCGGAGGTACCGGGGAGCCGGGCGCTATTTTTTATGGACCTTATGATTCCAAAGCCGGTACTTCTAACCAAAAAGGCCGCCGTGCTTTTATTTATCCCCAAACCTTGTTGACGGCTTCCGGTGTGCCTGCCACCGCAACGCTTACCAGTTTACAATTTCGCAGGGCTTTGCAGGTAAACAGCACCCAGGTGGTGCCCGCCAACAGCATTGTAAAAATTTATTTGCGCAATGAGGCCAGTGATAATTTCGGTGCAGCCGCTTTTGACTGGAATACGATCCTGCCGGCATCCGCAAGTCCTGCTGTGCTGGTGTATGCTGGCGAAGCATCCGTGCTTATCGGCAATGCGGGCGGGTGGAAACCTGTTCCCTTCCAGGTACCGTTTAATTATACCGGTGCAAACCTGGGCGTATATGTTGAGTATTTGCAGAAAGGGTTTGTAACATCAGGCACAGACGTTACCTGGATATATGATAATGGGGGCAGCCAGCCCTTATACAACACCGCTACTTATCCTAACCAGTTGTATGGGTCTAAAGCAACCGGTACTACCGGTACTATTGCTGATGCATTAACCACCAATAGTGAAAGACGCCCGATACTTACGGTCGGGTATTGTGTAAATTCAGTCTTGCCGGTTTCATTTCAGCAATTTAATGGCGTATTAAGAAACAGCGGTGTTTATTTAAGCTGGTCTGTAAGCACGGAAATTAATAATGCGGGGTTCGAAGTGCAGCGCTCCGTTGATGGCTTAAATTTTCATCCGATCGGTTTTGTTAATTCAAAGGCCGCAAATGGTAATAGCTCAACTTTAAATCATTACGATTATACCGATATTGCTCCACTGGCTGGTACAGGTTTTTACCGGTTGATCCAAAAAGACCGGGATGGGAAACAAACTTTCTCAACCGTCATTTCTGTTATCAATCCTGCCAGACGATTGAGCCTGGTCAGTATCTATCCCAATCCTGTGCACAACAAGGTAAATGTGTTGGTAAATGTTTCCGGCTCCGGCCGGATGACAACTATAATCCTCCAGGATCTTAGCGGAAGGGTAATAAGCAGGTTCCCGAAGCAATTGGGAATTGGATACAGCAATATAGAAATCGATGTTTCTAAACAACCGGCTTCCAGCTATTTGTTGATAATCGAATTGCCTTCCGGCGAAAGGGTGACGCATAAGTTTATAAAAATGTAGAACGGTCTTAATTATGAAGCCAACAGGGAAATGTGAAAATTCGAAGTAGTGTTATGTTAACGGTAAAATGACGAATCGATTTGTGAATGGTCAATGGTGAATGGTGAAATATTGACCATCCACCATTGCCAATTCACACTTTTAATATTGGTTGTTTTATCTTCACCAGGCCCGGGTAAATTTATGATTAATAAAAAGCCAGCCTGTTTTTCCGGATCGGAACGGGAATAAAAATTAAAAATAAGAATGTATGATACGATTTAAAAGTTGTACAGTAAAACTGATACTGTTGGCAACTACGATGTTTTCCCTATGCTTCAATTCAATGGCTCAGCCAGGTACAAAACAACCGGTAGAATTTGTAGATCCGTTTATCGGCGTATTGGATCCACTGAGTGCATGCGTAATAGGGCCACAGTTACCCTCAGGTTCCATCAACCCCTGTCCGCAAACACAAAACGGGAATGATGATGGATACTCTCCCGATGAACCCATACGGGGGTTTAGCCAGTTGAATGTAAGCGGAACGGGGTGGGGAAAATACGGCCAGGTATTTTTTTCACCGCAAATTGGCTTGGCCATTGGAGAAACAGATCATGATTCACCCAAAAAAAATGAACTGGCGAAGGCTTACGAATATTCTGTAACATTAAGCCGTTACGGCATCAAAACCGATGTAAGTCCGTCTTTTCACTCGGCTATTTACCGGTTTACTTTTCCCGCAACTGACAAAGCCAATATTGCATTCGATTTATCACATCATCTTGCCGGGGATATTAAACCTGCATTGGGCGGCAAAATTCATGATGGTGTGGTTAATTTTACATCCACATCCGGAAATGAAATCAAAGGTTATGGTAATTATTCAGGTGGATTTGGCGGCGGTACCTACCGTGTTTATTTTGTTGCAAGGTTCAGCAAGTCACCCCAGGCCAGCGGCACCTGGCTGAACGGGGAAATCAAATCCGGAAGTACTTCGCAAAGCTTATCAAAACCTAATGACAGGGTAGGGGCTTATCTTGCTTTTACCACAAAAGCCAACGAAGAAATTTACATGAAAGTGGCGGTATCCTTTAGAAGTATAGATCAGGCTGCCAAATGGTTGGATGAAGAAATTGCCGGCTTTGATTACAGCAAAATAAAAGAAACAGCCAGGCAAACCTGGAACAGGCAACTGAACAAAATTGTGGTGGAAGGTGGTACGGAAAGGGATTACCGGATCTTTTACACGGCATTGTACCATGCATCGATAATGCCCCGAAACAGGACAAACGACTCGGAGCATTATAGTGACGGGGTACCGGTTTGGGACGATCATTTTGCTATATGGGATACCTGGAGAACGGTATATCCCCTGCAGGTTTTGATTAATCCGGCAATGGTAAGCGGCACAGTTAATTCATTTATAGCCAGGTTAAAAACCAATAAGATGGTGAAAGATGCATTCATAGCAGGCAATGAAATGATGGCAGAGCAGGGCGGCAATAATATTGATAATGTAATTGCGGATGCCTACGTTAAAGGAGTTAAAGGTATTGACTGGAAAGAAGCCTACCAGGTGTTGAAGTTTAATGCGGACCATGAACGCCAGGGAAGCTTTGGATGGAAAAAAACGGACAGCACCAACACTTATAAAACATTAGGTTGGATTCCGGTGGGCACAATGAGCAATTCGATGACCCTCGAATACGCTTACAACGATTTTTGCGCTTCACAGTTGGCCAAAAAATTAGGTACAAAAGAAGAATATAAAAACTACCTCGAAAGAAGTGGCAAATGGATAAACTTATGGAATACCGAAGCCGAAAGTGATGGCTTCAAAGGATTTATCGAATCAAAAAAGCCCGATGGTAAATTTGTACCTCTTGATCTGAAAGCTTACCCCGGTTCGTGGAAAGACCATTTTTACGAAGGCAGTTCCTGGACCTATTCCTGGTTTGCACCACACCAGTTTGAAAAGCTCGTGGAGCTTTGCGGTGGAAAAGATTTGTTTGTGAAAAAATTGCAACATGGATTTGAAAAAAAATTAATTGATTATGGAAATGAACCGGCGTTTTTGGCCGTACATGCTTTTCATTATGGCGGGCGCTCAGACCTTGCCAGTTTTTACACCCGCAAACTGATGAAGGAAAGGTTTAACGAAAAAGGTTATTCCGGCAACGACGATAGTGGCGCCATGAGTTCCTGGTTTATGTTTTCTTCCATGGGATTTTTTCCAAATGCGGGGCAGGATATTTACTACTTAACCGGTGCTGCATTTAAAAAAGTTACCCTCACGTTGGGCAATGGAAAAGCAATTGCCATTTTAGCTCCTAATGCTTCCCCGGAAAATATTTATATTCAATCAGTAACCATTAATGGAAAAAAATGGAACAAGCCCTGGTTTCAACATAAGGATATTGCGAATGGTGCAACCATTGTATTTGATATGGGGGATACACCAGCGCCGGTTAAATAACGCTTAAGCAGAAAGTGGAAATTATGAAAATCATTTTAAGATAGCGACAAAAATCTGACTGAAACCAACAACGCTATTCAATCCGCCACATTGAATGAAAGCCATGTAACAAGGATGTATAAGGCACATCGAATTATAAAAGTGGTAAACTTTTATGTATGGTGGGGGTAAGATCACCTGGACATGGTGCAAAAATTAATCTCAGTCTTTGATAAAGTATTACACGATTAAATGCAGGAAAGGTTAGGGTACGGATTTTTTTTAACGTCAATATCATTTATCTAAAATAATAATCATTATGTCAAATCAACAATTAACAACTGCACAACTTAATTCTTATCACAAAGACGGCTACCTGGTTGTACCAGGGTTTTTAAAAGAAGCCGAGGTGAGCAAACTGCACCGGGTAGCTACAGAAGATGACACCATGAGTAAACACTCTTATGATGTAAACGATAAAACGGGTAAAAAGTCAAAACTGGCACTGTGGTTTACACCAGGCAATGATGCGTATGGTTTGCTTACGCGAAGCGAGAGAATGGTACATGCGGTTGACCAGTTATTGGAGGGTGATGCAGCCATTTGCCATTTTCATTCCAAACTGATGCAGAAAGAACCCAGGGTAGGCGGAGCATGGGAATGGCACCAGGACTATGGTTATTGGTATAAGAACGAATTTTTACTACCCGGCCAGATGATCTCCGTGATGATCGCCATTACCACGGCAAATAAAGAAAATGGTTGCTTACAGGTAATTAAAGGTTCGCATAAAATGGGCAGGGTGGAGCATGGCTTTTCCGGTGAACAGGTAGGCGCATCCCAGCATTATGTTGACCTGGCATTGAAAACGATGGAACTTGTTTTTGTGGAAGTTAATCCGGGTGATGCTTTGTTTTTTCATAGTAATTTATTGCATAGATCCGATGCTAATTTATCCGAAGCTTCCCGCTGGTCCATGATTTCCTGTTATAACCGCCAATCCAACAAACCCTATAACGAAAAATCTGCTTCCTGCATAACACCATTGGATATAGTGCCCGATGAAGCATTACTGGAATGGGAATCAAAAGGGTTGCAGGAAGCAGTTGACTTCCTCAGCAAAGAATCGGATGTAACCTTAAAATAAAATACTCCTTATACAAATTTAACCATGGCATTCATTGCTCCTTTAAATATTGCCGGTGTTGTTGCCCCGGCTGAAAAATTTCATTCCTCCTACATTTATCCCATTTGTATTGTTGTCGCTCTGGGAGGCGTTCTCTTTGGATTCGACCTGGTAATCATTTCCGGTACAATACCCTTCTTTACAAAATATTTTCAACTCAATGAAATTAATACAGGGTGGGCCGTGGGTTGTATTAATGTAGGTGCAGCCTTAGGTGCATTGGTAGCAGGTAAGCTGAGCGATGCGATTGGCAGGAAAAAATTATTACTCATTTGTTCATTTCTTTTTGCGCTCACAGGTGTGGCTACGGGCTGGGCGCCTGGTTTCAACCTGTTTATTGTGGCAAGGCTGCTAAGTGGAGTAGCAGTTGGTGTGGCGGCATTGGTTTGCCCCATGTATATCGCCGAAATTGCCCCCGCGGCCCTGCGTGGCAGGCTGGTAACTTTTTACCAGCTGGCGATTGTTACCGGCCTGTTGCTTGCTTATTTATCCAACTACCTGTTATTGGGCAGCGGTGAGAATAACTGGCGCTGGATGTTTTCATCGCAGACCTTGCCTGCCTTATTATTTTTTGGTGGATTATTATTTGTGCCGGAAAGCCCCCGCTGGCTGATTAAAAAAAACAGGGCAACAGAGGCTGTTGAAATTCTTACCAACATCGGTGGCAGGGATTATGCTACTACCGAAGCAGCAAATATTAATAAAAGCTTTACCAGTGAAGTAAAAGAAAAGGTACGGGATTTATTTAAAAAGGATGTGGTACATATTGTAATGATTGGTGTGGCGGTGGCTTTTTTTTCGCAGGCCGATGGTCAGAATTCCTTATTCTCTTATGCACCGGTAATATTTAAACAGGCAGGCATGGCGGAAGACGCCGCTTTTTTACAATCGGTAATTATTGGGGTGATTAATTTTATTTTTACATTTATCGCCATCATATTTATAGATAAAATCGGAAGAAGAAAACTGCTTTTGTACGGATCCTTGCTGCTGGCTCTTGACGCCCTGGCACTGGCTTATTGCTTTTATGTTGGAGCACCTGGTTATTTTACATTGCTCTTTGTGCTTAGTTTTATAGCCATTTATGCGGCAACACTCGGGCCGGTTACCTGGGTAATTTTATCTGAGATTTTTCCGAACAGGATCAGGAGCAGCGCCCTTGGGCTGGCGACATTGGTTTTATGGATTGCAAACTTTATTACCACTGCATCCTTCCCAGTTTTAAAAGCCCATTTCGGACTACATATAACTTTTGCCATTCATGCCGGTATATGCCTCCTGTATTTTCTTTTCATCCGCACAAAGATTCCCGAAACAAAAGGAAAATCCCTGGAAGAAATAGAATTGCAGCTAACAAAAAAAAATAAAATTTAAGAAATTCAAAGCGGCGAAGTACAACAGAGATGGATGAAATACTCACCTGCCTCAAAACCCTGAAAGGGCGAAATACAATAGAGATCGGTACGGCCCATCGGCCTGAAGCATTACCACCAAGCCGAAATTAAACACACTGACAATCAAAAAATTATAATTTTTTAATTATTCAATACCAATGAGCAATACACCTCAATTTTTCTGTCCGCACTGGGGTAGCGAATTATTACCATTTACCGATTTTTTATCAAAGGTGAAATATGCCGGGTACCAGGGAGTAGAAATGAGCCTGCCCATGGATATCCACCAACGGGATACCATCGTTGAATCAATACAATCACAAGGACTAAAATTAATAGCCCAGCATTGGGAAACCGCCGACAAAGATTTTGATACCCATTTGGCAAATTATAAAATGCGCCTCGGCAATCTTGCAGCGGTAAATCCGCTTTTTATAAATTCCCAAACAGGCAAGGATTATTATACGATTGATCAAAATGCCATTTTAATTAATGCAGCCGCTGAAATTTCGGCAGCTACCGGTATAAAAATTATTCATGAAACACACCGGGGTAAGTTTAGCTTTGCATCACATATTACTAAAATCTACCTCGATCTGTTTCCTGCGCTGCAATTATGTTTGGATATTTCTCATTGGTGTTGTGTAGCAGAAACGATGCTGGAAGACCAGGAAGAGGCCGTACAAAAAGCCATCCGGCATACCCACCATATCCATTCAAGGGTGGGTTTTACCGAGGGCCCGCAGGTGATGGACCCGCGTGCGGCGGAATGGCATGATATGGTGGAACTGCATATTAAGTGGTGGCAACAGGTGATTGATAAAAATGCTGCGGCAGGAATATCCACCACCATTACCACGGAGTTTGGCCCTTTTCCATATTTGCAGCGCCTGCCCTATACCCGGCAGCCAATGTATGATCAATGGGAGGTAAATGTATATATGATGAACCTGCTGCGATCAAGATACAAAGGGGGATAATAATTTCGGCTATGCATCAACGGTACTAAGCAACCGGTAATGGTTATGCGATAGAAAATTTATGATCCATCTTGCAAATAAAATAATGATAAAATAAAGAACATAGCTGCAAAATGCTGTTTCGAAATACCAGGATCAGGAAATTGTAACGGAGCTGATGATCCGCAAAGGACAATAAAAAAATAACCCGAACTAACATCCTGGAATATTCCCTGGATACCCTGTTTTTGGGATAGGCTCGGACTGATCCAATCGTAAAAATTAAAAATAATCCCGATCATGAAAAATTTATTGCTCTTGCTATTTATTGTACTGGTACAATATTCTTTTGGCCAGCCCTTGTATAAAGACAAAAAAGCCCCTGTCGAAAGTCGGATAAATGACCTGGTGAAAAGAATGACACTGGAAGAAAAAATTCTTCAACTCAATCAGTATACGCTGGGTATCAACAGGAACGTAAACAATATCGGGGAAGAATTAAAATCGCTTCCTGCGGGTATCGGATCATTGATTTATTTTAATGCCGACCCGGTAAAACGCAACGACGTACAAAGAAAAGCCATGGAAGAATCACGATTGGGTATACCCATTCTTTTCGGCTTCGATGTGATACATGGTTTTCGCACCATTTACCCGATTTCGCTGGCACAGGCATGTTCGTGGAACCCTGCATTGGTAACTCAAAATTGCAGCGTGGCGGCAAAAGAAGCCGTTCTTTCCGGAGTTGACTGGACCTTCTCACCAATGATTGATGTGGCACGCGACCCACGCTGGGGAAGGGTTGCGGAAGGCTACGGCGAAGACCCATATACCAATGCTGTATTTGGGGTGGCAACTGTAAAAGGTTACCAGGGCAAAAAGCTATCTGATCCATATTCGGTAGCGGCCTGTCTCAAACACTACATTGGATATGGTATGTCGGAAGGCGGTCGTGATTATCGTTCGGCTGATATCTCCGCCCAGTCACTTTGGGAAACCTATATACCGCCATACGAGGCTTGCGTGAAAGCGGGCGCTGCCACACTGATGAGCGCATTCAATGATATCAGCGGTGTGCCTGCAACAGCCAATCGCTATACATTGACTGAAATTTTAAAGAAACGCTGGGCCCATGATGGTTTCGTGGTTTCCGACTGGAATGCCATTGAACAACTGATAGCCCAGGGCGTGGCAAAAGATAAAAAAGAAGCCGGCCTCAAGGCATTTTTAGCAGGTGTTGAAATGGATATGAAGGATAATATTTATTTTGAAAATTTGAAACAACTGGTAGCTGAAAAAAAAATCCCCATGAGCCTGGTAGATGAATCAGTAGCCCGTATCCTCCGGGTTAAATTCAGGCTTGGATTGTTTGATGAACCTTATGCAACTGTACTCGACGAAAAAGACAGGTACCTGCAGCCGGAAAGTAAAGCGCTGGCGGCAAGGCTTACCGAAGAGTCGATTGTGCTGCTAAAGAACACCAATAAAACATTGCCATTTGCTGCATCCCTGCAAAAGCTGGCCGTTATCGGCCCAATGGCAAAAGATAAAGAAAACCTGCTGGGTTCATGGGCGCAAAATGGAAAGGCAACAGATGTGGAATCCATTTACGAAGGGCTTGAAAAGGAATTTAAAAATAAGCTGCAATTAAGCTATGCGAAGGGCGGCGATTTTGACGGGCTGGATGAAAGCGGGTTTCAAGAAGCCATTGCTGTAGCTGGTCAGTCGGATGTAATACTGGTTTGCCTGGGCGAAAAGAATAGCTGGAGTGGGGAGAGCGCTTCTCGTTCAACCATTGCCTTGCCCGGTATCCAGGAAAAATTAGTAGTTGCATTGAAAAAAACCGGGAAGCCAATTGTACTGGTGTTATCCAATGGTCGTCCGCTTGAACTGGTACGACTTGAGTCAATCGCCGATGCGATTATTGAATTATGGCAACCCGGTGTTGCCGGCGGAACTCCATTGGCTGGTGTTTTATCCGGCCGGGTAAATCCCTCAGGTAAACTTTCCATCACTTTCCCATTAACAACCGGCCAGATCCCCACTTACTATAACATGCGGCAAAGCTCCCGCCCATTTGGTAAAATGGGCGATTACCAGGACATTTCAACGGAACCCTTGTATTGGTTTGGACATGGGTTGAGTTATACAACTTTCACTTACAGTTCCGCAAAACTATCTTCAGCCAGGATCAAAAAAAATCAGCAACTAACGGTAGAGGTTACAGTAACCAACACCGGTGCGGTAAAAGGAAAAGAAGCAGTGCTATGGTATATATCCGACCCTGCCGCTTCTATCTCAAGACCAATGAAAGAATTGAAATTTTTTGAGAAAAAGGAAATCAATGCCGGTGAAAAAATGGTTTACAGGTTTGAAATTGATCCAATGCGTGATCTCAGTTTTACAGATGCAACAGGAAAACGGATACTGGAAACAGGTGATTTTTTCATTCATATAAATGATCAGAAATTAAAATTTGAACTCACTGATTAGTTGTTAAACAGGCGCCGCAGGTTGTCTACAACTTTTAAGGGTAATCAATTTGGGCTTATTGAATGCCAGGCTCCCTTCTGCCTTTGGCTGCCTTTTACCCAAATTTTATGAAGGGGTCATAATCTCATAAACACTTGCTGGTCACATACTCGTTGATACCCGAGCCATACTACTTTTAATTCTGGTGGCCCATCTGATTTTCTTCTTAAATGCACGCCTAATCTGGCTATCCACTTTACTGCTTCCCCTAAGGTCGGGGGCTGGTGTGGCAGGATATTGGTTTTGTGTATTAACATATAAAGTAATGCCCATTGTTGTTTAGTTAGTATTTGCAAGAAAACTTTGAAACCTTTTCCAAATAATAAGTTTAGGGAATTTTGCCTGCTGAATGTTACTTATTTGAAATTAAAGATAGCTCTCAAATGCAATATTACGGATCTGCATGATTACGAAATTTTAAATGTGACCGCTACTCGATTTTCTACACCAGTAACCGGATAAGCCGCCTTTCGTTGGTTCGTCTTCCGCCGAAGGCGGAATTGAAAAAATGCGAAGCTTATTTTTTCAAAGAAGCAAAAACAGCGGCGTTTCGGTTACGCAGCCCGCCGGCTGAGGAGGCGAAAGTAGTGAGTTGACAAAAGTTAACTTATTCAGAAAAGGAATACCGGCAATGAGCCGAACTATTTTATGATCGACAAATAATTGAAGGGGATAAAAATAAAAAATTGATTTTAAATAGATGGTCGGTGAAGCAAAGATTCGCAATAGAAAATATTTTAAAACCTTTACCAGTTGTCAATCATAGAGTTTTCTTGCAGACACTTGTTAATAATACTTCACAACTTACATTGAACCTCTCTCTTGATTGATACACTAACTGCATTATCCGCATTGCAGCTATACTGTATACCGGAATCGCTTTTTGTAAGGAACTGGCTTTTTCCAGTTGCACCTCTTCAATTTTTGTCCTGCTTTTTAAAACATAATGAAATCTCTCTATCGCCATCTGCAGCAATACCACTTCACACATTGCAAAGCATCGCTTAACTGGTTTATGCTTAGGGCTGTCAACAGTTTTCAATGCAACAATTCTTCCTGACATTCCCGTTTTGGTGATACCTGCTTTAGCGCTATCGCTGACATACACACGCTTTCATATTGATTGCTACTATCTTTACGACGTAAAATTCCTACATTGTCGTATCGTACTTCCACCGTTATCTCCACTCTTTTTACTGCCCGTTTTATCCGGTATTTTCAACGCTATTGTTGCCACTTCATCCCGGCCCGCAACTGCATTCCCCAATGCACTACCATCATTTAGCTTAGGGTTATGCTTGGCCCTTATCAATAAATCAGTATTGGTTTCAGAGGCACAGAAAAATAACTCATAAATATCAGCCTCCCTGTCTGCCACATTTATTTTTTGTAACTCACTGCCCAATTGTTCATTAACCCAGGTTATGCGTTTGTACCAATGATAACTTCGGTACAATATTTAGACCCTTAGCGAACCACGGAACCCCCTGGCGCCGTAATAAGATTCTGCACCGTTGTGATAAACGAAGACATTGCCATAGCGGAAATCAGTAAAGATGGCACCGCCGAGTTCCCTTATCTCGGAAGGTGTTTTCACCCAGCTCGATGTTTTCGTGTCGAAATTTCCAAGTTTCTGCAAGTCCCGATATTGTTCTTCTGTTAAAAGTTCAATGCCCATTGAAGCAGCCATATCAGTAGCGCTATTTTCCGGTTTATGTTCTTTCCTTGACTCCAGCGCTTTGCGGTCGTAACAAACACTTCTCCGGCCTTTAGGGCTTTCCGCTGAACAATCATAAAAAATGTATTCGCCCGTCTTTTTATCATAATCAACAACATCCGGTTCGCCGCCAGTTCTTTCCATTTCATTGAGCGACCACAGTTTTTCGGTATTAGCTTCCAGCTTTACTTGTATGTTAGACCATTCGAAACCTTTATGGCGGTTCATGTTTTGCTCAAAACGGCTCTTTAATGCGCTGAGTATTTCTTTATGTTGTTCTGGTGACAACCTCTTTTTATTTCCCATTGTCATGATGTTTTTTTTAGTTGCTTAAAAAGTTTTGCAATTGGTTATGTGCTATGCCGGGCTGAGCGTTCTATTGGCCCTGCAGGCAACGTTTTGCATTGGCGAAGTACGGGGAATTTGTTGCTGGTCTTGCCCGGTGGAAATTCTACAAAGAAAGAAAATTCTTAATTAGTGACGGCAAGAAAACTCACTGTTTTTTCTTTTCGTTGTATTAGTTTAAAATTAAGCCGTTCGATTTTTTAATTGGAATCTTATTTCATAAAATAGCACAAACATATTACGAATTTATTATTCAATTACCTTTTTTGTAGTTAGTTCACATATCCGTGGGTGGATTGCGTAACTGTTTGAATGTGGTGCCGTGTGCGCTTGCTTTATCTTTCTTGTTGTGTATGCCCCTTTTAAGAAGTATCACTTAAATTCCCGGCCTGTTATGCCATTCAAAGTTTGCCATTCCTGTTGCAATATGCTCATTTCCACCATACTCCACCAGGCATCTTTATACCAAAGAATATCCCGGTGAATGCCCTCGGTGATAAACCCCGTCTTTTCATAACATTTTGTGGCAGGGGTATTATTATGATACACGCCCAGGCTAACCCGGTGCAAATTCAATTCTTCAAAGGCGATTTTCAGGAGCGCTTTTATCATACCCTGGCAACATCCTTTGCCACGTTCGTTTGTGTTGCCAATCAATACCCTGCTAATGCGGGCCGACCTGTTTTTCCAGCTAATTCCTCCCAATGAAATATGTCCCACAGATTTTCCTTCATCATCTGTTGCATTATAAACATACGCATCCGAATCATTCAGGATATTGGTATCTTTTATATACCATGCAAGGCTTTTAGCCGAAAGGGGATAACTGAAAAGACTACCCGACCAATTGGTTAATATTTCTTCGTCATGTATCCATTCTATTAATTGTTTGAAATCACGCTCCTGGAAATGTTCTAATCGGATCATAGCCCTGCCTGTTTTTTTTATTTTGGTTGTATTTAAACGAAAGTAACATTTGTATAACAATGGCTGGCATATTTATGATAATTGCAGAAGTATTTTCGCCAGGCTTTGTGATTAACATTAACAAAAATGGAATTTCAACCGGTATGAAATCTTTCAGGCTGCACCAAAGCCGAAATTTTTACTGTTCATTTTTTATCCAGGTGATTATAATTTTTTTTCCAGTACTATGAACCGGAGGCGTTGTTTGGGTATACCAAATGCCGGGTCAGTTGAGAAGGGCCTGGTTTCACCGGTACTTTGATACCCTTTTCTTTTATACCAGTCAATCAGTTCATGCCGGATATCAATTACGGTCATGATGATAAAAGTGCAATTGATTTTCCGGCCATATTTTTCTGCGGCTTCCAGCAATTGTTTGCCGATACCCCTTGCCTGTAAATCCGGCGCTACCGTTAGCATACCCAAATATAATTGCTGTTCGTTTTGTTGCAGGTGCACACATCCTACCATGAGCCCGGTTTCATCGGTGGCTGAAAATATAACTGATCCGGTTTTTTGCATCAGCGCTTTTACGGAATGTTGATTGGTACGAAGTCCATCCAGTAAATCCGCTTCTGTGGTCCATCCTGTTTTAGAACTTTCGCCCCGGTAAGCGCTGTTAACTAAATTTATCAACGGTTCAATATCCTCTTCTGCAAGTGTTGTAATATTTAAAGTCTGGCTCATAAAAAATCTCGTCTTTAGTAGTTTAGTTTGATCTTATTGCAATCTTGAATATATTGCCGTATCCCGGAAAGTACCGTTGAAAAAGAAATTCTCTTTAAAGTGGGCTTCCTGCACAAAACCGGCACCAGTTAATATGCTGGCAGAGGCCGCGTTGCCGGGGTTGATATGTGCTTCAATACTATGCAGTTTTAAATCATTAAAACCAACTTCAATCACTTTAAGCAATGCTTCTTTCATAATCCCTTTATTCCAATGGTTTGGATTAAGCATATAACCTATCTCCGCGCGGTAATGCTCTTTTATCAGTCTCCAGTAACCAATTGTGCCAATTAATGTTTCCGGGTATTCTTTCAAAGCAATTGCCCAGGTAATGCCTTCGTTAGTATTCAAAGACTTTAGGATCCGGTTAATAAATACTTCAGCATCCATTATGGTGGCAGCCCTTTCTTTATCAATGTACCGCATTACATCTTCATTACTGCGCAGCCTCAATATTTCAGGCGCATCTTTTTTGGTTATCTGGCGTAGCAATAGCCTTACTGTTTTTATTTCGGGGAAAGAGGAAAAATCAGGTTGTAACATTTGATCTTGTTTGGGAAAGTAAAATAGGTAATTTTTTTTAAAGGTAGTAAAGGACGGGTTTTCAAAATAAAATCGCGGGGAGATACAAAAAGGTTACTGCTGATAGGTTAAGTGCAAACCGGAAATGGGGAATGTTCAATATTTCATTATTGACAATTCAATGTCGTTTAGTTAAGATATTTTTTGCTTGTCTGACCTCACCTTAATCTTCTCCAAAGGAGAGGAAAGGGCTTAACTAAACCGCATTGATTGGCAATTCACAAATCGATACGTCCTTTTATTCCTGCAATAACAGTACTCGTTTATTGCTGCCGGGCTTATTATCGCACGAACAATTTGAATATGGCAACATATTTGCTCCCCAACTTTTCATAAAATCCATTCTTAACCACAGAAAAATCTTCACTATGAAAGTTTTTACCAAAGCGCTGTTTTCTTTCTGCTTTCTTTTTTCAAACTATTATTGCCAGGCCCAGCCTGTCAACTGGCAAAACCGGGGGGCAGGTGGTGGCGGAAGTGTGTTTTATCCAAGCATCAACCCGGCTAACGATAATGAATTTTATATTGCCTGCGATATGAGCCAGTTGTTTCACAGCTCCGATTATGGCAATACTTATTTACAGGTACCCTTTACCAAATTACAGGTGGGAAACGTATCTTCCTACGAATTCACCAGCAGCAATATGGTGGCCTACTGCATTGCCAACGATGGTAATATAAATTACGGGGTGCGTTCCATTGATGGTGGCAATACCTGGAATGCATTACCCGGCAATCCCTTATCGGGTGAAGATGTATATGCATTGAAAGCAGACTATTCAAACCCTGCAAGGGTGGTGATGGGATACTATGGTACCTTGTATACTTCCAATGATACCGGTAAAACTTTTTCCTTATCATGGACGGCAGCTAACAACGGTGCAGGTATTACCATTGCAGGTATTTTCTTTGATGGTAATTCAATTTATATTGGTACAAACGACGGTGTTTTATATTCTGCTAACGGAGGTATTTCATTTAGCAAACTTATCACTACAGGAATGCCTGCGGCCCAAACTATTTTTTCTTTTGCCGGTGCAAAGGTTGGCGCCGTTACGCGTTTCTTTTGTATCAGTGCCAATACAACCGACGTGTACAATGGCATATTTCCCTGGGAATATTATGGTTTCGCAAAAGGTGTTTATGCAATGGATGCCGGAACAAATGTATGGGCTGCAAAAATGAACGGGATAAATATTTCCAACGATTATATGATGTATGCTGGGATGGCCCGCAATGACATTAATACCGTGTACCTGGGTGGCAGTGACGCAACCACCGGTGGCAACAGTGTTATTAAAACAATTAATGCAGGCGCCAACTGGAACAAAGTTTTTTTAACAGCTAATAACCAGAATATACGCACCGGCTGGTCTGGACAAAATGGTGACCGTGGCTGGGGCTACGGTGAAAGCTGTTTTGGTATTACTGTTGCGCCCAATAACAGCAATAAAGTGTTGTTTGGCGATTTTGGATTTGTGCATAAAACCAGCGATGGGGGCGCTAACTGGCAACAGGCCTATGTAAGTGTAAGCGATGAACACCCTGCAAATGCAGCCACCCCGCAAAAGCAGTATTATCATAGTGTGGGCATGGAAAATACAACGTCATGGCAGGTACACTGGCAGGATGGGAACAACCTGTTTTCCTGCTTTTCAGATATCAATGGAATAAGGAGTACGGATGCAGGGTTATCCTGGGGTTTTGATTATACAGGTCATACAGTGAACAGCATGTACCGCATTGCAAAACACGCAACCGGAAATACCATGTTCGCAGCTACATCAGGTGTGCATGATATGTACCAGAGTACCCGCCTGCAGGATAATTTACTGGATGCTGCCGATGCCGGAGGAAAAGTTATTTATTCAGCGACCAATGGCGCCACCTGGCAATTATTACATCAGTTCAATCATCCTGTATTTTGGCTGGCAACAGATGCCGGCAACGCCAACCGCATGTATGCAAGTGTGATACATTATGGCAATGGTGCCGGAGAGGGAGGTATTTGGATGACCAATGATTTAAATAACCTTGCTGCATCCAACTGGTTAAAACTGGCCAATCCTCCCCGCACAGAAGGTCATCCGGCCGCCATTGTGGTGCTGAACGATGGTAAAATGGTTTGCACCTTTTCTGGAAGGAGGAATGGTACTGGTGCGTTTACCCCAAGTTCCGGGGTATTTCTTTATGATCCCGGCGGCAACTCATGGTCAGATATTTCTCATGCGGATATGCAATACTGGACCAAAGATATTGTGATAGATCCCTCAGATCCCACACAAAATACCTGGTATGTGGCTGTGTTCAGCGGCTGGGGCGGTGCACCCAATGGAAGGGGTGGATTATTTAAAACTACTAATCGTGGCTCATCGTGGACAAAACTTACTGCGGCCCAGTTTGACAGGGTGACCTCCATTACCTTTAACCCGGGGTTACTCAACCAGGCCTATCTTACCACGGAAATGCAGGGCTTGTGGATCAGTAACAATATGAACGCTGCCAACCCAACCTGGTCGTTGGTAAATAGCTATCCTTTCCGGCAGCCGGAAAGGGTATTCTTTAATCCATTTAATATTAACGAAGTTTGGGTAAGCAGTTTTGGCAATGGATTAAAAATGGGACTGGTTTCGGGTGCATTACCGGTTAAATTAATTTCATTTACAGGTAGCCGTGAAAAACAATATTCCCGTTTAAACTGGGCAACCACCCATGAGAACAGCGGAGATGTATATGAATTGGAAAGAAGTTCAGATGCTGTAAATTTTGATAAGATCAAAACCGTAAAAAGTAAAGGCGACGGCAGCAACCATTATTTTTTAAACGATACAATTACCGGAGCAGTATTGTGTTACCGGCTTAAAATAAAAACAATGGCGGGCAGCAGTTTCTATAGCAATACCATCGCTTTCAGGGAGCACAACGGCCTGGATGGCTATGTGCGACTAATGAACAACCCCGTTAAAGAAAATGTGACCATGCAGGCTGTGGTTCAAAAGGCAGAAAACCTTTCTGTTACAATTACCGGCTTAACCGGCAAAAAGATTTTACAACAACAGGTAGCTGTAAGTGCAGGCATTAACCAGTTCAACATAATATTGCCCGGAAATTTTATTAATGGAATTTACATTGTACAGGTACAGGGTAAACAGGTTAAGGAAAACTTTCGCGTGTTGTTGGTAAGATAGGATAGCCTGTTTAAAAAACAAGTTTGAATGTTTTAGGCAAAGGCAGTTTTAGTACTGCCTTTTTTTTATTATTTCAACCCTGTGCTGCCGACAGGTACCAGGTTGTAAAAAGTAAAAATAGTATCACCGGCTAATTATTTTTATGAACAACCTGGCCTGCAGCTAAAAATTGTTGTAAGAAAAACAGGTAACAACTGATGGTCAGAGGAAATGTATACTGAAATAAATAATTGTGCTACTTTTATTTATTATTTTTAGTATATGAGTATAACCGTTTTTGAACAGTTGCATGCAGAAGGATTAATTTCGGCTGATGCTTACGCAAAAATTAAATTGAATAAAGAGAAGCAACTGCTTTCCGTTCATTGGGAAATAAAGACCCTTCTCTACCTGGGTGTTTTTCTGTTAAGCGCAGGATTGGGCATCCTGGTATATAAAAATATTGATACCATTGGACACCAGGTTATTTTGTTGTTTATCGCCCTGGTTTGTGCGGGTAGTTTTTTTTATTGCTTCAAAAATAAATTGCCATTCTCCACCGGTAAAGTAGCGGCCCCGAATTCTTTTTTTGATTACATTTTATTACTGGCCTGCTGCACTTTTATAAGTTTTATCGCTTACCTCCAATACCAGTATAACCTGTTCGGGAACCGTTACGGGCTGGCTAGCTTTTTTCCGATGGTGCTGTTATTTTTTTCTGCTTATTATTTTGATCACCTGGGTGTTTTAAGTCTGGCTATTGCAAACCTGGCCACATGGCTTGGTTTTACAGTTACCCCGCTTCAAATTTTAGCATCCAATGATTTTAACAGCAGCCGGATTATTTTTACCGGACTTGCCTTGGGTGTATTACTGATGTTTATTGCCTGGGTTACCAGTTCACGAAATATAAAGAAGCATTTTGAGTTTACTTATGCCAATTTCGGAACGCACACCGTCCTGGTATCCTGCCTGGCAGCGATGTTTCATTTCAGCGCTGTTTACCTGGTTTGGTTTTTAGTATTATTGGGGATGATTTATTTTTTTTACAGGAAGGCATTGCAGGAAAAATCGTTTTATTTTATACTCATTATTACCCTCTACGCGTATATTGGTACCAGTTATGTAGTGTTGAATTTATTGGAGCAGGTGGGTACGGGTGACCTGGCTCCGTTATACCTGGGATTTTTGTATTTTATTATTTCGGGCATTGGCCTGGTCTTATCATTAGTCCGGACCAATAAAAAAATTAAAGCAGCATGATAGCATATAATTCTTTATGGCTACATAATTTATTTATCCGCGAACAGGCCGCTGTTGCTTTTCACCAAAACTGCCTGGATAAAGAAGAATGTGAGCTGATCAACAGTAAATACCCTGTACATTTTTATACGCCAAATTTGTTCATAAGAATTGGCCTCTTTATTTTAACCACGGTCATCCTTATCTTTTCCTTTGGCCTTTTAGCATTATTATTTCTTGACTCACTGGATAAGATCGTGGGAGGAATGGCCATCTTTTTCGCATTTCTTTCGTATGCTGCATTGGAATATATGGTACAGGCCAAAAATCATTTGCAGTCGGGTGCAGATGATGCTTTACTCTGGATATCGGCCTGCTCGTTATTTGGCGGAACCAGTTATTTGACGAATGCCGGGGATCTTGCAAATTGCATTATCATTTTTATCATTGCTCTTTATAGCACCCTGCGTTTTGCCGATAGGGTGATGGGCGCTGTACTATATATTTCATTGCTGGGTATTTTCTTTTTTGTCTGCACCAGATTTGGACCCTTAGGAAAAGCCATTGTACCATTTGTAATAATGGCAATTTCTGCAATCATTTATTTATTGGTGAACAAGGCAAAACGATTAAAAGTAAACCAGCTTTATTCCAATTGTTTAGTGGTAGTATCCCTTGCTGCTTTGCTTAGTTTTTATTTTTCCGGAAATTATTACGTTGTAAGAGAATTAAGCAATACGGTGTTTAATTTAAATCTTGCCCAAAACGAGTCCATTCCATTTGGTTGGTTATTCTGGATATTTACTGTGGTGATCCCTCTTTTTTACCTGGTAAAAGGTATTCAAAAGAAAGATATTGTTATGATACGCGTTGCATTATTACTGGTAGCAGCGATCATTTTTACAGTCCATTATTATTATACAGTTGCTTCCATTGAAGCGATAATGACAACAGCAGGTGTGCTATTGATGGTGGTTTCTTACGGATTAACAAGGTATCTCGATACGCCAAAATATGGATTTACCATTCTTGAAATAGCTCCGCAGGATGCGACGGGCAAATTACAAATAGAGTCCCTCCTGCAGGTGCAATCCTTAACGGGTAAGTCGGCGGGTTCTGACGGCAATAATTTTGGTGGCGGTAGTTTTGGTGGTGGGGGGGCCAGTGGTGAATTTTAAATAAATACCTGCAGTTTTTATAATAAGTGAAGAATTTTAAAGCCATCTTCGAGGGATCAGATAATGCAAAAGAAAAAGTCGCTAAAATGGTGATCCAATCCATTTTAACGACCGTCTTTAATTTTGAACACTGATAACCCTTATAATAAGTTGTATTGTTTGTTTTGAAGGAACCCTACCTGGTTATGCTTTTATGATTTCTTTATTCCTTGTTCTTTGAATACCTAAATGATGCCAAAGAAGCAACTGGCTGATTTACAACGATATAATAAGTATTGAAAATGGTGATAATTTCCATATTCGGGAAAATAAATCAGAATATGGAATCTTAAGGATATGTGGAATTCAATAAAAGGATATTTTAAACAAAGTCAAATATAATTGTATTCGGCGGGTAAATATCTGGAGGAGGTAAAGTTTGAAGGTTACCTGATAAATAATTTATAAGAACCTGTAATTTCAGCATTACCCTTTTTGTCCCATACCCTGAAATTTACTATAACATGGTTCTTCTTGTCTTTTAGCTCAGTGATCACAGCATTCAATGTGATGTAGCGGGCATCCTCGGGAGGAACACCTGTTTCATCAAAGGCCGCAAACAATTCTTCAGAATTTAATATCTCCGCACCATTGCTAAGCCTGATCAATTGCTTGCTTCCGGGAAATACCCTGCCTCCCGTTACGGTCCATCCCTCATCAATTATCAGCAGCATATTTACATGCTGGTTTAGTTCAACTTTGTTGTCTTCAGGAACAATTGTTTCGTCGTCAAAAACAAGGTATGCGTCACTTATTTTAAAACCGCTGCTTTTTAATTTAATCCCGTTTTTAATAGTTTTATTTTCAGCAACCACCGGGAGGTTTTTTTTAACCACCTGTTTCCTTTGGGCAAAAACACCGGCAAAGCAAAAAATGCTCACTAAAAGCAGGGAAAGAAATTTTAAATATTTCATGCAGGTTATTTATAAAATTTAATTTACTAAAATAGTTTAATTTAACGCTGATAAACTTTTTTCATTGCATTTGTTCAGTATTCAATGCAATTTCCAGTTTATGCAACCATACCAGCACAAGGATGTTTGCTGATTTGCGGTATCAGACGAAATTAATTTTGCCCGATCAATCAAATAGTAGCGAACCAGTCAAAAAATGAATAATCCGGTTACCGATACAGAGAAGTTGGCTTTTAAAAAAAGGCTGCGGGATAAATGTATTGCACTGATTGAGCAGCGTATTGTTGCGGCCGCTAATGCTGTAACAAATGCGCAGGCCGCTGCAAACGCGGAGGAAAAAAGCAGCGCCGGAGATAAATATGAAACCTCGAGGGCTATGAGTCATTTGGAAAAAGACATGCAGGCCCGCCAGCTGGCAGCTAACAGGGAAGAACTTCAGGCTTTATCCACAATAGCTTGTTTAAGCCTGTACGATTCGGCAACTGCGGGTAGTTTTATACAATGTGAGCTTTGTTCTTTTTTTATAGCTGCAGGTCTCGGTAAAATAAATTTTGAGGGTAGGGATATTTATTTGATTTCACCCAACGCACCGGTGGCAAAAGCATTATTCAATAAAAAGCAGGGCAGTGTTATTAGTTTTAATAAAAAGGAAATGGTCATTATGGTTATCTTCTAAAATAAATTGCCTAACAATTTATCAGCCTTATTGATTTCAACCAGGGTCAGCATAAATGTTTTGTAGTAAAATTTCTACATAAAACAAGCCTTTCATCTACAAATAAACTGAATAGTAATGATCATCTTTGAATTCATCATTCATACCTCTGAAACCACTAAACCTACTAAGACATCTGGATTACTCCGGGAAACTAAACTATGAAAGCCTCTGTTAAAACGGGGGTTTTTCTTTTTAAGAAATTGTTATCCCGATTCCTGGCGAAAGGACTACTCATTGTTTTATTTTTACCAGGTTATTGATCATGCCATTAAAAATAAAGTAATGAAAGGGAAGAACGCTATACCAGTATAGTCTTCCCCACAATCCCTTTGGCCTGAAGGTAGCCGTTTGAAGGAGGAAGGGTTTATTATCTTTTTGTATGATCTTAAATTCGAGCCAGGCTTCACCAGGCATTTTCATTTCGGCAAAAAGAAGCAGCCTCCGGTTTTGTTTATCTGCTATCAGCACCCGCCAGAAATCCAATGCATCACCACTATTAATCTGGTCGCTGTTTGTTCTTCCCCTGCGCAATCCAACCCCGCCTACAAATTTATCCATCAGGCCCCGTACTTTCCATAAAGTGTTTCCATAATACCAACCTTTCTCGCCACCAATGCTCCAGATATTTCCCTGGACTTCTTGTACATCCCCGCTTATTTCGCGCCATTTTAGATCTTTAAAACATCCGAACTCCGGTACATCTACATAATTCATAACTTCCTGGCGTGTGCCACTGCTGCTGAAAGCGTCTTTCCAACTGCTGAGTACCATACGCTGTTCTATCTTTTCAAAAGCCATTTCCACCGCGCTTTTGTACGGTAGCAATGCTATTCCCAATTGTTCCGCCAAATCATTTTGCCTGCACACCACGTTTACCTTCATGCTGTTTACCAGGTTCACGGCGAGTGAATAGGAAGTTGACGTAACAAAATATAACCAGTAGGAGGAAAGTCGTGGGGTCATTACCGGTATTGTTAGGATAATGCGCTTTAGTTTTCTAACCTCTGCAAATTTCAGCAGCATGCTTTTATAACTTAATACTTCAGGTCCGCCAATATCAAAATCAGTATGGTAAGTATTTTCTTTCAGCATCACCCCATGCAGAAACTGGATGACATTACGGATGGCGATAGGCTGGCACAGGGTATTGAGCCATCTTGGTGTTATCATTACAGGCAGTTTTTCAACAATATCCCGTATAATTTCAAATGATGCGCTTCCCGAACCAACGATGATGCCCGCCCGCAGCACAGTTACCGGTATCTTCCCGGCCCTTAAAATCTTTTCTACGTGCAGCCGCGATGCAAGATGCTTTGACAGGTTGGATTCATTCACAATTCCGCTCAGGTATATGATTTGGCGGCAATTTGTTTTTTCTATCAGTTCAATAAAGTGGGTAGCGGTAGTAGCTTCCTGTTTGTCAAAATGATTGCCATGGCTCATGGAATGTACCAGGTAAAATGCAACATCCACCTGTTTTGGCAGGATAGCGGGGTTTGGCTCTTCTAAAAGGTCGACCTCAATGATGTGCACATGCTCATTACTATGTTCCTCTTCAAACCGTTTTCGGTTTCTTACGCAGCAATATACCCTATGGCCTTCTGCAACTAAAACAGGTAATAGCCGCTGTCCGATATATCCGTTGGCGCCTGTAACAAGAATATTCATGCATCCGTTAACAACTGAGTTGGTTTTTAGTTGAGTGGTTCCGACCTGTTAAATCTGTTCTTTTACATTGGGGAAATGAACAGGCCCGGGTAAAAAAAATATAGCTCATCGCAATAATACGTACCTAATAATAATATTAAGGAACATAAGTTCAAAGACTTTTGCTACTTACATAGTTCTTTTAATTTTGGCGATTTTGCCTCCTCAGCCGGCGGGCTGCGTACCTGTGACGACGCTACTTTTGCT
>JACMLJ010000003.1 GCA_014379625.1 Ferruginibacter sp. | reverse complement strand
GAAAGTGCCCCCCCTGCATACAGAAATAATGGATGATGCGGATAAAATATTATTCGCCGAAATAGCAAAGACAAAAACCAATATTGAAAATTTAATTGAAAGCTATAAGTTTAGGGAAGCATTGTATGAAGTGATTGACCTGGCAAGAAAGGGAAATAAATACATGCAGGAAAAGCAACCCTGGATAGTCGCAAAAACCTTACTGCCCATTGAAGGAATAGCCTCCTCTAGCCCCTCCGAAAGAGAGCTTGGGCATTCCCAAAAAATCATCGACAATTGCCTTCATCTTTGTTTGCAGCTTACCGCCAATCTCGCGGTATTCATTAATCCATTCCTGCCCTTTGCGGCGAAGAAAATGTGCTACATGATGAAGGTGGTTGATAAAATGCTGGATTGGGAAAATGCAGGCAAAACAAAATTGCTGAGCGTAGGTTATTCATTAAGAGAACCCAGTTTATTATTCAGGAAGATAGAGGATGCGGAAGTGGGGGAGCAGGTGCAAAAATTAAGAATAAAAAGTGAAAAGATAAAAATGGAAAGCGGAATAAACACTCAAAATCCCAGTGAAGGAGCGGCTTTAAACAGTTCAGTGAATGAAGCAGAGGGTCAAAATGCTAAAACTGCCGGGAACCCTCCTTTGGAGGGCAGGGAGGCTTCCCCTTCGAAAGGCATGGACAAAACCCGTGAAATTATCTTCGATGATTTTGCTAAGATCAATCTGAAAGTGGGCACCATTTTGTTTGCCGAAAAAGTGGAAAAAGCTGATAAATTATTAAAGTTGGAAGTAGATATGGGATATGAAAAAAGAACAATCGTCAGTGGCATCGCCCTGCATTTTGATCCTGCGGATATAATCGGGAAACAGGTAGTGGTAGTGGCCAATCTTGCCCCAAGAAAAATGAGGGGGATAGAAAGTAACGGCATGATCTTAATGGCTGAGGACAAAGCCGGTAAGCTTTATTTTGTAAGCCCAGGTACTGTGATTGAGAATGGAAGTGGTGTAAGTTAGTAATTTGCCTGGGCCTTTTTTTGGAGGGTAGTGTTATCGTATTATGTAGACAAATGAAGGTGTAATTCGTAAATTTCCGCATGGAATAGTCTTTCGGCCCCGCATTCACCTTCGAGCATTCACCATTCACAATTGCCCCTCCACCACCATTTTAATTATTCCGATAACGGAAAATTAATGATTAGTGTACAACCATTTCCCGGCGAGGTAATGATGTCTAACTTGCCACTATACGCATCTACCCGGTTACAAATATTAATCAACCCGATGCCATTTGTTTTTTGTTCAGTTTTATCAAAGCCTTTTCCCTTGTCGCTGATGACCAGTTCAACCTGATGGTTCACTTCTTTTAAAGTTATACTCGCTTCGGTGGTATCAGCATATTTCAGGATATTATTACTCTGCTCCTGGATGATGCGGTACACCATCAGGTGTTGTTCTGAAGACATTTTGGCAACTACTTCATCCCTGATATTGGTGTGTAGTTGAATATTTTTTAACAACAACATGTTGGCGGCGATTTCTGCAATGCTTTTTTGTAAACCTACATGTGTTAACACAGTTGATGTAAGTTTTTTTGACAGGCTTCTTATTTCCTCCACTGCCATTAGCAGGTATTCATTGGCTTTCTCCAGAAGGTTTGTCTGCCCGACCGTTTTATTTTTTGCCACACATATATGCAGTCTGGCACTCATGAGTAATTGGTTCACATTATCATGCAACTCCCCGCTAATCCTGTTCCTTTCTTTTTCCTGCGCCTTAATTGCCACCTGGTTGATCATCTTTTGTTTTTGCAACTGATCATATATAAGTTGAGCCGCCAACTTTTTTGTTTCGGTAAAATTCTTTAGTACCCCGGGAATAGTATGTGTAGTGATTACGATGGAAGTGGTTAATCGGGTATCATCTTTTATTAAATTGCAACAGGTATAAAAAATTAGTTTTTTACCGGCCTGGTTGTAAATAATATCACCTTTCCAGTATCCATTCCTGAACAGGCTTTTGATTGCAAGGTTGAGACTGGTACCAACTGTTTCAAATTTTATCAGCTTGAATAAATTTTTACCTTGTGCCGCTATTGAATTAAATCCATAAACAGTTACGGCAATGTCGTTAAATCCTGTTATAATAAAATCAGGATCAGTGATAATTATCGCTTCCGGTATGAAACTTTCTAACTCATTTTTTGGCAGGGGAGAAATATAGCTTACAGAAAGTTTTGCAGCAGGTAATATACTTGTTGTGGTAACAACTTGAGTCATGAATATTGGATTTAAAATTTACACAGTTTTTTTTGCGCAAACTATTAGCAATATTAATTTTTTCTGATCGAATAACAAGGTTATTATATTAATTTGTCTTATTCGGCTATTAAGTTAACCGATATGGCTACTGCTGCTTATTCAAAGGAGTAAATTTTAGCACACAATTCTTTACCCGAAATCAATGAAATGATTTTGTTGTAGTGCATTCCTGGTCCGATAGCTAAATGAATGTCGCCGGGGTTACCAACCTTCAACAATCTGTTATAACTTGCACATCACTTTCAATGACGGACAAACCTTATGGCTAATGTAAATGCAACGACAACAGGTAATACCCCAAACTTAGCTTGCTTTACCCGTTACAATTTTTTTACAAATCACTGCATCACTATATGGTAAAGCCAACCTTTTGTATATCCAACTACAGCATTCTCTTAACCTCCCCCGTACTTATGTATGGTAATAATATTTACCGCACTATTTATTATTGCTTTTGTAAAATGTCTTAATTTCGATTTATAAATAGTTGTTTAACTAACTAATTTTATTCTATGTCAAAAAGAATTATAAAGAAAGTAGCTGTTCTGGGTAGTGGTGTTATGGGTAGCCGTATAGCCTGTCATTTTGCGGGTATTGGTCTGCAGGTATTGTTATTGGATATTGTGACCCCTGGTGAATCAGCGGAAGGAGTGCCTCCGGCTCTCCGGAATAAAGTGGTAAATGATGCACTGTCAGCAGCTTTAAAATCTAACCCATCACCGGTGTACACAAAGGATGTGGTGAAGAGAATAAAGACCGGCAACTTTACGGATAATATGAAAGATATTGCCGGTTGCGACTGGGTAATTGAAGTGGTGGTGGAAAGACTGGATATTAAACAATCAGTTTTTAGCGAAGTGGAAAAATACCGCAAACCGGGCAGCTTGGTTACCTCCAATACCTCCGGTATTCCCATACATATGATGGCCGAGGGAAGAACTGAGGATTTTAAGAAGCATTTTTGTGGCACCCACTTTTTTAATCCGCCCAGGTACCTGCGGCTGCTTGAAATTATCCCAACGCCTTTTACCGATCCTGCGGTTATTGATTTTTTAATGGGTTTTGGAAGTTTGCAATTGGGTAAAACCACCGTGTTATGTAAAGATACCCCTGCGTTTATCGCTAACCGTATTGGTGTATTTGGTATGATGGCAATCATGCACGCCATGGAAAAACTGCAATTAAATGTAGATGAAATCGACGCGCTCACCGGCCCCATTATCGGCCGTCCAAAATCTGCCACTTTTCGTACTGCAGATGTTGTGGGTATTGACACATTGGTAAAAGTAGCTAAAGGCGTTTTTGAAAATTGTCCTGGTGATGAGTCCAAAGAGCAATTTATTATTCCGGTATGGTTAAACAAAATGGTGGAGAATAAATGGCTGGGTGACAAAAGCGGCCAGGGTTTCTTCAAAAAAATGCCCCCAACCGCTAAAGGGGAGAAAGAAATTCAGGTGTTGAACCTTTCTTCATTCGAATACGAGCCCCGGAAAAAAGCCAGGTTCGCCACCGTAGAAACGGCTAAACCAATCGATGATTTATCGACAAGAATAAAAGCCTTATGCGCCGGTACGGATAAAGCAGGGGAATTTTATCGCCTCTTTCACTACAGTTTATTTTCCTATATCTCCCACCGGATTCCGGAAATAACCGATGAGCCATACAGGGTAGATGATGGAATGATGGCTGGCTTTGGCTGGGAGATAGGGGCATTTGAAAGCTGGGATGTATTGGGAGTTGCTAAAACTACTCAACTAATGAAGGCAGCCGGTTATACTGTGGCGCCCTGGATTGATGAAATGCTTGCCGGGGGAAATACCCATTTTTACAAGATAGAAAATGGGAAACGTTTATGTTATTCGCCAGGCCTGGGGGGCTATAAAGCGCTCTCTTTTGGGGGTGATAACGGAGAAGCATTTATTGTAATGAAGAATTTTGAAGGGCAAACCGTTTGGAAAAACAGCGCCTGCCGTACCTACCACCTGGGGGATGAGGTACTTGGTCTTGAATGGTACACCAAAATGGGCAGCATCGGTGGAGAAGTGCTTGAAGGCATACAAAAATCGGTTGCGCTTGCCGAGGATAAATATAAAGGGTTGGTGATCGCCAACGAAGGCGCCAACTTTAGTGCGGGCGCTAATGTGGGAATGATATTCATGCTGGCGATCGAACAGGATTATGATGAGATCGACATGGCCATAAGGATGTTCCAGAATACAATGATGAGGGTTCGTTATTCCGCTATACCGGTAGTACTGGCACCCCATGGATTGGCCTTGGGCGGTGGTTGCGAAATATGTTTACATGCTGATAAAGTAATTGCCGCGGCAGAAACTTACACAGGTTTGGTGGAAGTGGGCATTGGAGTTATTCCGGGTGGTGGCGGTACTAAAGAATTTGTTTTACGTGCCGCGGATGAAATGCATAACGGTGAAGTAGATACCATTACATTGCAAAACCGGTTCCTCACAATTGCCACCGCCAAAGTTGCTGCTTCGGCCCATGAAGGGTACGATTTGGGCATTTACAGGAAGGGTCTGGACCTGGTGTGTATGCACCCGGGCAGGCGAATATCCGAAGCAAAAAATGCGGTAATTGATTTGTACGATGATGGTTATACACTGCCGGTACAACGCAATGATATCCGGGTGCTTGGCCGTGGGGCGCTGGGCGCCATGCTTGCTGGTATTAATGGCATGCGTTTAGGAAATTACGCTACCGAACATGATGCAACAGTAGCTAAAAAACTGGCTTACGTAATGTGCGGTGGTGATTTGAGTGAAACCACTTTAGTAAGCGAACAATATTTATTGGATCTTGAACGGGAAGCGTTTCTAAGTCTTACCGGCGAAAAGAAAACCCTGGAAAGGATCCAGGGCGTATTGAAAACTGGTAAACCTGTGAGGAATTAAAAACTTCCTGTCTGACGGTCTCTGTCTGACAGGGAGTTTTTAATTCCATTGTAGTGTTTATGTTAACCGTAAAGTGACACTTTGATTTGTGAATAGTGAATGGTCAATGGTGAAATATGGAATAGTCACAATTGACAATTCACACCTGACTTAACAGTAGTATGCAATTTCAATTCCTATCAATTGTCAAACTCCACCTGGCTTAGTTATAAAAAATCGAAGCATTTCCCTGATTGGTATCTGTGGATTGTGGTATTGGTTAGCCTGCATATTAAACGGCTGTCTTTGGCTGATACCAAAATTTTTATTATATAATTCTTTTGTAACCCTTTCAGACGGGGACCGTCTGACAGGGTTACAATTCAAACCTACCTAGATGAATAAATTCATGGGCGGTCTCACCCTTGGTATTATTTTGACAGCCTGCTTTTTCATTATCTTTAATCCGTTGCGAAAAAAGGATTTTGCCGGGGAGCCGTTCATTGCAGAAAAAACGGTTGATTCTTTACAATTGCCGAATAAAATCAGTAAGGAAGATACCCTTCCACTTCGCAATCCTGCCGGCATGCATGCCCTTGTTAAGGTCAACAGGGATTCATTGGTATTATTTGCAAGATCACTTTTAGGCGTACCCTATTTATATGGCAGCGTTGATCCGGCCAGGGGATTTGATTGCTCAGGGTTTATTACTTATGTATTTAATCATTTTAAAATAGACGTGCCACGCTCATCTTACGACTTTGCAAATATGGGCGCCAAAAGATCTTTAACTACCTGCCGACCGGGCGATGTGGTTTTGTTCACCGGTACCGATGCGCTTGAACACACGATTGGGCATATTGGTATTGTATGTGATAATTCAAATGGCAACCCTTTTTTCATTCATAGTTCCAGCGGCAAAGCCAATGGGGTTACCATTACTTCTATGGAAAATAAATTTTACAGGGAAAGATTTATTGCAGTAATTGACTTACTTTTTCCGAATTGATTTAACCCGGCCTGGCGGCCTCCGTCTGCTGGGGACTAAATTATTTTCTTAACAATAAAAAATCGATGGTAATATTTACTTTTAAAAATAAATCCCCCGGTACCTGAACTTTATAAAAATGGGTGAAGCAGAAATAAATACAACCGCGCAACAAATAATAATTCATTCAACAATTTTTATTTACGGCGATGCCGCCAATGCTGCTTTGGGTGTTCAAATTGCAAAAGATATTTCAGATCATTGGAACGATGCCAATGGTAAACTAATGCATAAGAACCGTCTATACCATGTAGTCTTTGACATACAGGGTCATTGGGCCGAAAACCTTACCCCGGAAATGGTTGTTGAAAATAGCAACCCCCGGAATAATTATTTCCGGGTCGAAGCATACGCGGGCATGGATATTTCTTTTGTAGATGGCATAGGCAGTAACACCGGCTATTTTAAATTGGATAACCTGCTCAATAATTCCACCACCGCTGCGCATGAATACGGTCACACCATTGGGCTGCACCACCCGCCCATACTGGATATAAGGGGAAAAGGCCGGCCGGGTATAATGTACCCGCGAGGTACCATTGTAGATGCTTTTTACCAATACAATCCAGCAGCAGCGCCCCTTGAACCCGGCGGAACCATCAATCCGTTTACCCGAAAGGTTTTGCAGGATGAAATAGAAAAACTACGTTTACAAAAGCTTGATTTCAGCAGCAATGGGTTAGCAATTTTAGGCGGCTTCACTTCTCAATGGCATGAGAAACATTTACCGTAATGGTATCACCCGGAGTCATCCCGCCCTCTAAAGTTTGGATACCCGGTGCAACGGTTGACCGCTTAAAATATTTTTACTGTTTATGAATTATAAAATCACTTATCTTCAAAGCTTAAACATACAGCAGGCTTATGTCAATTCTTTCCATGGAAAATATTCGTAAAGATTACGGTAGTGTACAGGCATTGAAAGGGGTAAGTTTTAATGTTCCAAAAGGCACTGTATTTGGAATATTGGGACCTAACGGTAGCGGTAAAACGACTATGCTGGGCATCATCATGGATATCCTGAAACCAAGTTCAGGCACTTACAAATTGTTTGATGAAGTGCCCAACGAAACACATCGCAGGCAGATTGGTACTTTCCTCGAAACGCCCAATTTTTACCATTATTTATCTGCAGAACGAAACCTGAAAATAGCTGCCGCCATCAAGGAAAGGGGCGAAGGAGATATCCCCCGCGTATTGGAATTGGTAAATCTTACGCAGCGAAAGGATTCCCGGTTCAGCACCTACTCTTTGGGGATGAAACAAAGACTGGCGATTGCTTCCTGCCTCCTGGGAAATCCCGAAGTGTTAATATTGGATGAACCTACAAATGGACTGGATCCCGTGGGTATTGCGGAAATAAGGGCGCTGATAAAAAAATTACACCTTGAAGGTAAAACCATCATCATGGCAAGCCATTTACTGGATGAGGTGGAAAAAGTGTGTACTCATGTAGCTATATTAAAAAAGGGCGAACTCGTTGCAACCGGCGATGTAAATGAAATACTGGCAACTGAAGATATAGTTGAGATCGGTGCATCCAACATATCAGCATTGAAAGCTGCGGTACAGCAACTGGGCGGCTTTAGCCATTTTAATGAGCAGGGTAATTTATTGCAACTTTTTTACCCGGTCGGAAAAGCTCCCCTGGAAACTATCAACCAGCATTGTTTTAATAAGGGGATAGTGCTTAATAAGTTGAATTTAAAAAAGAAAAGCCTGGAATCAAAATTCATGGAATTAACTAACTAAGTATAAACCTGGAATATGTTGAAATTATTAAAGATCGAATGGATGAAGATAAAGAATTATAACGCCTTTATTATCCTCAGTAGTTTTTTCGCGCTGGGCGTAATTACGGTTAATTATATCGTATTCATTGTAAATAAAAATATGATCAGCCAAACCCAGGCTGCTAATTTAATGGGTAAGTTTTCTCCTTACAATTTCGATAAAACCTGGCAAACTACCAGTTATGCCGCAGGCTGGCTGCTGTTATTGCCGGCTCTGTTACTGATCATACTGCTAACCAACGAATTTACTTATCGTACACACCGGCAAAACATTATTGATGGATGGTCGCGGGAACAGTTTATCCATATTAAGATCGTACTGGCTGTATTAACCGCTGTTTTTTCCACCGTGCTTGTTTTTATTACAGCGCTTACATTCGGATTGTCCTCAGGTTCTTCTTTTTCAACCGAGGGCATTTCGCATATTGGCTATTTCTTTTTGAAAGCCCTGTCATACAATATGATCGCTTTATTAATCGGGGTTTTGATCAGGAGGACCGGTTTTGCTATCGGCGTGTTTTTTATATACATGGGATTTGAGAATTTTATTTCGCAGTTGCTGGATGTATGGAGCATCAGGTTGCGCAGCCGGCAAAATATAGACCTGGGAAGTATGGGAGATTACCTGCCTATGAATTCGGCGGACGGAATGCTTACTTTTCCGGATAACCCCTTAAAAGGATTGGCGAAAGGAGTAATGCCAACCGATTATTATTGGGTGGTACTGGGTTTGACCGTAGCTTACCTTATTTTATTTTATTGGTGGAGCGTAAACCGCGTTGTTAAAACCGACCTTTGATATTATGTAATGGCCAATTGTGCCAGGGCAGCTTCTATTGACGGGTATAAAAAAGTAAAACCTGTTTGCTTAATTTTTTCGCAGCTTACCTTAGTACTTTTCAGTACCTCTGTACTCCTGTCACCCAGCATTATTTTTAATACAAATTTGGGTACATCAACGGGGATATAAAATTTCCCTTTTAGTTGTTTGGCAAGTGCCAGGGTCATTACTTTATTGGTTACGGGATTAGGTGCTACTGCGTTAAAACTTCCCTCCAGTTGCTGGTTTTCTATTGCTTCGGTAAATATCCTGCAGAGGTCATCAATATGTATCCAACTCAGCACCTGTTTTCCATTCCCTAAAATAGCGGCTAATCCTAACCGGATGGGTTTTTTAAATTCGGGCAGCGCGCCACCTTCATTACTCAACACAATGCCTGTGCGAACTTTCACTAAACGGATACCGAGCTTTTCTACAGGGGCAATACTTTCCTCCCAAAGCTTACAGGTTTCGCCCAGAAATCCGTCTGCAGGGTCGTCCGATTCTATAAATCCATCTTTTCCGGGCGAAGGATCCTCTCCGTACCAGCCTATTGCAGAAGCGCTCACTACCGCTTTTACCGAGTGAACGTTATTTTGTAAAGTATGAATAAGCAATGCGCTGCTTTCTGTCCGGCTTTTTAGAATGGTGGATTTATATGCAATGGACCATTTTTTATCAACCACCCCGGCGCCTGCAAGGTGTATAATGTAGTCAGCCTTTTGTACGGCACTGATGTCGATAGTTTGTTGGGATACATCCCATAAACTGTATGTTATATTTGGATCAGCATGTGTAGACGCCGGGGTTTTCCTGGTTAAAATTATAACCCGGTACCCTTTACCGGCCAAATGTTTTGTTAATTTGCTGCCCACCATGCCCGTTCCGCCCGTAATTAAAATCGTTTGCATAATTTATTGATTTGACATTACGATTATGTAAAACAAAAACAGTTACATCTTGTTGCTATTCACAAAATCATTGCTGTTAAAAGCTTAATTTTATTATTGTAAAGATAGTCATACTATGAAAGGAATAATTTATGTAACGTTGCTGCTGCTGCTGCCGGCAGTTTCTCTTGCCCAGCGGATTACTTTTTCCGAACCGCAGAAAGAAGACAACCGGGATATTAATTTTGATATTATTGGTAAAATGAACAATAATATCATTGTTTTTAAAAATGCCCGGTGGAAATATGCCGTATCTGTTTACGATGCCGTTGATATGGCGCTCAAAGAAAAAGTTGAGCTGGATTTTATACCCGATAAAGCATTTAATGTAGACTTTATCACATTCCCGGATAATTTTTATTTTATTTACCAGTACCAGCGAAAAGGCGTGGTGTATTGCATGGGCGCAAAAATGGATTTTAACGGCCACCTGGTTGGAGAGCCTATCCAATTGGACACCACGCATGTTGGTGTTATGGGAGATAATAAAATATACAGTACTATCAACAGTGATGATAAGAAGCAAATCATGATTTTCAAGATTCAAAAAAGGAATGAAAAGTTTAATTTTGTTACCTTACTTTTAAACAGCAGGCTTCAACTGCTGCACAAATCGCGGCTTGAAATTGATTATGATGACCGTAATGATGTGTACAGCGATTTTTTACTGGATAACAATGGGAATTTTATTTTTTCAAAATCCGTAAGATTGGGGAGCAGGTCAAATTTATCCGCTCTCTACCTTTTTACCAAAGCGCCGCTACAGGACTCCTTTTCTGTAAAAAAAATAAATTTGAATGAACTGTTTATTGACGAAATAAAAATAAAAATCGACAACATAAATAACCGTTACCTGCTGAATTCATTCTATTATACAGAAAGGCGCGGTAACATTGACGGCTTATTTTGCGTTGTTTGGGATGTAAAGGGCGATAGCACTTATGCCAGCCGGTTTACCAAACTGGATGATAGTATCAGGGTATTCGCTAAATCAAAGGGAAGTACAAAGCTTGCGTTGAATGATTTTTTTATTCGGAATATACTGCTAAAAAAGGATGGCAGTTATTTGATAGCGGCGGAAGATTATTCGTCGCAGACCAGTGGTAGCAATATGGGCTGGAACCGTTGGGATTATTTATACGGGTCACCTTTTTTAAGTCCGTATAACTATTATTATTACAGCCCGTCACTGGGTGGGTATTACCGGCCTTACAGCAGGTTTAATAATGCACAAAGCACCCGTTATTATTACGATAATATTTTATTACTGGACATTACGCAAACTGGAAATATAAAGTGGAATAAAATAATCAATAAGGAGCAATATTCTGATGACAATGATAATTACTTGTCTTTTTCTACATTTATTACAGAATCCGAAATTCATTTCCTGTATAATATTATTGAAAAGAGAGACAAGTTGCTGACGGATAATACCCTTTCAGCGAACGGCACTGTAAAAAGAAATCCAACTATTAAAAGTATTGACCGGGGGTATGAATTTATGCCCAAACTTAGCAGGCAGGTAGGTGCCCGGCAGATTATCATTCCCTGCACTTTCCGCAACCAGATATGCTTTGCTAAAATTGATTATTAGAATGTTGACCGGGAGCTGTACCAGTTCGTCCGCAGTAAATGAATGGATTCAAAAATAGCAGAGCCGGGAATGTTGCGGATAGGTAGAATACTATTTGCTATTATTGAGCAACAAATTTTGATTCTATTTCCATTCTGCAATTGCATAAAATTGATTCCTGGAGTGATTTATTCAAATGCGGAACTACGCTTAAATAACGCAACGTCCCCAGCCGGGCCAGGGCCTGGGGGGAGACGTTGCTGCGAATGGAATAAGGACATAGCTCTTAGCAAAAGGGAGAAAATGATACCAGTATTGGTAACTTTCAGCTTACTAAGCTTATACCAGCAGCCATTACACTAAATTACTTTCAGAAGATTTTATTCCGGGTAATTTATAATACTTCTTTTTAACCACGACGTAGATTATTGTACATATAATCAGTAATAAAGCTATAATTAATGCCATGTATTGCAGGGATAATGTACCAATCAGCGCCACTATCATTGTATTTATCAGCACCTGTACAACTGTATAACCTATTGAAATTAATTGATGCGAAATCCCTGCTTCATTTGCCAACACCTGGAATAAATGTTTGCGGTGGGCCTCAAATATATTTTCTTTAAGCAAGATCCTGTGAACAATGGTTAACACACTATCAACCCCATATAGTGTTAAGAAAAAAAGGTAGATGATATTTTCTGAACCTAAAATCAATTTACCCAACAAAAAGATCAGAATGAAGGCAATGGAAACCGACCCTACATCACCGGCAAAACACCTTGCTTTAAGCCTGAAATTATACCAGTTAAATACCATTAATGCGATAGCAACGCAATAGAGAAATTTATTGTCTATAAAGGCGAATGTATAGTTATTTGCCAACCACAGGCCTGTAAGCACAGCTAAACTATATCCGCCGGTTATGCCATTAATACCATCCATGAAATTATACGCATTGATAATTCCAATGGTGATGATTAAAGCAAACAGCCAGGTCCACCAGGGAAAAGAGAATAATTCAAGCTGGTAAAAAAGTAAAAGAACGGCGTTGAAATGAACAATTAACCTCGTACTCCTTGAAACAGTTTTAATATCGTCCATAAAACTAATGGTACTAATCAATAATAACCCCGATATAAAATAAGGAAACTGAAATCCCGAGGAAATAAAATAAGCGATAGCCCCCAAACTAAAAATAATACCGCCCCCTCGGATAGTGATTTCTGTATGAGAACTTCTGCTATTGGGTTTATCAATAATATTGAAATAGTCAGCTACTCTAAAATAGCCATTGATTAAAAGCCCTAATGCCGCCAAAAAAATAATGTAATACATTTTAAGATCCTTAGGTCTGTATTTAAAAATAAATACCCGGCCATCCAGGCCGGGTAAAATTAAATAGTTAGTTTAATTATTTCATTTATAATTAAAAGTGGCAGTGTTACTTAGGTATGGTATCGCGCTCACTATCGATGATTTTCAGAAAGTCATTAACTTAGTTATTATTACTTGCGGGCAACATCTCCAGCAGCCATAGCAAGGCCGGTGACCTTCTTTCCTAGCAACGTCCGGCGGGCCTTGACAGAGCCGAGGATGTTGCGGTTATTTAGCATGGTATTTATCATTGTTAAACAGTACATCTTTCATTCAAATAACACCACGTTACCAGCCGGGCAAAGTAATCTACGAAAAAGAAGCAAGTGTTTTTTTCATCCCTTCCCGGGAAGTGTATGGCATTTTTTCAATACCCAATGCCATTTTAAGCTTTTGATTTGAAACTACATACGACTCGGTAAGTTTTTTCAATCTTTCACTATTTAGCGGCAGCCCGATGCGATCACCTGCTTTCGCCATTAATTGAATTATTTTGGGTGAAATATTCCAGATATGTGCTTTTTTATTGAATGACCCGGCCATTAATTGAATAAGATCATTGGTAGATAATGGTTCATCATCCGCCAGTTGATAGGTTCCCGGTTCGATATCCTTTTCAATCAAATCCCGGATTACAAACTGCAGATTTTGTATAGAAGTAAAAGAACGGCTGTTTTTAAATGCGCCTAATGGCCAAGGCAGGCCTTTTTTTGCCAGTTTATAAAGGAGGTTAAGGTTACCTTTATTTCCAGGACCATGTATCATACAGGGCCTAAGTATATAAACCTTCTTGTCGGCGGGTAAAGGTTGTGCAAAAATATACTGTTCAGCAGCCAGTTTCGATTGACCATAAGGCGTAAGCGGGTTGGGTGGAATTTCTTCTGTTAATACTGCACCGGAAACAGTATCGGCAACTGCTTTTACGGAACTGAAAAAAATAAATTTTGATGCCCCCGATGTTAAGAATAAGTCAAATATTTTTTTTGTCAAATCTACATTGATATCAAAATAATCCTGGGCATTACTTGTATTGCTTGTATCGTGTGCCTTACCGGCAAGATGAATAACTATATCAATCTCATTCCAGTTTATGGCTTGCAAATTTTTCCAGGTATAAAATATTTCGAAGTATTTATTTTCAGCAACAGCTACATCTAATGCAAATAGTTTGTGCCCCGGTTTATGTAATAGATCCAAAGAAATATTCGTTCCTACAAAACCATTTGCACCGGTAAGCAGCGTTTTATATTCTGGAATATTCATAGAATTAATAAAATGCATCTATTATGCTTAATAAAGAATAGATTCATAGTCAGCAACAATTTTATTCCAATCATAAAGTTTACAAATTTCCTTTGAAGGAATATAATTGCTTAGTACAGGATCAGTATTAATAAATTCCTGGATATCTGAAAACGCTGAAAAGAAAAAACCATAATCATGCAGCGTAAATCGGTTTTGAGGATTATTCATAGATATGATAGGCCTCTGAGCAATAATCATTTCAACTAATGAGGGTGCCGTACCGCAAAGCGTATGGGTATGAATATATGCCTTGCATTTTCTTCTTATAAGATCTAATTCTGCCTTGTTATATAAACCGTCAATAAGAATGATATTTGAAAAATTCTTGAATCTGTTTAAAACATCTTTACCAAAAGAAGAGCTTGAAAAATTTGATATCAATACCAATGTATGCCTGGAGCCCACAAAACTTTCACACAATTTATCAATCAGGTTATCTACCAAAGCCCTGCTTACTGACAAGAAATAATCACTGGTTATAAAAGGGTACTTAACTTCTAGCTCTTTATTTATTTCCAGTTGTGTGTCAATTTCGCCACCATAAGGCAAAACTACTACTTCGGCCTTGTACTTTTTTGGCAGAAAGGTTTTATAATAAGGGTTATCCAAAACAACAAATCTGGAAAAAATAAAGCTTAGGTTAAAACAAAATTTCAGGTATTGCTTTGAAAAAAAACCAAATTTTGGCCTTTCCCATTCTATTCCTCCAACGTTTGAAATAATTTTTACTTTTCTAAAAATTCTTAACAATGGAATTAAGGGAATTCCCTGTACGCCTAAAAAAAGTATGGTGTCAACCTTCCAGTAACAAAGTAAAATTGACCAAAAATCAAAGAACAACCCCTGAAAACCTGATGCCTTAATTTTTAACCGTTTTACCTTAACGCCTTTAGGACAGATAATGTTTTCAGGGGTTTCTATTGAATTAAAAATCAGGTATTCAATTTCAGGGTTTATTTTTCTTTCTGCTAAATTCCGAACCAACTGATCCCATCCTCCAAAATTTGCGTAAAGCCCATGTGATCCTACAATGGCTACTCTTTTCATAATACTTTTAGATAATCATTATAATGCATTTCAATATATTCCTTCAATGCCGCTTTCCAGTCCTGCATTAAGTTTAAATTTCTTATCCTGAGTTTACGGTTATCTAACCGCTCACAAGGAGGACGTTCGGCAAAATAAATATCTTTAAAGTATTCAGATGTAACAGGTGTTATTTTTATAGATTCCTTCAAGCCAAGCAATTCAAGCAATTCTCCAGCTACTTCAAAGCGGCTGGTCTGTCCACCACATACCATATTATATAAACCCCATAATTCATTTTCTAAAAGGGCTTTCACATTTTTTGCAAAGTCATGGGTAAAAGTTGGCGTACCATCTTTGTCATCTACAATAAACAATTCTTTTTTACCTTCCTTAAGTTGCTTCATCAGCTTTTGTATAAATTTTTTATCTTTTTGGGGTCCACCTCCCATCATCCATCCTGCACGGCATACTAAAAATTTTTCGACATTTTCTACCACATAACGCTCGGCCATATATTTTGACCTGGCATAAACACCCAAAGGATTTGGAATGTCCCAATCATCGTACAAATCTTTTTTACCATCAAAAATACCTGCAGTACTTATATAAAGCAATGGTATATCAAGGCTGTTTGCGATATACACTGCATTTTCTACCGAAATGGTATTTGTGAGGTATGTTTCATCACTGTTTTGCTCGCAAAATTCCAAATCAGTATAGGCCCCCAAATGAAATAAATAATCAGGAGCGAAGTCTGTTACATCCTTTCTGTATGCAGCAAAATCCCTGAAGTCAAGCAATGACAACCAGGATTCATTAACATCCTTATCCGTGCATTTCAGCTCGTAATCATTCTTAAACTGGGCGTAAAATGCCTCACCGAGCATACCGCCACATCCGGCGACATATATTTTCTTTTTTTTCATGCTATATTTCTTTTTTAGCTATAATAAAATGACCTTGGGCAAACTTCTTTTTTTTATCTATTCTATTATCTATCGGTAAAAGTAATTTTAACTGTATTAATCGGTTTATTTTCAAAAAAAACTTAAGTAGCAGTCTGGAAAACCTAAATACCCTGGTAACGAAAATACTTATCAGTAAACCTATAATTGCGATAACACCAGCAATTGGTATAACATCAATAACTTTAAAACCGTGACGTTCAAATATTGTCCGTAACCCATACTTTGAAAACCTAAAAAAATCAAATGGCTCTTCGTGAAGATAAAAGAAAAAAGGTGTGGAGAGGATGACTGTACCGCCGGGTTTGATAACCCTAAACATTTCAGCGACAAATTTCTCCGGATTAGGAACATGTTCTAATACATCAATTGAAATTATAGTATCAAACATTTCATTTTTAAAGGGAAGCTGCTGGCCATCTCCTCTTAGATCAATTGAATCTGACCGCAAATCATAGTCTAATGAAATCCATTCTCCATACATTGATTTAAAATCTTCTTTTAAGTGATTTCCTCCCGCTCCTATCTCTAATACAACACCACTTAAATAGGTATTACAAAGATTTTTTGTTTTTGAAAAGATTGCAAATCGCAGTGAGTCCATTTGGGCAATTTGACGAGAATCGATACCAAATTTGTGTAATATAGAAACATACGATTCAGAAACTGTTTTATAAACATTTTGATTGGCATCTGTATTAATTGAAACTGAATTCATGGGAATCAAATTTGGGATTCCGTTATTAATTAAGTACTCTATACCATTTGATGATATTAATTTCCCTTCTAAAATTTCACCATATTCATTTGCAGTTGTTTTTAGCAGGTGTAAATCATCATGATGAACTGGACAACTCAAATAATTAATTAGACTTTCTTTCATATCATTTTTTTGTTTATCCTTATTATTTCCTAATATACTATTCAGCTAATTCATAATCTAGTCCTGAATGTTAACTTAAAATTGCACCCATTTATCAATTGAATGTTTCAATCTTCCTGATTTATCAATTAACTTGTTCAGCAGTATTTTGGTATTCATTTATTACCGAGTTGTATAACCTATTTAAGGTTTGAAAATGAGTATCTTTTGAAAAATTTACTCGGGCAAAATCCAGGCAATTGTTTGAAATTCTCTTATATTCATTTATATCCATGTTTTCTGCCAGATCAATAGCATTTGCTAGGGATAGTACATTACCGGGTTCAAAAATTACCCCTGTATCATTGTTTACTAATTCCGGAATTCCTCCTATTTTTGAACCAATTACAGGTTTACCTAAAGAAAAGGCTTCAACGATTGTCATTGGATTATTCTCATACCATTCTGAGGGAACAACAACAAATGAACAGTTCGCTATCAATTCGTTTAATTCCGATCCCGCTTTGAAGCCAGTACATTCAATATTTGTGAAGCCTTGTATAATATCCTTTATTTCTTCTTCCTGTGGCCCAGTCCCTACAATTTTTAATTTTACATTCCTCTTTTTTGCGGCATTTATCAAATTCATTATTCCCTTTTCTCTCGACAGCCTTCCATAGTATAATAAATATCCCCCCTTCTCTAAAAAGTTGTAGGTTGTAGAAACTGCAAAATTATATAGTTGAGAAGATTTGTTGGAATATCGATTATCAAAAGATATATGCTTTTCTAAACTGAATTGACTGCTAAAAATAAAATGATCAATAAATTTCAATGGATCAATAACAAATTCTCTCATATATGCTTCAGCAGAGAGTATTGCACTATAAAACACATTTCCACCAGAACACCTTTTGAGGGTACAATTATAAAATCGATTGCTTTTGCATTTTTCACAGACTACCCCATTCTTGTCTAACATTGTACTAGCGGGGCATAGCAATCTATAATCGTGTATTGTAATTACAATTGGTATTTTATGTTTCTTTAAAGTTTTTAAAATAGAAGCAGAAAGAACACCATAAAACAAATGAATATGTGCGACATCTGGTTTAAAATCAGTGATAAGATCGCTGAGATTTTTTGATGCTTCAGTATTGTACAAATATTTTCTTGATAACCTGATTTTTCCTTTGATAGTTATATTTCTAGGTGCAATATTTTCTATGAAGTATTGTGAATACGATGAATTTAAATTATGTTCATTTTTGGAACTGAAATAAGCGACTTCAATATTATGCTCTTGTAATAAATTGCCGGTATTCAGATAAATCTTGTCAGCACCGCCTTCAGCAAAATGAATTCTATTTATTAATAATGCCTTCATGGTTTTTTTTTTTATAAGTTACGTAATAATCATTTGCAATTATCTCAGCCATAGAATCCCATGATATTTCTTTCGCTCTTTCAAATGCTCCCAATCTTAGTGTAGTTAATTTCTCAGGATTATTCACAAGAGTTAACAGGGCATTTTTGAATCCTTCGATACTAATTTCCGGAGAAATGAGTGGAATCTTTATTCCACATGTGTCATTAATTGCTATGCTCATTCCATTTATATCATGGCAAATAACAGGCAATCCGTTTGACAAAGCTTCGGGGATAACATTTGAGGTTGCTTCCCTGTAACTTGAATGCACAAACAAATCAGATTTCTTCATGATATCAAAAACCTTTTGGCGGTCAACTTGCCCCATCCATTCAACGCTATCATTAAGACCTAAGCTTCCTGATAATGTCTTGTAATAATTCTCCATTGGGCCACTTCCAACAATTTTCAACTTGATTCTTTTTTTAAGCTGATCATCAGAACTTAAGGCAAAAAACACTATTTGTAAAGCCTTTCGTTTTATTAGTTGACCGCACCACACTATTGAAAGGTAGTTAGGATCTGAATATTCATCTTTTATACCATGATTTTGCATTGCCACGGACGCCGCATCCAACATCAATTTTGGCAATTTTCCCATTCGTTTGGCAAATAAACTTTGATCCTCTTTAGAAAAGGTATAGATCAATGAACTATGTTTAATCGCCTTAAAAATGCGGATATTGGTATAGAACTGTATGGTATTTATCGCAGATCTTATTACTTCGAATACTGCAGATTTCAATCCGATAAACCTAAAGTAACTAACTGGTATAGTGGACATGCCGCCCGTTGGGCCCCATACAAATGGAACAGGTAATTTCCATAAAAAGCCGGGTTCCCTATAAGAGATGGATGTGAGGTGATGGGTTATATCAAAAGTGGTGTGTGTGCTAAGTTGTTTTGCTTTTTCGTAAGCTTTTTTTTCCCATAACTTATATCCCAGGAAATAAAGAACAGGGTTTCCAATGCTGGTATTTTTTTTTGAAATCAGTTTATTAATGGCTACTAAAAATAAAGTAGTTCTTGGCTGTTCAATGGGAATAAAATTAATATTATATGGATTTGGATTTTCAGAGAAGTATTTATTTAATGCGGTTTCGTAAGCCTGGGGTTTAAACTGGCTGCCCTTTGCGTACAGAACGGTTAGATTATGATATAAACCTAGTCTGCTTACAATATTCCAACCTTCTGAACATTCTGAACCCTGAAAAGGACTTAATTCGTGGGCAGAAATTAATACATTTAATCTTTTCATTAAAAATGGAAACCGGATTAAAAAACCTGAATACTAATTTGAAACTAAATTGATGGGATTTTGAATTCTGGCAATATGAAAATAACACAGGCCCGTTAAACCAGCATGCAGCAAAATAAATGATGGTATTTCTGGCGTATACAATGAAAACCCTTCCCAAAATACCGTTATGATTGTCATAATAATATAGAAGGATAAACCTTTAGTAACCGGGTCTTTTGCTACACGAATAAGTTTTAATGGCAACCTGACAGGGAAAAACCAGAGATATAGAAATAACAGCGTTCCAATAAACCCGAGTTCACCTAAAATATGTGGCCAATAAGTGTCTAAAATAGTTGTCATTCCTGAAGCTGCATCCTCCGGTGAGTTATACCCAATATTTGCTACGCCATAAATAAAATGAATATTACTATAACCTGCTGTTATACTCGCCAAACTTCCAAACGTACCCATGCCTGAACCAAAGGGGAAAAAGTCTGTTGCAATTTTAAAACTTGCGATATACATCCCTATACGGACATGTTCCTGCACGCCGGTGTCTTGTAAATAAGCTGAACTCTCAATAAAGTTTTCTGAAAAATCTTTTCCGAAGGTAAAATATACAATAGCAATAACTATTGATGAGTAAAAAATAAGCTTTATCCTGGCTTTGGAGTTTAGGTTAAAAATAAAAAAAGCCAACCAAACAATTATATTGCTAACAATTGATTTTTTTAAGATAGTTATTAATATTCCGAAACTAAAAAACACTGCTAAGTATAAATACTTCTTCTTAGACGTAATGATAAAAAGCGAAATACAAAGAATGGTACCGATATTCATTGCTGAACCAAAGGCACCAAGCTCCCTGAAAAATACGGTTTCAAATCTCAATGACAAACCTGAAAGTAAGCCACCCAATACCGGAATTACAGACAGGAATAGAAAAAAAATCACTAACCAATTAAATATCGTTATTATTTCATTTGGATAAGTTTTAGTAGTAGCACCTAATATAAAGATAACTACAAAAAGGAAGGTGAAAATTATACCTAAAGTATAGTTTAGCAAAGTTGCGGGTGAAAAAAAAAAGGCTATTACTAAAAATACGGAGATTGAAATGACACAAAACTTATATCCGATTTTGAAGGTCATTTTTCGGTTAAAAAATATCCAGTTAAGCAGGAAAATAAATAAGATTATTAAATTTCGAAATCCGGAAGGAAAAGTAAGTAATCCTATTTTTTGCACCCAATCTGATAGAAAAGCAACGATAGCAGCTAAAATGAAAGTAACTGCAATAAAAGAAAATTTAGAACTTAACCCCATAAATTAAAATACTGTAATTTGGTTTTTACGCTTAATTTAAAAAGTGAATAAAAATTATGGTAGCATATATTTTATTTTATAGGGCTTAGATAATAATTTTTTTAGTGTTTGAAACTTATTAATAAACTTATTTTTATGAGGGTCAATTATTCCCCTTTTTGAAAAGTCCAGATCAAGCCCTTCCTGTCTAAAAAACTTGGGAATCTCTGTATGCCATTTGCCTTTTATTATACCGGTATTAATATAGTCAATTACACCCGTGTTTTTATAATAAGCCCCGGAAATAGTGAGAAAAAGATCATTTCTTTTTGAAGCGCGCATGGATCCAAAGATTTCTAACATCCAGGCATTTTCATCTGTCATAATATACGATCGCAAACACGCTTTATCCCATAGCCCGGCTTGTAAAGAAATCCTGTATTTTGTTTTTTTTTTAACATATGTCAGTCTATTATCAGCAGGATATTCAACAGGTGATGCGGGTGATCCAAATTTAGTGAGCCCGATATGTTTTATTTCCCTGTTCTCCATCATCAGGTTAACAAATTCTGTAATTAAGGCATTATCAACACGGGCATTTAAAAAGTAGTCATCCTGTAAATATAATATTACCGGGCTTTTAATATTTTCCACTGCATTGATTAAGCATTCACTCCAAGAATCAGTAACCTTATTCCTTATAAATTTAATAGGCAGATCATCGAAACTGAAAGATTTATTCTCACAATTCAAATAAATATCCGCATTAACGTTCTCCCAATTTTTTTTAAAGAGATAAAAAAAGGGCTCCCAGCAGTCTGAGTATTTATCTGTCGAATTTACTAATATGGAATACATACTCTTATTTTTATGTTTTTACAGGGTGGTATTTTCAAATTCTAAGTAATAGAAAATTTAGCTGGTGTTGTGATAAGTGCGAATTGGTATTAATGACGGCGCATTTTATTATCAACATGGCACTACTTGTATTTTATACTAAATGGTATAACGGATGATATCATTTTTAACCTCTACATTATACTTATCATTTTTACTCTTTACAAAATCGGTTAATTTATCTATTGAAGGATAGTCCCCTTTTCCAATAAAAAACCTCGCATCGTCAATTAATATTACATGATTAAAAAATTTACTCCTCAATATCGCGTCTAATTCTTCAAATATTGGGCACTCTGTATTTCCCTTTGCAGTAATACCGGCTGAATAATGTCCATCAAGCCAAAAAATAGCAGGCTCAGTAATGCTTTTCATTAATTCTATAAGAACTTTTCCACTATCCCCTTGTATTATGGTAACATTATTGTCTTTTATAAATCTTTTTTGAGCTCTTTTAAATAATTTAACTGCCAATTCTATTGAAATAACTTTTTTAAAATTATTTTTTTGTGCTTCAACCATGTCACCATGAAATGTCCCTGTTTCCACTAAGACATCATTGCCATATAACTTATGATAGTCCTGGATGATAATTTGTTTCGCAATATGGGGGGTCGGGATTGGACACCCAGCTTTTTGCCAGTTCTGATATTCATCCTTAGTGAAAAACTTTTTTTTCAATTTATTTATCAATACATGCGGTACGTATGGCCTTAATAATTTTTTAATCATCTCAATTTATTTTTAATTAATATTTACATGCAAGTTAAAACTCTAAATTCCCTTTAATTTTTTGTCAATTCGAAAATGCCACAACCATAGAAACAGCCATAATTTTTATCTATTTCAATTACACTTAATTCAACATTTTCATAAAAATCACCTTTATCATCTATATACGAAAATGAATTTACTGTAAAATTATTTCCAAGTTCCTTAAGTAAAAATCCAACGGAAAACACTCTGTGTGCATTAAACTCAATTCTTTGTTTACCGATCGGAACTGAAAAGTAAAATTTACCCCCAGCTTTTAATATTTTGGTAATATTATCTAATGCTTTTTGATAACCATAGTAATCTATTGGATCGCCATACCTGCCCAAACCAAAATGTTCAATAGTATGAAGAGAAGAAATTGAATCGCATGAATTTATCATATCGTCAGGAAGCTGCATTAAATCGGCTTTTCTAAATAATATATTACCTACTTTACTATTTTGATCTCTGATATCAATGATTTCAATTTTTCTAAATACTGCAACATGAGCTACGAATCCATCTGTTCTTGATCCTATGTCAATATGCCGAACTGGATTATTATTAAATATTTTCCTCGCAACAAACAAATCCTGATGAAAATAGTGACCCGCCATTGTACCCGATTGAGAAAAACGGTCTAAAAATATTGGTACAATACGTCCAAAATAAAATTTAGTATCATCCCCCCTTTGCTTTTTTATTTTCAAAAAATTACGGATATACAATGGAAGTCCCCTAAGCGCATTAAAAAATGTCTTCGGGTCAAAGCCTAATAATTTTAAGGCAAATAAAAACTTTTTCATTTTACTAATTATTTATTTATAGTATTTTTTTTATAGATAGTCAAATAAAAATACTTATACCAGGAGAATCAAATTTAAACCCAAAGTTTATTTTTTTTACAAAAGTAATACAGATAACCCGCAGTAATAATTTCGGTAGATAGCGTAACAAGAGAAATATTAATTATTGAAAACCCGAAGCAAATCCAAATAAGTATAAGCTGTAACAAATAAACCAGGGCTGCTGCAACTATGATTTTGCTAAAAACTTTATTATAGCCAAAGGGAAGAAGGATTTGAATTCCGAATGTGTTGCTCATTGCAATTATAGGTAAAGTCAATGCAAGGATACTAATTACAAGCTGAGCGGGCAGCATATCTTCCCCGCCCAGTAACAGGATGACTACTTTGGAAAATATCACTAATATTATTAACAGGAAAATATTAAGTGCCAAAGATATTTTAAACATCTGCTTAACAAAATGAATATTTTTGTCTTTGCTGATCTTTGGTAATATACTTTGATTAAAAATAGCCTGAGGGATTTTCATAAGCGAGGTTAGTTTTTCTGCTAAATCATAGTATGCCACCTCTCCCATACCCATATAAGTTCCGATAATAACTTTGTTTGTGCTCGAATATAAATTAGTGGATAGGTTAGAAATAAATATTGGGATAGAATCTTTAAAATAATATCTTAAAGTCCGGATTGGTTGAAAGCTGAATCGTATTCCATGTTTGAAAAAAATAATAAATAACGCTATTACACCAGCAATCAGGTAACCAATACCATAAATTATTGGCACATATAAATAATCTTGGGGTGCATGAATTATTAAAAAAATAAGGAGCAGGAATATTGAACGGCTTATTACAGTTATATAGGTAAGATATTTCATTTGCTCAATACCTTGAAAATACCAAACAGGGAATAAGACTTCATTCAGACAGGCAGTCATTGATAGCATAAATATGGTTTCATGTCCCCGTGTCTGTGGTATAAGGAAAATTAATAAAGCTAACAAAGCCCAGGATAGCAAAAAAAGGTAACACTTAATCAACAATACGCTACTAACTATTTCACTCAATTTTTGTTTGTTGTTTCGATGAATACTGATTTCCTTTGTAGCTGAAATATTAAAACCGAAACTAACTAATATTGCTAAATAATTAATTGCTGATTGTGAAAAGACTACCAGGCCATAGATTTCTTTTCCCAGAATTCTAATTAAATAAGGATAGGAAATTAGAGGAATAAGAATATTAAAGGCAAATAAAGCAGAAAGAAAAGAAAAATTTTGGATTAAACTTTTATGTTTTGTTGCGTTACCTTTTAAGTTGGTAATATATTGTTTCAAAATTTATGGCGGTTTTGCCTGTCTGGAAATAGTGAGCAATAAAAAATGAAAAATAGATTTATTTAATTATAGGTTCCGATGTGCCCGTGATTACAAAGCCTGAAGTTTAATAATGGTACTGGCGAGCTAGGAAGTTTGACAAAACATATGTATGGTCAAGTAAATTACCACAATGGTAACTTATTTTTTCTTTTTTCCATCTTCTTCATATCCATACCCGTATCCATATCCATATCCATATTCCTTTCCGTAACTATAGCCCAATACTTTTTTAGAGGTAATGCCATTAAATACAATGTTTAAATTTGGTAGGAAATTTTTTTGCTGAACATCTTTCATCAATGAAATAAGTGTATTGCTTGTATAATTGTGTCTAACAATATAAAGGGTGGCATGCGCTAAACTGGCCAGTATCTTAGCATCAGTAACCGCCCCTATCGGAGGTGAGTCTATAATAATATAATCGAAATGCTGTTTCAAATAATTGATTAATTCAGTTAGCCGTGGGCCGCTGATTAATTCTGCAGGATTGGGTGGAATCGGGCCGCAAGGGATGATATTGAAATTAGCAATGGTAGGATGGGCCTTTATAATATCTTTTTCTGTAGCCATGCTGATCAGGTAATTGCTCAAACCGGGCTCCCGTTCTATCCCTAATTCTTTGCTGATTTTTGGTTTACGCAGATCAAATTCCATTATTATTACCCTTGCACCGGTTAAAGCCAAACTTACTGCGGTATTAATGGCAACAAAACTTTTGCCTTCTCCGGGTATGGAAGAGGTGGTCAAAATCACTTTACACTTTTCAGTTGTTGTAGCAGTGATATATTTAAGATTTGTCCGTAGCTCCCTAAACTGTTCACCGATCAGGCTTCGGCTTCCTGACCCCACCACCACCGGGCTACCGGTTTCATTTGGCTGAAATGATAGTTCAGCAATAACTGGTACAGTCAAAGCGCTTTCTATTTGCGACCTGAACATAATACGGCTGTTAGCAAACTCTTTGAAGTAAATAAAAATGCCAATTAAAAAAATTGCGATAAATGTTCCAAATAAGTAAATTCTTTTACCTACCGGCGATACAGCTATGCCGGTAGATTCAGGTCTTTCAATTACACGGTAGTTAGGTAAAATAGCCGCAGCGGCTATTGCCGACTCCTCCCGTTTTTGTAATAAAAAAGTATAGATTGCATTTTTAATCCCTTGTTGCCTGCTGATATCCAATAACAACCTTTCCTTTTGGGGTATTTTATTTAAAGTGCCTGTTAATTTGTTATTATCTTTTTGCAGCCTCTGGCGGCTTGACTGCATACCCATTTTTAAATTATTGATACTTGTTAAAATACTTGGTTTCAACCGGGCAATTGCTTCCTCGTAAACCTCTATTTGTGGATTTTTAGAGCCGGAAATTTGTTTTGTTTTTTCCAATTCAAATTCGCTCTCGTACAATTGGTTTAGTAACCCGATTAATACAGGGTCTGTAGTACCAAGGGTAGCTGGTATGGGACTGTTGGTATTATTTCGCCTGGATACATATTGCTCTATTTTGCTTAAAACATCTATCTGCACTTCTAATTCACCAATCTTTGAATCAGTGTCTTTTAGCTGCTCAAGAAATAAACTGCCTTCTGTCCCCAGGTCAACAATACCTTCATTGGTTTTAAAGCTTTGAAGATTTTTCTCTACACCACTTAGTTCGTCTGATACCAGCCGCAATCGTTCATCCAGGAAACTCAGGGTGTTGGCTGATATCCTGCTTTTGTAATCAACAGTGGTAGTGCCATATAGAGAAATCAGGTTGTTGAGTACATTAACACCTCTTTCAGGAATTACATCAATATAAGTCAGGTCTAAAATAGATGATTGTTTAGAGATGGGCTCAATAGTGAGTGCCCTTTGAGCCTGTTCCACTGTTTGAGATAATGGGTGGATAGTTACAAACCATACATTTTTCTTTGAATCAGACTGAAAGGCGGAATTTATATGCCAGCGTATATTGCCAAAATCACTTTTTACTAAAGAATCAACCGGATAAATTTTACCGTTAAATCGGATGGTATTATTGACGACTCCCACTTCCCCGGAAATAGTAGATATAATAGAATCAGGATGTTCCAATTCAAGCTTTAAGGGTGCATTCTTAAAATATTCCCCGGTAGTAACATACCCTTTCAGGCCGTACTGAATATTCATTTGCAATTTTATTACCAGGTTGCGTAACAAATCCCTGGATCGAATGATTTGCATTTCACGCTCTGTTTCTGCAGACAAATTCCTAGTATCCAATTTTATGATATCTAATAAATTAGAGTTTTTCTGTTGCGTATCGTCATTTACTATTAATCTTGCCTTAGCCGCATAGGTCCTGGTGGCGTAACGCATATAGATGTACGAACATGATATGCCTATTAATGTCGCTATTATTATTAAAGGGGTATAGGGTACAACCCGGAAAAATATTCTCCTTAATTGATAACTTTCTTCTTTAGAATCTTCCTGGATATTTAAAACTGACGTATTAGCGGACATTAGAATGTAATGGATTTATTATTTTCTTAGATTGATAATAGTAATAAGCAGGGATAAACCTACGGCTACAATACTCAGGTATTGGGGAACACCGGTACGGTTGATAAATTTTGCTTTCACTGGCTCCACATATACGATGTCATTTGTTTTCAGGTAATAATACGGAGATTTAAAAAGGTCTTTTGATAACAGGTTAACCCTTGCAAAATTTCTTTCCCCGTTTACTTCACGCACAACCAATACATTTTCCCGCTTGCCCAGGTCGGTAAGATCACCCGCCATGGTAATGGCTTCAAGGATAGTGGCTCGTTCCGTGACCATATTAAATCTTCCGCTGTTTTTTACCTCTCCCAATACTGAAAAACTGTAATTTAAAAACCGCACGTTTACCACGGGATTTTTTGTATAATCTTTAAACAATTCAGTGAGTGTATTTTCTAATTGTAAGCGGGTCAATCCTTCAGCCTGCACCTTACCGATATAGGGTATTTTAATTTTACCATCCGCTTCTACCAGAAACCCAATTGCCGCCCCGGTAGAAGGGGCCAGTGTAGCGTTTACACCAGACCCTAATCCGTTAGCCGAGTTAAGAGCCATTAAATCAAGCGGGTTGCTGCCGCCAACTGTAATCCACAACTGGTCATTTTTCTGTATAAGATTTTCAAAAGCGTTTTGAGCTTTGTTTAAACTACCCGCAGTGCTGTCTTTTAAATCGTAGAGGTAGGTCACTTGTTTGGTAGTGGTACACGACATCAAAGTTACAACGATCAAGCTCATTGAGGCAAAAAGAAGCCGGAACTTATATATACTTAACATAGGCAAGAAATATAGCGTTTGTAGGGGATGGATATCATAAAAATATGGTGCTATTCTATTAAAGATAATTATTGAAGGGTTAATTAATCCGATCGGTCGGCTAATTAAGCAGAAAAATATGGTTCCCAAAATACTGTTCTCCGATAGTTAATACAGTGGGCTTAGGCAATTATTTTCAGGGCTTCGCCATTCTCAGTCACATGCAACACGAGTTGATAAATAGTCATGATCTTTAAAAAGTTAAATGGATAAAAATAAAATATTATTAAAATCTACTGCTGGTTTTTCAAGCAATCACCTGCTGATAAAAAGAGTTTATGAGTATAAACTTCCGTGATTATTTAATACACAGTATAATACGGTTTGAGGAGCAGGTAAACTTTTATAAGAGCTATTTTTGCGCAAAATTACTTGTTTCTTTTTTATAGTCACAATATAATTTGCCCTTTATTAATCCTGCTTCATGCCAGGTTCAGTTCAGGAGGGTTGTAATGGAAACCGAAATACTGAATAAAACAAATATGTTGTTACATAGCCTGAACGACCGCAAAAATATTGGGGTATTTTAAGCAAACAACCGGTCAGCAGCTAAATTAACCGGAGCGGTTAAAAACAAAGGAAGAGCCTGCATTTCAAATGGGCTAATTAGCTAATGTGTTGATGTGCTAATTTAAAAATGCCTGAATTTCAAATCCGAAAATGAGAAAATTTGAAAACAACTAATGCCAGAGCGCGAAAACGTATCAAAAAAGTGAGAACCTGTTGTCAGCTTTTTTCGCCCCTGCGCGTATCCCGGTAAAATGTGTGACCGTCATGTCCAATTGCTACCAACAAGGTTGCAAGCCTCCAATAAGTGATTGCAAATTATTCACAGCCCTAGACCTGGCAGCCCTTTCGATTTAAATGCGGCGAAAAATTGGCATCATAAATGGGTGACAACCCTTTTATTTTATGTGCAGGGGTTTAAATGCCCGCTTATTTTTAAAGATAATACCGGCTCGCATTATAAAGTATATTATTAATTTTTATTTAACGCTCTAATCATTTGATAGACAATAAAAATCATTTTTGAGTTAACTCAATCCAGATCACAAACCAAAAAAAATTAACTTTTCAGTCATTAAAAAGGTGCAAAATTAAATAATTGATTCTTTTGTCCTATATTTGCGCACAATCTTATATCACCTTACTTCTCAAGTAATTAAATTAATGCCTTATGCAGTGTTTTTATCGTAAACAAACAACCCTTATTCTTTTATTTTTTGCGTTTACCCTGTCGGTATTTGCACAAACAAAAGAAGCAACGTACACCACCGTTAAACCATTTACCGGCAGTAAAGAATTCAGAAAATTTTCCGTTGGCCTTAACGTAGGGGCGTTGGCTCCTAATATAGTATTTGGAGGCTCCAACGACTTTACAAACCCGCAAATTACATTGGGATACGGGGCCAATGTTAGATACCAGTTCAGTCATTATTTTGCTGTACAGGCAGATTTCCTTGCAGGCAAATTAAAAGCCAACAATGATGATAAATTAGGGAATGGCGCAAATCCGGCAAGAGCAATTACTTCATTTAAAACCAAATTGAAATATTCTGGCAGCTTGAGCGGCCAGTTAACTTTGGGAAATATTAACTTTTTAAGGGAGAAGAACACCATCGTTCCTTATCTCTCTGTTGGCGCCGGCCTTGTAGCATATGAGCCCAGGATCGTAAGAGCTGGTAGCACTACAGAGGTAGCGTATGATAATGTTACTACAAAAAAGGAATTCTTTGTGCCGGTTGGAGCAGGCTTTAAAGTGAATGTTTCCAAACTAATCAATCTCGACCTCGGCTATCGCATGAATTTTGTAGATGGCGATAACTTTGACGGGTCTTCTTACTGGACTACCAGGGGTAACTCGCTGCATAAAGATAAATTCTCTTATGGGTTTCTTGGTTTGGAATTTGCACTTGGCAAAAAATCAAAACAACAATTGTTATTTGACAACCCTGCGGCAAGAACAAACATGGACTTGCAAAGCCAGATTGATACCGTTAAAACCGCTATTGAAGGCTTAAAGAATGATACCGATGCCGATGGTGTTGCTGATATGTTTGATAAAGAACCCAACACACCTGCCGGTTCACCAGTTGATAGCCATGGCGTAACAAAAGATACAGATAGTGATGGCGTACCAGACTGGAAAGATAAACAACTGATCACTCCTACAGAATGTCAGCCTGTTGATGCGGATGGCGTTGGTAAATGCCCTGAACCTGCATGTTGCGCAGAAATGAAAACATTGCTTGCGAATGCTACAATGGCGTCTGCCTGTCCAACAGATTACCCAAGTCTTTCTATGAAAGGTACCAGTTTGAGTAAGGATGTAAAAGCCATGTTAGCTACTGTAGCTTCAAAATTACAGGAGAAGCCTACCTGCACCATTACCATCACAGCTTATCCTGCCGCTTCAAAAGCTGCGCAATCTTTGGCCGATAAAAAACTGGCTGCAATACAAACTTACCTTACCGAAACATTAGGTGTAAGTGCAGACAGGATCGCAACTGATAAAAGCATCGGTGGCGGAGATGCAGATGTTATAGATATTAAATAGTTTTTAAAATACTGTACAATATGATCCTCCCGATAACCGGGAGGATTTTTTTTGCCTTTTCCGGAATCGTCTGGGCCGCCACTTCCCAGCAACGTTCTCAACGAGCCCTGGGGCGAGGAAGTTGCGCCGTAAGTAGGAGGTTTCAGATATAGATGAAAGCTCCCTCTCTCTATCATTTTTTAATAATCTCATTGAAGAAAATTAAATTTTATAAGGACAAAGCTTAATCAGCATAAACGCAGCTTCCTCGGCCTTTCTTCAGGCTCATGGAAAGACGTTGGCAGGAATAAAAGGCAGCGACAATTTGTAATGAACCAGTTAGCTTTTGGCAGTATTCAGTCATATAATTATATTTGAATATGGAATTAAACGAACCCGCAACCGCATATGAGAGGCAAAAATATACCATTGAAGCTTTTTGCAAATGGAATATACTGCTGAACAAAAGCATGAATACTACAATGGCGAAATATTTGCTATGGCGGGTGCCAGCCCGAGGCACAACATCTTATTCAGCAATTTATTTGGGCAACTTGCTTCACGACTAAGAGGCCATCCCTGCAGACCGTATGGGAGTGACTTAAGGATCCATATCCCCGAAAATACCTTATTTACCTATCCAGATATTTCAATTATTTGTGGCGATATTCTAAATTCCGGTGAAGATAATGATACTGCCATCCGGCCTTCAGTATTGATCGAAATATTGTCTCCCGCTACCAGGGATTATGACCGTGGTACAAAATTTAAACTATACCGCGATATTCCAACACTAAAAGAATATGTGCTGGTAGATTCAGAATCAGTTAATGTGGAAATCTTCCGCATTAATGAAGAAGGACACTGGCAACTGGATGAATATTCAAAACCCAATGAATTTCTTACCATCAAAACCGTCGGCTTTCAATTGGAGTTACACGAAGTTTACCAGGGTACAAAGCTAATATGAAATAGAGGTTCTCTTTCCAGCGATGTGTCTCAACGAGCTATAGCCGGGGCGAGGATATTGCGCCATCGGTAGGAGATTTCAGACATAAATGAAATACTTCCTCTCTTGCCAGCAATGTCTCTCAACGAGCTTTGGCAGAAGGGTTGACCTTGCTGATAATAAATAAATAAAATTAATAGAGGATAAAAGCAATAAAACGTAGTAAAATCAATGGTTTTAAGGGAATTCCGGAGTTCAGTTTGAACTATTTTCCAACTCCCTAATTATTCCCTTTTATATGCGAAATGCTGCATAATTTGATAAAGTGAGTAAAAACTAAAACGCCATAATCTTTTGAATTATAGCGTTTTAGTTAATTTTGATGCATTAGGGGCGGAGACTAAGGGATTCGAACCCTTGATAGAGTTTCCCCTATACACACTTTCCAGGCGTGCTCCTTCAACCACTCGGACAAGTCTCCATTAAACGATATAATTATCGGGCCTCACACCGAGATGTTTTCCTGATTGTATCTCAACGTAGGTCCGCCACAGGCAAACTGTTTTTCGGGATGCAAAAATACAGTTTCGATCCTTATAAGGCGAATATTTTTTCAGCATTTGCAGTGGTAACTGCCGCTACCTCCTCAACAGAACAATTTTTAACTTCTGCGAGTTTCGCAATTATGTATTTCAAATAACTGCTTTCGTTTCTTTTACCCCTGAAAGGAACCGGGGTTAAGTAAGGTGCATCCGTTTCTAACACAAGGTATTGCAAATCAATTTTCGCAAGAACCTCTGCTAACCCTGCATTTTTATAAGTAAGCACCCCGCCTATCCCAAGATAGAACCCGGCTCCGATGATCTCTTTTGCAATTTCATAACTGCCACTAAAACAATGAAATATACCTCTCACGCCTTTGGGTACATATTCTTTAATGATATCAATGGTGTCCTGCATTGCATTCCGCGTATGGATAGAAACGGGCATTCCGTATTGTATCGACCACTCGATTTGAGTTTTAAATGCTATAGCCTGCTCTGCCATAAAGGTTTTATCCCAATAATAATCAAGCCCGATTTCACCTACTGCGGCAAATTTCCGTTTAACCAGCCATTTCCGAACTATATTCAATTCTTTTTCAAAATTCTCCTTTACAGAACAGGGGTGTAGCCCCATCATGGCAATACAGTTACCTGGAAAACGTTGTTCAAGTTCCATCATAGCGGCAATTGATGTACTGTCTATGGCCGGCAAATAGTACCTGGTAATCCCTTCTTTTTCAGCTCTTTGTATTACCTCTGCAATATCGTTTGCAAACTCTTCCGAATAAAGATGGCAATGTGTATCTGTTATAATCATGTTGTAAGTAAAGTAAAAAACTAATCAAAAATACGTAACGGAGCAGCCAGTTGTACACAGCGTAGCCGAACCTTTTGAACTGAGTTGAAGCCTTTAAATGGTATACCAATCCCAAAAAGAATATACATTATAATTTCATTTTAAATGGGGAAAAATTTGTTAAAAAAATATATTGTTAATTTAAAAACAACTTTGTATCTTTCGGTCAGTTTTCATAGGGTACGGATTAAAAACGGGCCAGGGTTTCTACCCAGGCCCATTCTTTTTTTGAGCCATTCTTGAGATTTTTCGCATCAGATAACAATTTTTTCAAAACGATATCCCTGCGCCGTGAAATATTCCAGCATTTTTGGTAAAGAAAATACCAGTCTTTCAAATGCTTTTTCACTATCATGGAATACTACGATAGAGCCGCTACCCGATTTTTTCAAAACATTTCGCAGGCAATGCTCTTTGCTAAGCCTTAGATCAAAGTCGCCACTCAATACTGTCCACATGATGGGTGTAAGCTGATACTGGTAATTCGATAACAGTTTAAGTTGAAATTTAGTTATCCTGCCATAAGGCGGACGAAACAGTGCGGAATCAATATATTTTTTTGCTTCCGAAATATTTTCCATATAAACTTCATCAGTTGTTTTCCAACCATTCAGGTGATTAAAAGTATGGTTACCCACCGCGTGCCCTTCTGAAATAATTCTTTCATACACCGCAGGCTGCTCCAGTACATTTTTACCTATACAAAAAAAAGTGGCTTTTGCCTGGTGCTTTTTTAATACATCCAATACAAAGGGAGTGGCCTCATGATGCGGGCCATCATCAAATGTTAAATAAATGATTTTTTGCTGGGCTGGCATTTGCCAGATACATTCACCGTACAATTTTTTTAACCAACCTGGCGTTTTTACAAAATAAAACATTGGGCAAATTTATTTTTAAATACTGATTAAACCCATATTAAAGTATCCTGTCCTATGCCGGCACTAAAACCTAAACCAAAAAAATTAAAATTATGAAAACAAAAAATCTGGTAATTGCAATAGCAGTTGCTTCCTTCCTAATCGGGTTTACATCATGTAAAAAAGACGATTCCGCCACCAAAGCTGAAATGGAAACTACTTTTGAATTAAGTACCGACCAGGCCGTTGCAGATAACCTTACCGAAGATGCCAATGATATTTATATAGAAGCCGCTACGGAGCAGGGACTAGTTGGGGAAACACCTGCTACTCCATTTGAATCAATGGGGATATTGGGCTGCGCCAGCGTAACGGTAACACCCCTTATAGGTTTTCCAAAAACAATTAAAATAGATTTTGGAACGGGTTGTACTTCCGGAAATGGAATTTTCCGTAAAGGAATAATAAGAATTACCCTTTCAGATTCTTTAAGAAAAACAGGAAGCACTTCCGTATTAACTTTTGACGGATACTATGTAAATGGCTTTAAAAAAGAGGGTATCATTACCTGGACCAATAACAGCACTGCCACAATTAAAGGATGGCAGCGTAAAGTGGAAAATGGAAAAATCACCGCACCCTCCGGAGTTTACTGGTTACATAGTGGAATAAAAACTGTAGTTCAAACAGCCGGATACGCTACCCCGAGGAATTTGTTAGATGATATTTTTTCTATCACTGGCAATAGCAGCGTTACCAACGCAAATGGCGTAACCAGAACTTCTACCATCATTGACCCTTTGCAAAAGAAAACCATCTGCGAAAACATAACTAAAGGAAGTATACAATTAAGCGGCCCTAATCACACAGCCCTGATTGATTTTGGTAATGGCGATTGTAATAATATAGCCACGATCTCCATAAATGGAGGAACACCAAGAACTATTTTACTCCGGTAAAAGGAAAGAATAGGATTTGTTAAAAACAGAAAACGCCGGAATGGCGTTTTTTTTATCCCAATTTTTTTCAAGGGAAATTTATACGATCGCTTGTGTTGCCAGCCTTTAGCACGCTTTAATTGTTTGTAACCCCCTTGCAAAATTTCGCAAGCCGCCAGGCCGGTTGTTAACCCTGGGACCAAATTTTTATTTTCCTGCCCTTTGCTTCCAAGCTTATCTTTGCAGAATGTTTGATAAAGTAAGAGTTCGGTTTGCCCCAAGTCCAACAGGCGGCCTTCATCTGGGCGGCGTTAGGACCGTGTTATTTAATTATTTATACGCCAAAAAATATGGGGGCGATTTTATTGTTAGAATTGAAGATACCGACCAGGCAAGACTTGTAGCAGGGGCAGAAAAATACATTTTCGACTGCTTAAACTGGTGCGGCCTGGTACCAGACGAAAGTGCGTTGCATGGAGGCCCCTATGCCCCTTATCGTCAAAGCGAAAGAAAGGATGGTTACCGGAAATACGCGGAACAGTTAGTAAAAAATGGCCATGCCTACTACGCATTTGACACCCCCGCAGAACTGGATGCCATGAGGGAAAAACTGAAATCAGCGGGTAGCAACAGCCTGCAATACGACCATCACGTAAGAATGAACATGAATAATTCGTTGCGGTTATTGCCGGCCGAAACTAATACATTACTTAAATCCGGAACACCCTATGTGATCAGGATAAAAGTAAATCCTGACGAGTTTGTACAATTTGCCGATATGATCAGGGGTGAAATGGAGTTTGACACGAATAATGTAGATGATAAAGTGTTGTTGAAAGCCGATGGTATGCCCACCTATCACCTGGCCGTTGTGGTAGACGATTATTTAATGAAGATAAGCCACGCCTTCAGGGGAGAAGAATGGCTCCCCAGCGCACCCGTACATATATTATTATGGAAATGCCTTTTTGGTCTCGATGAAATGCCCCAGTGGGCCCACCTTCCATTGATATTGAAGCCCGATGGAAATGGAAAATTAAGCAAGCGGGACGGTGACCGGCTGGGCTTCCCGGTGTATGCCATGGATTGGATTGACCCTGTTACACATGACATAGCAAAAGGATTTAAAGAGTTAGGTTTTTTACCGGAAGCATTTATCAACCTGCTGGCTGTGCTGGGATGGAATGATGGAACAGAACAGGAAATATTTTCTTTGGACGACCTGGTAGATAAATTCAGTATTGAAAGGGTTCATAAGGGAGGCGCTAAATTTGATTTTGAGAAGGCGAAATGGTTCAACCACGAATGGATCAAAAAGCTGGATGTTGAGCACTATGAGAAAAGGGTAAACGAAATATTTGAAGAAAAGGGAGTTTCGGTTACTGATGCACGTTATTTACACCAGGTGATGAATTTAATAAAGGAACGCTGTACATTATTAACCGATTTTTATACCCAGGGGATTTTCTTCTTTGAATCGCCCAAATCCTTTGATGAAGCAGCCGTGAAGCCCAAATGGGATGAAGGCAAAAAGGAATATTTTATCGGGATCATCTGTCAGTTCGAAGAACTAGTAACCTGGGAAGCTGTTTCAATTGAAGAATTATTTAAATCATCCGCCACTCAAAAAAATATAAAAGTGGGAGAACTGCAAATGATCCTTCGGGTAATGCTTGTAGGTAGTAAAACCGGCCCTGCATTGTTTATAATTGCAGAAACCATCGGTAAAGAAGAAACGATCAAAAGGATTGAAAATGCATTGGTTGTATTTAACGGGGCTTTTAATAAGTAGCTGATTGGCTAATGCGCTGATGTGCTGAAACACAGCGAACAGATTTACTTTACAATAATTTAAAAGATAGCTGATGATTGCCGAAATTAAACGTCCCATTCGCGTGTTGGTTGCAAAATGTGGTTTGGATGGACATGACCGGGGTGCAAAAATTATTGCCACTGCCTTAAGGGATGCAGGTATGGAAGTAATTTATACCGGCCTTCGGCAAACGCCCGAAATGGTGGTCAATGCTGCCCTGCAGGAAGATGTGGATGCGATTGGCATCAGCATTTTAAGTGGCGCCCACAATACCATTTTTCCGAAAATAATAAAACTGATGAAGGAAAAGGAAATGAATGACGTGCTGTTAACGGGAGGCGGAATTATACCTGATGATGATATGAAGGAGCTGAACGAACTGGGGGTGGGTAAATTATTTCCACCGGGAACAACCACTACCGATATTGCGGCTTACATAAAAGATTGGGTGCAGGAGCATAGAAGTTTTTAAATTTATGTATGGAAAAAAGCATCAAAATATTTAAGTCATTTGATAGCAGTTAAATTGTATTCCCGCAGACCCAGGGACACCTGGGATATTACCCAATTAGAAAAATTAAGAACCAATAAATAAGGCGGCAATTTATACTATTCGCATCTTCAACCCTAAGCGACCGACTGAACGATCAGGGATCATCAACTCTCTAAATTGATCACTCAGAAGGCCAATAAAATCCCCATCCTCATCTACCGGCATCCGTTCACTGCCAACACGAACCCGCTGGTATAATAAGAGCTTTAAGTACCCGCCCTATCCCGTTGCCCCCGTTATTGAACTATATTGTAAGTTTTGTTGCAAGAAAGCTATAAATGTCGGCTACTTCCTTCCATCCGCATAAAAAACAATGATAAAGTCCCTCTTTTACAGCCTTATCCCTGCTGGCAATTACAATTCATCAATCAGAAAATACACTTCACATTAATAAAACGGCGCTTTAGCCATTTTCGCTTTCGAAGAAGTAAAAACTGGTGCAATTTTACATCGAAATAAAAATTAAATAATTAAAAATCATGAAAAAGTTATCATTAATACTGGTAATGACCATAGCAGCAAGCTCATTTGCTCAAACGAATACCCTGGACATTACAACAGTAAAAAAAATTAGCACGGATGAAATTGTAACATCATTGAAAATTTACAATAATGTAGAAGTAATACTTACCGACAAAGAATTGAATGAGATACAAATTGTCGGTGGAAAAACAGATGTGGAAAACACGATGGTTAAAATCAATAATGGAGAATTAACCATCACCAGTTCTTCAGACGATTTCTTTAAGGATAAAGTCCTCGTGTATGTTCCCTCCAAATCCCTGGCAACTGTGTACATACACGGCGGTTCCTCTGTAAGCAGTACAGGGATACTAGCCAATGAAATGCTGGAGGTAACCATCAATGGTGACGGTAAATCAACTATTCAGACATCAGGATATGTAAATGTGAATACCATTGGGGATTTCCCGCTTGAAACTTCGGCCAACTAAAACATCATCAAAGCCGTAGCGTTTCCGCTTTTAGTTACTGTGTTTCCGCAAGGCGGGTTTATTGCTAAGCCCGCCTTGTTTTAAATACTACATAGTGTTCACCACAACATTTCCCAGGCATCATCTAAGCACATTCATCAATCAATTATGAAATCAAATATTATCCCCTTAATTGAAAATAACCGGTTAAAGGCACTAAAAACAAAGGGTGCCATTCAGTTTAACATTGCAGACAAAATTCAGCTTGTGTTCAAAAAGATATCCGTATTGTTTATTCCCGCATTATTGTTGTATGCCTGTAACGGACAACCCCTGGCTGGCATAAGCAAGGACCTGAATACTGGCATGGTTACCAGTTACAGCAAAATAAAACCCGCTAATACCGTGATAATAATGAATGAAGAAAAACTCGGGCATACACAAATACCGTTGGGAGAAAAGTTTGTGGTGGTGAATGAAAATGTAAAAGGCCTGGTGGTAAAAAACGATAAAATATCCATTGGTTGTTCATTACGGATAACAGACAGCAAAGGAAACGAATTGCTAAATGAAGCAGACCTATTTAAAAATAACGCAGGCATTTATAATAAAGAAGATGCAGAATACCTGAAATGCACAGTTAACACGGGCAAACCAATGGACTTTGACCAGGAATATAAAGTAGCGGTAAAATTCTGGGATAAGTACGGAAGCGGAACTATTGAAAATTCTTTTACCATTTCCATTATTGATATCCCATAATGACAGCGCCAAATAGTTCATCTTATTTTGAAAGATATTGCACAACTAAGAATAAAATGGAACTTAATGCGGACTGATGTACCGATAATAAAAGTCTTAAAATAATAAAGTATGCAACCTATTCATCAACAAATCAACCGGCTCTTGAGCAGTAAAATTACCGTGTTTTTAAAAAATTCTTTTTTCATTGCCTTGCTTTATTCTACCTTATTGTATATACTTGTCCGGCTATTTTTTTATGAATTCCCTTTTACGATTGGCGAAGGTTTTGAATTGCATTATAAAATCCTGCTGGTGGTGTGGATTTTCTTTATCGCCTGCCAATTAGTTTTTAAAGGAATTGTACTGGCGGAGAACAATATCAACAAAATGAGTTTCGGCCGGATGATGTATATACCGGTTCTTAAAAAAATACACCTTATCTTATTGGCAGTGCTGCTGGTTTATACGGGCAAAGCTTCTGCAACAGAAAATGCAGTTAAGGGATCCTCTAATAATTCCGGTGAAGAATCAGCAATGGAAAAGGATAATAATCTATTGTAAAACTTCTTTTTTGGAAGGCAGCCATTCAACTGAAGAAACTTTTCATAAAGGAAGGATACCTGTATTATTCCTACTTTTGGAAAAAGTTCCATATGTACCAAATGCTGTTAACCAACCTTGAAAATGGTATACTTACCATTACGATCAACCGGCCCGATAAATTAAATGCCCTGAATAGGGATGTATTTTCCGATCTTGATAAAGCCACTGATGAAATACAAAATGATCCTTCAATCAGGTCGGCCATCATTACGGGGGCCGGGGCAAAAGCATTTGTTGCAGGGGCTGATATTACAGAGTTCGACGGCCTAGGCAAAGATGAGGCAATGGCTTTAGCGAAAAGAGGCCAGGATGTTTTTTTTAAAATAGAAAACAGTTCAAAGCCAATCATAGCCGCAGTAAACGGCTTTGCATTGGGTGGTGGCTGTGAACTCGCGATGGCCTGTCATTTTCGTATTGCGGCACACAATGCAAAGTTTGGTCAGCCCGAAGTGAATCTTGGTTTAATTCCGGGCTATGGCGGTACACAACGTTTAACACAACTTATTGGAAAAGGTCGTGCCATTGAATTACTCATCAGTGGTACTATGATTGATGCCGCTACTGCCTTGCAATACGGCTTAGTAAATTATGTTGCGGATGCAGGTGAATTGTTGAATAAAGCTACCGTCATTTTATCTGTTATCAATACAAAAGCCCCGCTCGCAATCGCTGCCTGTATAAAAGCTGCCAATGCGGTGTTTGATACAACATCCAATGGATACGAAACCGAAATCACAGCATTTGGAGAATGCTTTACTACGGATGACAGGAAAGAAGGTACCAGCGCATTTCTAGAAAAACGAAAACCGGAGTTTAAAGGAAAATGAATAAGTCAATGGTGAATGGTCAGTAGTGAAAAGGCTGTGGCGCTTAGTGGATACATGCAGCAATTAAAACCCTTAACTAAACGACGTTGATTGCCCATTCACCATTGACCATTGCCCATTCACCTTAAAATTCGCCTCATTGATTTTTTCGATTGGGTTCATTATGTACGTTGCAATCGAATTGTCTTTCATCAATTCCACCACCCTAAACCCACGATATGCAGTGCCCCAGTTACCGCCAAAATGTGCGTCAAAAATAAAGGGTAATTTGTTTTTCATTTTTATTCCTTCTTCATCATGGTCGTGGCCGTTAAATACGGCCCTTATATTTTTATGTTTTGCAAACACTTCAAATAATTCCGGGCAATCCACCCCGTATTTGGTTTGCTTGCCAGGATTGATGTGTAAAAAAATAAATACATTCTTTTGCCGTTTATGCTCCTCCAGCCTGGCTTTTATCCATTGTACATCCGGGCATAAATAGGCGCCGGTTTCGTTAGAGGTAGTGGCTATTATAAAAGAATTTTCTTTAATGACGAATTGAAGGTTCAACGGCATTTTCCAGGTAGATTCCCATTCTTCCGGAGTGGCATGGTCATGATTTCCCTGGCTCACATAATACTTCAGTTCAAGTTTGTCCAATGCTTTTTTCGCAGCCGGAAAATATTGTTTATCATCATGGATAATATCGCCGTTGATCATGCAAAAAGCAAAGGGGTTTTTAGCATGTTCCTCATTAATACGGGTAACCAGTGTTTCAAAATACTTTTCATAATCCGTATCTTTCTGGCCATAATGACCATCGGAGGCGATCACAAAACGGAGTTTGACAGTACCCTTTTCCCACTGGCCTGCATTCAATTCACCTGCACGAAGTATCTTCCCATTGGACAACAGGATGGTAATTGCGGATGCGTATTTTACAAATTCACGCCTGTTCATGGTAGATTTTTTTTAACTTATTAGTAGTTATTTTGACAAATTATATCAACTGGGATACCTTCCAATCTTTGCGGGTTGTACCAAATCTACCCCAATTCGGAAATAAAAATTAAACGCGGTGGCTACCAGATTTTAAGCACATCTAAGATAAATAAAAATCATTAATAATGGAGTTGGCAGCCCGGGGACAAATGGGAAATTAATAATAAAAAACGCCTATTCGTCATTCAACAAGTAACTTTGCGGCGATTATTAAACAATAAAAACTTAGTTATATGGAATACAGGATTGAAAAAGATACCATGGGTGAGGTAAAAGTACCCATTGATGCCTATTATGGCGCGCAAACCCAACGCAGCATCGATAATTTTAAAATTGCCGAAGACATAAACAGGATGCCCAAAGAAATTATCAACGCTTTTGCATACCTGAAAAAAGCAGCCGCATTAACCAACCTGGATGCAGGTGTATTATCAAAAGAAAAAGCCGACCTGATTGGCAAAGTGTGCGATGAAATACTGGAAGGGAAATTAGACGCCTGGTTCCCGTTAGTGGTATGGCAAACCGGCAGTGGTACCCAAAGCAATATGAATTTAAATGAAGTAGTGGCTTACCGCGGGCATGTGATCAACGGAGGTAAACTTGACGATAAAGAAAAGTTTTTGCATCCCAATGACGATATCAATAAATCACAATCCAGCAATGATACTTTCCCTACCGCTATGCACATCGCGGCATATAAAATTCTGATTGAAACTACCATACCAGGAATAGAAAAGTTAAGGGATACCCTTGCGGCAAAATCCAGGGCCTTTATGCATGTGGTAAAGATTGGCCGTACGCATTTTATGGATGCAACGCCCCTGACTGTGGGACAGGAATTCAGCGGCTATGTATCACAACTGACCCATGGATTAAAGGCCATCAACAATACACTGGCGCATTTAAGTGAGCTTGCATTGGGCGGTACTGCTGTTGGCACCGGCATCAATACACCGGAGGGTTATTCTGAAAATGTGGCAAAGCATATCGCAACACTCACCGGTTTACCTTTTATTACGGCGGAAAATAAATTTGAGGCCCTGGCGGCACATGATGCCATTGTAGAGGCGCATGGCGCATTAAAAACTGTAGCGGTAAGTTTGATGAAAATCGGTAATGATATCCGCATATTATCCTCCGGGCCACGGTCGGGGATAGGCGAAATTTTTATACCAGACAATGAACCCGGTTCATCCATCATGCCGGGTAAGGTAAACCCAACCCAGTGCGAAGCCTTAACCATGGTTGCCGCACAGGTAATGGGTAATGATGTTACTATTGGTATTGGTGGCAGTATGGGACACTTTGAACTAAATGTTTTTAAACCCGTAATGATTTACAACTTTTTGCACAGTGCAAGGCTGATCGGGGATGCCTGCGTTTCTTTCAATGATAAATGTGCCATTGGATTGGCCCCGATAGAAGCAAATATTAAAAAACATGTTGATAACAGCCTGATGCTGGTTACCGCCCTTAACCCAAAGATTGGTTATTATAAAGCGGCGGAGATCGCGCAAAAAGCGCATAAAGAAGGAACTACCTTAAAAGAAATGGCAGTAAAATTAGGTTATGTAACGCCGGAAGATTTTGATGCATGGGTAATACCCGCCAACATGGTGGGAAAGCTGGACAGCGGGCTATAGGCATCACCTGCCTGCTTTTGTATACATTAAACAGGGATTGAATACACTTCACGTTTAGGCGTTAGTGAATTCTATCCCTGTTTTTGCCTGGTAAAAGGATTACCGTAGTTTGCTTTTATGGGCCCGGGATATGGTAATAAAAAGAAATATCCAAAGGAGATACCTCTTTTTATTCGGCAATGAAAATGATGATTATTTCACCAGTATTTTTTCAGTAGCTAGAGTAATTTCATTTCCATTAAATATTTTCAGGATATATATTCCGCGCTGTAGCTGTTTTACATTTACTTCAAACTTGTCTTTTGTACTCCTGCCCTGTAAAAGCCTTCTTCCGGCCGCATCATATAGTTGATAATACAATGGTTTTGCCGTATTTCGTCTACTTTCCACCGTTAGTATTTCAGCGACAGGATTTGGATAGATTTTAAAATCAAGCCTGTTTACCACAGGACTGCCCGGGCCATTTGCCACAGCCAATGTGGAGCCCAGGTATATAAATTCCAGCACACGTCCTGCATCTGTTACGCCTGCTGCACCCGCCGAAGGTCCGGACGTTGTACCTACGCTGTCTGTTAAAAGATAGAAGGTAATTCCGTCATTGCCCAATGCGATATCCCTGTACCGGTTCAGTGCGCCGGGAAATTTAAAATACTGAATTACAGAATCTGAGCCGGTTGCTCCGGGTGTTAATGCAGGGGCTGTTCCCGAAGCATTCAATTTTAAACGGAATACCGAGCTTGTTTTTAATGTTGTTATTAACAGGCAATTGCTCCATCCGGGTATACGGTTTGTAAATGGGTAATGAATAACACTACTGGGGGCAATGGTAGGATACGCGAGCCAGTTGCAGGAAGTTCCGCCTGAAGGTGTTCCGGCATACAGGTCAAAAATAGGGTCGGTCAGTTTTGGATCACTGAAAGTACTTTCGGTAAATGGTGAACCCGATTGATTAGATGAACACTCACCGCCATACGAACCGCAACTTCCACTGGAAGACCATTGAAAATACCGGTACCAGTTATTATCCTTTTTTCCCGCTACCCTGGGCCATCCATAATTATTTTTATTGCCGTCAATGATATTTATTTCATCATTGGTGGCAGGGCCCTGTTCCGATTCGTATAATTTTCCCCCCGGCAATAGTTCCAGAGGTGAGTTTACCTTCTTTTCAAATGTTAATCCCTGCGGGTTGCGATGGCCATAGGTATAGATATGCGTTCGTACCCCATTGATCACCGGGTTATCAGCGGGGATGGAACCATTCATATTTATACGCAGTATTTTGCCATTGTACCTATGAATATCACCGGCTGCCATTTGGGCCGCAGTAGGGGTATATTGCGATTCAATAGAATCACAGGCATTGCCAAACTGGTTAGATCCCTTATCGCCAACGGTATAGATCAGTTTATAATCGGGTAGCAGAAGAGTGCCAAAATTACCAATTACCAGCCTGCCGCCATTGTGATCATTGCTACCCCAGATACCGCTCAGCAAAACGGTAACCCCCGTTAAAGTGGCAGCAGTTCTGTTATATTTATATGCAACTATTCTCACCCTTCTAAATCCCAGGGAATCGTAGCAATAGGCAAGATAGACGGAATCCTTACCGGTGCCCTTATTCAGTTCGGGATGCAGGGCAATGCCAAACATGCCATCCTGCGCAATGCCGGTAACCTGGGTCACTTTTACAACAGACGCGCCACCAGACAATGGTGTGGAGGGTATTGCAGAAACAACAAACCTGGTAGAACTGGTAATACTGGTAACAGTGGTATTAGCCGGAAAAGATCCGGTACCGGAGGTTACAATAACTGTCATGCCTACCTGCAGGTTACTGGTATTTCCAACAGTGATAATATTTCCATACCCCCTAACCACCGTGGCGCCCCCCGACAATGAAGTAGTGGGCGCTGCTGATACCGTGAACTTGGTGGCACTGGTAATAACGGTAACGGTACAATTTGCTGCAAAAGCCCCTGCACCGGCGGTAACGGAAACCCGCATACCCACCACAAGGTTGGTCGTGCTCCCCACGGTTATGACCGTTCCGGAAGAAGTGGCCCCTGCCGCGGATGTATAGGAATTTGATGTAGCCCCGGCCGCAGACGTATAGGCAACACTTACTGTAAAATTTACCAGGTTGTTAATGTCCAATAATTGTGTCTTGCCACCGTCAGAAGTGTTTACCCTCATTACATATCCTCTTCTTTCTGTAATCCATAAAGAATCGTCAGGCCCCATCACCATTGCAAAAGGCTGCCTTAATGGCGAAGCATTTAGTACCCGTTTGGAGCTGAAGTTTTCGCCTGCTACCGGGGTTTCCCATTGTGCGAAAGAATGAATAGTAAACAGCGGCAATATAAAGGTAAAAAGGAGTAAGGTTTTTTTCATCAAACAGGATTTATGGATAATGGAAATACACAGTAATTGTCCGCATGTCAATACAGGCATTACAATTACAAAATCATCTAAGCATAAACGTGATTAGTGTGCAAAAAGTATTTAGCCTACAAAAATCCTGTGTAAAAAAATGTAGTAAGCTTTCGATATGATTGTAAGAAAAAGGGCCATTTACAAAATGGGGACTAATTTAATACACCAGGGTTATCCGTTTTAAGATTAAAAAGAGTTCAATTGGTATACGTGTAAGGGAAAATTAACTGACTGTTGGTCACTAAAACAGAATTTTGGCTGCCATTTAATTTTTAGCATAATAAATATTAATTCCCATCGTTTCTATAGTTGGGCTGTAATGTTATTTGGAGGATTACTCCCAGGAAATATCTTAAAGAAAAAGCCCTATTGTCGTTCAAATGAAAAACAGGTTATTATATACCCACCTAACCTCCTGTAATAGCCTGTTAAAGGTATTTTCCTGCTTTCCTGTTTTACTTCTCACTAAAAAAATCTCTGCATTCTTCGAAATGCATGCATTTGCTGTATGGAAGAATAATAAGTGCAAAATACCCGGTAAATCAATTCAGTCATTGGCAGCAAAAGCAGGGACATTTCCTTAACAGGGATAAGCTTTATGATAATTTACAGCTAATAAGTTAACCAAATCAATAATAAGCGCTGGAAATAAATAACCATAAATGTTTGTACTAAGCTTATCACAAAGAAACCTTACTATCCATGCTTTTCAAAAAGGTATACAGATACTGAGGTTATTTTTTTGGTCAGGTAATGCGAAATAAAAAATGCGAACAGCAGGAAGACGAATCAACCTAATCTCAAATATCCACCACTATGAAAAAAATTTTACCGCGTATTATTTTTACACTGCTGCTTAGTTTCAACGGCCTCTTTACCATACAAACTTTATATAGCCAGGTTCAAACCGGGAAAAGCTATGTGAACATCACCAAAGGCGCCACAGGTGGAACTTTTGAACCGGGGGACACACTTGAAATCCGCTCTGCCATTGCGGTTGGAAACTTTTCGGCTTTTTCAATTACGCAGGTACGATATAATGATACCATCGATAATAACTTTACTTATATACCCAATACCCTCAAGATTCTTACAAACGAGGGGCTTACATTCCGGGCTTTTTCCGATGCAGCCAGTGATGACCAGGCGATGTTTAACGGTGTAGCCAAAAATCTTCGGATCAACTTAGGTTCCACCGCCACCAATGCAATTAGTACAGCGAATACTGCAGCAACAGGCGGAAGTATTGCTTATAATAATAAACCTTCCTTTTATGGCGGTGTAAGCATCATGGTGGCTTCTTTCAGGGTGAAAATAAATACAGGTTTATCGTACAACACCATGATAACTTTACCCGGTGGCGCTTTCAGGTATACCAATTCAGGAAGTCCCGTAACGGTAAATTTTGCGGCCAGTAAAATCATGCTGTTTCAAAATTTAGGGAGTTGCAGCAATTATGTTGGAGCAAACGCTGTAATTGAAAATAACGGTACTTTTGGCAGCGGAAATACACAAAACAGGAGCGCCTCAGCTATTGTACCGGGTTACACCTATACTAATTTTTCCGCCGGCCAGCCTAACGATGGTGCTTATGGCATCGCTAATAATACCAGCGCAACCGGCGCCACTAATAACGGGGTGGCAAAACCTCATACTTCAAGGGTTTTTGATATTTGGGATATTATAGGCGACCATACAGGAGCAGTAAGCCCTACAGCGGGTAATACTGCCAAAGCACCAGGTACTAACGGGGGGTATATGGCCGTGGTGAATGCAAGCTATGCTACAAGCCCGGCGATACAACAATCGGTTACCAATCTATGTACGAACACTTATTATGACTTCAGCGCCTGGTTTAGAAATATCTGCTCCCTCTGCGCCTGCGATTCTAATGGAAATGGAGCTACAAACGGATCATTTAACGGCCCTTATAAACCTGGTGTAAAACCCAATCTTACTTTTCAACTGGATGGGATTGATTATTATACTACAGGAGATTTACCCTATAACGGTTTATGGGCTAAAAAAGGATTTACCTATCTCACTGGTGCGGCACAAACCTCTTTTGCCCTTACCATCCGTAACAATTCTCCCGGTGGTGGTGGAAATGACTGGGCGGTGGATGATGTGAGTCTTTCTACCTGTGAGCCAAACGTAGACCTTAATATTACCCCTGTGTTATTAGGTTGTTATGGGGTACAGGTAGATTTTAATGTTAAGGTGAAATGTTACTTCCCAAATTATACTTACTATAAATGGCAAAAAAGTACAAATGGAGGTGCTACCTGGGTAAATACCGGTGTAAGTGGCAACGGAACGCCAACACTTGTGAGCGGCCAATGGGAATATACCACCACCTATCCATCTTTTACCGCTAACCAGGTTGATAGCGGCCAGCTTTACAGGGTAGTAGTGGCTACCTCCGCTGCAAATCTTGCGAGTACCGCCTGCGCTTATAGTAACAGCCAAAGTACAATGCTTAAAATAATTGATTGTTCCATTATTTTAGAAGTACAACTTACCAGTTTTAACGGGCAGATCATTAATAAAAAAACTAACTTGAAATGGGTGAGCATCACCGAAAATAATTTTAGCCATTATGAAGTTGAAAAAAGCGAGGACGGGAAAAACTTTGTAAAAACAGGATCTGTCCAAGCCCGGAATAGCAATACAATTTCCAGCTATGATTTTTCAGATGTTGCTGATATTACCGCACCCGTTTATTACAGGTTAAAAATGATTGGAAATGATGGACACTTTACTTACAGCAATTCGATTTTGCTGAGTAATAAAAATGCCCCGTTTAGTGTAAACCACTATAACAATCCATTTCAAAATTTCATCAAGGTTGATTACACGATACCCAATAATGGAAAAATAGATTGCAGGCTGTTTGACAGTCATGGTAAACTTATGAATGAACTAACAGTAAGGGGCAGAAGAGGACCCGGCAGCATTATGCTGGAAAGCTTAAATAATTTGGCCTCAGGAATTTATACAGTAACCATTATTTTTGAAAATGTATCCATCAGTAAACGTGTTGTTAAAGTAAATTAATGGTGAATGGTCAATGGTGAATCAATGTAGTTTAGTTAAGCACTGCAATTTAATTGCCCCTTTACGGCGGGGAGAGTGAGTTACCATATTTCATTTTGCTTTAGCCAAACAATCTTTGGGCTAAAGCCGCGCTTTTTTTTCCAATTTTTGTCTCCGGCCTGAAGGAAGAGGCAATTAAACCTCCTAACTAAACGACACTGAATGGTGAATGATCAATATTTCGTCGCTCGTGCGTTCATGCGTTTGAACGATTGGCCGAAAGTTTATCCTTGCCGGTTCCCACAAAACGCCTCAGCATTTTATCACTATCATTTTATTCATTATCCGTCCCCGCATGTATTTATCGAATAGAATGAATAAGGAAGTTGATGAACCGCAGGCGCTAAGCAATCTTCAAATATGATATGCAGTAAGCACATGGTTTCCACACGCTGTGAAACCAAAGTTTTATTGCACCTGCACATCATCATTTACAATTGCCCCTGTTTCTATAGTGCTATGCTTTTCGGGCGGATGTTGTTGTTTGAAAAATCTTTTTTGAAATAATAAAATTGTAATTACACCTGTAGAGATGGAAGCATCTGCCAGGTTAAATATGGGCCGGAAAAACTCAAAGTCATCGCCACCCCAAAAAGGAACCCAGGCAGGAAAATGAGCATCACTGATAATGGGAAAATAAAGCATGTCCACTACTTTTCCGTGGAGGAAACCAGCATAGCCATGGTCAGGAAAAATTTTTGCTACGGCATAACTGCCAGGGTTACTTTCTTCAAATATCAGCCCGTAAAACATACTGTCAATTAAATTACCCAGGGCCCCGGCAAATATTAAGGAAGCACAGATGATAAAACCCCGGTTATACTTTTTTTGAATGATGCTCCCAAGGTACCATACGCCAAATATCACCGCGCCCAGCCTGAATAAGGTAAGCAGCATTTTACCGCTTTCCCCGCCAAATTTCCATCCGTAGGCCATGCCTTCATTTTCTACAAAATGCAAACGAAACCAAGTACCCAAAATATTATGGTGTTCGTTCAGGTAGAAATTGGTTTTGATATACACTTTCAGTGCCTGGTCGGCCACTACCACTAATAAAATAATAAGTATAACGTGTCTTGCTTTCATAATAATCCGCAAAGATAATGGAATAAGGGAAATGGAGGAAGGAGCTTCTACGCAATTACTTTTATGTACTTTATTTACTTTTTAGCCACCCCTCCCCACACTTCATTCCTCATAGTACACCCGCTTTACCCGCTGCGATATACCGGTGAGAATTTCGTAAGGGATTGTTTTGGCCCATATTGCCAGGTCACTTACCGGTAACGGTTCTCCAAACACAATCACTTCATCACCTTCCCTTATACCTGTTCCGGTTATATCCAGCATAGTCATATCCATGCATATATTTCCAATTACAGGTACGAGGTTTCCATTCACCCACATCTTACCGGCCCCATTACTTAATATCCTCGCATAGCCATCGGCGTAACCTATACGCACAGTTGCTATAACCGCGTCGTGAGTAACAAATCCTTTCCGTCCGTAGCCAACGCTTTCACCAGCCGCTACCTGCTTTATTTGCGAAATCGTTGTTTTTAAAGTACTCACATTTTTTAGTTTGGCCTGCATACCATCCTCATGGTCTATCCCATATAAGCCTATGCCCAGCCGCACCATATCAAGCTGCAAACCCGGATGACGGTGTATGGAGGATGTATTTGCAATATGCCGGATAAATGAATAGCCCAGTGTTTTTTGCAGTGACCCGCAACTTTCCAGGAATTCATCCGCCTGCGACTTTGTAAACGCGTCATGCTCAGGTTCATCACTTGCGGCAAGGTGTGAGAAAACAGATTGCACTTTAAATACTGTTGAAAGCAACAACTTACTTAATTCAGCCAGTTCTTTCGCCTCAAACCCCAACCGGTGCATACCTGTATCCAGTTTGATATGAACCGGGTAATTGCTCACCCCTGACTGTTGCAAGTACTGCCGAAAAGAAGATAAAATACTGAAGGAATACAATTCGGGTTCAAGATTGTACTGCACCATTAAATCGAAAGTGGTTTCTTCCGGATTTAAAACAAGGATGGGTAAGGAAATACCCGCCCTCCGCAATTCAACGCCTTCATCAGCGAATGCCACTGCCAGGTAATCTACTTTATGAAACTGTAGGAGATTTGCAATTTCAAAACCACCACTGCCATAACTAAACGCTTTTACCATCGCCATCAGTTTTACACCCGGCTTTAGTAATTGCTGGTATTCCTTTAAATTATGTGTCACCGAATTTAAATTAATTTCCAGCACAGTCTGGTGCACTTTTTCTTCCAGTAAATGGCTTATTTGTTCAAACTCAAATATTCTCGCTCCTTTTAATAAGACGGTTTCGTTGTAAAAATGCAATGAAAAAAACTGCTGCATAAATTCAGCTATGGAAGAAAAGAAGATAATTTGCGGAATAGTTTTAAAAGCGTCCCGGCATTTAAAAATCTCAGGACCAATTCCTATAAAGCGGTTGACTTTTTTTTGTTCCAAAATTGCAGCTACCTCATTATACAAATCCACACTGCTTTTTCCGGATTGCAAAATATCGCTCAATATTACTGTGCGGTTTGGGTGCTGCTGTTGCTGCACCAAAAAATCCAGCGCGATCGTTAAAGAATTGATATCCGCGCTATAGCTGTCATTTATTACCGAACAATTGTTTATTCCCTGTTTTAACTCCAGCCGCATCTCTACTGTACGTAACTGCAGCATTCTTTTACGGATGACGGCGGCATCTGTTTGCAAATGTAAAAGCACTGACCAGCAGGTGATGGCATTTTGAACAGATGCATCATCGGTAAATGGAATGGTGATCGAAATGGATTGGTTATTGTTCGCTGCCCGGTGATCGATGGCAGTAATTATAGCCTGGTCATGCTTTTTTTCGATAGAAATAATTTGCAGGGATGCAGCTCCCTTACTACTCCAGGAAAAAAGTTTAAAATCATCAACGCCCCTTACATTATTGGCGAAGGTATTTACACCGGCGTTTACATCCGGGTTATCGGCGCCATAGATCAGCAAGCCGCTGTGTACAAATAACTTCAGTTTTTCATTTACTTTTTGGCGGATATTTAAAAACCCTTCGCTATGGGCATCCCCGATACTGGTAAATACGCCAATTCCAGGTTGAATAATTTTCTCCAGTTGTTGCATTTCACCAGGCTGTGATATCCCCGCCTCAAAAATAGCGAGGGTATGCGCTTCATTCATCTGCCATACACTGAGTGGCACTCCAATCTGCGAATTGTAACTTTTTGGGCTGCGCACTATGGTATAGTCTTCCTGGAGTAATTGATACAACCATTCTTTCACAATGGTTTTACCGTTACTACCCGTAATACCAATAACAGGGATATTGAATTGCGCCCGGTGATGGGCCACCAGTAAATGCAACGCCGCCAGCACATCCTTTACCTGCAAAAAATTTGAACCGGTGTATGCTTTTATTTCGGTCACTTCAAAACTTTCATCTACCACAAAATTCCTTACCCCTTTGTTATATACTTCTTTGATAAATGAATTACCGTTTCGCCGGGGGCCGTTTAATGCAAAAAATATGGAAGATGCCGGAAATAAGAGTTTACGGCTATCGAGTAAAAGGTGCTCAATGATGCCAGCAGGATTTTCATTTATTAAAAATTTGCCGTTAACAATTTTCTCTATTTGTGCAACCTGGTAATTCAAAATAATGCCTTATAAAATTGAATTTGGAAAGATGTTTGCCCTTTATGCCAACAAGGCAAAAATATTATTCTCCCATATTTTCAGGTACCCCTTTTCGCTGATGGTGCATGGAATAAAATATCGAACCTGCTATACAAAAAACAATCACCAGCAGCGAAACCCAAACCGGTATATGCACCCATTGAACGATCAGCATTTTAATACCGATAAATACCAGCACAATTGCAATGCCCTGTTGTAAAAAATCGAACCTGCTGGCTGCGCCGTGCAATAAAAAAAACAAACTTCTTAAACCCAATACCGCAAAAATATTAGAGGAATAGATCAACAATTTTTTACTGGGGTCGGGTATGATGGAAAAAACAGCGGGAATAGAGTCTACCGCAAAAACGATATCTATCAGGCCAAGCATAACCACTACCATTGAAAGCGTAGTAAAATAAGTCTTATTATCTTTCTTAATTATAAAACGACCGTCGGGCTCTTCATTGGTGGTACGCATATATTTTTTCATCAGTTTAAAAGCCCAGTTCTCTTCGGGTTTAAACTCTTCTTCATCACTGCTGGCAAACATTTTAAAACCGGTGTAAACAAGGAAAACACCAAAAATATACATCACCCAGTCAAACCTGGCAACCAGTTCGCTGCCCAATGCGATGAACAGTATCCTGAAAACAATGGCCATTAAAATACCCAGCAACAATACCCTGGAATAATTTTTCTTTTTAACGCCGAAAAACGAGAAAATGATAATGAAAACAAAAATATTATCAATAGAAAGCGACCACTCCAGCAAATAGGCAGATACGTACTGAAGCGCATCTTCCGGGCCATTTTCGAACCAGATAAAAGCACCAAATACCAGCGCTAAAACAACCCAGAAAATAGTTTGTACCAATGCATTCTTCAGGGTAACCACCGTATTTTTTTTACTGATCAATCCCAGGTCAAAGACCAATGCCAGAACGATCACGGCGCCAAAAACAAGGTATATGAGTAGTTTATTGTCCATTTTTTATGTATTATGAATCTGCCCCGGCCATTGATCCATTGTGAGAACTATTTAATCGTGTATTTCCTTTTTCTCCACCACTGGTAGATCAATCCAAATAAGCAGACAAGCGCTATTGGTAAAAGTATATTTATTATCTGCCAGAAAGAACGTTCCTCCTCCACCTTCTGTACATCCAGCAAACGGAGTGTGTAATCCTTCGCTTTTGCTTCCAGGATATTATTTTTATTGGCAAGGTATTCTGTACAGGTTAAAAAGAAATCTTTATTGGCGTAACCTACTTTTGTGTATTTGTTGGTACCCATGGGCAAGGGGCCAATCGCTTCCGAAACCTGGTTCATTACAATATCGGCATCGCTAACTACAATTATCCTCCCCGGAGTTTCCCGCTGTTTTATGAACTCCAGGTCATACATTTTTAATGTATCCAACTGCGCTTGGCTTACCCGGTTGGCATAAGGGGAAGAAAATTTCCCTTCCAGCAAAACAGCTACCGGGATATTTTTGCGGTTGTATTTACTTATATCCTCCTGCGTTTGCAAACTGTTTAGCGACACACTTGCAGGAGTTGGCATTGAATAGGAATTTGCAGACGTGGCCAGCAGGATTGTTTTGGTTATACCGGTTGCCTCAACGGTATCGATGGAGTTGGCAAACTGCGCCAGCACGTCTGCCTGGTTTTTTACAATGGCATTGTCCGAACCTGGTTGCAATAAGGGCGAATAGGGCCAGGGTAATAACTGCTTTTGGCTTTGCCCTCCCACACTGCCCACTTCTACAGGTATTACATCACAATGCTTATCCGCTATAAGGTCGGTGTTTATCCTTACCCCATACCGAAACAAAAGATCATTTAAATTCAGGTCCCGGGCATAGGCTACCAGTTCCCCATTCTGCAGGCTATCCCTTTCTGCATATAACACATCTATAAAAAACAGTAACCTTCCCCCATTCATTACATATTGATCGAGCTTAAATTTATCCTCATCCGTAAATTTTTCTACCGGCTTTACAATTACAACAGCGTCAAAGTCACGGGGGATAAATGGCTGCGATCTTATGTTGATGGTATCTACAATAAAATTCTTGCCCAGGGTCTCAAAAACATCATTTACCGGGAGAAATCCGTAGGGCGGCTCACCGTTACCGTAAGCATAAGCAACCAGGGGTACCTGCTTTTGCGTTAATTGCCGGATCGCATTGGCAAATTTGTATTCGAGCAGGGCTTCTGCACTGTTCAACAATTTTTTATCCAGGATATCATTTGAATTAAAAACGCTTTTTTGAACCTGTCCCTGCAAGAGGTCAATGGCAAGAGATCTTTCACCATACCTAACAAGGGCACCGGGAAATACCTGGCGCTGGTCTTTTCCTTCACCTTCTTTTACCTGCACTTTTTGATTGGTAGGCCGCAAACCCATGGATATAAGCGATTCAAATATTGCAGCCTTTGCGGAATCATCCAGCCCAGCACCGGGGATCTCAAAATGATACTGGATATTTTTCCCGCCATAATTTTTAAAATTATCCAGCAGTTCTTTTGTGCTATTGGAAAGCTTCTTAAACTCGGATTTGATATCCCCGGTCAGGAACAGGGTAATATCGACTGTGCTATCCAGGTTTTTCAGAATGGATTGAGTGGCGGGAGACAGTGTAAATCTTTTTTCATTGGTAAAATCAATACTGGTATGAAACAAAGCTGCCAGCCAGTTGATAATAAGCACCAAGGCTATTACCAATGGCAACCCTGCTTTACTGTTCAATATTTTATGGATAGCTGATTTCATTAAAAGGTACTTATCGCTGAAAAAGATTTTTTACAGTGATCAAAAGAAACAATACAATGAGGCTGCAAAAATAGATAATATCCCTGCTGTCTAATAACCCGCGGCTAACACTGCGATAATGAAAATCGATACCCAGCATTTCAATATAATAATCTGCTTTAGCCTGGAATACCGGCAATTTACTAACCGCATTAAAGCCAAAGTAAAACAGCAAACAGGCAAATGCACTAATTAAAAATGCTACCACCGCATTATTGGTAAAACTACTGCAGCACAAACCGATGGAAGCAAATACAGCGGCCAATAAAAACAAACCAATATAACTACCTGCAATGCCCCCGCTATCTATACTTCCTACGGCACTTAGTTTTTTAATAGTGATTATATAAATGAAAGTGGGTACAATTATAAAGATGAGTACCAGTAAAACAGAAACATACTTTCCTGTTACAATCTGCCATTTAGTAACTGGCCTGGTTTGCAGAATTTCGAATGTGCCGGTTTTAAATTCGTCTGATAAAGACCGCATGGTAATGGCCGGCACTAAAAAAATAAGTATCCAGGGGGCTAATTCAAAAAAACGATCTAATGTGGCGTAGCCAAAATCGAAAAGGTTACTGTCTTTTAGTACAAACAAAAAAAGCCCGTTTACCAGCAAAAATAAAATGATGGCGATATAACCCGTAAGATTACTGAAAAACTGATGCAGTTCCTTTTTACAAATACTCCACATGAATTATTAAATTGGGTGCAATTTACTATTTAGAGCGTATAAAAATTTTTGTTTAAATGATTGGCTATCATTTTTGCACGGTTATGAGGGCCATGCCAACCAGTTTGAATTTTGAGTTTACACAAAATACCACAGTTATAAAAACGTTTGGGCCCGCTAGTTACGAGCTTTGATCATTTTTTTCCGCAGAAGGTGTTTTCAGTTTGGTTTACTAGCATAGCTATTACTAACCTACTGATTTGCAACATTTTTATAATGAAAACTATCGTCAAAGCAACCATTTATCAGCATATCATTGTCAGGCTAAAAATAAATTAAAATAAATTTGTCTTTGAGAAGCAGCATTTCGAATAATGCCATTGTCATAAGAAGCAGACAGTAGTTAACCTGTCTGAACTGCTTATTTACCATTTACCCTTTCGTATTGAAACTTTGAGTAATGGCGCTTATTAGTTAAAGATTTTTAAAGTTCCATTATTTTTCAAGGATGATCAAACAATAGTTGTTTACCAAAACCAACTGCACAGTCCCGCCTTTTGGCGGGATTTTTTTTATGGATTATTTCTCCTGCTGAATCTCCGCAAAAAACTCATTTATGAAAAAAATTATTTTGCTCGTCGCCGCTGGCATCATTACCGGGCAGTTAATTGCTCAACCTGGTAAAAAAGGGACGCATCGTCCACCACCACCTCCTCCCTCAGAGATTGCAGAAATTCCTCCACCACCACCATTACCACCACCACCTCCTCCGCCAATAGAAATGAAAGCGTTGGCGCCACCACTTCCTCCAACACCACCTTTGCCTCCATCACCGGCGCCCATTGGTTTTAAAGCCCATGTTGAAAAACTGTAATTTGCAGTTTGCGAATTGTAAATGATAAAAAATAACCTATGAGGATATTAATTAAAAACAAAGCCCGTTTCTAATTGAAACGGGCTTCCATATTTTATTTAAAAATTATTATACCGCAAAACTTTCTCCACAGCCACAACTCCTGCTCGCATTGGGATTATTGAAATAAAATCCTTTCCCGTTCAATCCGTCACTAAATTCCAACTCTGTGTTAACGAGGTATAAAAAGCTTTTCAGGTCAGTTACGATCTTAACACCCTTATCTTCAAAAACCTGGTCCATAGGTTTTTGTTCATTGTCGAAATCCATTTTATAACTGAGGCCGCTACATCCTCCGCCTACTACGCCTACCCTTAAAAAATAAGAAGGATCATCAGCTAATCCCGCATCTTTCATAAGGTTTATAACTTTTACTTTTGCTTTATCACTTATGAAAATACCGTTCTCTGAAGGCCTTTCTAAAGAGGAAGCCTCCCTGCCCTTCAAAGGAGGGTTCTCCGAGCCTGGTAATACAGCGCTTGTTTTTATATCTGAAACACCACTATTCATTTTTCAATTACTGTTAATTTGTCTTCTTATACTCCTTCTTTGGAGGGGCAACAGGGGAGGCTGTTTATCTAATGTACTACACTCTCCTCAAACTTAATTACATCCTTGCCATTTTTGACCCTATAATCATTGATGGCTGCCTTGATAGCGTCTTCTGCTAATACGGAACAGTGAATTTTTACGGGCGGAAGATTTAATTCCTCTACAAAGTCCATGTTATCCACTGTCAGCGCTTCATCTATACTTTTACCTTTCAGCCATTCGGTAGCAAGGGAAGAAGATGCGATAGCAGAACCGCAACCAAAAGTTTTGAATTTTGCGTCCGTTATCACTCCGGTTACATCATCCACTTCAATCTGCAAACGCATTACATCGCCGCATTCGGGCGCCCCTACAAGGCCGGTACCCACCTTTTTACTGCTTTTGTCAAGCGTACCAACATTTTTAGGATTCTGGTAATGGTCGATTACTTTTTCTGAATATGCCATTGTTATAATTTGAAAATGTGAAAATTGGAAAATGTGAAAATTAGTGTATACGAAAATTATTTAAATCTTACAATCCTAAAATTAATTTTCACATTTTCGATTTGAGTAATTGGTTAATTTATCAATGAGCGGCCCATTCAATTTTGCTTAAATCTATCCCTTCTTTATACATTTCCCACAAAGGGCTCATGTCTCTTAATTTCAATACGGTTTCGCTGATCGCGCTGATGGTATAATCAATTTGCTCTTCGTCAGTAAACCTGCCTAACCCGAATCGTAATGAACTGTGGGCAAGGTCATCCCCTAAACCCAATGCTTTTAATACATAGGAGGGTTCAAGTGATGCAGATGTACAGGCAGATCCCGAGCTTAGCGCAATATTTTTATTGAACCCCATCAACAAGCCCTCCCCTTCTACATGTTTAAAAGAAATATTGGTTACATGTGGCAGGCGATGTTCCGTACTTCCATTGATATAGGCTTCTTCCAGTTTCATTAGTTCACCTTCAAGTTTATCCCTTAGTTTACTGATGCGTTTGGTATCTGCCTCCATGTCGATCATGCTGATTTCGCAGGCTTTTCCAAAACCTACAATACCGGGTACATTTAAAGTACCGCTTCGCATACCTCTTTCGTGACCTCCGCCATCCATTTGTGCGGTAACTTTTACCCTCGGGTTTTTGCGACGTACATATAGTGCCCCAACACCTTTAGGACCATACATTTTATGAGCGGTAAATGCCATCAAATCAATACCATCTTTATTAACATTTACCGGAATTTTGCCGACCGCCTGGGTTGCATCGGTAAAAAGCAAAACGCCGTGTTTTTTTGCGATCGCACTTATCTCCCGGATTGGTTGTATCGTACCAATTTCGTTATTGGCATACATGATGGCTACTAAAATTGTAGTTGGTTTTATAGCGGCTTCCAATTCTTTTAAATCTATAAGGCCATCTGCTTTAACCTGCAAATAAGTTATTTCTCCCCCTGATTTTTCTATGTGTTTGCAGGTATCCAATACAGCTTTGTGTTCAGTTGTGGCGGTAATGATATGATTGCCTTTACCTGCATACATTTCGTATACGCCTTTAATACCAAGGTTGTCCGCCTCGGTAGCTCCGCTTGTAAAAATAATTTCTTTGGGATCGGCACCAATCAATTTGGCAACCTGTTCACGTGCATAATCTACGGCCTCTTCCGCCTCCCAGCCAAATGGATGGTTACGACTCGCTGCATTTCCAAAATGCTCCAGAAAATAGGGCGTCATTGCTTCCAAAACCCGTGGATCCATTGGTGTTGTAGCATTGTTATCCAGATAAATTGGCAACTTCAACATATACTTTTATTTTTTACTCAACACGAAATTACTATAAAAGGTTTTACTTTAGCTGTGTTAAGACCCTCTTCCCATTCAATTTACCTATTTCGTAAACAATTGGTGTTTAAACTTCCTTATTATGTTAAAAGTAGAGCATATTGGTATCGCGGTTAAAGAACTGCCGGGTGCTATACGCATATTTGAAAAACTGCTCAATACGAAGTGTTACAAAACAGAAAACGTTGAAACTGAACAGGTAAACACGGCTTTTTTTCAAAAAGGTACCACAAAGATTGAACTGCTGGAAAGCAGCATAAACGATGGGGTAATTGCGAAATTCATTGAAAAAAAAGGCGAAGGTATACATCATATTGCTTTTGAAGTGGCAGATATTGAAGCCGAAATGGAAAGGCTGAAAGGAGAGGGATTTATACTTTTGAATGAAATACCCAAACCGGGTGCGGATAATAAGTTGGTTTGTTTTTTACATCCCAAAGAAACCAACGGGGTATTAATAGAATTGTGCATGGAGAGGAAGGAATGTAACCTTTGAACAATGACCGTATAAGCGGAACTATCCTTAATGAAATCGGCTACCAACCATTCACTAAATTAAAAACGGGTTGTTCTTTTTCTCTTCCCCAATAGTTGTGGCAGCACCGTGACCGCTGTATACAATCGTTTCAGCCGGAAGTATCAATAATTTGCTTTTTATATTATTTATCAGGGCCTGGTGATCCCCCATGGGCAGGTCAGTTCTGCCAATGCTACCCTGGAATAACACATCACCGCCAATGATAAAATTTTGTACAGGGCAATAAAAGCAAATGCTGCCAGGCGAATGACCGGGGGCTTCAATTATTTGCAATTCATCCTCGTCGAGTAATATTTTATCGTCCTCTTTTAACAGGATAAATTCTCCGGCGTAATTGTTAAAAGGCAGGTTGTACATCAGTCCCGAAGTAGGCGCATAGGCAAGCACCAGCTTTTCTTTTTCGTGTATCTGAAGGGTTAACTGGTAGGTTTCAGCGATAAACTGATTACCAAAAACATGATCCAGGTGACAATGCGTGTTAAGCAACATTGCGGGATGGAGGTCATTTTGCGAAATAAACTGTTTGAGTAACTCTTTTTCCTCGTCAAAATAACAACCGGGATCAATAATAATGCATTGTTTAAACTCATTGTAGAGTAAATACGTATTTTCCCGGATAGGACTAAAAGTAAATGCCTTTATTTTTAACATTAGCAATTTGTTTACTTAATAAAGCGATATTTTTATGATTGATCTGAATAGAGTAATTTTATTAATAAATATCAAATTCAATATGGCAAAGTTCAGGATAATTTTTACAACGGTATGTATTGTTTTGCTTGGCGCATTTACTATCGTATCGGCCCAGGTAAATACTGTGGAGTTTGGTAAAAACCGGGTACAATATAAAAAGTTCAAATGGCAGTATTATCAAACGAGGAATTTTAATACCTATTTTAATCAAAATGGCCAGGAACTCGCAAAATTTGTGGCACAGGTGGCAGAGGAGGAAGCCCCTAAAATAGAAGCCTTCACTGAATACAGCCTGCAACGGAGAGCAAATATTATTGTATACAATGAATTTGCCGATCTTCAGCAATCAAATATAGGGCTGGGTATTGATTGGCAGATCACAGGCGGGGCCACCCAACTGGTTAACAATAAAATGGTGGTGTATTTTAACGGAGATCATGCCCATTTACGAAAACAAATCAGGGAGGGGATCGCCCGAATATTAACCGACAATATTTTGTTTGGAGATGACCTCGGTGAATTTGCGGGAAATCAGGCTTTGTTAGACCTGCCGAAATGGCTAACCGATGGTTATGTGGCGTTTGCCGGCGAAAACTGGAGTACTGCCCTCGATGATGAATTGAAAAGTGAAATACTCAGCGGCAACTACCGCAATTTTTACCAGTTTGCTTTTGACAAACCTTTGTTGGCCGGGCATTCATTCTGGCACTATATTGAAGAAAAATACAAAAAAGAGAATGTCACCTACCTGCTTTACCTGGCAAGGGTTTATAAAAATTTAAACCGGGCATGTCTGCAAATCTGTAAGAAAAAGTTTAAGGAAGTTTTGGCCGATTTTATGGAGTTTGAAGATGAAAAATACTATAAGGATATTTCGAGAAGAAAGGCATATCCAAAAGGAAACTATATTGAAGGTTTTGACATTACTAAAAGACAGGATTACTACAGGATCAATGTAAATCCCATTGCAAGGAATAATTCTTTTGCCGTAGTTGAATTTAAAAAAGGACTGGTGAAACTAAAGTTGAGTGAGGATTTTGATTACACTACGTTATTAAAATATGGCATCCGCAGCTATAAAAACGAAACAAACCCCGATTACCCGATAATGGCATGGGATCCAAAAGGAACAAGGCTTACGGTGATATACAAAAAGGAGGGAAAAATAAAACTCTTTGTTTATGATGCGGTTACCAGGATAAAATATCCCAAGCTTGACTTAACCGATAAGTTTCAACAGATACAGGATGTAAAATATATGCTTGACAGCAAGACCCTGTTATTGAGCGCTGTAAAGAACGGGCATACCGACATCTTTACTTTTAACCTGGAAAATGAAAAAGTGCAACAAATAACCAATGATGTGTACGATGACCTGGACGCTACTTTTGTTTCATTTCCGGGTAAAACGGGGATTATTTTTGCCAGTAACCGCCCCAATCCTGATGCAAGAACAGGGGATACCGTTTTGCCCAGTAAGAACAGGTACAATATTTTTATGATTACCAACTTTGGGAATAAATCAGAACTAAACCAGGTATCACAGTTGTCACATCTTAAATATGGCAATGCACGGTACCCAATGCCCTATAACTCAAATCATTTTACTTTTATTAGTGATGAAAATGGTGTTGCCAACAGGTATGCGGGCTTCTTCAGTACCAAGGCTGCCGGCCTGGATACATTGGTATTGATTGCGGATGAAATTTTGCGCAACCCTTCTTTAAAAGATGTGGACAGTACCTTAAGGGTATACAAAAAAACTGATGTGGATTCCATTGCCGTGGTCGCGGTTTCACAGGATTCAGCTTATACTTTCCCTTTAACAAACTATGAAAGCAGTGTGGCGGAAACCAGGATTGCCGGCGACAATAACCAGGTAAGTGAAGTTACCAGGCAAAGCAATGAAAAAAACCTTTACAAATTAAAAATTGATGAAAATACACTTCGCCGCCGTAATGTAACAGTACCGCCTACCACCTATATGAAAGGAATAGTTATGGCGGATAAAATCCAGCAAACTTCTACGGGCATTTATGACAAGCCATTAGTTACTACAGACACCGTTCATAATAAAAACAATCTTTTTCAAACTGAATTTGAAAATGAAAAGAAAGATAGCAGCAGGTTGGGGAAAACCTATGACACCGAAGAATATGAAAAAAATGATGTACTGAAAAAAGCCAAGTTGTATGTGTACAAACCCGTAAAGTTTGGAGCTGAATACGGAGGGGTTGGATTTAACAACTCCTTATTGTACAACCGCTACCAGGCTTATGGGGGGGACCCGATGGGGCAGCCGATTAACCTCGGTTCAAACACAGAATTAAACGGTTTGATTCGGTTAGGTACTTCAGAATTGATGGAGGATGTAAAAATTACCGGCGCATTTAAAATATCTTCCAATTTAAGAGATAATGAATGGCTGATGAGCTATACCAACTTAAAGAGGAGGTTTGACTGGGGCCTGACCTATTACAGAAATGTTTTAGGCGGGGGTAACTACAGAACCTTTACCAATCTTTACCAGGGCAGTGTGGCTTATCCTTTTGATAACTCTAAAAGGCTTAAATTAGACCTCGGTATCAGGAGCGACAAAAGTGTTTTCTATACTGATTTTGAAGACGTAAGAAGTTTAGACCCGATATATGATACAGTGAGAAAATTTGTCACCACCCATCTTGAATATGTGTACGACAACACCCTTAACCCGACTCAAAATATCTGGAACGGCCTCCGGTATAAATTATATTTTGATTGGAATACCGATATCAGCAAGGATTCAGTGGCTACGGGCAAGTTCAATTTTAACTGGGGTTTTGACACCCGCTATTATTACCCGATTTACCGGAATTTTATCTGGGCGGGCCGCGTAGCAGGCGAGTTTAGTTGGGGAAATCAAAAAACAATTTACTTTGCAGGGGGCACTGATGGTTGGTTATTTCCCAAGATCAATAACAATCCACCGGCACGGGATAATTATTATACTTTTCAAACCCTTGCTGTTAATTTAAGGGGGTTCAGTCAGAATATTTCTAATGGTAACAATAACCTTATTTTAAACAGTGAATTTAGGTTACCGGTATTTACTACCCTGTTTAGCCGGCCGATCAATAATGCCTTCCTCCGAAATTTTCAGTTGGTGCAATTTTTTGATTTGGGAGCTGCATGGAATGGCAGTTACAATGGGTTAAAGCGACCTTCCGTAATTATAAGCAGGACACCTATACAAATTGTAAGCAAGGTGGGTGGATTGGGGCCGTTCGCAGGTAGTTATGGTTTTGGTGCCCGAAGCACCTTATTAGGTTATTTTGTAAGATTTGATGCCGGATGGCAGATGAATGGTTTATTCAATCACAAACCGGTGTTACATGTAAGTTTAGGTCTGGATTTTTAGGCGCTGGGGTAGAAAAAACTGCAAACAAGCTGTCACTTTTTTGATTTAGGGTCTTACCTGGCATCGAGTCAATTTTTTATTTTCACATTTGAAATTCAGGCACTTTGTTTATTATTATTCAGAATGGATAATATAAACTTCTTTTTGCCGATTGCAGGGCAGAAAAATCTCTGTATGAGTGTTTAGTGCCCCATCTCCTTAAAGTCCAGCTAATGGAAATCCCAGTGTTCTTGCTCACTCAAAAAATTCCTTAACCTGGCCAATTAAAAAACCAGGGATATTGTGCCCTTCATGGCCCCTATCTAAATACATAAAATTCACTCTCCATCTGCACTAATTTTGAAATTTACCCCTCTCAAATTAAATATTAAACCAGAAGATACGTTAACAGTCAGACTAAGATTATATGATTTTAACATTTAAAAAATTTCAATATCTATATTTTCTGTTGTAAAAATATGTGTGTAAAAAGTCATCACATAGAAAAGTTTCTATAAAATGATTGATTTCTTTAGTTTGGCCGTACTTTTGCAAATAGAAATCAGGCCGCAATGATAATTACGTTGATAAAATCTAGTCATCATTTATTTTTAATATATGTTAAGGGTGTTTGTTGAATTTTATATTCAATAGTTAGCGGCCAAACACTATACTTTAATATATTTCGGCATTTGGAGTAAAATATATTTTTATAGACCCTTATCCATGTATCGAATTTAAACTGACCTTTATGGCTAACCGTTTTCTAATGAATTTTGCTCCTCGCTGGATTATTTTTTGCTGTGACTTGTTTTTAATATCAGCTTCCTTTATTTTCTCTTTCTTTCTTGTGCATCATCTTTCCATCGATTCTCCCGATATCGTGATATTTTTACCAGGATTAATTACTCACCTAGTTATAAGCGTTATTTGTATTGTGGTATTCGGCATTTACCGGGGTATTATCCGGTATTCTGAAATCAGGGATATTGTCCGGATCATCAAATTTGCGCTTCTGCAGTTTGGTATCTGGTCGGTCATCTATTTAACAGATAATAATAATATTGTAACAGGGAAGGTCTCTTTCGATTTGCTGCTGATCAATTTATTTGCGGTAATTTTTATACTGGTGGCTTTCAGGCTATTGGTAAAGGAAGTGTACTTTTTGGCGCAGGCCAAGCCCAACCCGATACACAGGACCCTTATCTTTGGTGCGGGCATGATGGGCCAGATAACGAGGAAAGTATTAGAGCAGGATGCTAAAATTAATACCACATTGGTAGGTTTTATTGATGATAGCCACTATAAAGTAGGAAAAAAATTAGAGGGTGTGCCTATCTACAGCGCGGCAGGGGACCAGCTTACCAAATTGTTTAAAGAGAAAGGTATAACCCAGATATACATCGCTATCGACAGGCTTACCGTCGATAGAAAAATTGCCATTACCGATCTCTGTGTCCCTTTTAAAATAAAAGTGAACGTTGTTCCCCATGCCAATCAATGGTCGGGTGGTTTATTTCAGAAGAACCAGGTAAAGGAAATGAATATTGAAGAACTTTTGCAGCGCGATGAAATTATTCTGCCGTTTGACAAATTAAAGGCAACTTATTCCAATTGCACCATCCTGGTTACGGGGGCTGCGGGTTCAATTGGCAGTGAAATTTGTCGCCAGCTAATACAACAGGATGTAAAAAAACTGATTATGCTCGACCAGGCAGAATCGGGCCTGTTTGATCTTGAATACGAACTGCGGCAAAAGGGTATGAACAATGGGTTGCAGGTAGAAGTAGCTTCCGTTAGGGATTATATGCGCATCAAGAAGATATTTTTAACGTACAAGCCGGATATTGTGTTTCATGTAGCGGCTTATAAGCATGTGCCCTTAATGGAATTTTTTTCCAGCGAGGCGGTGCTTACCAATATCTTTGGTACCAAGGTGATCGCTGATTTATCAATGATGCACAATGTCAAAAAATTTGTACTGGTATCTACCGATAAGGCGGTTAACCCTACCAATGTGATGGGTGCTACCAAACGTGTTTCAGAAATTTACATCCAGTCTTTAAATGACCGGATAGAATCAAATACTGAATTTATAACCACCCGGTTTGGAAATGTACTTGGATCTGCCGGATCAGTGGTGGCAACATTCAAAAAACAGATTGCTGACGGTGGACCTCTTACACTCACACACCCGGATATCACCCGGTATTTTATGACCATCCCCGAAGCGGCTAAATTGGTATTAGAGGCCGGTAAAATTGGAAGGTCAAGCGATATCCTGCTCTTTGATATGGGTAAGCCGGTAAAGATAGTTGACCTTGCAACACGTATGATTCAGTTGGCCGGACTGGTGCCGGGAAAAGATATTGCAATCCAATACACGCAACTCAGGCCTGGCGAAAAAATGTACGAAGAATTATTTAAAGATTCCGAAGAATTTGCCCCAACCGATCATCCTAAAATTTTAAGGGCAAAGAAAAGTCCGGAAACCAATCCAAATTTTTATTCCCTACTGAATAAGCTCGAAGCAGCGGCGATTTCACATAGCAGTGAAATGATTACCCCTATTTTAAGTAAGATGCTCCCTGAATTTCACCACGCCCCAAATAAAAATAAGAAGGTAGTGGGTGTTGAAAAGGCTGAACAGCTCCCCTTTTAGATGATTTACGGGGTTTTATTACAAATAAAAATATTATATTTTACCCGCTATTAATTAAAAATTTTGGCCTTCTTGTTCTTTATAGTACCCTTATTTCTACAGTTTGGGGTATTGGATTACCTCACATTGGCATCTTACCGGGGTATTATCCCAAAATAGCATTTGCTTTTTTTAAATTTTATAGCGGGAATGCTCTTTTTTTAACCCAGTACCTGTGCGACTATATCACCATCGCTATTCTTCGCTGGCTGCACGGTTTGCCACAATTGAAAGGGGAAGAGATTTCAGGATTGGGGGTTTTTATCAGCAGATCATTTACAGAAAAAAATAATTTATCGCTAGAACACCAAAATCCCCCATTATTCAATGAGGGATTTTTTATCAGTGGATGATACTAATATATTAATAGTCTCTGTTGTAACCGCCGCTTCCGCCGCTCCTGTTTCCGCCGCTGCCACCATAACCGCCGCTACCACCACTGCCACTGCTTCTTCCGCCGCCGCCGCCATAGCCGCCGCTACCACCACTCTTCTTGTAGCCGCCGCCGCCGCTACCAGTTCCAAAACTGCGTTTTTTGAACCCACCTGCACCTCCGGCACCACCTTCCTGGCGTGGTTGTGATTCATTAACGATTAACTTGCGACCTTGTACTTCGCTTTCGTTTAAACTGGCGATTGCAGTTTTAGCTGCTTCATCATCTTCCATTTCAACGAAACCAAAACCTTTGCTTCGGCCGTTCATTTTGTCTTTCAGGATTTTAGCGCTTGTCACGCTGCCATACTGAGTAAATAAATTGCTTAGATCATCGTCGGTCATTGTCCAACTTAGATTTCCTACGTAAATGTTCATTGTAAAAACTTTTAAAAATGAAATAAAAAAACAGTAATGACTTAGTAAGTACAATGAACTGAAAACGGACATCTAAAAAGAGTTCTATCAGCTAACGGACGAAAGACTAAAACCATTAAAGCATTACAAATGTAGTAATTTATTTAAAAAAACAAAGCTTTTCAGAAAGATTTCATATTGCAGGCTTTTTTCATATCATTTTGAGTATCCGGTGGGCGGCTTTATACAATGTTAGGGTATATGATTTTCACTATTTGTATTGGCTCAAATACAATAAATATTCTGGCTGCTACTTTGTGAATATAAGCATCCGGTACAAAAAATCCGCCCTGCTTTTGGCGGGGCGGATCATCCATTATTTTTTTGAAATTATTCTGCGATTACTTCAAATTCAACTTCGCAATCATTGCCGTTGCCGAAGTCAATTTTTGCCTTGAATGTACCTAATTCCTTTACATCATCAAGGATAGTGATTCTGCGACGGTCAATTTCATAGCCTTTTTGCTCTTTAATTGCACGCGCAATCTGAACGGAAGTTACGCTACCGAAAATTTTACCCGTAGTACCGGTTTTAGCGCCAATTTTTAATGGTGCGCTTGTTAAAGTAGCAATTACGATGTTCAGTTCAGCTAATAATTTAGCTTCTTTCTTTGCCTGTTGCTTTACTTTTTCTTCCCTTTGCCTGAGGTTACCCGGACTAGCTTCAATGGCTAATTTAGAAGGGATTAAAAAGTTACGTCCATAACCGTTTTTTACGGTAATCAACTCATTGACCCCGCCAAGATTGTTGACATCCTGTATTAATATTACCTGCATGGTGATTGCATTTTTACCCAGTACGCATTAGCGAAACTTTCAACCGCCGGTGGGCGGTATTAGGGTGGTGAAAAATTTTATTTTAATAGGTCTGTAACATAAGGGAGAATAGCCATTTGACGAGCTTTCTTTACCGCTTCACCTACTTTACGCTGAAATTTTAAAGAGTTTCCTGTAAGTCGGCGGGGCAATAATTTACCTTGTTCATTCAGGAATTTTTTCAGAAAATCGGCATCTTTATAATCAATATAATGAATACCCATTTTTTTAAAGCGGCAATATTTTTTTGGACGCTTTTCAGCTTTGATCGCTGTGAGATATTTGATCTCGTTTGGTTTTGCCATGATTATGCCCCCACTTTTTCGTTAGGTGAAAATTTTCCGCCACTTCTCTTTTTGGTGTTGTAATCGACGGCGTATTTATCGAGTACAGTATACATGTGACGCATTACTGATTCGTCACGTAAAAGTTGAGTTTTCAACTTTTCATT
>JACMLJ010000022.1 GCA_014379625.1 Ferruginibacter sp. | reverse complement strand
CAATGAACAATTTGCAGCAATATCGGCTTCGGTAAGGATGATGGTTTTGGTAACCCAAATAATACCATCTTTCAATTCAATATGCGGTGTACTTTCAAAGGTGCTGGGGAAATAAGTCACGGGCCATTCGGGGTGCGGTTGTTTTGCCCAATCAAACGTACCATTGGTATAAGCAGGATCTGATCTGTCAACTGGTGCCACCCATTTGGCATAAATGGATGCACTGTTTTTAATCTGATCATCCAGGTTTAATGATTTTAATTGCGAAGCCCGTTCCCCAAATACAGGGTCGCCGGCTAGCCCTTCGGGGCTTATCCATGCTTCTGCAGCTGTACCTCCATATCCACATTCAATAAGACCGACCGGTACATTTATTTTTGGTTGTATCTCTCTTGCAAAATAATAAGCTATCGCAGAAAAGTTTTTGATATTTATTGGGTTGCATTCCAACCATTGGCCTTTTACATCTTCGGCCCTTAAAGCTGTGGTAGCGTGTGCCACATTAAAAAAGTGGATGTTTGGATTATTGGCTGCGGCTATTTCTTTATCGGGATTGAGCGCATTGCTCATGGTAACTTCCATATTGCTTTGCCCGCCACAGATCCATACGTCCCCAATCAGCAAATTGTTCAATGTAATGGTATTATTGCCTGCAATAACCATGCGGTGAGGCCCACCCGCTTTTTGCGGAGGTATTATAAGGTTCCATTTACCGTTTTGTAATGTTTTGGTAGTATAATTTTTTTCTAAAAAAGTGACGGAGATTATTTCGTCAGCATCGGCCCATCCCCAAATGGTCAAAGGCTTATCCCTTTGCAAAACCATATTATCCGCTACCAGCGACGGCAATTTAATGTTCGCATACGCATTAACCGATACAATCAATCCTAAAAAAATTACATAGTATTTTTTCATACCCGATGTTGTTCTTATTAAATACTTATCTCAAATAGTTTATCATACCCTTTTCGCGTAGTTTGTTTGATGTGCTGTAATTCTCATCTACAGTTTGCCCGTGTTGTGCGATCACAGTTATTTTAATTTCTTTACCCATACACAATAGCTACTCTTTTAATTTAAAATAACAATACAAAGGCCATGAATGCGGATGAGAACAAAACCCCTGGATGGCTTTTTTTGTGTCTTGCCAGTAAGAATAAAGTCCTTCCCTTGATGACAGGGTAGAATTGATATTGTCGGGGAAAGTCCAGTGCCCGATCCAGTAACCAGGGTATTGAATAGAAAAATTATGGAAGGTCATTTTTTCCAGCAGTGCCCATGCTTCTTTTTTATCGAATGTAGCAACACCCATTATTACCGGGCCCTCCAGCGAAAACCAGATACCGCCATCTTCCCCTTCCCCCTTACCGCCCCACATGGGCTTTTCCCTGGTACGGAAACCAATTTTTTCAGGAGAAAACGTGGCTGCTTTTACTTTGTTATAAATGGTTCTTTTTCTTTCTGCATCCAGACCGGGCATTTGAAGTAAATATCCCTGCGGCTCTATACAAACATTGTCCATACCCAGCCTGTCGTCTTTACCGTGGTTTAAATAACACCTTGCGGCAAAATTCCTGTTACCAAAATCGGTTAAAAATGCAGCAGATAATTCATCATGGTATTTTTGAATAGCCGCTATCAATGGCATCAATTTTTTGTCAGCAGATTGCGTTAACTCAACTAGCAGTTTTGGCAATACGGCCAATGCCATCGTTGTATTTAAAATGGACTCAGCAAACTGCGAATAAAGGTTTGGCGAAAATTTGTGGAAGAAAGAATCGCTCCAGTCTGAGTTTAAGATTTTTACAAGGCCATTCCTCCCCCTGCCCACTTCATCCCTTAGATAAATAAAATATTTTTTCAATAAATCGATCACTTTGCCTGTTTGCTGATACTCCATCGGGTAATAGTTTACCGTTTCGTCTAACAAGCCATAATCTTTTGTAATCCTCAGGTATTCAGACAATGCCATGAACAAATACAACTGCTCATCGCTTTCTTTGTAAATGGAGGGTTCTATATAACCAAAACCACCCGTGCCCCTTTTAATTTCTCCAAGATAACTGGTATGTTTCATCACATAACGCAAAGCAGATTTAGCCAGTGGCGGATTGGTATAACACAAGGGAAGCAGCGCCTGCGAATGGTCCCTGTTAGATATATTTTCTCCATCCTCATAAGTGTAGATCGTACCCTGTGGTACATAGGTTTCGTTGAAATAACTGCTATAGGTAGCCATAGCTTCTAAAACATAGGCATTCCAACACATTTCCCTTTTAAATATATCGTTGGTTTCGGCAGAAAAATCAGGGAGCTTTTTTTTCCATTGCCTGGTAAATAACCCTTCTAACGGTTGTTTGAAATCCGCATCCACAAAAAGTTCTTTTAGCTGCTGATTGATAACGGGAAAACTCTTCTCGTAATTTAATCCAACCACTATGCTGAAGGATTTTGTTTCGCCGGGCATAACTGAAGTACCGATGGTGGTGCACAAAGCATCAGCGCCCGAAACAGCAGCAGTACAAGTAACGGTGGCACCTTCTTTCTGCTCCGCATACATAAAAACCGAAACCGGATGGGTGTCGTATAAATTGCTGTCTTCCTTTTTGTGCGGAGTTAAAAAAGCCTTTTCTTCATAACCAATAGCACAAATTGCTGTTTGCCGTTTGGTATCCGTAGTTATTTTTTGGGTGTAGCCAACGGCCCTCGAAGTTTTAAGTTTTTCCTGCAAGGTTAAAGGAAGGTAATTCATAAATATTTTTTCCTCGTAAGAAACCGTCAATTTCTCAGCCGTATTATTTTTTAACAATACGCTGATTGTGACAGCAGGGTTACCCGTATGGATTTTATCAGAAGGTTTTACAGAAAGGATTCTTTTACACTCAACCTGGTTATTGAGGTTATATTCGTACCGTGCGAAGCCGGTACCAAAAAAACGTTTGGTAATTGAGGGATCTGCTCCCAATGATTTAACCCCTACCAAATCGTAGTCTTTGCGTCCATTTTTTTCCACAACAGACAGTTTGGCCGTATTGGCGCCATAGTTTATTACATCAGCCGCATTAATTCTTGTCCAGGCTCTTTCTCCTGTTAAAAACTGAAGGATACCGCTCGCATGCGCAAAAAGCGTACACCGGTAATTCCCCAGTATAAAGTAGGGATCTTCCGGTAAAAGGGCATCTTTCCCATCTTTATCCACTGCCGAAAAAGGCAACCTGCCTTTATACTCATAAACGGGCAACCCGTTGGAAGTATATAGCCAGGAACCAAAATCGGCTTCTTTACCCGAAGGAAAGCTTTGTTCAAGAGCTAACGCATTATTGAAAAAGGTGGGGCCCAGTAAAGCAGTTCCCAGCAATGCACCTGACTGATGGATAAATTTTCTTCTTGAAGACATATTCGAATTTTTTTTGTTGGGTGTATTTAAAATTGTTGCAAGGGTTGCCAACCTTTTAAGTCCCCCCACTACAATTTTAAATGCACCCTTTTAATTTTATTAGTGGTACCAATAGTTTTATATAGGTTTTAATACCTGATATGGTATAGCGATATCATTTACCGTCAATTTGCACTACCACAGGCAAAGACGTAATTCTGTGACTGCTACCCTTAAGGTTACGGCAGTATAATTTAAAAAAGACTTCCCTTGTTTTTGCAGGACGCAAAAGTCTTTTATTAAAAAAAGCATTACCGCATTGACATCGGTTCATCATTGCGCATTTAGCTGCTTCACTACATCTGTCCCTAACGCATACTGTACCGGTTTCAGTCTTTCCGGTACCAGTTCAACCCTTGCAATTCCGGCTACCGAACTGCTTTTTATGGTTACCAGCAATTTTCCGCGATAGGTTTTTCTTTTATTGATTTTAAATAAACCGGTATAATTTAAATCACCGTTATCCAATCCAATCAGCTTCGCATTACCTATTGCATTTACTGTTATCTCCTGGTCCATATTTTGAACAAGGTTCCCTTTTTCATCAAGGATGGAAACTTCCAGAAAGGTTATTGCTTCACCGTTGGTTTTTAATGGGCTTTTGATAGCGTTTACTGAAATTTTTACAGGTTGGCCGGACGTTTTCAGTAAATGTTCCGATACTTTTTTATTGTTTTTGTAACCAATGGCCTTTATGCTTCCGGGTGTATATTTTATATTCCAGCGTGCATAATATAAATCCTTTTCAACTTTTTTTCTCCCTAGTGACTCGTTGTTCAAAAGCAGTTGAATTTCGTCACAATTGGTATACACATACACCGGTAAAGTATCACCTGCAGCCCAGTTCCAGCCAGATTCGCATAGCCGGGGATACCATTCAGTTTCTGCTTTTTCTTTTTTTTGTATGGCTATGCGAACAACCGGTTCGCCGGTCCAATAACTTTTGCGGAGGTAATATTCAGAACGTTCATTTCCCGCAATATCAATGATACCGGCATCCCATCCACGTCGCGGGTATTTACCTGATTCGCCTAAGTAATCAAAGCCAGACCAAACGAATTCGCCGATTGCATAATCAAAATCGCGGTAGCCAATAAAGTTGCGGGTGCTGTGATAGGTTTCGGTGCCAAGGCATAGCTTTCCCGGCCGCTTATTGTATTCCGGCTGGTACATTTTATCGCCATGTTCGCGGTCCACATAATTATAACCGGAAATGTCAAGCACATCCATAAATCCATTTTTATTGGCCACTGCAAATTTATCGCATGCAGCGGTAACCGGGCGGGTAGGATCTTCGGCATGACAGATATCTACCAGTTGCCCGGCCAGCCCTGCCCCATGGGGATCCATCTGGTCGGGTATTTCGTTGCCGATACTGTACATTACCACAGCAGGATGGTTACGGTCGCGCCAGATCATGGACTTCAGATCCGTTTCATGCCATTGATTGAAATAGAGATGGTAACCATACATGGCTTTACCCCGGTTATTTTCGGTGAAATTCCAGGGATAGCCCCTTGTCCATTCATCAAAAGCTTCATCAAGGATATAAAAGCCCATTGTATCACAAAGATTGTAAAACTCAGGATCAAACGGGCAATGGCTGGGGCGGATAGCATTGCAACCCATTTCCTTTAATTTTTGTAAACGATAGTGCCATACCTGGATAGGAACAGCAGCCCCAAAAGAGCCGGCATCGTGATGAAGGCAAACCCCTTTCAATTTTTCGGGTTTGCCGTTTACAAACATTCCCTTACCTGCAATGAATTCCACTTTGCGGATGCCAAATGAGGTAACCTGGTCATCCAGTACTTTGCCTTCACATTCAATTTCACTTTTCAGGTAATACAGTACAGGGTTTGATGACGACCATAGCGATGGGTGATCAACTTTTATTGCATGCGAAATTTTAAACCTGTTTTCAAAATTTTGAAGATCATGCACGGTTTCATTTTTAGCCACCACATTACCTTTTGAGTCGGTTATGGTGCTTCGAACGATAGCTTTTTTGTGGATGGCTGTTGGTTCCCAGGTATTTTTTTGCCAGGCAGTTTTTTCTTCAAAAGAAAAAAAATTGGCCGCCATTTCATAATCAATATTAACCGATGCCTGCCCGACAGATACAGAAGGGGTGGTGATGAAGACGCCTTTATAATTATGGAAATGCGCATAGTTAGTTGCCAGCAGCCATACATTGCGGTAGATGCCCGAGCCATTGTACCAACGGGTGGAAGGTTGCAGCGAATGGTCGACCCTTACCGCAATAACATTCACCGCGCTGTCGCCAGGTTTAAGATATTCGGTCAGGTTGTATTGAAAACTGCTGTAGCCATAAGGATAGCGACCCAGGAATGAGCCATTGATCCACACTTCGCTGTTCATATACACGCCGTCAAACTGCACCACCACATCTTTATCCTTCATAGCAGCCGGCCTGGTAAAAGATTTTCGGTACCAGCCAATGCCGCAGGGCAGGTAACCATTGGTACCGCCAGTTGTTTCATCGAAAGCGCCTTCAATGCTCCAGTCGTGCGGAAGGGAAAGTTTCCGCCAGTTGTCGTCGTCAAAATCAGTTTTCGAAAATTCTTTTTGATCAGTGAGTTTAAATGTCCAGTTGTCGTTAAACAATAGTTTTTGCCGGACCGATGTTGCGGGTTTCGTTTGCGCATGAACGGTATTGCAGGGTGGAATGATAGTAACCAGCAGTAAGGATAAAATAAATTGAGCCAGTTTTATATTCATAGAAAATAGTTGGAAATCGTTAAAGTTATTTTATAAAAATAACCCTATTTTTTGGGTAAAGGGGTGCATTTAAAATTGAAGCAAAGGTTGCCAACCCTTTAAAAGTTCATTTCAACTTATAAATCCCTTTTTGAAGGTTGGCAACCCTTTAATCCCCTGCGACAATTTTAATTGCATGCGTGCTTTTGCCCTTATAAACAATCTGTGTATATTTATGCAATGGCAGAAGTCTTTTCACAAACTGCCGTGCTGACATTTATGCCAAATTGAATATATAATGAGTTGGCAGCAATTGTAAATGCCGACGAACTGCAGACAACCATATTATCGATGAAAACACATAGTTTGATAGATCTATGAAAAAGTTAGTTTCCGAAAAGATTGGTATCAAAGAACATATGCGGACGTTGTTTGTTGACGCACCTGCTGACACGGCTACTGAAATCTATTCCTCGATGCTCGACTTAAAAAGTAATCTTTCCGGTAAGTTCGATTATATACACTTCTTTGCTAAAGATCAAAAACATTTTATCAGAAAATTTCCAAAGTTGATAGAACACTTGCACAATAAAGGAATGCTTTGGGTTTCCTGGCCCAAGTCGCGAAAGTTTGACACAGATCTTGATATAAAATCAGTCATTAAATTGGGATACGACTTTGGACTGGTAGAAAGCAAATGCATCAGCATAAATTCCATTTGGTCGGCCTTGAAATTCACATGGCCCAAGGAAAACAAAGAGTACAATAATAGCTATGGCACGTTAAAATAGCGGGGCTTCCAATATGCTATCAAACCTTTCCTTTATGAGTGAAAAAACAACTGCTGCCAACAATGTACAAAACAGGAGCCCTGACGGCGGATATTGCTCCGCCGAAACCGTTAGTGGCTTCCCTTTTCGTTTATCAAAATTGAAGTTCCCTGCATGAATAATCTATATGAATATAATCTAAAAACCAACTACAGGAAACTGGAATGTGATGGCCTGTTGTTTGTCGAGTATCAATGCATGCCAGGTGATGTTCGCAGTGGTATTTGGTCGCAGCACAGTTATCTTGCTTTTATTCAAAGTGGCACAAAAACATGGATAACCCCTGACGGAGAATTTCCTGTAAAGGTAGGAGATGCTATATTTTGCAAAAAAGGGGCACACATAATAAAAAACTATTACGAAGAACAGTTTTGTGCTTTAATCTTCTTTATTCCTGATGATTTTATACGGCAGGTAGTTATAGAATCGCAATTTGCCCAAAAATGCAAGGAGGTCCAATCTACCGTTTTAAGATTAGCGGTAGATCTCAGTTTTAAGCTCTATTTCGAATCGATGATCAGTTATTTTTTACACCAGCAGAATCCTTCAGAACATTTATTGAAACTTAAGTTCAAAGAATTGGTGTTACAGGTTATTACCGGCAATATCAACCCGGAATTAACTGCTTATTTCTTTTCATTGGCCAGGGAAGAAAAAGCTAATCTGAAACAGGTTATGATGGACAATTACCTGTATCCTTTAAACCAGGATGAGTTTGCCAAATTAACGCATCGCAGTCTTTCCGGTTTCAAAAGAGATTTTCAGGAGATTTTTGGCACTTCCCTCAATAAATGGTTAATAGAAATGCGATTGAAATATGCCAGGGTGCATTTACTGACTACGGAAGAAAGTGTTAGCGAAATAGCTTACAAATCCGGGTTTGAGACTACCTCAAATTTTATTCGCTGCTTTAAGAAACAGTATGATTTACCACCACAACAATTTCGCCAGCAAAACTCACCCTTAGCTTATTAATAACCCACCTGGCCCAAATGATCAATAATTTGGACTAAACTGCAAATCCCCCCGCATACCGTCATTCTACTTTTGTATTGGCAATCACGAAGATTACCAATATTAATCATCTAAAAAGTATAATGACATGTCAGTTTTAACAGAAGAAAAAAAAGTAACAGACCTCAGGAAGGCAGAACAATTCCTTGGCCAGTTTATCCTGGATCTTTCCGCAAATTACTCAGGAGTAATGACCTTACTCGGACAGGAACTGGGTTTGTACCAGGAAATGCGTGGTGCAGGCCCGCTAACACCAGCTCAATTGGCCGGTAAAACAAATACCTATGAGCGGTACATCCGGGAATGGCTTAACAACCAGGCAGCAGGCGGGTATGTGATTTATGATGCGGAAAACAAAACCTATGAATTACCGGAAGAACATGCGCTGGTTTTGATAGAAGGAGATAGTCCGTTTTTACTGGGACCTGCTTACTATGTAGTAAATAGTTTGTGGAAAGACAAAGACAAGCTTTCAAAAGCCTTTACCTCAGGCAGCGGAATAGGCTGGCATGAACATCATCATGATCTTTTTCATGGAGTTGAAACCGTTTACAGAACGGGATACTTAGCCAATTTAAACAAGGTATGGATCCCTTCATTGACAGGAATGAAAGAAAAATTGATTAATGGCGGACGGGTGGCAGATATAGGTTGCGGACATGGCGCTTCCACTATCCTGATGGCGGAGGCGTTCCCCAATGCTGAATTTTATGGATTTGATTATCACCAGGAATCGATAGTTGTAGCCAGGCGCCGCGCAGCAGAAAAAGGACTTACCAATGTATTTTTTATACAAGCAGATGCCGAAGGATATGGACAAGGTAATTTTGATATGATCTGTTTCTTTGATTGTCTGCATGATTTGGGAAATCCGCTTAAAGCCCTTCGCTATGCCCGAACTAAATTAGCGCAGGAAGGTTCATTGTTATTTGTGGAGCCAAATGCAGGCGATAATCCGGAGGATAATTTTAACCCGATCGGGAGAATGTTTTATGCTGCTTCCACCGCCTTATGTGTACCGCATTCCCATTCGGAGGAGGGCGATTATTGTCTTGGGGCACAGGCTGGTCCGGCTGCTATTGAACAAATTGTACATGAAGCTGGCTACTCCCGGTTCAGGATAGCCCAACAAAATCCCATTAACCTGATTTTCGAAGTAAAACTGTGATGTGATTATAATAAAACTTCAGTCAATCACTGCACTACCTGGTGATGTTAAATAAAAGCAAGGGCGGACTTTCTTGTTAGCCCTTGCTTATTATAAAAAAGAGACGGTTTTAAAAAGGCGCTTTATATCATAACCCTTTAAACCTGCAACATTCTACACAAATGAAACACATTTATAAATATTTTCGAAAATCAAATTTGATTTACCTGGCTGACTATTCCGGTTTATTCGCCTCCTGTTTGTGTTTTATTCACTGCTGGGTGTTGCCCTTCTTAATAATTTTCCTACCCGGTTTATTACTCCATGATGTTTGGGTCCATCCCGTATTATGTAGTGTCGCTATACTCAGTACTGTACCCATGGTAGTAAATAAATCGTTCCGCCAGCAAACTGGTTTATTTCAATTTGCTATAGTATTTGGAAATATAATAATGCTGATCATCCTTTTTTCGCATGATCATTTAAGTTTTAGGGTTGAACTGCTGTTAAATACAATTGGAGGATTAAGCCTGGGGCTTGTGCATTATAAAACCCTGAAAATGAAAAACGGAAGCAATAGCCATTAATGCTGATTTTATTAAGAATAGAAAAATCAAAACCAGTTAGAAATAACTGTACATTCCCATCAGCACAGCTTGCTGAGGAATTGGGCTTCCCGTCTAACCGGCAGCTATACAGCATTCTAAAGGGAAGCAACAAAACGATCAAGCCCTTTCTATTTACATAAACAACAATTTCATCTTTAAAAAATGAAGCGAATATTTATAAGGGAATTGTATTGCCGGTAACTAATAAAAGAATTAAAAAAAATGGCACATCGTAAGAATGCGTACCTCACATATTTGGCAGGTGTCTATTTTAAAATCATTATAAATAAGCACGTTACCTTTTGAAGGGCTGAAAATAGGATGATTGACAATGGGTACTGAACAGGATTACTAACAGATATCAATAAGTCTCATTCAACTATCAAAAGTTCGGATAACAATTAAAATAGGTATGTTATCGCTTAATTTATATTCTGAAACAGCCTACTATATTGAAGGTAATTTATCCCAACACCTTAAATAATAAATTATCTAAAAATTCACTTGTAAATTCTGAATTATTTTTTGCAGGTGCATCAGTTAGTTTGGGTAAATTAATACTAAAATATTGTTGATCATGTGAGGTTTCAATAAGCGTTGTACTTAAAGACCTTGGGTATTTATATGCAGGATTATAGGCAGAAATACTTTCTGCAATTTTTGCACATAAATCTTTATAGGGCTTAAAAACCTCATTTTTATTTATTTCCGACACCTCTTTCACCAGATAAACCTTGCTGCTTTCCGTTATTACAATTTGATTGAGGTATTTTTTATTATAGTCAAGCTGACCAGAACTTTCAGGCAATTCGTGTGTCAGAAGCCGGATGATTAATTTTAATTTTTCTTTTTTATCAGCCACGTTTTGTAATGTAAACATTACTAAAAACTCCATATAGCACCAATACCAGTTTAGGATATATAATAACAGCCGGTGTTTGTTTTCAAAATACCTGTAAATAGTGGCTTCTGTACTGTTTATCTCTGTAGCCAGTTTTTTGAAAGTAAATTGCTCAAACCCTAATTTATAAATCAGGTCAATGGATATTTTTATCATTTGCCTTCCCACTTCACTACTTTCGGGGTCACGTAAAAATATCTTTTCGTTTACCTTAAATTTTACCTGAAAATCCATTTTATCAAGTGTTTTTACAAAGCTAATAAATAAGTCATTAAAAATAGTAATGACTCTATTAACAAAACTTTTACAATAATTTATAATAGTATTACTATAATAAAAGGAAGCTTTATTATCTTTGATGCAACAAATAAATTAAACGACCGAACGATGTTACTCAATAAAAAGATACCGGTTCATTTTATTCTCAATAAAATAAAGTTTGAGATAATTTATGTGCTGGTTATTGCAATCGTAGTATACTATTTTACGCAAAAATTTAAAACCGTAATCCCGGAAATGCCACTTTCTATACCTGCATTTTTAGGAACTGCAATTTCGGTAATCCTGTCATTCAAACTCAGTCAGTCATACGATAGGTGGTGGGAAGCACGTAAAATTTGGGGAAGTATTGTAAATGATAGCAGAAGTTTTGTTTTACAGCTACAATCATTTGTAAATAAAGGGAACGAGAACGCAATTAAAGAAATTGCCCACCGGCAAATTGCCTGGTGTTTTAGTTTAGGGCAAAGCTTAAGGGGTTTAAACCCAACTGAGAATTTAGAAAAATATATTTCATCAGGTGAATTAACCGCTATCGGCAAACATAATAATAAGCCGCTGGCATTGTTACAACTTAATGCTTTGCAAATTGCTGAATTAAAAGACAAAGACCAGCTTGATATTTTCAGTCAGATTCAAATCAACAATACCTTAGTAAACTTCTCTAACTCAATGGGGATGGCAGAACGGATAAAAACTACCATCTTTCCCTCTACCTACCGGCTTTTTTTACACTTTTTCATTTATATTTTTGTTATCACCCTTTGTATAGCCCTTCGGGATATTGAAAGCCAGTTTGAAATCCCTCTGCTACTGGTAATTTCCGCTACTTTTTTTCTTTTAGAAAAATCGGCTACTCATTTGCAAGATCCATTCAGTAACCAGCCTACCGACACGGCTATGACAACCATTGCCACAACAATCGAAATTAATTTAAAACAGTTGCTAAACGATACAGATATTCCCGGCCCATATCCGGCAAAGGATTTTTACATACTATAATCAATAAAAAAAATAACATGCACACACATTCAAGAGAAACCCAAAGCAGTTTAACACCCGATTTAGCGCTTGAAATTCTGAAAGAGGGTAACGAAAGATTTATGAAAAACTTAAAGGCAAACCGAAATTTATTGCAGCAGGTAAATGAAACTTCAAAAGGACAGTTTCCATTTGCAACAATTCTAAGTTGCATTGACAGCCGTACTTCGGCTGAGCTGGTTTTCGACCAGGGACTTGGTGATATTTTTAGCATTCGCATTGCCGGCAATATTTTAAATGAAGATATTTTGGGCAGTATGGAATTTGCAACTAAGGTAATGGGAACAAAAATTATTGTTGTACTGGGGCATACTAAATGCGGTGCTATAGTAGGCGCTTGTAACCATGTAGAAATGGGAAACCTTACCACACTACTCAATAAGATTCAACCCGCCATTTATAATGAAAAGGTAACTACCGAGAACAGAAATGGGTCGAATGAAGCATTTGTAAAAAACGTTACCGAACTAAATGTTTTTTTAACAATAGACAGAATTAAAAGGGAAAGCCCGATTATAGCCGAACTTGAACAACAGGGTGCAATCAAAATAACAGGTGCGCTTTATGATGTGGAAAATGGCAGGGTAAACTTTTTCTGAAAGTAAATAAGTCAATTATTTTTTGCAGCTTTTTAATTAAGCGCTATACAAGTACAACTAACCTTCATTAGCGTGCTTCTTGTAGCGGGTAGTAGCTTCTATAAATTTAATTGACTTTTATTTTGAAAATATAAAAAATTACAACTTACAGGCGTAAACCTTCTTTCACTATATTGCTCATTTAAAACAGATCCAAACATAGCTGAAATTATAAAATAAAGCTACGGTTTCTTCTATGTTGAATATTTTGGGATCAAGGTAGCTTAATAAAATATTCTCCAATTCAATCTGGTTCTTTTTAAGAATGCCATTATAAGATGTTTGCTTGGGCAATTGGTTAGTGGGAAAAAGAATTTGTAGCGGGTGATTCAGCCACGCAATAGCATCCTGTGCCGGTGGACTGGCTTCCCATTCGGCTTTGTGCGTAGTACGAAGCAGGTCGATAAAATCTTTCGTATTTACAGGATTCATCATTGAGCAATTTTTAAATCAAAAACGACTAAGACCAAAGCCAAGAAGAAAAATTTACAGTCCATCATTTTAATAGACTAATTTATTCAATTTTCAGGGAGGATGTGTAAAAACAGTTGTATCAAAAAAATGGCTGTTGGCTTTTCGGCTTTTGATATAAAGACACCCCTGCAAATCACCTGTAACCGGGCGCCTCCAGATCAGCGCTTAGTCCCGCCGTAATGTTACCTGAACAGAAAATAAGAAATGATAAGCGTAATAATAATATTAAATGCCTGGGCAATCAGGAATGCATACAGCGGTTTCCGGTTTTCATATTTGAAGAGGTCGCTGAATTTAGTTTCCAGGCCGATGCTGGTAAATGCCAGTGTAAACCAAAGCCCCTGCAAATTTTTTAATGAACCTTTTACTTCAGCAATGACCGATGGCTGAATGAAAAAAGAAAATACCAATGAAGCTGCAATAAATCCTAGCACAAATTTTGGAAAGCGTTCCCATATTACACCCAGTGTAGGTTTTACCGGCTTGCCTTCAACACCGGGTCGTTTGGTATAACTCCAGTAAATAGAAATGGCAAAAGCAGCGACCCCCAATAAAACATTCTGTGAAAATTTTACTATTGTACTGATCTTTAAGGCGTCCTCACCCACCAATGTACCGGAAGCAACAACAGCCCCTGTTGTGTCGATAGTGCCACCCAGCCATGCACCTGTTACCTCCTGTGAAAGGCCGAGTGCATTTGCCAGGTATGGCATACCGATCATCATGGGGATTGCAGTGATCAGCACCAGTGAAATGATATAAGACAACTTTTTAGGATCTCCCTTGATAGCGCCGGAAGTGGCGATGGCCGCAGACACACCACAAATAGACACAGCGCTGGAGAGCATCATCGTCAGTTCATCATCTACCTTCAATTTTTTGCTTACCCAAAAAGCAAAATACCAAACAGAAATAACTACCAGCAGCGCCTGCACCAATCCCAATGTGCCAGCTTTCAAAATATCTCCAAAGATCACACTGGTGCCTAATAATATCAATCCAATTTTCACATACAACTCGGTTGACAAAGATTCTCTTAACCAATCCGGCACTTTAAAAAAATTACTGATGATCAACCCAATCGTAAGACTGATGATCACTGCTTCAAGATTTAAGCTCCTTACTGCACCACTGCCTGACAGGATCAACGCAATAATGGTTAAGATATAAAGAACGGGAAAACCCAGCAGGAAACTTTTTAATGGCTTATTGGTAAGCAACGCACCAACGCCTGCAATAGTTATCACCAACAAAAACTGTAACAATATTACCTGCAAATTTTTTGCTGATAGCACTTTCGAAAATAATTCAGCAGAACTGGTCCAGTTAAAAACAGGCACCGGCAAAACTAAACCGGAGAGTGTGATAACAATAATGAGAAAGCCGAGTATCACTACCGCCCAGTCTTCGTGTACAATAATTTTTTTAGGGATGCTCATGGTTGCTTGTATTGATTTGAAAAAATATCTTTTAAAACCCTTTGTGTCGCATGATAGCCGCACATGCCATGTACGCCACCACCTGGAGGTGTGGAAGACGAGCAGATATACAGGCCCTTTGCAGAAGTTCTGTAAGGTGAATATCTTAATGCCGGCCTTGTAAACAACTGCCCGATATCAATAATGCCGCCATTGATATCCCCACCGATATAATTTGGATTGTATGCTTCTAACTGAGTTGTGTTCATAACATGCTTTGCCAGTATCCTTTCCCTGAACCCCGGCGCAAAACGTTCTATTTGCGCTTCAATAACATTCGTTCTGTCAAGAGCTGAACCATTGGGCACATGACAGTAAGCCCAGGCAGTATGTTTTCCTGCCGGGGCCCTTGTAGCATCAAATAAACTTTGCTGCGCCAGTAATACAAAAGGTTTTTCGGGATGAATCCCATTTGCTGTTTGTTGTTCCGCCATTGCAATTTCCTCCAGCGTATTACCAATATGAATGGTACCGGCATTGCGGCAATCGGGGGATGAAAATGGGATCGGCCCATCCAAAGCAAAATCAATTTTAAACACCCCCATGCCATAGCGGTACTTTTTTAATTGCCATTGATAGATGGAGGAAAAGCGATGGCCTGCTATTTCTAATAATTGCTTTGGGGTAACATCAAATAATACGGCGCGGGATGATGGAAGTTGCTCCAGTTTTTTTACATAAAATCCTGTTACGATCTTTCCACCGATGGATAAAAAATAAGCGGCGAGCGCCTGGGCAATTTTTTGAGCGCCTCCTTTCGGAACAGGCCATCCGCCCAAATGACCCGCTGCCATTAATACCAGGCCTATCGCAGAAGTGGAAAGATTTGATAATGGTTGAATGGAATGTGCTGCCATGCCTGCCCACAAACCTTTAGCAGCTGTTGCTTTAAATTTTTTAGAGAGGTATAGTGCGGACGTCAATGCTTTTAAACCAAAGCGCGCCATTTTAAGAGGATGTGCCGGAAAATGCAATGGAGATAAAACATCTGTTACCATTACGGGCCAGTCTTGAACAAGGGGTTCAATTAATTTTATGTAAGCATCCCTGTCAATCCCGAGCGAAGCTGCGGTTTCATTGATTGATTTGGTGAGGATTGCCGCAGTGCCATCATCAAACGGATGTGCAGCAGATAAGGGCGGATAAATATATTCAAGCCCATGCTGATCCAAAGGCAGTGTGTCAAAAAATGGAGATGCCACCGCCATGGGATGGATGGCTGAGCAGATATCATGCGTAAAACCCGGTAGTGTTAATTCAGCAGAACGGAGGCCGCCACCGATCGTATCTTTTCCTTCAATGATCAAAACAGATAAGCCGGCCTGTTGCAATACAATGGCTGCTGCCAGCCCGTTCGGACCAGCACCCACTACTACCACATCAACATCTTTTTTTTGCATACCATTTATTGTTTTGCAAAAGTATACACTTGCTTACTAGAAAGTAAATGTTGAAGGGCATCTTCTATTTGAGGATATTGAAACACAAAATTCTTTTCTTTCAGTATTGTAGACACAACTCTTCTCCCTTTTAAAACAAGTTCCGCTTCTGTCCCAATAAAAAAAGCACCCAGCTTTACAAATAAGGCGGGGTTACTAAAACCGAATGACCTGTTCAGGGAACTTCGTAAAGCCGTCATAAAATGTTTGTTGGTTACAGGATAAGGGCTCGCACAATGGATAACACCTTCATAATCCTCATTTTCCAAAGCGGCATAAATCACATTTACAAAATCATCTTCATGGATCCATGAAGTGTATTGATCGCCTTTACCTATGGCGCCGCCAAACCCGGTCTTAACCAGGTTGGCAAATGGCTGCAACAAGCCGGTATTTTTTTGAAAGACCAGGCCGATCCTCAAAAAAACTTTTCTTGTATGAATTGTATCTATACTCAAAAATGCCTTCTCCCATATTTTGCAAACTTCAGCGGAGAAGCCATCTCCCACCGCTGAATTTTCATCTTTAATGATATCGCCACCGTCGCCGAATATGGCGGCAGAGCCGGCGTTGATCCAAACTTTGGGAGGATACCTTAGCTGCTGAATAGCCTGCCCAATTGCCACTGTAGCATCTACCCTTGAAGCAATGATCTCCTGTTTATTTTTGGTGGTGTACCGGCAGTTAACGGATTTACCTACGAGGTTAATTACGGCTGTACTTTCTTCTATTTCGTTTATCCAATCACCGGCTGTTTTTGCGTCCCAATGCACGTAAGATACATGGTGATTCTTTTTTGAATGGCCCCTGGTAAGAACAATTATTTTAATATCGGTTTGCTGTTGCAAATAGTTGATAATAGATCGGCCCAGAAAACCAGTGCCGCCTGCAATAACAATTTTATGCGCCATTTATTTAGTGGTAATGAGAAATTCTCCTGTTAATTAATGATGATTAAAATTCCTTCATCTTTGTTTGCCTTCCTTCCACCAGCGGATATTTTTTATCTTGTTTATCCAGCACTACATAAACGGAATCTTTAAACTCATTTACACCAGATAAAATAATTCTTGTGGCTCCGGGCCTGGTGTAATGCAAAATCTGCGTTTCGTCTTTATGATTTTTATTCTTGTTTTGCAGGTATAAAATATTTTTCACTGTATCTGCTTTATAAAAAAAATATCGCCTGTCTCCGGCCATACCGCCCACTTCCCATCTTGTTACCCCAAGATCCCTGTTCTTTTTTTCTTTTGATAGCTTATCTGAATCCTGTGTATTTACCTGGTTCAGCTTCGAATTCTTTTTATCACCTTTTACCCTTAAAGGCGAATAACCGATCATCCTGTCTGCTATGGCGCCGCGGTTGGTTTTATAACTCAGTGTTGACCAGTCTTCAAATATGGCATCCTGCCATCTTACCGGGTCTTCTGGAGAATAAGGAATTACTTTATTGTTGAGGCGAAACTCTGTCACATTATAATATCCTTTTGTTTGTGCTATACCGGGAGTGCTCGGTATGTTATAATTATTAACATTGAAAAAACCATAGGCCCATGCTGCTGCAGCCAATGGCACAAAGATGAAATTAAAGGTGAATTTTAAAGCTGTTCTTAAATAACGTTGCCATTTTTCCGGGAAGGTTGGGTAATACCTGTACGGTTGTAAAATGTCTTTTTCATTTACTATTAGTTTCCAGATTTTGGGCAGGTCGTACGAGGCTATAAAAATTCCAATAATGCAAAAATATGCTGCGGGCACAGCCACGCCCGCATCATACGCATGATTAGCAATACAGATATTAAATGTTACAACCGCCGCCAATGCTGCACCCAGCACGGATGTTTTTCTATGCAACAAAAGCAGGCCGGGTATGATTTCTGCAAAACCAAGAAATACCGTGTAATTAAAAGAAACCCCTACATGCGACCAGTATAATTTCTTTTCGGCAAAATCAATGAAAGATGTGTTGAGCATACCCTGCGTAGGATATACCATCTGCATGGGAAAGGCTTTCTTTAATCCCCAACCAATCATACCGTAAGCCAGGCGGTATCTTGCCAGCACACGTATCCAGTAATAGAGTTTGCTGTAGTTATCAGATTTCTTATCGAGCGCTGTCCAGATTAAGCCGCCGGCAACAGCTATCACCAACACCAAAAAAAGATTGATATAGTTAAAAATACCGAACACCCCTTCTTCTGATTCAATCAATATAATTTGTGGCGGCCAGAAAGCAACTATTGACTGAAAATCATGATAGGTAATTTTAGAGAACTCCAATCCAAAGAGGTGCGTATAGAAGCGTTCGTATGTGGGGATACACAATAACAGGATATACAAAAAAGCTATTCTGAAAGCGACCTTCTGGTTATTGGTCCACCTGGTTTTTACAGGTGACTTACCTGTTTTTTTATGACTTGCTGTTTTCTCTGCAACAGGCAGAGCAGCGTCGATAACTTCAGTTGACATGGAAATATTTTAGTGCTGGTTATTAAGATTTAAAATGCCTAAATTTTTACAGGTTTGCGTCTTCCTTCAAACATCATATATTTTTTATTGATCCTGCTCAATACCACGTGAATAGAATCGCTGTTTTCATTAATGCCATTTAATACGATGGTAGAATCATTTGGTCTTTCATAATGTAAAACCATTTTTTCGTTCCGGTGATTGATATTTTTATTTTGGAGTGACAGCACCTGGTTAACAGTATCCGCATCATAATAAAAATAATGCCTCCCTGCATAACCAGCCAGTTCATAATTCCTGTCAATATCTTTTTCGGCAGCTACTTCACCACTGGAAAAATCAATTTTGACAGGCTTGTTTGATTTAATAGTCAGCGTTGACCACTTTTCAAATATCACATCCTGCCATCTTACCCGATCTGTTTTTGAATAAGCGATCGTATCCTTATTCAATACAAAATGTTTTACATTATAATAACCGTAAGCATTGGCCAGGCCGGGGTTTTTTGGCAGTTTGTAGGGATCGTGGGCATAACTGTCAAAACTCTTGTATGCAAAAACTAAAACAAAAAAAAGAAAACTGTATCTCAATGCCAGCCTTGCCTTTTTGAGCGTTGGACTGGAGAAATCAGGCACCAGTTTATTAGCCCTGGTTGGTAACTCATTCACCAGTAAATTATACAGCCGCGGAATATCATTTACAAATAAAAACGATGCCAGTAAAACAATAAAAGCGCTCGTAATCAGTTCTCCAATATCATAAAAGCCATTTACCACTGCAACATTCCCAATAAAGCCAAATATCAACCCAACACCAAACGTAACTGTTCTCCTGTTGACCAGTAAGAAGGCAGAAAGAATTTCAACAAAACCAAGGAACGATTCATACCTGGGTGCAATGCCAACCGTTTGAAAATAAATTTTCCAGGGAAAGTAATCTCCATAATTTGTTAGCAGGTTACTCAAAGAGGGGTAAGGCATCTGCAATGGAAAAAATTTAATAAACCCATAAGTGATCAAAACAAAAGCAAGGCGGTAACGCACAATCACTCTCAGCCAGTAATACAATACATTGTATTCCTTCTTATTTTTATCAACCCTGCTCCATATTGCAGTACCGATAATTGCTACCACAGCAGCAATGCCCCAGTTGGCAAATACTCCAATACCCCATTTCGGCAAATTATGTTCTGCAATAAACTGCACCTGGTATTTAGATAACCTGAACAGGTCGTGCAGGTGAAGGTGCAGCCAGTTAATTGAAAAGAAATCTCTTAAAATCTTCCAGTCGAATGGCAATATTAACAGCAGCAAAAAAATAAAGAAGAAACGAAAAAGTATTTTCTCCCAGCTCTTCCATTCCTTAAATTTCAGTTCAGGCGGTACAATCTTGTTTAAATATGCACCGGCGGAATGAAATATTTTGCTGAATAATGACCTTGAATTGTTGATTGTTTCCCCACTCATAATATTTAGGTTAAGCGGTAAATAATTTTTAAGCGTTAATAACCCGGGTTCTGGTCCAGTGATGGATCAGCTAAAATCTCTGAAGCCGGAATTGGAAAAATATATTTTTCAGGATTGGTAGCGCCCAGCACTGCGGCGGCCCTTCCTGTTCTAACCAGGTCGAACCAGCGAAATGGCTCGAGCGCAAATTCAACCCTGCGTTCATTTTCTATCCCCTGTAAAATATCCTCCTTAGCAAAAGCAGTCGTAAGCGGCACAGCTGACCGGAACCTGACAGCATTCAAATCTTCTACCGCACCAATTAAATCAGGTGCTGATTTTTGTGCCCGGGCTTCCGCTCTTATTAAGTATAATTCTGCTGTTCTTAAGATATAGTTTGCAGCAGTATTGGTTGGGAATATACCACCTATAAATTGTCCGGAGGCATTTGCTACGGAAAGGATTTTTCTTCTGCCACCGATGGTGCTGTCATTTAATAAACTATGCAAAGCGGCTTTAGGCTCTAATGCCCGGTTACTGGTGTTCCATAAACCAAAGCCAGCATTTACAGCGTCTACGCTAAAAGAAAGTTCAAGGACAGACTCCGATGTGCCTGCGGCCAATGCAAAGGGCTTTATTAATTTATAATTTGGATTTGACAGGACGGTACTTGCATCTGCCTCGGCTTCTGCATATTTTTTTTGGTATAAATAAACCCTTGCTCTCAGGGCAACTGCAGTCAGTTTCCTGGCACGATTACGTACAATTTCATTTGGCAATAACAATGCAGCCTGGTTGAGATCCGCAATTGCCTGTTCGTATATCCGCGACTGTGCGCTTTGAGATACGCCCAATTTATCAGCCACTGTTTTTGTGGGCGTTAAAAATATTTGCGCATTTCCAAATAATCTTCCCAAATCAAAATAGGAAAGCGCCCTTATAAAATAGGCTTCCCCAACTAACTGGTCTTTCAATGCCTGGGTTAATCTTGCATCCGTTATCAACGGTACTTTTTCAATCACATGATTGGCACGGTTAATCGTGTTGTACCCGTTTGACCAAAAAGTTGACAGGAACCCAATATCAGACCGCAGATCGTAATTGATTGTATTGAGGTCGGTTTGGGCATTGTTCAACGAACGTATATCGCCACCTGACAACAATACCGTAGTTTGAAATGCACTGCCGTAACTATTGCTTGCCAACGAACGGTAAGCTCCTCTCACGGCTGTTTCAGCAGATGCCTGGTCAAATATGGTGTTCTCATCAGATACACTGTCATAAGGTTCTACATCCAAATATTTTTTGCATGATAACAGCGATGCAGCCATAAGGAACAAAAAAGAAAAAAGAATGGATTTATTTTTCATTGTAATGATTTCTAGTTTTTTAAAAATTAATTCTTATACCCGCCTGGAACCCCCTTGGTTGCGGGGGCGTTGCCGTATCCAGTCCATCCAGATTTTGAATGGCACTTCCAGACGATTCAGGATCAGGCCCCGTATATTTTGTAGCAATCCAAAAATTGGTGGCCAATATATATAGGTTCACTTTAGTTAAACCTACTTTTGATGTTAATGAAGAAGGCAATGTATAATTCAGCGTAACAGATTTTAATCTTATAAAGGAACCGTCTTCGAGATACCTGCTATTTTGTTCGATGTTATAATTATTGCCCACACTTGTAACACGGGGGGTATTGGTAATATCACCAGGCTTTTGCCACCTGTTTAACTGACTTGCCAAGATTGATCTTGAAGCATCCCTTGTACCACCTCCTTCTAAAATATATTTATTAAAATTGAAAACCTTGTTGCCGGATTGATAAGTAAAGAGCACATTCAGGTTAAAGCCTTTGTATGAAAGATTATTAGTGATACCACCAAAGTAATCAGGAAACAAACTTCCCATCAGTTGGCGGTCGGCCTGCGTAAGTTTTCCATCCTTGTTTACATCATCAAAAACAGCATCACCGGTTTGCGGATCAACATTCAATTGTTTGTATAACCAGAAACTTCCTAACGCTGCACCAACTTCAGTCCGCCTGTATTCTCTTGCTTCAAATGTAATTGGACTAATTAATTTTTCAGCCCTGTTTATATTTCTGGAAAGATTAAAATCAGTTGACCATTCAAAGTCTTTCCCTTTAATATTGGTAGAAGAAAGTCCAATTTCAAATCCCTTATTACTTACTTCGCCTGCATTTGCCAGCGTACTGCCATAGCCTGTTGAGGCTGGCACCGGCAGATAAAGCAAGGCATCCGTGGTATATTTATAATAAGCATCTATATTTACTATTAACCTACTTTTTAATAACCCAATATCCAAACCGGCATTGTAAGTGGTTGTTTTTTCCCAGCGCAGATCAGGATTTTCCAATTGAAACGGTGCGATGCCCGGCTTGGGACCACCGGTAAGATTGTCGGGGTATTGCACATTTCCGGTCCACAATCCACGGGAAGCATAATCATTGATCCCATTTTGATTGCCTGCAAGCCCCACACTTGCCCTTAATTTAAGCTCTGATATTTTATTGTTTTTTTGCAGGAAAGGTTCCTGTTTGATCCGCCATGAAAATCCTGCTGCAGGAAAATATCCCCACCTGTTATTGACACCGAATTTAGAAGAGCCATCCGCTCTTAAAGAAGCTTCAAAAAAATACTTGCTGTTAAAATTATAGTTCAGCCTTCCAAAAAAAGAAGCCAGTGTTGACTTAGACTGGGCCTGGGAGGAGGTGCGTACAGAGGCGGCGGATATTTGTTGAAATGAATTATTGGGAAATCCCTGGCCTTTGGCAGCGGTAATATTTACATTGGTTGCCTGAATACTGTTTCCCAATAACAGGGTTACTGCATGTTTTGTATTAAATGTTTTGTTGTAAGATAACAACTGCTCATTTTGAAAAACCGTATAGTCAGTTAACACATCGTTCCTGTATCCCGGTGGATTGGGAGCTCCCCCAATGATAGTTTGATCATTAAAAAATTCCCGTTCTTTGTAATTATTATAATCCAGCCCCACGGAAGTCTTAAATTTCAGGCCCGGAATAATATCGAACTCAACATATTGATTACCTATATAACGAAGACTTTTTGTAGAAATATTTACAACACCCGTATTGGTCAGGTTATCAATGTTCTCATATATTGAACCCCTTGCCGGGGTACCATCTGCATTATAAATGGGTAAATAAGTTGGATGATGAAGTGCTGCCAGTAAGTGCCCGGCCTGCTGCCCGGCCCCTCCCCTCACCTGTTGCCTGAAGGAGCGGTAAATACCATTGCTGGAACTGAAAATTATTTTGGGCGCGAGCTTTATATCGAAATTAAATTTGGCACTGCTTCTTTCAAAACGAGCGGGTCTGAGAATGCCTTCCTGGTTGGTATAACCAACACCGATATTGTACCGGACCTTTTCGCTGCCACCCAAGACGCCCAGGTCAAAATTTTTTATTTGTGCAGTTCTTAAAACACGGTTGAGGCGATCATAGTTTTGCTGATCCTCGGGATTACCTCTTCCAGGCACGCCATTGATCACTTCACCAACGGGGCGGAATGGCCTGTTTTGAAAATTTTGATTTAAAGAGGGCCGGTCAATACCCGAGTTTATCCATTGTTCATTTACGATCTTTGCATGCTCCGGGCCCGTTGTCAATTTCCACAATCTGCCCGCATCCGCTTTTTGAAACCCGGCAGAAATATCCAAACTATATTTTGGCTTTGACAGGTTGTATTGCCCCCGTTTTGTAGTCACCAGCACTACGCCATTCGAGCCTCTTGATCCGTATATAGCAATGGCGCTTGCATCTTTTAATACCTCGATACTTTCAATATCGGCAGGATTAATATCTGCCAGCGGTGAAGTTTTTTTACTGCCAAGATCAATGCTGGCTAAAGAATTATTATTAACAAAAACACCATCAATAACATAGAGCGGATCGTTGCTTGCATTAATAGATGCCGTACCACGAACCTGTACCTTTACACTTTCACCCGGCGTTCCGGAAAAAGTGTTTACCTGAACACCCGCCGCTTTTCCCTGTAGTTGTGCATCAAAACTTGCGACCGGTAAAGACTTTGTTTCGGATGCATTTATTTTGGTGATAGCTCCCACTACGCTCTTGCGGCTTTGCGAAGCATAACCCACCAGCACAACATCATCCAGTTGCACATTTGCTTCCTTTAATGCTATGCTAACACTACCATAAGAATTAACCTCCACTTCCTGCGTTTCGTAACCAATATATGTTATAATGTAAGTAACAGGAACCCGTTGACCCGTGATAAATTCAAACGACCCGTCTTTTTCTGCAGACACTTCATGCGTAGTTCCCTTAATATGAACAGTAGCTCCCTGTAACGGGTGTTTTGTTTTGGCATCAATAATTTTACCCAGTAACTGCACATTGTTATTTTGTGCCGATGAAGTAGTGGTTATTGTAACACACACCAGGAATATAATGACAAAAGCAACAGCAGGTTTGAAGATAAATTTTTTATACATAAGTATTAATTTTTTGATAACGCTTTATATTGATAAGATTGTAATGCCAATAATGCACCTGCAAAGACACTGAAACAAGTACCACCCTCGCATTCAGTTGCCTGAACAAGGTGCATTACTGGCATCCGGCACAATCGTATATTTCAAATTGATTTAAGCGCAGCGACGACCTGCCGCTAAAAGACACGTTATTGATCATGACAATAACGTAACATTGTTAACTGCCTGGTGGTGGTAGCCAGGCTTGTTGTACTATACTCGTCTTACTTAAGTGGAATTAACAACAGCAACAACAACGATCGTTGTGTAGAGTAATATTGATTGCCACCTTTGTTTGATGCATGAATTTGCATACAGTGCAGGAAAAAGCCTCTCTCATTGAAATTTAGTTTTAAAATTCCGGAATTGACTACCTGCTGGTGGTAAACAGGTAATTTGATTAGTCAATTAAGTGATAAAAAAATTTACCGGCAATTACGAACCATGCTACAACAGCACTGTAATTGACGGCATCCATATTTACTTAGCTGGAAATTATTTTTTATCATTCAATTGCAAATATAAGGGAATGATTATTAGTCCACCAAATTTGTAGAGTACTATTTTTAAAAAATATTTTTTTGTTAATATAGTTATAACCGCTGCTATCATAAATGCGGCAAAATAAATCGCTCGTTCGTTTATCCTATTCAATTCTTTAAAGGTCGGGTTGTGAATAGCAAACATACCGAAGGTTATTCCTGTCCAGCCGGATCGACTAAAGGGTTCAGCTATATGGATAGGTGATTGAATTTTGACACCGCCTGCAACGCCCACGGAGAAGCGTTTTACATGTTGGTTATCTTATTTTTTACGCCCCAGCTATAAATATTTTCCAAAATGGGAAGAAATGATTTTCCCAGCTTTGTAAGGTTGTAGTCTGTTCTTGGCGGTATTTCGTTGTAATTTTTTTTTACCACCCAGCCATCATTCTCCAAATCTTTCAATTGTTGTATCAGCATTTTTTCAGAAATATTAGGAATGGCTTTTTTAACCCCGTTATACCGGAGAGCACCTTTCCGGAGATGCCAGATAATAATCAGCTTCCATCTTCCACCAATAGCCAGCATTGTTGAGGTAATGGGGCATTTTTGGGTGATGGAGATTTCGTTATTGTAGTTAGAAGAACTGATCTTTCTCATGGTTGTTGATTTATACTTACCAAAAAGTGTGTACTTACTTTTTTTATAGTGAAGATAATTATTTTCAAATTTGCTCTCTAAACAAAAAGAAAATGATTTTATCAAATTTAAAAAATAAGACAATAATAATTATTGGCGGTAGTTCCGGTATCGGTCTATCCGTTGCAAAAATGGCAGCCGAAAATGGTGCAGCCGTTACCATCACAAGCCGAAGCCTGGAAAGGGCAAAGATTGCTTCAAAAAGTATCGCCGGGGAGATTAAAGCGGCACAATTGGATGTGAATGATGATAATTCTGTGAAAGATTTTTTTGAACACCAAACGGCTGTTGACCATATCTACATTGCCGCAGGTTCCACAAAAATTGTCCCGCTAACCGAAAGTAGTTTAGCCGATTCCATGTTTTCATTTAACGAACGGGTAATGGGCAGCCTGAGAATTGTAAAAGCTGCCATTACTAAAATCAGCAATGGCGGATCGGTAACTTTTACCGGCGGTATATCTACAGACAGGCCCATTGCCGGCGCCTGGGTTTCGGGCTTAGGTACCGCCTCCGCTGAGCAATTGGCCAAAGTGATGGTGATGGAATACCCACACATACGATTCAACGCCATATCGCCCGGATATACAGATACGCCTATGTGGGATGCTATAATGGGAGAAAATAAACTAAGCATCTTGACTACAGTTGCCGAAAGGTTACCGGTGAAAAAAATTGCAACGCCGGAAGAAGTTGCTTTTGCAGTTATTTTCCTAATGGCCAATCCATCCATTACAGGTGAAGTAATTCATATTGATGGCGGTGGAAGATTAATCTAAAGAAGTAAAACATATACAATGAAAAAAATAGTATTAACATTTGCAGGGTGTCTTTTATCTTTTTTTATAATGGCGCAGGATGGCATTACTGTCGGGACGAAAGCCCCGGAGTTTACAGGCACAGATCAAAAAGGTAAAACAGTAAAATTGTCTGAAGCTTTAAAAAAGGGCAAAGTGGTAGTTATCTTTTACCGTGGCAATTGGTGCCCCAATTGTACAAGAGAACTGAGTAATATCCAGGATTCCCTTTCATTCCTTAAAGAACAAAACATTACTGTGATTGGAGTAGGTCCGGAGACAACCCCGGGAGTGGCAAAAACCGTGGAGAAAACCAGGGCTGCATTCCCGGTGATTAGCGATAAAGGATTAAAAATAATGACGGCCTATAAAGTTGCATTCAAGGTAACAGCAGGAATGGATAAAGTACACAGGAAATTCAATATTGATGTAACAGGCAACAATGGAGCTAATGGAAATATACTTCCCCGGCCTTCTGCATTTATTATTGAGCAAAACGGGATTATTATTTACAGGTATTTCAACAACAGTTCTTATGATGATCCTGACAGCAACAATAGGATTACGGTGAGCGAGATTTTGGAAAAATCGAAATAATCATAATCAAATAAAAATTACTACAATGACAGCACAACAAATTACGGCAGCAATAGATGAGCTGGTTTCTCTTGCCGTTGAAGGTAAATGGGAAACAGCCTTTGAAAAATTCTATCACAAGGATTTACAGAAAACAGACTTAGACGGGACTGTTGTAAATGGCAAAGCAGCCAATTTTGAAAACGGTAAAATATTTTCGTCCAAAATTTCCAATGTCAGGGACTTTAGTAATGCTGGAAAAATCGTAAAAGGCAACCGCAGTTTCCTGGTATGGTCTTTAGATTTTGATGTGGCTGGCGAACCGTTTAAAGTGGTAGAAGTAGCGATACAGGATTGGGAAGAGGGTAAAATTATTAGGGAGCGTTTCTTTGCCTGATATATTTCTTAATGCTAACTATTTGTATAGGGGTTTGTATGATGCAAAAGCAGGTACCGCATTTAAAGGCACCGCAATAATCATGACATCAGAGTGTTTGGCTGCACCTTCAATGCTGTTGAACCTGTCTTCTCCAATTTGGACAGCCAGTTTTACGGCATTTTCTGCCAGGGCAATCGGGCCCCAATCAAAACGGTATGCCCGGCTTTAATCAGGTTTTTAGCCAATGCGCCACCGATATTGCCAGCTCCCATGATTGCAATTTTCATACGTCTGTTAAAATTTCTTTACAAGATAAACACCTGCTATCACTAATATAACACCAAAAATGCGTTGCCGGTTTAATGGATGTATTGGTGAATGTAGCAAGCCGAACTGGTCAATTATTACAGCAGATAATATTTGACCAAGCAATACCAGTACCGTTACATTTCCAATACCAAGTTTTGGAGCACAAATTACAATCAGTAAAATGTAGGCTCCTCCAAGCAAGCCACCGACATAACTCCATTTTGGAGCAACACTCCATTGCTGCGTAGAAGGAATACTATAGCGCATTGCAATAATATAAATCAATAAACCCACGGCGGCAACCATAAAAACAGTGAGGGCTGAAAAGTACGGGCTCTGTAAAGCCTTTCCCAATTGTGCATTCATGGCAGTTTGAAATGGAATCATCATACCGGCTGATAACGCCAGCACAATAAAAAGTATCGCATTGTTCATTTTCATTGATGTTTTATTTTCAGATTATAAGAAAGTCCGAAAGTTAATATTTTATCATCCTGTTGAATGTTCAGGATAGTTATATTTTCATGGGCGAATGAATAAATGGCATTGAATGCTACTCCTCTCCAAACAGGAATATCCAGGCCTGCATCCAATTGGGTTCTGTAATTATTTTTATCATTAAATCCAAATTGCCAATAAGCATCATAGTAAAATCGGAGATGTTTGTCGCTAAGATAATTCCAGCCGCCGAGGTATATAGTTCCTCTCCACACATTAACCTCGTCATTTCCATCGTAGTTGCTGTAATTATAATTCAACGCTTTAAACCTGGTGGTTTCATACATTGCACTTGCGGATATTTTTATCACATGCAAAGCCTTATTCAGTAAATGCCCTGTAACACCTGCTCCTGCAAACAATCTCTTGTCTATCTTCCTGCGGAAATTTGTAGCAATATAGGCTATCCCAAAAGGGTAAATCATATCTTTCGGTTTGTAATAAAAATAGTTTCTGCTAAAAATATCATTGTCCGCTTCCTTTGAGTAAAAGGATTGATATAAGCTGCTGTTCTGAGATTTAATAACAAAATCTTTTATGGGTGCATACGTAAAATCAATCCGGCTTTTTATTGTTAGTACTTCCACATTTCCCTTTTGAAAATTACCGGTAATGCCTGCACGCAATTGAAACCTGGCAGAATCGCTCTCATTGATTTGACCTTTTAAACTGGCAGCGCTAAAAAGAAAAGGCAATACACAAATATTTTTTCTCAAAAGGTGTAAGTACATCATAAAATTATTCCCCCATGGCCTGTATCAATACATCAGCCGTTTCACTACCACTGAAATTTTGCTGCCCGGTGATAAGGTTACCATCACGGATAGCAAAGCCTTTCCACAGACCTGCCTGCAGGTAATTAGCTCCAATTTTTCGTAATTCATCTTCTATACGCCAGGGCATTAAATGTTTGTCTTTGGGTAAAGCGCCCATACCCCATACCGCTTCGTCCGCAAAATCTTCCTCAATGTTGGCAAAGCCGGTCACTGTTTTTCCTTTAGCAAGATATACTCCGTTGGAAAGTTTTGCATAACGCAGCACAGCAACACCGTGACACAGGGCGACCGCAATTTTACCTGCTTCATAAAACTCAACAAACTTTTGTACAGTATCAGGTGCCTGTTCCATTGTAAACATGGGGCCTTGTCCACCTGCAATAATGATTGCATCAAATTGGTTGACATCAATTGCTGACGCAGCCTTTGTATTATCCAGCAGTTTCATAAATGCAGGATCGTGAATATAACCGCGACTAATCACATCTTCTGCCTGCCACTGGCCTGGGTCTTCCGGATTACTCATGGCATCTCCTTCGCATTTGCCGCCGAAGTAAGAAAAGATTTCAACTTCATGTCCCTTCTCTGTAAGTTTATAATAGGGATGAGTTAGCTCACTCCACCAAAAACCTACCGGCCAGCCAGTGGTGGTGGATACCGATGGGTTTGAGATTACGATTGCAACCCTCTTTAGTTTGGAAGGGTTTAGAGGGTTTAAGTTTTTGTGCGACATATTATTTTCTTTGAATGCTAAACGAAATTATTTTGTTATACAAAACTGCAAAGCATAATGCAAGTGACAACTGTAGTACTTTTTAGTGAGATACTATCTTTTGGGAAAGTATAGGTTGTCTTTTACCATAATAATATCTTTGTAAAGCATTAAAATACTGTTATGCCCGATTTTATATATGACCACAAAGTGTATTACAACCCGGTTGAATTTGCACTTCACTTTATTGGCGGCACCTGGAAGATGCCCATTCTCTGGCGGCTTAACAAAGTAACTATGCGGTATAGTGAATTAAAAAAAACATTGCCGCATATTACACATAAGATGCTTTCGTCACAATTAAGAGAGTTGGAAAAACACGAACTGATAACGCGTAAAGTATATGCCGCCGTACCGCCAAAAGTTGAATACAGTATAGCGGCAAAAGGCAAAAAAGTAATTCCCGTAATTGAAGTTATTCGTAGCTACGGACTGGTAATGATGAAAGAAAACGGGTTGGCGGATATTGAAAAACCTAATAAGAAAATACCTGTAAAAAGCAAAGCCAAAAAGGATAAATGAAGAAGATAAACTTAATGAAATTGTAAAAAGCTATTTTTCATTCTCTTTCCCTTCCAGGAAATGTTTCCTTTTAATCCCCAGTTTATTCATTTTAGATTGAAGCGTTGTAGGAGGTAACTGCAATAATTCCGCGGCACCTCCTTTACCAGCCATATTTCCTTTGGTAACCTTCAGCACTTCCAGGATATAATCCCTTTCCTGCTCCTCCCAGGTTTTGATAACAAATTCTGTTGAGGATGTGATAATGTGTTTTTTTGAATGAAGCGGCAGATTCAAATCCTGTATCAGTTTAGATTTAGCCAATATAACGCTACGTTCAATTACATGTTCCAGTTCACGGATATTGCCAGGCCAGTTGTAGCTCATCATCTCCTGCATTGCCTTACTGGCTAAGCCTTGTATTTTTTTGCCGGTTTTCTTTGCATAGCGTTCAATAAAGTGCGCGGCCAATAATGGTATATCCTCTTTACGCTCTCTCAGGGGTGGTAAGGTAATGGGGAAAATATGCAGCCGATAAAAAAGGTCTTGCCTGAATTTTCCAGCCTGTACTTCTTTTTCCAGTTCCCTGTTCGTTGCTGCAATAATGCGAACATCTACCTGTAAAATTTTATTGCTGCCCAACCGTTCAATTTCCTTTTCCTGCAAGGCCCTCAACAGTTTTACCTGTAGCTCCAAAGGCAGTTCGCCTACCTCATCTAAAAACAACGTACTTCCATTGGCCAGTTCAAATTTGCCAATCCGCCTTTCTATGGCACCTGTAAAAGCACCCCGTTCATGACCGAACAATTCGCTTTCTACCAGGTTGGCGGGCAGGGCAGCGCAGTTTAATTTTATGAGTGGTTTATTTTTACGGGTAGAATTGTTATGAATGGCCCTTGCCACCAATTCTTTACCAGTACCTGTTTCGCCTAGTATGAGTACGGTACTGTCTGTTTTTGCAACTAAACCAATGTTTTTGCATACCTCAGCAAACCTGGTATTCTGACCAATCATTTCTTCAAAATTATACTGCTGTTCCACTTCTTCTATCAGGTATTCATTCTGCACCTGTAATTGCTTATTAAGGCCCTCAATTTCTTTTGCCTTGGCCACAATTTCTTCATTGGCTAATATATTGGCAACTGCTATCGCCAGGGTATCGCCCACAGATTGCAGGATATTAAATTTTGTAATGGGGAAAAAATCTTTTGCCAGCGCATTGATACAGAACAAGCCAATCGTTTTGCCGCCTACCTTTAAATTAGTGGCCAGGCAATCCCGGTAACACATCTCCAGTAACCCGGTGCCATCTATTTGAGGGTAACGGGGGAATTTTTCCACTAAGTCTACAAAATCAAACAGTACAGGCTGGTGTGCATTTTCAATAGCCTCAATCATCCATTCTACGGGCGAATCTTTATTTGGTATATTGGAAGACAAGGCTGCAATTTTTTCATTCCATTCACTGATGCTCACATCGGGCAATACAGCAGCAAGGTCGCTATGGTATTCTCCATTTTTACTTAAAATGAATAAACCGCAGTCATGAAAATTAAAGATGGGTTTTATTTTATCAACTATCAATCTTAGTAAGTCATCTTTGTTTTTCACCTGGGCGATCAATTCCGTCAATTCCAACAAGATGGTTTTCTCCTTTTCCCGTTCAATGATCTCTTCATTGGCCAAAATATTTGAAAAGGCCAGCGCCATAATTTCCGCAATTTGTGCAAACAGGCCCAGTGAGGCTGCTGTGGGTTTATTTTCTTCTTTGAACAAAAGGTTGAACAAGCCTAATGATTTTCCGCCGATGGTTAACGGTGAGCAAATATAGTATACCAACCCATGTTGAATTTCCAGTTTCAGCAGGTCGGCATTTAAATTAAGCGGCAGTACATCTTCCAGTTTCCCCATTTCAGGCTTGTGATACATATAATGTTCAACAATTGAATCAGGAAATGGAATTGTAGAATTGTCAACATTGTAAACCTGCTTGTAAACAACCCCGTTAAGGTATTTGGCTTCTTCGGAGTTAGGGATTTCATCTGAATAAAGATTATGATAATCAGTAAAATATTTTCCGTTTTTATCAACAATGCTAAAGCCTGCGTCATCATGATGAAAAATTGGCCACAGCAATTGGTTGATGCTTTTTAACAGGCCAACCTTGTTATTAATTTGAGCAATGGAATTACTGATGTTTAACAAAAGCGTTTTTTCCTTTTCTCTTTCCAGTATCTCTTCATTGGCCAAAATATTAGCAACAGCTATAGCTATCAGGTCGGATATGGATTTGAAAAGGCTGATATGGGTTGCCTTATAAAAGTTTTCTTTTTTTATGCTAAAGCAAAGCATTCCAATTTTCTTTCCTCCACAATTTAATGGTCCGCATATCATGTCTTTCAACCCATGCGCCATGCCAATTTTAAATTGCTCTTTACCGATAAGGTTGTCCATCACAAAACCTGCCTGTAACTGTATATTTGTAATAACCGGCGCACTATAGTGGAACCAAAAATCGGGGCTAAAACCGGTCATGGGAAAAGGACCGAACAAATGCTTTCCCTGTATTTCCTGTTGTATCTCATCTGGCAAAACTTCAAAGTCTGTTATTTCATAACAATTATTGCCGTCCTTATCCATAATAAACAAACCTGCGTTATCATATTCAAATGCTGGTTGTATCTTTTTGTAAATAACTTTCAATAATTGCTTACTATCCTGAACGGTTGCAATTGCTTCACTTATTTCAAGTAACTGACTTTTTTCTTTTTCCCGTTTTAATATTTCTTCATGGGCTAAAATATTGCTAAGGCTGGATGCAATCCTGTCGGTTAAAGCGATTAAAAGCTGCTTTTTTTCAAGTGGGATAATATGCTCTTTGGTAAAATTCAGGCTTAATATCCCAAAGGTTTTTCCCTGCTGTATTAAAGGACACATCCAGGCTTTGCTATATCCACCATTTTTTAAATCCGCTAAAAGATAAGCATCTGAATAAGACGAATAATCCTGCAAATAATCAAAGATCAGTGGAATTTTTTGCTGGTTAAATTGTTGAATTACCCATTCAACAACAGAATTTTCAAGATCAATTAATTGCTCTTTATAATACCCTTTGCTGTTTAAGTAGTAATTCACCTCAGAATCATCAATGTGTGGATGAACTACAGATAGGTCATAAAACCCATTTGCCTTCTCATCTATCACCAATATACCTGTATCATAGAAATTAAAAATCGGTTTTACTTCACTAAGCATAATCTGTAGTACTTCATCGGCCTGTTTCGTATTGCTTAATTTTTGACTGATGTACAACAGGGTGTCTTTTTCCCTTTCTCTTTCTAATATTTCTTCGTTGGCAAAGATATTGGCTACGCCCGTTGCAAGCTGGTCTGCAATACCCTGAAAAAGGGAGAACTGTGCATCACTAAAATGATTTTCGGTAAGTGAGTTAAAAAATAAAATCCCTAAGTCCCCATCTTCTGCACGAAGCAAAGTACCAATAGATTCTTTATAACCGATCTCCCTGATGGCATCCCATTGAGGGTAATCTGGAAAACGGGCAAAGAGTTCTTCATTATAATGGGCTATTGCAGGGGTTTTAATTTCTTTTAATTGCCGGTAAAAGTTGTCGAGTCCGGATTTATGAAATAAAAAAGAGGGGGCATTGTTTGCTGCAATTTTATAATTAACTGCCGACGGGCTTGTTTCAGGCATGGCCACCGTCCAGTCTTCGATGAATTGTTTGTTGCAACTGAAAACAAAAAAACCTGCATCGTAAAAGCCAAATAATGGCTTCACTTTTTCAAAAACAAATTTCAACAACTCTTTTTTATCCCTGATGGTGGCAACTGCCTCGCTAATGGAAAGTAAAATAGTTTTTTCCCGTTCTCTTTCCACTATTTCTTTATTAGCCAGGATATTGGCAACGGCAACGGACACCTGCTCCGCTATTGCCTGGAATAAAGGAAACTGATCTTTTGTAAAATGATTTTTTTTTAAACTGTTTAACCAGAAAGTACCATAAATTCTGCCACTGGATCTCAAGACCGTTGCCAGGCCTTCTTTAAAACCAAGTTCTTTCATGATTGGGAAAAATGGATAGTCGAATTGTTCGTATCGAATTTCATAGTCCTCAATAACCGGTCCGCCATTATTTTCAATTTGCTTTTCCGCAAACTCAACATAGGATCCCGAATGGGGTATTCGTACCAGACCTTGTTCGTAAAGCGTTTTATTGGAGTCAGAATTATCCCAACCTTCCATATTTACGGTCATATCATAATGGTGCAATCCATCTTTTTCCACCACCAATATGCCGGTATCATAAAAAGGGATGAGCTGCATCACTTTTTCACGGATGGTTATCAATAATTCAACCGGTGTTTTTGCCAGCGAGATAGTTTTATTGATATCTAAAAGCAGCGATAGCTCCTGTTGAGAAAAAACATTTGCAGTAGTAGTTGGGTTTATTTTTTTCATATCATCCCCATCAACACAAAAAAATAAAATTTGTTTGCTATACGGTATTAGGTTTTTATAAAATCGTGAAAAAACGAAATAACGTATAAATATATGATGTTAAAATATTTAATCCATTGATTATAAGAACGTTTATGTTTTGGCATGGAAATAGAAATATTGAGACACAAACATCTAAAATAATTAATACCATGGATTTAGCAATAAAATGCCAATTGGCAGGGGGCGGTAATCCAGTGATGGTTGATAACAAAGGATGGTCTGTGGTAAACAAAATAAGGGAGCTACTGCAATTTAATTAAGCTGGGTACTGTATACACAAATACCAGGCACCATTATTCACCTGCTGCGACATTGGGTGGTGTCAAATTATCCGGCTACGGCAGGGGACGTGGCATTGAAAGTTTGGAAAACTATACACCACTCAAAACCATCTGGACTGATCTCTACGAGTAACAGAAATTGCTAAACTGGTGGCGGAAGTAAATATTCCTTAAAATGTTATAAATTATCAGAAATGAGAAAAGCAAATATCATCATTACTGCCTTGTTATTAATAGTAACCATAGCAATATTTTCATTCACCCAAAAAAATAACAAAAAAATGAAAAAGTACGTATTGGTACACGGTGCCTGGGCAGGCAAATTTGCCTGGGAAAAAGTAAAATCGGAGTTAGAGAAAGACGGCAGTAAAGTAGTAACGCTTGACCTGCCGGCACATGGTGACGACACTACCCAGGCAGCAGGCATTACGTTGCAATCTTATGTTGACGCGGTTGTAAACCTGGTTAATAAGCAGGAAGGAAAAGTAATATTGGTTGGGCATAGTATGGGCGGAATGGTTATTTCGCAAGTGGCAGAAGATATACCTGGCAAGATTGCTCAACTGGTATATGTGTCGGCTTACCTGCCAGCCAATGGCGAGGACCTGCAATCACTTTCTGCCACAGATGGGGGTAGTTTGATAGGCCCTAATTTAATTTTTGCACCCGATTATTCAACCGCTACTATTAAACCTGAGTTTGTTGTAAAAGTATTTGCCCAGGATATTGATGAGGATGTAAAAAAATTGGTGATTGACAAACACAAGGGTGAGCCCCTGGCACCCTTCCAGGGCAAGGTAACCTTAACCGGGGCCAACTTTGGCTCAATTCCAAAATATTATATTCAAACATTAAAGGATGTAGGTGTGAGCACCGCTAACCAGCAAAAAATGATTGATGCCAATGGAACCATAAAGAAAGTATACAAGTTGGATTGTGGCCATAGCCCCTACTTTGCCAGGCCAGTTGAACTGACAAAAATCTTAGAAGAATTATAAACAATGAAATGTGGAAATTGAGTAAGTGGATTTAGCCGCTGAAGATTTGGGCAAGGGTACAAAGGCCCTGGCTTGGACGACCGGGTAGTGAACGCCTTACTGGAACTAGACAATATTACTAAAATGGGTGATGTCGCCAATCTTGGTGATGAAATTAAAATGTGACCGGAAAGGAACCGATCAGCTTTTCTGAATTTGTGGATGATAACCTTGCGGCTTTCAAATAACTGCCAGACTTGAACATAACGGAATGTTACCATTCTTCATAAGCTTTATAGTTATTTATTTTTATCAGCTAAAATTAATATAGTGGCCAGTCAAAAAACCCCTGTTGAAACAGGTGCTATCAACCATCCGAATGTAAAGGCAATACGAAATTACCAGGCTGCGATGGCAAATGGAGATTTGGAAAATGCTTTAACAGTTTTCGACCCGGAAGTAACTTATACGGTTCCGGGCAATAACCTGCTGTCAGGTATTTATAAAGGGCCACAAGAGGTAATGAGTTACTTAGGCAGGCTAATGCAACTAACGGGAGGCAGTTATCGCATAAGTGAAATGCACTGGCTGGTAAACGAAAAAGAACAGGTAATACTGTTTATAAATAATCATGCAGATTTAAATGGCCGCTTTTATGAATGGGAAGAAACAATCCTGTTTGAGTTTAAAAACGGGAAGAAATATAATATAGAACATTTTCAGGCTGACCAGTTGGGCATGGACGAGTTTTTAAGAAAATAAAAACTATTGGTTTAAAACATGAAATAATTATTCAGAACATCTTCAACTGAAAAATCTATCCCGGGAAACAAAACTAATCATGAAAATTATAGCATTTTTAAACTAAAAGAAGGCGTGGCACTTCAACAGGCAATTCCTTATCTGGCAGATGAGGAAACAATGGCCTGGCGGTTTTATCTCGATGCTAAACTGAGCGAATTTTGCCTGGCTTATCAAGCAGGGTTAGTTATTGACATTTTCGAATATGCAACACTGCAAGATTGTAAAAAAGAGATGGAAACATTTCCTTTAATTAAGGCTGGCTTAATGGAAGTGACTTAATACGACCTGTTACCATTTAAAAATTTGGAATTTCTTTTCCAGGAAAAATATAGTCGGTTAAACTTTAAAACAAATATTATGAAATGCAAGAACATTGCCTTAAGTATTATATTCCTATGTTTTGTTTGCTGCAAAACAATACATGCGCAAACAATAATCAAAAATGAAAGTTGGAAGCAAACCACCTTATCACCTGCGGAGAAAAAAAACCTCGCTACTGCTCTACATTTTATGGCAGACGGGATTGGCAAAGCAGGCATGAAAGTGTTTGATGAATGCGTAGCAGCGGATGCTAAAATATATACCGGCTTAAAACCCCAGGGACCAATAGAAGGCCTGCAGGAGTATAAGCAAACATTTGAAGACTTTGCCGCAGCATGGCCGGTAAGTGAATTCATTATTGATGAAGCCTTTGCTACCGATGATAAAGTTGTAATACGGTTTCAGGCAATTGCTCATTTTAAAAATGACTATTATGGCGTAAAAGCTACCAATGAAATTGTAAATATGAAAGAAGTGCATGTGCTGACACTAAAAAATGGAAAAATCATCAGCAGTATAGTCAGCGGCACCAACTTCCCTTTTGAATACATCATGTATCCGGTATTGAAAGATGCAGTGATTGGCAACCTTCCCAAACACAAGGGATGAGAAATGGAAAAACCAGGGATTTACTGAAATCTATATTAATTCAACTAAATACACAATTATGAGTACGGTAGGCAATCACATTGAAATTATCCGCTTTAAAGTAAAGCCAACAATAGCAAATGACTTTGTTGCAGCAAGAGAAAGAGTAGATGAAGAAGTGCGCCAGATAGATGGCTTCCTGGGTAGTGAACTGTGCAGGCTGAATGAAGAAACCTGGGTTATTTTTATAAGGTGGGAAAATGCTGTAAAGACCAAAGCCGCCCAAAAAATAACGGAAACATCGCCCTCCATATCAGCCTGGATTGCCATTGCTGATCAGTTTATTTCTTTTGAAACTGCGGAAGTGAAATATACGGCTGAAAGCAGATAGTAATTGAAGTAGAAATGAAATTGACAGCGATTATACTCATTACATTATTTTATAAAGAACCAACAGTATATGGACAGTCATACATCGGCAAAGCAGGCACATTGACTATTGTAAATAAAGACAGCTTTAAACTGCGGGGAAACATAAGCGTAACGGGATTAATACAAACCGGCAATGAAAACAGAACTGTTGTCTCGCTGCTTTCCCTAATTAGTTTAGGCAACAGCCAATACCAGGTAGAGCCTTTAACGAGTATTGCCTACAGTACCAAACCCGGCAGGCAGGTAGAGGGTGAATACCTGGAAAATATTGTAGTACGATATCAACAGAAAAAATTATTTTATCCCGCAGCGGGATTTTCTTTTGAAAAAAGTCTTTTAAGAAAGATTGATTACAGGTGGAGCAGTGCAATCCTCATCATCTTCAATTTATTACAAAAAGACGACCAGTTAATAAAAGCAGGTATCGGTTATAACCACGATTTCACCCGGTTTGTAAGTGGTGCTTTTAATGGTTCAACTATAGCCAACAAAATTGGGTACCGGCAAAATTCAGATCAGTTGTATTTGAGGCTTAAGGGGAAAAATAATTTTTTTAAAAATAATTTTATTCTTTCCTATGATTTTTACTACCAGCCCTCCTTCAGCAATTTTAATGATTACCGATGGACATTGATCAGCAACCTTGATATTCCGGTTACTAAACTTGTTGATTTGAGGGCCAACTTGCTTTCCAGTTACGATTCATTGGTTGCTACCAGCATAGCTAAATATAATTTCAGGCTTACCTACGGTATCAGTATAAAATTTTAATGATCATTTTTTACTAAATAAATAAAATCAAAACAATGAAAAAGTTTTTTTTAATTATCACAGGTATAACAGCCATTTGCGGTGTGTGCAATTGCCAGGGGCTTCCTCCCATTTATGATCAGGCAAGCATCAACCTTTTATCTTCAAAAGTATTGCTTTCGTATCCCAAAAATACCTTTCTTGAAAATTTGGTGAAGGGTGACGACGACAACCTGTACGTTACTAATTTCCCTGAAGGAACCGTGCTTAAAATATCACCCGCCGGTCAAAAAGAAGTGTATGCAAAAATTGAGGGAAAAATTGCCGGCATTGCCAAGTATGACAAAGGCCAGTTTTTAATCACAGGCTGGGACAAAGAGGGAAAACCATCTGTCTTTTTGATCAATCAACAAAAAGAAGCCGGCACACTTGTTCATATTGAAGGCGGTATGTTCCCCAACGGAATAATACCGCTAACAAAAGACCAATTCCTGATTGCAGATTCTTATGCTGGTTGTATCTGGTTATTCGATTATCCTACTAAAAAAGTATCTGTTTGGGTTAAGGATCCTTTGCTTGGGCGTTCTTCACCCGAATCCCAAAATCCCGCTGCCAATGGACTGAAAATATATAAAAACATGCTGTATGTTTCCAATACCAATAAACAGATTATGGTGAAAATACCCATTGAAAATAATGTACCTGGTAAGCCTGCATTATTTTTAGACAAGGTGGGTATAGATGATTTTACGTTTGACCCGCAAGGAAATATTTATGCTGCAACGCATGTTTACAATTGTGTGATAAGAATTACACCCGGGAAAAATATTGATATAGTCGCAGGATTAAAAGAGGGTGTTGCAGGTTGTACAGCTATTCTATACAGCAAGCATAAATCGGGCAAATCGTTTTTATATATTACAACCAATGGAGGAATGTCGATACCACCGCCCTCCGGGATAGAAGAGGGTAAAATTATTACCCTGGAAATCAAATAAGTATGGCATCATTAACAACTAAAATACATAAAATGGAAAAAGATTTAACGTTACCTGACATTATTTTAAAAGCGGAAGACATTGAGTGGATTCCTTTCTCCCTGCCTGGATGGACAGGCACCACCACAGCAGCTTTCCCAAATATGAATATAACGAAAGCTCCTTTTATTGCAATGGCCAAATTAGCTCCAGATGCATTTATACAAAAGCACTATCACAATATTGCGATAGAATCAGTGTATGTGGTAGAAGGAGAATTAATTAACAATGGTGAGACTCTAAAAGCAGGCTCTTTTTTAGTACACGGCACTGGCGTAGCCCATGGACCACATACAACAAAAACAGGTTGCACTTTAATGTTTATCCAATATCCTGGTGTAACTGTAGAAGACAGTGTATTGGTAGAATAATCGGCTGTCAGTAACTTTTTTCATCATTAAAATAGAGACAATGGAAAACATCACACAATCTCACGAAATGGAATATATACCATTTCCTATTCCCGGTGCCACGTCAGACAAATTGTTTGCAAGACTGTTGAATCTGGACATTCAATACGGGCCTGTTTTTGCCGTATTGAGAATAGAAGCGGGTGGCTTTATTCCTGCACACATTCATCACAAAACAGAAGAACAACATTATGTGCTGGAGGGTGATTTCATCAACGATGGTATTACCTACGGCCCGGGTGCATTTTTCGCCCATGACAAGGGCCAGGTGCATGGACCGCACAGTTCTGAAAACGGTTGCACCCTGATTTTTATTCAGCCGAACGAAGTGGACCCTACAGATTTTGAAATAGCTCAATAAAATATTCTGTTCAGGCAGTTCAAAATGTTTGAACCGCTTGTTTAAAATAAAATCATTTTACCAGCTTTCACTTTCTGTACGCAATGCTGATACCATAGTTGCGGGGTACGAAAATATTATGGGCTTTAAACGCACGTCACCAGGTTTGACATTAATGAGAATTCCGGTTATTGTTTTTATCATTAAATGACATAAAAGATGAAGTCGTTAAACTAAAAGCAATCGCTGATTTTAAAAGCGGCATCATGAAAGGAGTAAATGGCAGGCCCACTTTCTTTATCAATGACACAAGGTATAATGGAAGCTGGTAAGCAAGTGAATGGCTAAAAGCATTAAATATAGTGGTTTTAAAAAATCCCTCATCATTAAATTGTAAAGTATGAAAATCGGTATCATCGGCACTGGTAATATCGGAACAAACCTTGCCCGGTTATTTGTAAAAGCCGGGCATGAAGTAATACTCTCCTGGTCCCGTTCACCACAAAAGCTTATTGAATTATCCATTGAACTGGGTAACCATCAAAAAGCAAAAGCTGCATCGGTATTGGAAGCAGTACAGGATGTAGATATTAGTATCCTCTCGGTGCGATTTGCTATTATGGATGAAGTAAAGGCACAGATGGGAAATCTGGAAGGAAAAATTATAGTAGACACCAATAATCCTTATGATGTAAAACTACAAAAAGGGTTTAGTGCGGCGGCTGAAGTGAAACGGCGATTTCCCGGAATAAAATTGGTGAAGGCTTTTAATACGCTTTATTATGCTTTATTACTATCAGAAAGTTTTGCCAATCCGCCCGTAATAATACCTGTTAGCAGCGATGAAGAAGACGCAAAGGATATAGTGGTAAAGTTGATTAGAGATATTGGTTTTGTGCCTTTTGATATAGGGGGGCTGGAAAATGTTTTGTTGCAGGAACCAGGAGGACCATTTTTCAATAAACTGCTTACTGCAGACCAAGCTAAAGAGTTATCAAACGGTCTTTAAAGGGAAGATGTGTTTGCAAGCAGGTGGGAAAGAGATGGTAAATGCGGATACCTGCCTGCATACCACCTGGATTGGAATGAGTATTCAAAACATAAGGCTATGGGTGGCACATTAAAAGATTTGCACACTAAACAATATTCAAAGCTTACTGAACAAAGGCTTACTAATCATTGTACCGGAAAGGAAGCAGATTGTGAAAAGTGAATGGTCAATGGCGAAATATGGAATAGTCATAATTGACAATTCACGCTTAACTTAAGACTACTATTTTATAACCGAAGAATTAGCTACGGATATGGTTACTATTCCTTTTACGGCATTGCCTGCCGCTAAACTAATGCTATCCGGCTGTCTCCCTCCAAGGGAGATTTCCCAATCACCAGCCACCAGGGTTCTGTCCATCATGGCATTTAATTCTGAAACCTGGTAGGGATCCAGTGTGAAGACTACCTGTTTTTTTTCGCCGGGTTGTAAATAAACTCTTTTTACGCCACCCAATGAAATGGAGGGCGCACCGTAAGGTTGGTTGATATTTTTCAGGTATAACTGTGCAACTTCTTCACCACCCATTTTTCCGGTATTGGTAATATCTGCAGTGATCGTAATTACCTTGCCTGCGGTAATTGTTGCAGGCAGCTTTAAATTACTGTATGCATAGCTGGTGTAGCTTAGGCCGAAACCAAATTTATACAAGGCATCGCCTTTAAAATAACGGTAGGTTCTCCCCTGCATATCATAATTTTCAAATGCAGGTAAGTCATCCACTGACTTATAAAAAGTAACGGGTAACCTGCCTGAAGGATTCATTTCCCCAAATAATAATCTCGCAATTGCAGTGCCGCTTGCTTCACCCGGGTAAAAAGCCTGTACAATGGCGGCGGCATTTGCATTTTGCCAATTTAAAGCAATGGCACTGCCACTAAAATTTATATACACAACGGGCTTGCCTGTTTTATAGATCTCTTTCAACAAATCCTCCTGCACTGACGGCAGGTCGATAGAGGTTCGGTCGCCATGCGAAAAGCCGGCGGTGGTAAGCGGCATCTCTTCACCTTCCAAATTGGGAGAAATACCACCGCAAAATATTACCACATCGGATGCACCTGCAGCCTTCAGTGCTTCCTGCTGATAATTGAAAGACATATCTACCCAGCTTAATACAGCTTTTGGATCAATATTATTACCCCACCAGAAAGATTTCACTTCCAGGCCGGCTTCCAGTTGATATTGTTTTCCCTTCTCCATTGTAATACCCGCAGCAGTTACCAGTTTACCATCAATACTCGGCTTGACGGTACCCTCAAACTGGTAGGTGCCTGTGGCGGTTGGTATAATAATGCCCGACCACCGAACGCCAAACTCATCATCTACCTTACCGGAAAGAGGTGAAACATGCCAGGTAAAATTGATGGTTTCATCAATCCGCTGCATTTGAGGAGTCGTCATCGATGCAGGATTGGCATAGTACTTTGCTGTTAGTCCTTTTTTTAATTTTCCATTTTCCAGGTGAAATAAATGGCGTGCTTCCACAATGGCATGATTAGTATAAACTCCCGGTATAAGAGCACCGCCGGCAGAATAAAAAAGCTTTTTCCCAGCCTTGCCACGCAAGGCCTGTAATGGAGTTACCGGGTTAATGGGATCTCCGTTATAATTACCAATTAAGGTACTGAAGTTATCTGCATTGGGGCCGATAAGCGCAATTTTTTGTCCGGCCCTGAGCGGAAGAATACCATTGTTTTTTAATAATACCAACGACTTTTCTGCTGCCTCTAATGTAAGCGCTAAATTTTCAGCAGACCCTACCGCTATGATTGGAATGTTGGAAAAAGGAACCATTTCCTTTGGATCGAACATACCCAACTGAAACCTGGCTTTTAATAATCGGGATAAAGAAACATTGATATCCTTTTCGCTGATGATACCCGTCTTTAGTGCATATTGAAGACTGTCCTGTAAAAACGCTTTGCTTTCCTCACAGTTGATATCTGTGCCTGCAGCGATAGACCAACCCCATGCCCTTGCAGGTGTTTTCACCATATCATGGTTTTCCGGTTTGTAAAAATCTGTAATCGCACCGCAGTCAGATACTACATATCCTTTAAATCCAAATTCGTTGCGCAGGATATTACTCAGCAACAAATCGGAACCACAACAGGGTTTATCACGAAAACGGTTATACGCACACATTACAGATTGTACATTGGCCTCCTGCACCACGGCTTTAAAAGCGGGTAAATAAGTGTTGTACAGGTCGTTGTCGTTAACGAATATGTTATCGGTGTGCCTGGTAAATTCGGGCCCGCTATGCACCGCGTAATGCTTGGCGGTAGCAATGGTTTTAAAATATTTGGGGTCATCCCCTTGTAATCCTTTAATAAAATTTACACCCATCCGTCCAGTTAAATAAGGATCTTCACCATAGGTTTCCTGTCCACGCCCCCATCTTGGGTCGCGAAAAATATTGATATTGGGCGACCAAAATGTAAGACCGGTGTAAATGCTTCTTACATTGTTCGCAACAAAGAAATTATGTTTGGCCCTTGCTTCTACTGCAATAGCTTCGCCAATTCTAAATAACAGGTTTTCGTCAAAGGTGGCAGCCATGCCAATTGCCTGTGGAAACACCGTTGCCTTACCTGCTCTTGCTACGCCATGCAAACATTCGTTCCACCAGTTATACCCAGGAATGCCTAACCGTTCAATGGCTGGCGATTCATTAAATAACTGCGTTACTTTCTCATCAATAGTCATCCTGCTCACCAGGTCCGTTACCCGGGCATCTACGGGCAAAGAAGGATCCTTGTAAGGAAATGCAGGTGTTATTTGCGTATAACCGTTGAAGTGAGTTAAATACAATAAACAGTTACAAAGAAGAAAGGCGATGGTAGCTGAGCAGTGTTTTTTCATTTGCATGGCATTAATTTTTATTATAGTTTTCAGCGAGCTTATCAATCGTTTCGAATAAAGTCCTATCTGCTTTCCCGCTATCTACCAGTTGTTTCCAGATGGCGTAGATGGCTACATTCCATCCCATGTTAGGTTTCCACGGTTCACCGGTAACGGTATTCAAACATTCGAAGGTGGTACCTCCCTTGGTAAAATCAAGAGAAACCCGCCAGGCTAACTCACCGGCCGCCTCTTTTATTCCGTGAAGGTAGGCATCAATTAGAAAAAGGTTGTCGTATAAAAAATAAGAGCCCCCTTTGCAGTATTGACCGTCCGGCATTTTAGCGCGGGTAACCTGAGACTGGTAGCCTTTAACATCATACAAAGAATCGGGCAGAAATTTTCCATCGGGTAAACTCACCACCTTAAAGCCATTGCCTGTTTTTGAATATTTTACTAACCGTTTATAATGTTGTGTAACCGATTTGGTATCCAGCATTGGCTTATTGAAATACAATTGCGATAACAAGTCCGGCACTACCGGGTCGGGACCCATGATTGAATTTTTCTTTTTACTGATAGGGTAAAAGCCGCCCGCGCTATTAAACATTTGCTGGTAGTTTGTTAATGCTTTTGCCGGATCGGAAGTAGTTTTGAGGCCCATTTCTTTTGCAGCCTGTATAGCCAATGCGTAAAATCCCTGGTTGTAGGTTACTACATCCGTGGTATCAAAAGCTATCAAATCATTCCAGTATTGAAAATCGAGGCGACCATCATAGTCATTGTAACTGTAGTAATAATTATTTCTTGAATGGCCGTCAATTGCAGTTACATATTTTTGCAGGTTAGCCATGTTTACCGGGTTCTTTTGCTTCCAGGCTTTGTATGCCCAAATAACTGTTATCAGCGGATATTCAGCATACATGTTAACAGAATCCAGTTCGTTCTTCAGGCAGTCGGAAGCGATATCCGGGGGCAGCATATTGGCAATCCAAAAAGCATCCCTGCAGTATTGGGTATTGTTATATTCAACCGATGGCACTACCCAGTATTTACTTTTACCGGTTTCATTGATACGCAAATTCATATAGGCCGTGGTAAAAGAAACAGCGCCAAAATAATCGCTGTACTTGCCATTAGAAAAATGATCAGCGGCGTTTTGATTGATATCTCTTCTTAACTGCTGCTGTGTGGTAGCCTTACTGGCAAAGATAATTCCTTCAAACTGGTGCGGTTGAGCAGCCTTAACGGTATGATAATACGGCAGCACTTTACCCGGCGCAAATATCTGCGTTTTATCTGCATTATAATCCATTTTGAGGGTCTTGGCGGTATCAGGTTGAAGGCCCGGACTTTTACCATTATCCCCGGAGGATAGTTGTGCTATTTTTTCATTGGTATAAAAGGCCTGGCTCGTAAAATTATCATACAGCGCGGGTGAACCGTTTAATGCAACCGTATAACCCAAATCATTTTTCAAAGCGATTACCGGCACGGCTTGTTCGGCGATACCCTTCACCGTCCACGCATTAATATCATGGCGGCTTTGGCGGTATATTTCAGGCCCTTTTACTTCGCCGTCAAAATTATAAGGTACCGCATTTGCATAGTTGTTTTGCAACGAAAAAAAAACATTTGCCTGTCCACTTTCTTTGGTAGCAACAACTTTAAATACCGTGTAACCAGTTTTTGGCTGCAGCGAAAAACGGATATGAATACCGTCTGCATCACTACTATATTCAAAAGGCTTTGACAGGTCTGCCGGAAGTTGAATAATTTCAAGGGCCGCTTTGCCCGGCTGTTGCAGCATCAGCGACCAGGGTGAGGAGGAATTATTTTTTCCGGAACATCCGGCCAGCATGGTTATGCCCGCAATGAGTGGAATATATAAGCGCTTCATATGTGAATATTGATATTTAAAATTGTTTGTCTTCCATAAACTGCATGATACCCATCAGGGCACCCCAATGATAGAAAGGATCGCTGTTAAACTGGTCATCTTTGCTGGCCACACCTTTTATGGATTTGATATTTTCAAATACATAATGATGATCTTTCCAGGCTTTGTCAAAGAGGGCAAAGGATTTATTCGCCAGTTCCGCCGCTGCCTTTTTATCATAATTTTTTAGTCCGAGATAAACCAGGAAATTCATCGGCCCCCAGATGCTGCCCCGCCAGTAATCATTGTTAAAACTGGTATCATTGAATGCACAGGAAGGAAGGATGTATTCACCGTAAAATTCTTTTGGATTGTAGAAATGTTCTTTGATCATTCTTGCACCAGCTTCCTGCGAAGCGATACCAGCGATCATCGGGTAAAATAAGGTCGGGCTCAGGCGGTAACTTTTTTTATCATTATGAATTGTTCGGTTAAGAAAGAGGCCATCCTGCTCGCTCCAGAGTTCTGTTGTTTTGCTGGCAAATAATTGTGCCCGCCGAAGTAATTCCGTTTCATCATTTAAACGGCCAAGTACTTTGGCGATTTTAGCCAATGCCTGGCAATCTGCCACATATAAACTGTTTAAACCCACATCAGCGATATTCAGTAACCAGTTGTCGCCAACCTGTTGTAAAAAAGTTCCCTCGTACATGGGAGAATTATCAAGCCCTGATTCCAGGATAGCATCTTTTGGTGCTCCATTCCAGGGCACCCCCCAGGTTAAAAAGCCGTTGTTATTTCTTTCTTTTATCCACCAGCGGTTCCAGCTTAACAGGCCCTGGTACACTTCTTCGAGAAACCATTTTTCCCGGTACTTTTCATAGATCATCCAGCAGGTGATACTTCCCACGGGTGGCTGCGACTGATCAGACAATTTGTTACCGGGCATTTGGGTAAAGGCAACCGCACCCCGTTTATTGATTCCCTGTGTTACCGCAATGGCATTGCTATAAGCATATTCTTTGTTGCACATTGCAAATAGTAAGGAAGCAAAATAAGTATCCCATTCAAACAGTACATAGCCCTGCCAGGCCTCGTTCCACCCACGGGTAACCGGTGTGATGACCCTGTTTTTTTCTGCATCATACAACGTATTCCAGCCAAGTACCGTTTGTATTCCCTGGAATGCTGTTGCCTTGTCACCATAGTTTTTCGCATAGGCATTCCAGTTATTTTTTGCTTTATCAATCGTTTCCTGTATGAATGACAGGGATTTTTTATTACCGGTATAAAACCCAATGACCGTATCTGCCTTTACCGCAAGATAGGGTGTGCTGTAAGGACGGTATGTTTCCAACACTGCACCGGTACAGCGTATTGTGATTGGTTGATTACCCCGGGTGACAACAATCGTTTCTCCTTTGCGACTTAACGAGCCCTTCCTGTTCCATAAAAAGCCGGTTTCCAGTTCTACAAAATATTGTACGTTACCTGAATATTTGACAGGTGTAATCAATAATACGAGTTCGCTACCCGTTGCAGCCGATTGCAATCGCAGGGAATTACCATACCAGTTATCAATGATAAGTTCTGTATAGGCACCATCAACACTATGAGCAATGGGACGAATCATGCCCGCTTTATCCACTGTAATTTCATTCATGAAATAATTGGGATCGTAGGGCGTACCGATGCCTGCCTGTCTTAGGTTTACCTTCATACTTAATCCTTCAGGTAACAATACATGATCGAGCATACTGCTATAATTCCAGGTATTCCAACCCGTTGCTATTTTTTTTTGCAGGGTCAAATAGTTGGCAGATGGCTGCTGTGCATGCAATATCAAATCATTTACCAGCAGCATTATTACCAGGTATAAAAAGCGGTTGATCATATTTTTTGTATTATTAATGGGAGGATTAGCTACAAAACTTGCAAATCCACTTTCACAATGCGGGATCATTCATTTAGGCGCTAAGGCTAAAAAAACTTCAAACAAGTTTTGACTTTTTTCACACAATTGAAGTAACATGCAGACACAGGACTGGGTCCTGCGCCAGCATGTTACTTCAATTGTATATCCTTTAGTTTTACTCAACGCTGTGAATAATTTAGTTTCTTCGGGCCGAACTTACCCTTCTATTCTATAACTCGTTTATTCAGTACTTTTCAAATTCCCAACGGCCAATATCTGGTGCCTCGCCTTTGAATGGCATCTGCACATCAACACCTTTATCAACAACAGCGACTTTATTGGATGCTGGCTTATAATAAGATGCCCAGCGATTTCCTTTTTGTAAAAATCCCGGATCCTGGATGATATTAGTTCCTACCTGCTCCACACCGGTAAGCACCCAGTCATTACTATTCCCTTTGAATTTGAGATTATTTCCAAAACTCACCCGCTGCCCGGTTGATGCCACATCTGCAACGGTGGTGGACAAAAACACGTTGTTTTTTATTTGGATGTCAAAAATTCGATTGCCCTTTATTCTTACGCCATACTGAACCTGGTCAAAAATATTGTTATAAATACGAATGTTTTTAAAATCCCAATTGCGACTGTTATCTATATAAACAGCCGGAGCACCTGACCAATTATCATGTATAACTGAGTTATGAAAAATATTATTCCGGATAATGATATTTTCGCGGCCCATATCCCAGATAGCGATTCCAATTCCCTTGTTTTCAAAATAAGAACTATAAACTTCTACACCGGGGGCGCCTATTTCAACGGCCTCTTTGTTGCTTACCCCATCCTGGTCAATCATCCTGATATCATGAACTTTCATATTCTCCGTTTCTTTCGGACCTGCAAACATTCCTTCATGGTTTACTATTGACAACCAGGTGTTGCAATGGATGTTGTATATTTTGTTTCCCGGGCCGTTGTTCCATAATTCGATGGCAATATCTTCTCCCCATTTGGAATCGGTTTCGTTTAGTTCAATTTTGCAATCATGGATGCTTGTATTAATAAAATATCCGTCATGAATGAATTTTATACCATATCCCTCGTTATCCTTTATCGTTATGTTGTAAAGCGCTGCACCATCCAATTGGGCAATGCATAAATTTCCCAAAGTTTCGTCAGGCAGGTCTTTTCCGCAGTTAATAAAACTGCAATCAAATACCCTGATATTCCGCATATAATATTTAGGATAGCTGTAAAAGCGTTTTTCGCCGGGTGAAAATACGGCGCCACGCTGATCCAGGTTTTTAAAAGAGACATGATGCATTGTTACATTGTTCCGGTTCTCCACCCAAACCCCGGCCTTTAGTTTTTTATTGTTGCCATCAATGGTAAAACCGCTGATTTCCTGGTTTCCTTCGGCAGGTGCGATAACCATACTGCCGGTATCTTTTGCAATCGAATAATGTGGCGATACCAGTTGTACCAGGCTGCCATCATACCATAATTTATTTTCTGCTACGCCATCCGGATAACTTACACCGGTAGAAGAAAGAATGGTTTTCTCTTGTCCTGCTCCCATAATACTTACACCCAACGGGAGCAATGTTGGTTTTGTCTCAATAAAAGTTCCGGCACTTAATTCAATAGTAGCGCCTTCATTGGAAGGAACTTTCGATGCTGCGTATGCCAGGGTTTTAAAAGGTTTACGGTAGCTACCATTACCTTTTTTGTCTTCTCCTTTAGGAGAAACATAATACCTTGTATTATGCGGTGTAGGCAATACCGATGTGAAAGCATGGTTATTTACAATCCACCCAAACCCCAATATTGCAAAAAAGAGCAGGCACCTTATCATATTTTCCATTTTAAAAAATCAATTTATCGCAACCCAGTATTTACCTGTTAACTTTAGCAGAAGCGGCAGGATAAAATACTCTTCTATTGTTATTCACATCGTAGATTTCGACGCTTATATAACGGTCAGGCATAATGGCAAAACGCCCGGATTGCGACAGATAGGAATTACCGTAATAAAACTCTTCTTTTCTTTTACGGCCATTATTCATGGTGTATAACACATACACTTCATTTTTATTTAAAGGGATGCATAGCTGTTTTTTATTACCTGCAAAAACTTTCAACGGCCCCTGGTTGCGGCTTGCCAGCAATATGTATCCGTTATCAGCACTATTAATACGTACCAGGGCCTTCGCATCGCCACTTATTGCAAACCCGCTGGTGGATGGCGGCATATAGCTAAATCGGTTAGTTCCGTCATTTCTTAATACACAACCGGTTGATGCATCATACCGGCCCGTTAATGCTTCGGGAGAATAGGAGTTTCCAACTGCAATAATATCAAGATCATTGTCTCCATCCAGGTCTGCGGCTGTAATTCCAAACATTGGCGCTATTTGCGCCATCATGGGCAACGGTGTAACTTTAAATTTTCCCCCGCCAAGATTCTCCAGGAATACAGAAGCCATTTGAAATGCGGGTAATTCTTTTGCACCTTTGCGTTCGGCTGCAGTAAAAAGATCGTGGTAACCCGCTTTACCATAGTCACGGAAATACAACATCCGCTTTTTAATAGCAGGAATCTGGTCGCTGATCACATTTCTTGGATGGGTGGGATATTCAATATGGTTATTGTATTTAAAAAGGAATGCATCCATGGTACCGTCTTTATTAAAATCGTTGTAACGAACGGTTACGGGTTCATCCAGGCTCGCTTTATAAGGTGAATTTAATCCGAGGTTGCCTGCTACATAATCCATATCGCCATCGTTATCGAAATCACCGGCGCACAAACTATTGTACCAGCCATTGGTATTTTTAAACGAATCAATATCCATGGCTGCAAAACTTTTTCCGTTTAAATTTTTAAAAAGCAATAGCGGCATAAACTCACCGGTAAGTAAAAGATCGGCAAAACCATCATTGTCATAATCAGTCCATAATGCTGTGGTAACCATACCTGGTTGCAATAAATCTTTACACACTGACGCCGTAACGTCGGTGAACTTTATTTTTTTTGTTACCGGATCTGTTTCATTTTGTAGCAAATAACTTCTGCCGCTTAATGGATAGTGGTTGGGTTGTATGCGTCCACCAACAAAAAGATCAATATCCCCGTCATGGTCATAGTCGGCACCAATAATACAGGAACCGCTGGACGCAGTATTAGGAAGGGCCGCACTATCCCTGCTAAAATTTCCTTTCCCGTCATTTAATAAGAGCATATCCTGGTAATTTACCGGATCGCCGAATTCGTTGCCTCCTGCTACACAATACAAATCATTGTCCCCATCATTGTCTGCATCAAATAACAATACCCCTGTTTCTTCCTGGGATTTTAAAGCAGGTGCCGGGTTGGCGGGTTTAAACAGGAAACCCTTTCTTTGTTGCAGTAAAAAATAACCGCTTTGCCTCGATGCACCAGCTACGTACACATCTTCCAACCCATCGCCATTTACATCGGCGGCTGCCAGGGCCGGTCCTTGTCTTGAATAACGATGTGGTAAACTAAACTGGTGATTAAAATCAGCAAAATCATTTTCCCTGTGAACGTAGCCGGATAATAATAATTGTTCAGTTTGTTCATTAAAAATAGTTACTATTGAAGGAGCGATTGAACTTATCCGGACTGCATTTTCTTCTTCAAGGGTAATCTGCTGGTTAGATTTTACTTTCAGCAATATTTGCGATTTGCCGTAGAGCCATTGAATTTTTATTGAATCAATCATAGTTGCAGTACCCAAACCAAAATACATTTTACCTTCCATACTTGAAAGGTATCCTCGTTGAAATGCCTGTTCTGCAAATTGCATCTGCCCATTGTACCAGATGCTCAGTTTTGCCCCCATGCCTTCGAAATTTCCTTTATTGCCTTTTAAATTTATGGTGAGATAATTGTTAGCCCTGTTACCGGCTATGTTATTTTCATTAATGGTATTGTTGCGGTAAACCAGTGCTTTATCATTGAGGTTGTTCATCACAATATCCAGATCGCCATCTTTATCTAAATCCGCATACACTGTTCCATTGGTAAAGGTTTTTTCAGACAATCCTGCTGCCGCTGCTCTGTTGATAAAACCAAGTTTATGGTTGTTGATAAAAAGCCAGTTGGGTTTCTTTACTTCTCCTAATTCCCGGGCTTTCTTTTTTATGGCATTCACTTTTGCAGTCGGGTCACCGAAGATGCTATACTCATTCATAAAGGTGGTAAAATCAAGATCGGTTATATCTTTTACATAACCATTTGTAATCAGCAGATCACGCCATCCGTCATTATCAAAATCTGCCCACAACGGGCTCCAGCTCCAGTCGGTAGCAGCAATGCCTGCCATATAGCCGATGTCTGAAAAAGCAAAATTATTATGGATGCTATCCGGAATCAAACCGGTATTTAACTGCAATACATTTCTGATAAATTGCGGCTGGTAACCTAATTTAAGCGACTGGTCGTAGCTATCGTTTGGTATGCCGCCAAACATGGTTTTTTGCCGGACGTTGTCATCCGGTAGCATGTCCACTACACAAATATCTTCCAGGCCATCATTGTTGCAATCCGCCATATCAACGCCCATTGCATTGTGGCATTCATGCGCCAGGTATTTTCCAATTTGATCACTGAATGTTCCGTTCCGGTTGTTGATATACAAATGATCGTTGCTGATAAAATCATTGGCAACATATACATCCGGCCACCCATCCCGGTTAATATCTTTTACGATAATACCCAAGCCCCAGCCCGATGCGAGGATCCCTGCTGTTTTGGAAACATCCGTGTAGTGAGGTAAACCTGTTTGGCTATTGGTTCCGTCATTTCTGAATAGTTTATCCTGGCTGGCACTATTGCCATCTGTGCGTATGGGCACAATGGCATTTCGGTTGCCTTCCCTGATCGCATTGTTGCAGAGATACATATCCAGGTCTCCATCCAGGTCATAATCGAAAAATGCAGCCTGGGTGCCATAAGCAGAATCATTCAATCCAACGGCAGCGGCGGCTTCTTTAAAAACCGGAATGCCATTTTTATCATTCCCCTGGTTAATAAACAACAGGTTGGGTGAGTGCTTATTTTTAAAAGGATATGCAGTAGTTACATAAATATCCAGGCGTTCATCCTGGTTGATATCAATCATAGCCACTCCTGTGCACCAGTGTTGTGTGGATACACCTGCAAGGGCCGTAGCATCCTGGAATTTAAACCCGCCCTTGTTGATGTACAACTTGCTGCTTACCATATTGCCCGCGAAAAATAAATCCGGTAAGCCATCACCGTTAAGATCGCCAGCGCCTGCCCCTCCACCGTTATAAATATATTCGAAATTGAAAATATTCATCGAGTCAGATGCTGTAATATTATTAGAAAACCCAATCCCTGTTTCATCTTCTTTTAAAGAAGTAAACATCGGATCATTTTTATTTCTGCAGCCCAATAGTTGAAGCAGCATTAAAGTAATTAAAATGTATTTCATCGATCATACCATTTTTCATGCTTCAATGAAACTTTTTCCAACATCAGCATAAGGATAAAAAAGAGAGGTTAACAAAATCGTTTTGTTTTAATCGGAATTTTATTTTTGCGTTCAACCTTAAAAGTGAATTATGATAATAGATTTCCCGGGAATTGGATGTTAAAACCTACCGCCTAAAGCTATGCATTTCAAACCTCACAGGTTTTAAAAACCTGTGAGGTTTGGGAGGGCTATACTGCGTTTGTTGCATCCAAGAGCAGGATGGATTTGAAATGCAACTTTTATTGATTAATTATATCCCGGATTTTGAACCAGCGCTTTATTCTGATCAATTTCCGATTGAGGGATTGGCCAGTAATACCAGAAGTCCTGGAAGGTTTTATTGTAATTATCTTTTAAGTAAGCTACCAGTTGTTTTTTGCGTGCCAGGTGAAAGTACAGGTTGGGTTCCCAGAATAATTCATGCCTTCTTTCATTAAGCAGATCCCTTTCAAATGTTGTTTTATCTGCAAGTGGTTTTACTGCAAGTCCGGCCCTGGTGCGTACTTTATTCAATTGAGTGTATGCACCCGCGAGATTCCCCTGCTCCGCATTTACTTCCGCAAGATTTAATAACACTTCTGCAAACCGCATCTGGATAAGATTTTGACCGCCACCCAAATCACTGCCCCCGGGTATGGTGGGCGAATTAGGGCCGAGCCAGTATTTTGTACAGCAGGCATTGGTAGAAACGGTTCCGGTTGGTAGAGTATAAGCACTTGCCATCACTTCTCCTTTATAACTTTCGGTGGCACCCAATATCCAGGGGTAAATAGTGACGCCCCCCTGTGTAAAAGCAAAACGCCTGCGATCACCTGCTTCAAAACTTTGGGCCAGTTGGGTTGCAAGGATGGAGCCTCCCCAACCGCCGCCGGGCGCAAATTGACCACCAATCCCACCAGGTGCGGATTGAAGGGCTAAAAAATGTACATTGGATGCCCCACCACCACCCGTGCCATCGGTTGACCATCCATTTTCATAGCCCTGCGTAAATTGAATTTCAAAAACAGATTCTTTATTGTTTTCATTCTTCTCAGAAAATACTTCCCTGGGTGTTGGCACCAGGTCGTATACATTCAATGCCTGTAAGGCAGTAAAACTTTCTGCCGCTTTTGTCCAATCTTTTAAATACATATAGCTATTTGCTAAATAAGCCAGGGCAGCGCCTTTGGTGGCACGACCTCCATTCGCCGCATCCCAGGTTGCAGGAAGCCCGTCTGCCGCTTCCTTTAAATCAGCAACCACCTGTTCCCAACTGGCCTGCTCGGTAGCACGAGGATCTTCCCGGGCATCGGAGGCGGATTTGGGAATTAAAATCAATGGTACCCCGCCAAAACCCCTTACGAGGTTAAAGTAAGCGAAGCCCCGCAAAAACTTTGCTTCTGCCAGTACGGCTTTACGCTCTGCATCCGTCAATGTTCCCTTAGTAATGTTGGCGATGGGTTGATTGGCACGATGTACCATTAAATAAAAACTACTCCACCAGCTAAAACGGCTGCTTGTTTGAAACTGATTTTGCAACTCAACAAAACCTGCATTGGGCAACATTTCATTTAAGATAGCATTGGGCGTAGTTATCCAGTTATCTCCTCCTGCATTGGTATTATTCATGGCTCGGTAAGTGGCCATGATGGAGGCGTCAAAGTCCTGCTTATTTTTCCAGAAGGATTGTGTGGTAAGGCTTCCGTCCTGGGGCTGTATATCAAGGAAACTTTTATCACAGGCTGAAAAAACCAATGGCAACACAATCATCATAGCAAAAGATGTTGTTAATAATTTGATCGGTTTCATATTTCAATACGATTTTTAAAGTAATTAGAAATGGTTAGAAACTCACATTCACACCTGCGGTAAACGTACGGGCGGTAGGGTATCTTCCACTATCCACGCCTGTCAGCAATACCTGGTTGCCCCCAAACGCATCATCCCGGCGCACGCCTATCTCCGGATCAAATCCGTTGTAACCGGTGATGGTTAAAAGATTTTGTGCGCTTACATATACCCTTGCCCTGCTAATGCCGAGGCGGCTGATTGTTGTCGCAGGAATGGTATACCCTACCTGCAGGTTTCTTAAACGGATGAAATCATTTTTGCGAACGTAGAAATCAGAAAACCAGGAATTAGATGCGGCCTGGTCATAACTCAGCCGGGGGATATCTGTTTGATCACCTTCTTTTTGCCACCTGTTCAACATATCGATGGAAGCATTTTGAAAACCACCGCCATTGTAGTTGCGAATATTGTGAGAATAATTCATCCAGTCTGCTGCCACTTTTGACCCTGCCTGGCCGTTAAGGAATAAGTTTACATCGAAACCTTTCCATTCAGCCCGGAGGTTAATGCCGCCAACCCACTTTGGAAATCCACTGCCCAGGTAAGTGCGGTCAAATTCGTTGATCTTTCCATCCGGTTTCCCTTCCAAACCGCTAATGTCTTTAAAGCGACGGTCACCGGGGACCACCGTAAGTGGCATGGTTGGCCCTTTGTCAATCTCGGCTTTGTTCTGGTAAATACCATCTGTAACGTATCCATAAAACTGGGCGATTGGCTGCCCGACAATAGTACGGGTAGATGCAAAGCCGAGCAATCCAAAACCGCTGGAAATATCACTGCTGTTACCGATGTCGGTAACTTTATTACTGGTAATTGCAGCATTTAGTTCAGCACTAAAATTAACCTTACCGATTGATTCTTTAATCCCAACGGTAAATTCCCATCCTGTATTTTCTAAAGATGCGAAGTTGCCGAAGCGGCTTCCACTCGGCGATCCAAATGTTATGGGTACAGGCTCATTACCTAAAAGATCGTAGAGTTTTTTCTTATAGTAATCCACTGTTAGTGTGAGCCTGTTATTGAAAAATGATGCATCCATTCCAAAATCTAACTGGGAAGAAGATTCCCATTGAATGGCTTCATTCGCCAGGTTAGAAAGGGCAACCCCATTTTGTGTAGCCTGGTAACCGGCACTCGCCGGGCCCAACGGGTAACGTATCGGGAAGAATGCATACCCCACATTATCTCTTGGTGAGTAGGTGCTGATAAAACGAAAATCGGGTATTTTCTGATTACCTAAAATACCATAGCTGCCCCTCAGTTTCAGGCCGCTGATAAATGTAATGTTTTTCATAAAAGATTCTTCCGACACCTGCCAGCCCACGGATGCGGAGGGAAAAGTACCATACCGGTTCAATGGACCAAAGCGGGAAGATCCATCCCTGCGGATATTAAATGCCATCAAATACTTGCCGGCATAGTCATAGGTTACCCTACCTAAATAAGAGAGCAATGAATTAGCTATTTCGTAAGAACTTGCGGTGCGTTGGTTCGCATTATCGGGAACAAATTTTTCACCGGCGGAATAGCCCGCACCTGTAATACTTGTGCGGTTACCTACGAACTTCAAAACATCTGTGCCCACCAGCATTGCAAACCGGTGGTTGCCAATTTTCTTATCGTAACCCAGCGTGTTTACCCAGTTCCAGGTATAGTTTTGATTATCGCCAAAATAAGCAATGCCATCCTGCTGGCCGATATTGGTTTCTGCATTTACCGGCACTTCACCATAAAATCCACGGTTAGTATTGTAATCTACGTTAATGGTTGACCGCAGTTTTAATCCGGCGATTGGTTCTATCTCCATGTAGGTGCCCCCGAGTAAACGCCAGGTATTGGATGGGTTTTGAATAGAACTGGAAAGATTATACGCCGGATTAAACAGGTTACCGGGATAGTAAAACTGGCCGATGGCATCGCTGGTTGTTCTTCTGCCTAAAAATGCATACCCATTAAAGCCATAAAACAGGCTTCCCGGTGTTCCCGTACCATATCCATCCGGTGCGTTAACCGGTAAATAAGGCACCGCACGGGTAGCGAGTTGCAGGGCACTGATGCTGGCATTTTCGATCCGGTCACTGTTGATGGTATTACCTCTTTCTTTACTTACAGCAATCGTGAAACCACCCCGCAGCCATTTCTTGATATCATAATTATTATTGCTTCTTACCGAAAAACGTTCATAGAATGAATTAAGTAAAATTCCGTTCATTTTATAATAGCCCATCATGGTAGAAGACCTGAAATTCTGACTGCCGCCTAACATGGATACATTATAACTTTGAATGGATCCTTTTTGAGATATTTCATCCTGCCAGTCAGTATTGACCCATTTAGACGGATCTTCCCAAACGGGATTTGGCCCGGCCAATGCGACAGGTGTACTGGAATAGCGGGGATCTTTTTGCTGGTTGGTAATGGCTTCTTTAGCCAGTGAAAATAACTGCGTTGTATTTAATAATTTCAATTGCTTAGACATAGACTGCGTACCCGTGTATGCATCAAGGTCTATTTGGAATTTACCCACTTTTCCGCGCCGGGTGGTAATGATAACTACGCCATTAGAAGCACGGGAACCGTAAATAGCCGCCGCAGAGGCATCCTTCATTACATCAATGGTTTCAATATCATTTGGATTAATGGCATTTAAACCTCCTTCTGAAGGAATACCATCAATGATATAAAGCGGATCGCTGTTGCCATTGATGGAGCCTACGCCGCGTATCTTAATAGAAACGTTGCCGCCTGGTTCGCCGGAATTATTGACTACGGTTACACCTGCCACTTTTCCCTGGATGGCCTGGTCAAAACCGGTAACCGCAAAGCCCCTGATATCTTCGGCTTTAATTTGTGCCACCGCACCGGTCAGGTCCCGTTTCCTTTGCGTACCATACCCAATAACCACTACATCATCTAACTGCGAATTTTTTACTTTTAATTGTATGGTGATAGTGGAAAGCCCTTTTAATGGAATTTCCTGGGATTCATAGCCAATATAAGAAACCAGGATAACAGCATTGGGTGAAGCAACACTTAACCTGAAAACGCCATTGTTTGAAGTAGTAGTGCCGTTAGAAGTGCCTTTTTCCAATACAGACGCATTGGCTATTGGTTCCCCTTTTGAATTATTTACCACACCGCTTACTTCTGTTGCAGAAGAGACCGATAAACTATTGGTAATTACAATCAGGTTATCCTGCACAATTTTGTAACCCAGGCTGGTATTGTTTAATAGCCGGTCGAGTACACGGGTTACAAATTCATCCTTTACATTAATATCAATTTTTTCATCGCCGGGCAATAAATCGTCATTGAATAAAAAACGAAAATCAGTTTTTCTTTCTATGGCGAGAAAGATTTTGCTTAGTGAAACCTGCTGCATTTTTAGCGTCACCTTCGTTTGAGAATGCACTTTTGCTGTTACCTGCAGTGAGAAACACATGAGTAGAATTACAGTTAGTTTCATAAACAGAAAAATTTTCCAAAAGGCATCTTTAAATAAAAAAGAACCTGCCGGTTGATTTTTTTTCATAATTTTAGTTTGGTTTGGTTAGAGAAGGACATAGCACTACTTTCGACGGCTGTGCGTATGTCTGTTTGTTTAACTACCTGGCGGGAAATGCTGACACATTTCCCGTTTTTTATTTCTTTGTTTAATCAGGGGATTGTAAATTTCATAAGCAATCGTTTTTAAGTTAAAAAAGTATATAGCACGTTAGCGGTAAATAAAAACCGTATTATTATCTTTTTCAAATCTGAATCGAAAAGGGTAGGTGAGCTGCAAGGCATTCAATACCTCCAGGATATTTTCATTGTGAAAAGTACCGGTGAACTTTCTTTTTATCAAAGACGAATCTTCAAACTGCATGGTTACATTAAACCACCGCTCTATATCCTTCGACAGATCTCCAAATTCTTTTTTTCTAAAAATCATTTTATTACTCAGCCAGGATGTTTCTATTACAGCACTGTCTGTTTTATTGTAGCTGAGCGTTGATACAGAAATAACCGGTATAACAGATTCCTGGATAGCAGGTGAAACCTCCGCTGGTTTTGCAGCCACCGTGTTAATCAAAACAGTATCCCGGTTTACGATGGTTATTTTTTGCTGGGGTTTCAGGAGTAATTTCTCCATCGGTCTGCCCGGGAAAGACACTTCAATAGCACCCCTGATCAGCGAAGCTTCTGTAATAATATCTCCGGGATAGGCACGCACATTAAAAGCAGTACCCAGCACTTTAATATTCATGTGCCGGGTTTTAATAAAAAAAGGCATTTTTTTATTGTGTACAACATCAAAGTATGCTTCTCCTACCAGCTCAACATTACGGCTTTCCTTTCCAAAGTCTTCATCGTACATTAGCTTGCTGCCGGCATTCAACCAAACCTGGGTACCATCAGGTAAATCAATTTTCGACTTTGACCCGTTTTTGGTTGATACAATGTTTTGCTTTACCTGCTTATCGCCCCGGTAATTATTCAACAAAAAAAATCCTGATGCTATGGCAAACAATACAGCTGCCGCAGCCGCAATCCTATACCACATTTTTACAAAACGCCTGGTGCCAACCTTTTCGGAAACCTCATCAACAATAACTACCGTTGGGGATTGCATGATTATTTTTTTCTCTATATCCTGCCAGGCAGCTGCTAATTCTTCATTGCTGGTTTCCCCGGCATGGGGAAATGATCCCCTCCACAAAGCGTCTATCTGGAACACCACTTCCACCATAGAAGGATTTTCAATAAGGTACTGATTGAGTTCAAGCTGCTCCTCGGGGGTTGCCTCTCCTACTTTCTTTTTAGCCAGTAAATCCCAAAATTTATTTTGCTCCATATTGTTTGTGTACAGCTAATAGACGGTATTCTTATAAAAACACCCCTAAGCAGCAATAAAAAAAATTAGCAACAATTATTTATTTTTAATGGAGCGGGTATTGGCAAAGCGGGATAAGTCAAAATGAGGGAAGATATTAGCAGCAAGCAATTCGCTGCCGATTTTACTTAAAGCAAGTGACATCTGATTTTCAACAGTTTTAATGGAAAGGGTTAGCATTTCCGCTACCTCCCGGTATTTTAAACCATCTTCTTTTACCAACCTGAAAATTAACCTGCAATTTGGAGGCAGGGCAGCCACAGCCTGTTGTATTTTATTCATTAGTTCAGCAGAGATGCATAATTCCTCGGGGTTTAATTTTATTTCACCAAATTCAACCGCCAAATCATCCAAACTAACAACGAAGATCTTTTGCTTTTTCTCTATATAATCAAAAGCTGCATGCTTTGATACCACAAATAGATAGTAATTTAAATTTTGAATTGCAGGAAGGGATTCCCTGTTTTGCCAAAGCTTTACAAATACATCCGACATTATCTCTTCCGCTGATTCCTGGTTTTTAATTAACCCTTTAACGAACGGAAATAGTTTGGGATAAAAGTAGTTGAATATTTGTTTAAATGCCACCTGGTCGTCATTTTGCCCTACCCGAATACAAAGATCATCCAGTTGATTGATTGGCATCGTTAAAAATGTTTATTTGGATTACAGTGCTTAGCTTTGGGATACGGCCGTCCCTTTTCAAAAATCTAATGTACAAATAAAATTTTTATTTATATACGAATATTGAGTAGCGATTTGTTGAGTAAACTAATTTAATGATTTTAATGTATAAAATCCCTTTTTTGAAGGCTACCTTCCATGAATAGAATATGATTGTAGAACGCACTGGTGAATGCAGCCTGCATTTCAGGATGGCTGGAACAGGAAAGCATTGCTTTCTGACAAAGCTGAAAAAAAGAAAACATGGTTTATCATGTGGAAGTATTATGAAGAAAAAACTAAGGCACAATAATTAGTAACCAGTAAACATTTCAGGATGAAAAAAATATTTTTTGCTTTGGCAATTTTTCTGTCAGGCTCTTTTTTATTGAACGCTCAAACTTACAATATCAAAGATTTTGGTGCAATTGCAGCTACCAATGTCATCAATACTAAAGCCATTCAATCAGCCATTGACCAATGCAATAGTAACGGTGGAGGAGAAGTGGTTGTTCCCGCTGGTACCTATTATACGGGTACTATCTTCTTAAAATCAAATGTGTACCTGCACCTGATGCCGGGAGCAGTTTTGCAGGGAAGTTATAATCCGGCAGATTATCCTGAGCATGCTATTTTATCCGCAAAAAAATTCGGTACAATTACACATGATGGAGTATATGTAAAGACGATGAAGGCACTCATCTTTGCCGATAGCGCACATTATACAGGTATAAAAGGTGAAGGAACAATAAAGGGCGCCGGCGAAGGCCAGGCTTTTCAATTAGGGTTGAATAAAGATGGCAAACCTAAAAATATCTTTTTTATTGGCTGTACAAATGTTTTACTAAAAGGAATTACAGTATTGAATTCAGCACAGGTAACCATTTCTATTTCCGGATGTGATAATGTGAATGTTGACGGTATTTATATCAGCAGTTTGGTAAACTGGAACTGCGATGGGATGGATGTGGATGCAAAAAATGTTACCATCTCAAATTGTATCATTGATTCAGAAGATGATGCCCTTTGTTTTAAAAGCGAATACCTCGGTAAATTCTGTGAAAATATTACTGTTACAAACTGTGTTCTTTCTTCTCTTTGTAACGGCATTAAATTAGGAACCGGCTCCCGTTCAGGATTCCGCAATATTACCGTATCGAATTGTGTGGTAAAAAAAAGTCCGTTCAACGGATACAGGCATTGGAATATGCCGCCGGATATTGTACACAATCCTGATATGCAGAGTGTAAATACCGGCATTGTTATTTTAGGGGTTGATGGTGGCGTAGTGGAAAATATCAGTTTCTCCAATATTATTATGACGGATGTGTTATCAGCATTCTTTATCAGGGTGGGTAAGCGCTTTTTGAACCCCGAAGGCAAAACTTCTGTAATGCGTAATATCAGCATCAGTCATGTGCGTGCAGAGAGCAGGAGTACAATCCCTTCTGTTATTGCCGGTTTGGAAGAAAGCCCTGCGGAAAACATTAGTTTGTCTGATATCACTATTTATATTCCAATTTCGGTAAGCGCTGATTCGCTGAAAAACTTTCCGGCTGATGTTGTAGAAAACAATAATGTTTATCCTGAAAACAGGCTTACGTTTGGCACGAAGTTGCCTTCAAGTGCTTTTTATATTAAGCATGTAAAAGGTGTAACATTAAAAGACATCTCCGTTTTGTACCATACCAGTGATGCCAGGCCTGCAATTTATGTTGAGGACGCTAAAGGGATAAGCATGCAACGCATACGGATTGACAACAAAAAGTTTAAAAACAATAAACAAATGTTGATACAGAAAGAAACTGAAAAGGTGGAGGTGGAAGATTAATGCAGCCTCATTTACTTTTGATAAAAAGCCAGGGGTTTGATTGGATACAAATTATTTGAGTAAACTTTTTTATGAAAAAAAATGTTCTGTATTTATTGCCGTTTATTTTCTTCATCAACCATTTATCTGCACAATCCATGCTGTGGCACGGAAAAGGGCGTATTGTTATTAGTGCAGATGGCAATGAACATGATCATGATGACTGGGCAGCAACGGCGCTTTCATTGGCCATCATTGCAGCCAAAAAATTACAGGATCAATTACCTGTCTATATTTATTCCGATCATATCTGGGGAAGTAATCATGAACACCCCGGTGTAAACGGAATAACGCCTTATGAGCAAATAAAAGAAAGCGCTTTAAAGGGTGGCAAAATGTTTGGGTTTAAGCACACCAGGTTTATTTGTGCGGTTGATAATCCCGAACTTGCCTACGAAGCATTGAAAGAGCAGATCAATCAATCAAGTGCTTCAAACCCTTTGTTCATTATAGTTGCCGGCCCGGTGCACGTAATAGGTGAAGCGATATCAAGGGCAGATAGCAGCAGCAGAAAATTTGTAACACTGATTTCCACTACTGATAAATGGAACAATACCCATGCTGATGAACCTTACCTGGAGTGGGAAAACCATACCGGATGGACATTGGATGAAATCAGCGATCATTTTGCTGCTGCAGTAGGGGGAGGATTGAAAATTGTATTGATTCAAAGTCAAAATCCAGGCCTGAAACGAAACTGGCATGAATATGAATGGTTAATGAACGCTCCCGAACGAAATGATCCTTTTTATAAAAAGGGAAGCTGGGATTGGCTGTTTAACCGGCTTTGCATGAGTACAAAACCAATGGGAGAGGATAGAGATTATTATTATGCCATTGATGCATCAGATGCAGGAAAGGTAATTTTTTTGCTGACGGGAAATGAAAAGGCGAGCCCGCAGACTTGTTATGAAATCATGAAAGAACCAATTTCAACAATGGCCATCCCCAAATTGAAAGACTAATAAAGATGAACTAATAATCTTGTCCGGAAGCGGTTATTTGAAACAATCAGTTAGTTAATGGCTGCAATTAATTTTGAAAAATGTTTATTATGCAAATAGCTTTGCTTTTTATAAGCGCAATGTCAACACTTTGAAATTATTGTTCATTAAGGGCCTTCCCGCGCAGATGCCTGCTGTAAAATGGGTGCAAGTTGCAAAAAAGCAAGTAAATTGTTCATACCGGAATATTCTTACGATACTCAACCGGGTTATTATTGAATTGTTTTCTGAAAAGCCTGTTGAAATTCGATAGGTTTTTAAAGCCTGATTCGTAACAGATATCTAATACCGAAAGTTCGGTTTCCCTTAATAGTTTGCATGCCTCATTTAACCTCATTTCAATAACAAAACTGAGAAATGATTTTTGGGTTCTTGATTTAAAATACCTGCAAAATGCTGAAGCAGAAAGATTGGTTAGGTCTGCCACTTCCTGAATGGTAATATCTTCTTTATAATTGGTCAATGCATATGCTAATACTTTATGCATTTTTATACTGTCGTTTATGTTGATGCCACTAACAGTACTTAGGGAAAGAGGTTGTAACTCAGCAGAAGCCGACAGTATTCCAAATATTTCAATCAGGTATTTTAATCTCCCGGTTTTTCCCTCATCCAGCATCTGTAACATCACAAACCTGATTGCTTCTTTTGTTTTACCGGTAATCATCAGCCCGTTCATTGACAGCGAAAGGACCTGTTTCATCTCAGTCATTTCCACACAATTAAAAAATGTTTTTCCTAAAAAGTCTTCCAGGAATTGTATAACAACCGAACTGGGTTTAACTGTTGCACCAGCTTCATAAAATGAAGCGTCTGCCATAAAAAGATGCGGAACATTTTTGCCAATAAATGCCATTTCTCCCTGGTGATATTCAGAAAAACTATTGCCGATATATTTTTGGCCAAAACCTTTTTCGCAATAGACCAACTCATACTCTTCATGAAAATGCCAGGGTGTTTCAAAATAGGGTGAAGTATACCGGTTTACCAAAAATGAATTTCCCCTGGTCGAAGGCAGTTTCTGGTAAAGTGCATTTCTATGTATTTGCTGAATTGTCAATATAGTATCGTAAAAAGTTGAAATGATGTAGCAATTTAATATAAACATGACTAATTTGCTCAAATATCTCATTATTGTTCTTTATAACGATATTATCCTGACTTGCTATGCTTCATCATAAAAATATTGTAATCATAGGTGGTACTACCGGTATTGGTTTATCGGCTGCCAAAGCTTTCGTTAACAACGGAGCCACATTGGTATTAGTTGGCAGAAATCAGGAGAGTTGCCAAAAGGCAAAAGAATTACTGGGCGATGCAGTATCAGTTTTAGTTGGTGATGCAACTGACCCCGCCACTGCTATTAAAGCAATTGATCTTTCAATAAAAGATTTTGGCGGTTTTCATGGGCTATATCATGTAGCAGGCGGAAGCGGAAGAAAATTTGGCGATGGCCCGTTACACGAACTTACACTGGAAGGCTGGAATAAAACAATGGAGCTGAACCTTACAAGTCTTATGCTCTCCAACCAGGCTGCCATCAACAGGTTCAGAGCATCAGGAACAGGTGGAACTATTCTTAACATGAGTTCTGTACTGGGCATTTCACCATCACCAAAGTATTTTGTAACACATGCATATGCAGCCGCTAAATCAGCAGTGGTTGGCTTTACAAAATCATTAGCTGCTTACTATGCGTTTGATAATATCAGGGTAAATCTTTTAGCGCCCGCTTTAGTGGAAACACCCATGTCTGAAAGGGCAAGTAAAGATGAAAAGATTTTAAATTTTGTAAAGACCAAACAACCCCTGGATGGTGGAAGAAATGGAAGGCCGGAAGATCTTGATGGCGCTGCTGTTTTCTTTATGTCGGATGATTCAAAATTTGCAACCGGGCAAACAATGTATATTGACGGTGGCTGGGAGGTTTCAGAAGGACAGTATCAATAATAAACCGTAAAATGAATATAGCGATCGGAATTGATTTAGGTGGTACCAATGTAAAAGGGATTTTGCTAAACGACCAGGGCGATATCCTTCAGCAACATTGTATCCCTACAAATGATGATGCAAATGGAAAATGGAAAGAGAATGTTTTCAGTATGGTTCAGTATTTAACCGGGGTTTCTTCGGGTGTGGTGCAGGTGATTGGTTTATCCTGCCCCGGACTTGCTGATGAAAAAAATAAATGTATCGTACATTTACCCAACCGTTTGTCCGGCCTGGAAAATTATATTTGGGAAGACCAGTTTCATATAAAAACATTTGTGATCAATGATGCCCATGCTGCATTAATTGCTGAATCTAAATTTGGCGCAATACAGGGTTATAAAAATGCTGTGTTATTAACCTTAGGCACCGGTGTTGGTGGTGGTATTTTAATTAATGGCGAGCTGTACCAGGGAAACAACCAGCGGGCTGGTCATTTTGGCCATATCTCCATTAATCCCTACGATGATGAACGGAGTATCATTGGTATGCCGGGAAGCCTGGAATATGCAGTGGGTAATTATTCGGTTAACCGGCGATCATTGGGCAGGTTTAAAACAACGCATGAATTGGTAAACGCCTATAATGAAAATGACGCATTTGCTTCATGGCTTTGGTTAGATATGGTCCGGAAATTAGCATTAGCGATTGTTTCCTTTACACATTCATTATCACCCGAGATCATTGTTCTATCAGGGGGCATTACACAGGCTGGCGATGCCTTGTTTAAACCATTACAACAATTTGTTGATCTCTATGAATACAGTCCGAACCATAAAAAAACAACAATCGTAACAGCGAAATTTAAAGATATGTCTGGTGCAATTGGTGCAGCAGCTTTTGCTTTTAGTAAAATGTAAAAATAAATGTAATGAGTTATACAAATGAATACCTGGTAAAATGTAAAGGGTTGATAGATACAGTAGCTGCCCAAGAGGACAAAATTCTGCAAACTGCAAAATTATTCTGCAATTCAATCATCGAAGGAAGGATGGTGCATTTATTCGGAAGCGGGCACAGCCGCATTATGGTAGAAGAAATGTGGCCACGCTATGGATCTTTTCCCGGTTTTAATCCTATTGTTGAATTATCGCTTTCATTTCATAACCTGGTAGTAGGTGCCAATGGACAAAGACAGGCGATGTTTTTAGAAAATGTGCCCGGATTTGCGGCACAGATCTTACGGAATTTTGATGTTACTGATATTGATAGTGCACTGATTATTTCTTCATCCGGTTGCAATGTAGTACCTATTGAACTGGCAGAGCTATTTCAGCAAAAGAAAATTAAAACAGTTGGTATTATTTCTAAACTACATTCGGAAGCAAGTACAAGTAAACGAAAAGATGGAAAAAAGCTGCAGGATTTCTGCGAGATTGTTTTAGATTCGGGCGCTCCTGTTGGTGATGCGATGATTCAGGTTGAAAACCTGGAAACGCCGGTTGCACCTGGTTCAACCATTGGGTCATGTATGCTGATCAATTGTGTTAAAGCAGAACTGGCCAACCTGTTAACGCAAAAAGGTCACCCGCCAAAAGTATTGACTGCAGGGGCTGTTATTGGAACAGAAAGGGCAACTGAGTTATTTCAGTCTGCATATGATGAACACGCACACCGCATGTCTAACTTGTATAAAAAAGTAGGGATACCCAGTTATGTTTCCCAAAAAAATATTGGGTGATGTTTAAAAATATACAAACGATAGCTGATATTGATATACTTGTTATTGGTGCAGGTTCATCCGGTTGTATGGCCGCATTGGCTGCAGCGGCTTCAAAAAAATATTCCGTGTTGCTGGTAGAACGCTATGGATTTGCCGGAGGATCTTCTACGCAGATGCTCGATACATTTTATGGATTTTTTACACCGGGTGAAACGCCGAAAAAAATAGTTGGAGGATTGCCTGACATTGTGGTGAATGAATTGAATTCACTGGGTGAAATTTTTTTACGTCCCAATACCTACGGTGCAGGTACAGGTGTAAACTATAATCCCGAACGGTTGAAGCAGGCGTGGGATGCGCTGTTACTGAAAGCAGGTGTACATCTTTTATTACATACAACACTCATTGATGTAAATCAAAAAAGTGATGGAGGTTACGAATGTATTTTCTGGAACAAATCTGGTTTCTGCAAAGCAGTACCTAAAAGAATCATTGATGCTTCGGGTGATGCAGATTTTTGTCATTTAGCAGGATTTAATTATGAAATTGCGGGAGAACTGGAACCGGCACAAAGTTTAACAACAACATTCCGGATGGCAAATGTTGACCTGGAAGAATATGAAAAAGCAGGAGGTAAAAAGAAGCTGCAGCAAATTATGGCTGCAACAACACATCCGTTACCAAGAAAAGAAGGCTCGGCACATGCAATGAACATCGAAAAATGTATTACAACTGTTGCGGTAAAGGTTGCCGGGTTAAACGCATTAAATGTTGACGAGTTAACCAGGGCCGAAGTAGAAGGAAGACGACAGGCTTTTGTATTTGAACAATTTTTCAGGGATGAAGTACCGGGCTACAGTCATTCAAAAATAATTGGATTGTCCACCCAGATTGGTGTACGGGAAACAAGGCGGGTGTACGGGGAACATCGCCTTACAAAAGATGAATGTATGTCAGCAACCATTCCTGATGATTCCATTTTGCTTTGCGGTGCACCGATTGAAGATCATCGGGCCGACAAAGACGGAGAAATGGAAACAATCTGGCAATACATTCCAAAAGGCGGTATTTATGGGGTACCCTATGGAACGATTGTTCCAAAGCAGAGCAATACAGTTTGGGTAGTGGGCCGGTGTTTTTCTGCTACACATGATGCCCATGCTTCCTGCCGCTCCATGGCGCAAACAATGGCAATGGGCAATGCAGCCGGAACAGCCGCAATACAATCATTAGAGAAAGATGAAGCAGCAAGTGAATTAAATGTAAAAATGTTGAGAGATAATTTACGGCAACATCAAACAATTTTAGAAACACCGGCAGCAGCAGCATTTACCGGTAAAGATGAGTGGTCATTAAATGTAGAACTACAATGAGTTTTATCAGAACGATACTTGGCGATATTCCCGCCGAAGAAATGGGTGTTACTTATTCTCATGAACATATTGTGATTGAAGAATGTTATGTAACGCTGGATCACCCTGAATTCCTGTTGAATGATAGCGATAAGATTGTTACGGAATTGAAGGGATTGAAAGGACTTGGTTGTGCAACAATGGTAGATACAATGCCGGTTAATGCCGGAAGAAATGTGCTGAAGTCAGCAGAAATTTCTAAACAGGTGGATATCCATTTTATTATTCCCACAGGGATCCATCTCGAAATCTACTACCCAAAAAGTCATTGGCGCTACCAGTATACAGAAGACCAGTTAACACAATTGTTTATTAAGGATATTGAAGAAGGGATTGACAGGCTTGATTATAACGGACCGGTTATTGATCGTACTCAGCACAAAGCCGGCCTGATAAAATTGGCAACCGGTGATGAACCGATAACCAGGCACCAGGAAAAAATATTTCATGCGGTAGTGAATGCACATAAAGCAACAGGGGCGCCCATTCTTACGCATACCAACAATGGAAACCAGGCTATTGCCCAGGCCGCATTGTTTGAGAAATTAGGCGCCAATCTGAATCATATTGTACTTTCTCATGTTGACAGGAATAAAGATATTGGTTACCAAATGGAGCTGATGCAAACAGGTATCAGCGTTGAGTACGATAGTGCATTTCGCTGGAAAGGCACCGATGAAAATTGGACCTATGTTTTATTAGAAAAATTATTGCCATTATTCCCTAACCAGATAACTGTTGGAATGGATGCTGCTAAAAATACCTACTGGAAATCATATAATGGAAAGCCCGGGCTTGATTACCTGCTTACAACTTTTAAGGAAGAGTTGAGCAACCGAAAACTGGATGCATATACCGGTAACATCTTTATTAAAAACCCCGCCAGGATTTTCAGTTTTGAAAAATTCATTCAACCTTTAAACCATTAAATTAAAACGATGCAACCCATACCAATTAAAACAACTGTAGTAGGCTCCTGGCCATTCCCTGGCTGGCTGGAATTTGCAGTTGAAAACCTTGAGAAATTCGGAAAGGCTGATATCAACGAGATGATTGAAGACGCCGTTGTAAATGCCATTCACGACCAGGTTACTGCCGGCCTTGATGTAATTTCGGATGGCGAGCAAACAAGGCTTGATTTTAACTTAAGCTTTTACGGTTTTATCAAAGGCATTGTACCCAATCATGAAGAAACCAGGAAGTTTGGCCCGCCTGCGCATGACCAGCGGGGTAAGCATACCATTATTGAACCACTAACAGCACCAAAAGGATTAGGTGTTGTTGAGGAGTATAATAGATTGAAACGGCTGGCACCTGCAGATAAAATCTTAAAAGCATCTATTCCAGGACCATATACACTTTCAGGCCGGATGCTGCCTGGTGAAATTTATAAAGACCGTTGGGAAATTACCGAAGCATTGCTTCCGTTTGTAGCAAAAGAACTGGAAGATTTGGTAGCTGCAGGAGCAAAAGAAATTTGTATTGATGAACCATCTATGTCGTGCTATGCTTATAAGGAAGATACCCGGCGATTCGTTGATATTTTTAACAGAACAGTTAAGAATATTGTTGGTAAAACAAGAATAGGCACCCATTTATGTTTTGGGAATTATAAGGGGCGTTCGGTTGGTAAAAAAACGATTGCTCCTATGCTACCTGGTTTTCTGGACCTGGCTGTAGATGAATTACATTCAGAAATGACCATACTCAATTTTGCAGAGATTCACCTGATGGAAAGGTTTGCGGAGAAAATGGATGTGGCAGTAGGTGTGATTGATGTAAAAAGTTATTATATTGAAACAGTGGAAGACGTTAAAGAGCGGATAGCAAAATGCCTGAAATATATACCCGCGGAAAAACTGGCCGTCGCTTCAGATTGTGGCATGTCGCAAACGGCAAGGTGGGCAACCAGGCAAAAAATAACCAATATGTGTACGGCAGCAAAATCAATGCGATAACCAATGGAACTGATTAAACCCAGGCAAAAAGACGGGCAGTTATTAGCTGATATCAGGACATTTGAAAGTAATACTGCTTTTAAGGTTTGGTGGCTTGGGCAAAGTGGTTTTTTATTAAAATGGAGGGGCAGGTATTTATTGTTCGATCCTTATCTCTCCGATTCACTCACCATAAAATACCGGCATACCGATAAACCGCATACAAGAATGAGTGAACTGGTGATTGATCCGGCAAAACTATATTTTATTGATATTGTTACCTCCAGTCATAATCACACCGATCACCTGGATGCGGATACTTTAATTCCTATTCTGAAAAATAATGGTGATATAAAATTTATTATCCCGGAAGCCAACAGGGATTTTGTTGCTGAAAGGATTAAATGTGATACAAGCTTTCCAGTGGGTATTAATGAACTGGTAAGTTTTGAATATGCCGGGTTTAAAATAACAGGTATACCGGCGGCACATAACTCGGTGGAGCGTAATGAAAAAGGGGAGTGTAAGTTCATGGGCTTTATTGTTGAATTTGGTCAATATGTTTTATACCACTCCGGTGATACCCTTTTATTTGACGGGTTGGAAGAAATAGTAAGACCGTACCAGGTGGATATTGCTTTTTTACCCATCAATGGAAACAAGCCCGAAAGAAAAGTGGCAGGGAACCTTAATCCGGAAGAAGCGGCCCTGTTGGGCAAAGCAGTAGGGGCAAAACTGGTTATCCCTCACCATTATCATTTATTTGAGTTTAATACTGAAGACCCGTTTATTTTTGAGAAACAATGTTTAAAACTGTGCGTGAATAATAAAATACTGGAACTGGGAGAGGGATTGGTTTATGAAAAATAGATAGCTACCGCCATATTTTATAAAAACAATTGGACATGCAAAATTTAAGAAGAAAGTTTTTAAAAAAATTTAATGAGCCAATTGCAGCTTTACCAGTTGGAGCACAGGTAGATGTGGAAAAGCAGGCAATTCTAAATTAGGTTATCTATACGGAAACTAAAAGTTCCAATGATAATATACGGATGGATTGCTGTAGTTGGTTGAAGGTTCGCCGGTTCTTCAATGAAAGTAACACCAGTGCCCAAACAACTAACCCCTGAACTGAGGCCCGGAAAAATGAAACTGACTTAAATAAAGTCAATGGTTCTGTTTACAATAAAATGCATGCAGGAAAATAGTTTCATAATCTTTTTTTTAAACAAACAATCTACTAAACAATTGTATGAAAAATATTAAAGAATTGAACAATTCACGGCGCAAGTTTATCCGCCAATCCGGTACCCTGCTGGCAACCTCCCTTTTTACTGAAATTCTTTCACCAGGCTTATTCGCTGAAGGGTTATTGAAAACTAAGATAAAAGTAAATGGGCATTTATGGATATACGCCAGTAAGTTTCCACCTAACTGGGATTGTACACCCAACCTGGAAACGGTATTTGCGGATATGAGTTATGGCGGCATTGACGGAGTGGAGTTGATGGAAAGTACTTTGCGGTATGAAGATTCGGTAACAAGGATAAATAGCTATATCAAAAAGTATAGACTTCCTGTATCAGGCAGTTCTTATGGTGTAGGGTTTAATATGTGGGATATAAACCAGCATCAGAAAATACTGGATGATGTTGCTATTGTTCTACCACGTTTAAAACAGGTGGGTGGAAAAACATTTGGTATTTCAGTTGGGGATGCAAAACGTTTGAAAACAGCCACTGAACTGGATGCACAGGCCGGGCTATTAAAAAAGATTATAGTTATCTGCAACGAAAATGGTGTTGAGGCCAACCTGCACAACCATACTTATGAAGTGGAAAATGGTTTGCACGATTTAAAAGGCACAATGGCAAGAATCCCGGGAATTAAACTGGGGCCTGATTTAAACTGGCTGATCCGTGCAGGCGTTAACCCTGTTGATTTTATTAACACCTACGGTAATCAAATTGTTTACCTGCATATCCGGGACCAGTATGCCGATGGTAAATGGACTGAATACATCGGACAGGGAGTTACAGATTTTAAAGCTATTGCCATGGCATTGAAAGCACAAAACTTTAAAGGAAATGCTGCAATTGAACTGGCATTCCCTGCCGGCTTTACTCCGGTTAATCCACTAAAAGAAGATTGGAAAATGAGCCGGCAGTATGTTAAGAAAATATTTGGCTGGTAAGTATCGTAAAAAAATTAATTCAACAAAAAAAATCTTCACAGATGAAAATTGCTGTATTGGGTTCAGGTTTTATTGCCCGTTTTTATGCAACCGCTCTGCAAGCTCAAAGAAGAAAGGATTTTATTTACACGGTGTATTCAAGGAACAGTGAAAATGCAAAACGATTTGCCGAAGATTATCAATTGGCGCATTTTACCGATGATATGGAAGCAGCTATCAGCCACCCGCAAGTGGATGTGGTATTGATTTCCCTGCCCAACCATTTGCATGAAATTGCTGTATCAGCTTGTGCAAAACACAAAAAGCATGTGCTTTGTACCAAACCCCTGGGTCGAACAGCAGCAGAAGCAAAACGCATGTTACAAATGGTTGAATCGTCAGGAATATTTGGCGGTTACCTGGAAGATCTTTGTTACACACCCAAGTTTTTAAAATCAGTTGCAAGTATTCAGCAGGGCAGCATTGGAAAAGTGCTATGGACAAAATCAAGGGAGGCGCATCCGGGTCCGCATAGCGATTGGTTTTGGGACAAGGAAAAATCTGGCGGTGGCTGCATTATAGACCTTGCCTGCCACTGCGTGGAGATCAGCAGAAATTTTATTGGAAAAGAAATAAAGCCACTTGAAGTGATGTGCTGGGCTGCTACACAGGTTCATCCCATTGAAGCAGAAGACCATGCCATAGGTTTGGTAAAATATGCCAATGGGGCCATTGGTCAGTTTGAAGTTAGCTGGACTTTCAGGGGCGGTATGGACCTGCGTGATGAAGTAATGGGAACGGAAGGAACGATCTGGATAAATAGTTTTTTACGCACAGGTTTTGAAATGTTCAGCACAGGTAAAGCTGGCGGTTATGTTGCAGAAAAAGCAGAAGCAACGACCGGATGGCTATTTCCTGTTGGTGATGAAGCACATGAATTGGGCTACCCAAATATGTTCACAGATATGTTTGATGCCATCGAAAACAAACGCCAGCCTTTGGAAACGTTTTATGACGGCTATGTGGTAAATGCCATTTTGGACGCAGCCTTTTTATCAGCCAAAACAAAACAATGGGAACCCATTACCATTGATGATTGGCGTGGCGGCGAAAGCATCATTCAGGAAGGAACAGGGTTGATTTCTTTTGACGAGCATTTCTATTTAATTAAAGAAGAAGTGTTGCCCAATGGAGATATAAAATTGATTTTAAAAAATAAACAAACCGGTGAAGTTGTTCAACAAAACAAATAAGGATTGCCATGGGAAATAATAACGATTCAACCACTGCTGCCAACCTGAACCTGAAAGCTGCAAGGGAAAACACTTACGATGCAATTGTAATTGGTTCTGGCATCAGCGGTGGCTGGGCTGCAAAGGAATTTTGCCAAAAAGGCCTGAAAACTTTGGTGCTGGAACGTGGCAGGCAGGTGGAGCATATCAAAGATTACCCCACTGCTACGATGGCACCCTGGGAGTTTCCTCACAGGAATGTATTGCCCAATAAAGTAAGGGAGGAAAACCCCATCCTGAGCCGATGCTATGCTTTTGAAGAAGCTACCGAACATTTTTTTGTAAAAGATGCAGCGCATCCTTACCTGCAAACCCGTCCCTTCGACTGGATACGTGGCTACCAGGTAGGTGGCAAGTCGTTAACCTGGGCAAGATGGACACAACGTTGGGGAGAAACAGATTTTGAAGCCAATGCCAAAGAAGGTATTGCCGTGGACTGGCCCATACGCTATAAAGACCTTGCACCCTGGTATAGCTATGTAGAAAAATTTGCTGGTATTAGTGGCAATAAAGATGGCCTGGCGCAAATTCCGGATGGTGAGTTTTTGCCACCCATGGAAATGAATTGCATAGAAAAGCACCTTAAAAAAAGCGTTGCAGAAAATTTTAAAAACAGGCATGTGGTCATTTCCCGTACAGCCAATTTATCTACCCCATTGTTTGGGCGCGGACCATGCCAGTACAGAAATTTGTGCAACCGTGGCTGCCCGTTTGGCGGGTATTTCAGCAGTAATTCCACCACTATCCCCGCTGCCCAGTTAACAGGTAATTTAACGCTTCGTCCATTCGCTGTCGTACATTCTATCATCTACGACGAAAAGACACAAAAAGCAGCAGGTGTAAGGGTTATAGACACTAACACCAAACAGGCAACGGAATATTATGCTAAAATTATTTTTATTAATGCGGGTACGTTAAATACCGCTTTAATACTGATGAATTCCACATCGTCCCGCTTCCCAAATGGTATGGGAAATGACAGTGGCGAATTGGGGCATAACCTGATGGACCATAATTACAATGCAAGGATTTCCGGGGAACACCATGGCTTTCAGGATCAATATTTTTCTGGCAGAAGGCCAACAGGCATTTACATACCAAGGTTCAGGAACTGGGGAGATGACAAACAGGATGCCTATAAAAGAGGCTTTGCATTCGCATCAGCCAATGGGCGGCAAACCCAAAGCATTGATGGCGTAACCATTGGTGAAGATTTGAAAAATGCGTTGACTACTTTGGGCCCCTGGAAAGTGCATTTGGTGGGCATGGGCGAATGCCTGCCCAACCACAACAACAAGGTTTCTTTAAGCAAAGATAAAAAGGACGATTGGGGAATTCCCTTGCTGGATATTGATGCATCGTTTACCGAAAATGAACACAATATGACCCGGGATATTTTGGAAACTGGTGCTGAAATGCTGGACAAAGCAGGGTTTACCAACATCATAAAAACAGATGTGAACAGTGCCATGGGCCTGGGCATCCATGAAATGGGCACAGCACGTATGGGGCTTGATGCAAAGACATCTGTACTCAATGGCAATAACCAGGTGTGGGGTGCAAAAAATGTGTTTGTAACCGATGGCGCCTGCATGGCATCGGGCAGTTGCCAAAACCCATCGCTTACTTATATGGCGTTAACTGCAAGGGCTGCAAATTTTGCAGTGGAAGAGTTGAAAAAACAAAATTTATAAACCCCCTGAAAATGAAACCTGCTATACGTTTACAACTTTCGTTAATGATGCTGCTCCAGTTTTTCATCTGGGGCAGCTGGTATGTAACGATGGGCAGTTATTTGGCAAATTCCCTAAGGGCCGATGGCTTGCAAATAGGTGCTGCGTACGGCATGATGGCTATTGCTACCATCATTTCACCATTTTTTATTGGCATTATTGCCGACCGTTTTTTTGCCCCAAAAAAATTATTGGGCTTGCTGCACCTCGCTGGCGGCGTGCTGCTGCTTTTCATCACAAAAATCAGCGATGCAAATATCTTTAACTGGATACTTTTAGTGTATGCTTTGCTCTATGCACCTACTTTGTCCTTATCCAGCAGCATTGCATTTGATCAATTGCAAAATACCAACAAGTCTTTTGCAGAAATCCGTGTTTTTGGAACAATAGGCTGGATAGTGGCAGGCATCAGCATTGATAAAATTTTCAACCTCAGTTCAACAGCAATGGGCTTCACTTTTACCATGGCGGGGGTGGCTTCCATTGCACTTGCATTATTAAGCGGGGCATTGCCCAATACAAAACAAAAGCCGGTAACAGCAGGTATTTCAACTGCTGCTATTATGGGTAAGGAGGCGTTTGGATTGTTCAGGGACAAATCCTTCAGCATCTTTTTTATAGCCTCTGTTCTTATCTGCATTCCCTTATCTTTTTATTACAGTTTGGCCAACCAGTTTTTGAATGAAACCGGGCTCAACAATGCCGCAAGTAAAATGGCTTACGGGCAAATTTCAGAAGCGTTTTTCATTGTGCTTATTCCATTTTTTATGAAAAGGTGGGGCATAAAAAAGATGATCATTGTGGGCATGATAGCATGGATAATTCGGTTTCTGTTTTTCCGTTTTGGTGATGCAGATGGCAATAGCTGGATGCTGATGGCTGGTATTTTGCTACATGGTGTTTGTTATGATTTTTTCTTTGTAACTGGTCAAATGTACACCGATAGCATTTCCAGCGAAAGCAACCGTAATGCTGCACAGGGTATGATTACCATGGCAACTTATGGCCTGGGCATGTGGCTTGGCAGTTTGATTTCAGGCTATGTTTCAAAGCAGGCAACTATTAATGCTGGCAGCCATCATTGGGAAACTATCTGGCTGGTGCCGGCAGCCATAAGCCTTGCAGTGCTTATATTTTTTGGCTTGTTTTTTAAAGACAAAAGGCAAGTGCAATTTACCATCAACTAATTATTTTTATGCAAAGAAGAGAAGCTTTAAACAAGTTGGGCATTCTATCGGGGGCTGCTTTCCTGGCAACATCCGGCTTATTTAATGCCTGTAATCTGACTGATAAAAAACGCTCCGCGTTAACCGAAAAAGATATTCCGCTGCTGGATGAAATTGGAGAAACCATCATTCCGGCAACCGCTGCATCGCCTGGGGCAAAAGCAGCCGGCATTGGGGCTTACATGCTGGCAATGGTAAACGATTGCTACACTGAAAAGCAGCGCAGCGTTTTTATTGAGGGAATGGACATGCTTGATGCCGCCTGCGATAAACAACACAACACATCATTTATTAAATTAAGTGCTGAACAAAAAAAGCAATTACTGGTGCAATTGGACAAAGAAGCAAACGCATCAGTAAAAAACAAAACCAATTCCAATGAGCATTATTTTTCAATGCTCAAAAGACTCACCATTAGTGGCTACTTTACTTCTGAAATTGGAGCTACCAAAGCCCTGGGTTATGAAGCGATACCCGGTAAATTTGAAGGATGCATAGCTTTTAAAAAAGGGGATAAGCCATGGGCAACCAACTAAAAAACAATCAAAAAACTAACAAACAATATTATGAAACCTGCTGTTATAGCGGCTATAGCAGCAACATTTTTTTAATCCCGAGCATAACCGAGGTTACTTAATGCATCCTGTAAAGTTTAGAAAATGGATGCATTGAAATATAATTTTTTACCAGCTATATTTAGTCTCTGCAGGAAAACTCTATGATTGACAACTGGTAAGGGTTTAAAAAATTTCCCATGTCTAAT
>JACMLJ010000021.1 GCA_014379625.1 Ferruginibacter sp. | reverse complement strand
GTTGCCGGCTATTTTTATTTTGTGTAGCTGTGCTGTAAGTGCACAAAACATTGTTGATCTTTCGGGCTTTAATAAAAAAGGTAAAGCGAAGGTTGAAAGCCAGGGTAGCCTTGTTAGTGTTAGCTGGCCCGCCTCTGACACTGAGCGTGCAAGAATTTTGATTGATAACCGTGAGGGCTTCCCACTCATCGACGCGCTCCAGTTAATTCGGGGCAAGACGATTATCAATGTCACGCAACATGTGGACCCTTCATTTATCTTAACCATCGGCAGGCGTGACCTGGTTTCGCAGAACGGTTGGAACATATTTTTTGACAGGGTTCCTCTCAAGCCATTTACCGTACACCCGGTTTTGATTCAGAAAAAGTCAATTGCAATTACCTCCTCTGGTTCGAGAACAATTATTAAAATCGGACAACTGTCTGCTGCTCATTTTTCCGGAGACCTGGAAATCACTCTGTATAATGGATCAGCCTTGTTGAATATTGCTGCAGTAATGTCAACCGGCATGGATTCCACTGCAATCCTATACGATGCCGGATTAACTGCTTCGGTAAATCCCTGGGACAACCTGGCATGGATGAACGTAAACAATCAGCTGGAACGGGAAGAAGCGGGAACCTCCGATTCTGCAAAAACACACAAGGTAAAATACCGCACTATTTTAGGTGAAACAAAAGCTGGTACAGTTGCGGTCTTTCCTGCCCCTCACCAGTATTTTTATCCCCTTGACGAAGCTTTCAATCTCAACTTCACCTGGTCAGGAAAAAATTATCGCAATGTCCTCACTAATTACGGCATAGGGATCAGGCAGGACCTTTACGGGGATAAAAGATTTGTTCCCTGGTTTAATTCGCCCCCCGGCACAAAGCAGCGGCTGAACTTTTTTTGTTTACTCTCCGATAAACATGGCGACATGGTTATGCAGGAAGTGAAAAAGTATACTAACGGGGATGTGTATCCCAAAATCGAAGGGTATAAAAAATTCGCCAGCCATTTTCATAATGAGTATGTTATGAGTGTGATCCTTGCGGGTAAAAAGGTTCCTGATACACCAAATTTTGTGAAAGTTTTTAAAACCATGGGAGTGGATATTGTTCACCTGGGCGAGTTTCATTATACTGCACATCCGAAAGGACCAGACGAACAAAGGTTAAATGAGTTGAATGAACTTTTTAAAATGTGCAATCGTTATTCTGATAGCGTGTTCCTGCTTTTACCCGGTGAAGAACCAAATGAATTCTTAGGTGGTCATTGGCTACAGTTTTTTCCAAAACCGGTTTATTGGATTATGTCAAGGGCAAAGGATGTTCCTTTTATATCCCAGCATCCTGATTATGGTAAAGTGTACCGCGTAAATAGTAAAGAAGAGATGCTAAAATTGCTGGAGCTTGAAAACGGACTTGCATGGACCGCACATCCGCGGACCAAGGGTTCAACGGGTTATCCGGACAAATATCGTTCAGAAGCATTTTTTAATTCCCGGCATTTTATGGGGGCAGCCTGGAAACCTAT
>JACMLJ010000020.1 GCA_014379625.1 Ferruginibacter sp. | reverse complement strand
TCCCTAAACTTATAGCTTTCAATTAAATTTTCAATATTGGTTTTTGTCTTTGCTATTTCGGCGAATAATATTTTATCCGCATCATCCATTATTTCTGTATGCAGGGGGGGCACTTTCCCCTTACATAATTTATGCATCAATACAAAGGCCCTGTTTACAAAATTACCAAACACGTCCACCAGCTCACCCTTCACCGCATCCTGGAAACCCTTCCAGGTAAACTCGCTGTCTTTTGTTTCGGGAGCGATGGCCGTTAAATAATACCTCAATGCATCCACCATCTGGTCACCGCCATTTTCCTTCTTTACAAAATCATTGATATAGTCATCCATCTCAATGCTCCAGCCCCTGCTGGTGCTCATCTTATCGCCTTCCAGGTTCATGAATTCATTGCTGGGCACATTATCAGGCAAAATATTTCCATGCAGTTTCAACATCACCGGAAATATTATCGCGTGAAAAACGATATTATCCTTGCCTATAAAATGCACCAGCTTTGTTTCGGCTTCATACCAGTATGGTTTCCAGTCCTTATTGTTATCGATCGCCCACTGTTTGGTTGCACTGATATAGCCGATGGGGGCGTCAAACCATACATAGAGTACTTTTCCAGCCTCCCTGCCCTTCGCAACAGGGTCCTTAGCGGACAGGGAGGCTGGCACTTTTATCCCCCAATCCAAATCCCTGGTTACCGCCCTGGGTTGCAATCCCATATCCAGCCAGCTCTTGCATTGTCCCAATACATTTGCTTTCCAGTCATTTTTATGATCCTCTAAAATCCATTTGCGTAAAAAATCCTCATATTTATCAAGGGGCAAATACCAATGAGTAGTCGCTTTTTTTATGGGCGGCTTACCACTCAATGTGCTGTGCGGATCAATCAGTTGTTCAGGACTGAGGGAGGTGCCACATCTTTCACACTGGTCGCCATATGCATTTGGATTTGAACAGACAGGACAGGTACCCACAATATACCTGTCGGCCAAAAATGTATTGGCTTCCTCATCAAAATATTGGTCCGTTTCTTTTATTTCAAGATCACCTTTATCATTTAAAGCGGTAAAAAATTCCTGGGCCGTTTCGTGATGAAGGGTGGCTGTAGTGCGATGATAAATATCAAAGGAGATACCGAGGTCGGCCATATTGCTTTTCAGCATAGCATGATACTTATCCACGATGGCAAGCGGCGTTGTATTTTCTTTCATCGCCTGGATGGTAATAGCAGCACCATGTTCATCACTGCCGCATACGTATACCACATCTTTTTTTTGAGCCCGCAGGTAACGCACATAAATATCTGCAGGCAGGTAGGCGCCAGCTAAATGCCCGATATGCTTGGGCCCGTTTGCATACGGTAGAGCAGAAGTAATTAAATATCTTTTTGGATCAGTCATAATTTCATTTTGTGGTATTTTGCCGGGTTACCCATTAGTTTTCCAAACTATAATTGCTAAAGGACCTACCCGATTATCTGCGCATTTACCTATTTTATTTGTAAACAAACTTTTATCCCCTTTTGTACCAAAACGCTGCAAATTTACCTAAAGCAGCCACAATACCCAAACAAAGAAAAAACCTTTGTTGAAATGGAAGCGCTTAAAAAGAAATGTTTGAAAAAATTGTACGGGGTGTATTATGGAAGATAACCCGATAGTTGAACGCTTCCATTGTTTTGGGTCAAAAACCCGCTCAACATACTGTCAATTTGTTTTTCTTTAATGGGTATACATGTATTTTTGCCATACCCGCTTAAGCAAAATATATGAACCGAAAGAACTTTCTATCCACTTTACTTCCTATTGCCGCTACATTTAGCGGCATGGGGGAACATAATCAAATGAATGACCCGCGTGGGTCTCCGCTCATTCCACCTTCTTTAAAAAACGGGGACACTATCGGCATTACCTGCCCGGCAGGCTATATTACCCATGAAGACATTCAGCCGGCCATAAATAAACTTACAGAATGGGGCTTTACCATCAGCATCGGCAGCACGGTAGGCAAAAAAGACTTTACATTTGGCGGTACCGACAGGGAACGGATAAATGATTTTCAACAGATGCTGGATGATAAAAAGATCAGGGCTATTTTATGTGCCCGGGGTGGATATGGCGCTGTAAGAATAATTGACCAAATTGACTTTAAACAATTTACATTACATCCAAAATGGATCATTGGATTCAGCGACATAACGGTGATGCATAGCCATTTGAACCATAACTTTGGCATTGCCTCCATCCACGCTAAAATGTGTAACAGCTTTCCGGTTGAATGGGGTATGGCCGAGCCGATACAAAAAGAAACGATTGAAAGTATCCGGAAATGTTTAACAGGAGAAAAAATGAATTACTCTTTTTTACCACATGCAAAAAACAGGACGGGTATTGTATCCGGTGCATTGGTGGGGGGAAATTTAAAAACAATTGAATCTTTGGCCGGTAGTAAGAGCGACCTCATCACAAAGAACAAAATATTATTTGTGGAAGATACCGGTGAATACGCATACAGCATCGACCGGATGTTCTGGAACCTGAAACGAAGTGAAAAACTAAGCGGATTGAAAGGACTTATTGTGGGTGGGTTTAAACTTAAGCCGGATGATGAAGGAGAAGGGTTTGGAAAAACACTGGAAGAAATTGTGCTTGAAAAAGTTGGGGAGTATGACTACCCGGTTTGTTTTAATTTTCCGGTGGGGCACCAGAAAAATAATTTTGCATTGAAATGCGGGGTAAAGCACCAATTGAACGTTCAGTTAAATGAATGTAACTTAACCGAAACAGGATGATAAAAATTCCACCTTACTTAAAAAAAGGGGATAGCATCGGCATTACCTGCCCTGCCGGATACATGGCAAAAGAAAAAGCGCAAACCTGTATCGATACTTTACAGCAATGGGGCTTTGAAGTAATGGTGGGCAAAACCCTGGGCAGTAATTCCATCAACTATTTTTCCGGTACAGATGACGAGCGGCTGAATGAATTACAGGCCATGCTGGATGATGACAGTATCAGGGCTATTCTTTGCGGGCGTGGGGGCTATGGCGTTAGCAGGATCATTGATCAACTGAATTTTACCAGGTTCAAAAAGAAACCCAAATGGATCATCGGTTACAGTGATATCACGGTGTTACATGCACATATTTATTCAAATTTCAACATCGCCTCCCTGCACTCACCCATGGCGGCCGCTTTTAATGATGGCGAATACAATAATGAATATATCGCTTCCTTACACAAAGCCATCATTGGCAAAAAAGCAAAATATACCTGCGCGGCACACCTGTTCAATAAACAGGGTACGGCAACCGGCGAATTAATTGGTGGAAACCTATCCCTGCTTACGCATCTTATTGGTACGCCTTCGGATATCAATACAAAAAACAAACTCTTATTTATAGAAGACATCGGTGAACTGATCTACAGCACGGACAGGATGTTACACCAACTGAAACGAAGCGGTAAGCTGGATGAAATTGCAGGACTGATCATTGGCGGGTTTACGGATATAAGAGATACGGAGCGTCCTTTTGGTAAAACTATTGAAGCAGTGATCAATGATGTGGTGAAAGAATATGCCTATCCTGTTTGCTTTAATTTTCCGGTGAGCCATGGGCGGGAAAACTATGCGCTGAAAGTAGGTGGTACCTACCAATTAAAAGCAGGAAGAAAAACAGTACAGCTGTCTGAAAAATAAAACAATGAATTAATATTAGTTTCCCCGAAATTGATAATTTTTTAAATGAGCTTTGTTAAAAATGAGTAAACCCTTACCCGCTGAGCTGTGGGAAAACATCCGGACCTTCGCCCTTGATGACCCGGCTTCAGGTTTTCCCTTCTCAAAAAAATTACAAAAAGAAAACAATTGGACCAGTACTTTTACCGCGGAGGCAATTGAAGAATACAGGAAATTTATTTTCCTTTGCTGCATTTTACCCGAGGGCGCTTCCCCATCAGATACAGTAGATAAAGTCTGGCACCTTCATTTAACCTACACCACTAACTACTGGATCGAATTTTGTCAAAAAACACTCCATAAAGACATTCATCATTTTCCCAGCAAAGGAGGAGGGGAAGAACAAACCAGGCATCATAACTGGTACCAGCAAACGCTGGAACAATACCATGAAGTATTTGGAACTGCGCCACCCGCCGCTATCTGGCCCGTAAGCCCTTATAAAGAAAAACAAATACCCGTTGAAATTTACGATGAGGATTTTTTTAAAAAGACAGTGCTCATTTTCGTGGTACTCACCATCCTGTTTGTTGCAGGATTAAATCTCTTCGGGTCAACTGGTGAAGATTTCCTGCTATACTATTTTATACTTATGGTGGCAGGCATTGCTGTATCAGGGATACTTCAACAGCACAAATCAAAAAAACTGGAACAGGTTATTGATCAGCAATTCCCGAAAAAATTTACTGCCTGCCAGGTGGCGATGTTTTTATACGGAACACACAGGGCTTACCAAACCGCGTTGATTGACCTGCTTAAAAGAGATATCATTGAAACGTTGGGAGATGATTATAAACTCACTACAGCCCCGGTTTATGATCCGCAAAAAGAAGAAAATCCTTTATTCCCCTTGCTAACAGAAACCATAGCGGCCGGCAAAACATTTACCTACCAGGAGGGGTTAGGATTTATTAAAAACGACAAACTGCAACATCCTTCATTTGAGCAATTGACGAGCTTATCAAAAAGAGTAGACTACCAAAAATTTATTATTCCGGGTATTGTGCTTGCCATTGGTTTTGCCAGGTTATTACAGGGCATGGCCAATGAAAAACCTGTTGGCTACCTCGTGGCTGAAATTGGCTTTTTTTCTTTAATTGCCTTAATGATTGCCGCCCAATATTCCTATACTTACCTGGTCTTTAAAAAATCGGAAAACATCTGGATGAATCAAAATAACAAAGGATACAGCAACAATATTCTTAATAATTTCACTTTATTAGGAGTTACCGCCGTTGCAGGTTTTGCAGAATACCAGGTACTTACCAGTGTATTTGAATCAGCGGCACCCACTAAAAGAAGAAAAGATGATGGGGGACTTGCAGGCAGCTACAGCAGTTGCAGCAGCGGTGGTGACAGTGGTGGTAGCAGTGGTGGTGATAGCGGATGTGGCGGTTGCGGTGGCGGGGATTGATTATTTAAGTAATGCATCCAGTTTTTGCTGAAACAAGGGGAACTCATTTAAGTCGTGGTGCGACCCTTTTTCAATAGTAATAAACTGATCCGATAATTTTAAAGCAGGTTTTAATTTTGCCGCACAGCGGTAAGGTATCACCCAATCATTGGTTCCGTGAAAAACAGTGATGGGTGCCGTCACTTCCATCAAATATTCGTTGGTAGGAATTTTGTAATCAGCCATCCGGGATGTTGGAAAAATAAAAGCATAACAGTCAAACAGGGCGGGAATACTGTAATAAGGTGTTTCTAAAATCAACTGTTTGCAGTCATACACCGAGGCCAGGTAAGCGGCTATGCCTGTTCCAAATGATTTGCCGTAAATAATGATGCTATCCCTTTTATATTTTGTAGCCGCCATTTTATATACCTGCACTGCCTGCTGGTATAAGATCTTTTCATTTCTTTCACCGACCGATTTTCCAAAACCGGGATAATCTTCCATCCACACTTCATAACCGTGACGGGTAAAACCGGGCGCAAATTTAGCATAGCGGTTGATATTGCCTTTGTTGCCGTGAAAATAAATAACCACGCCCTTCCTTACCGTATCGGAAGGAAAAAACTGCACCATGTTGAGTGTATCCGTTTTATTAAAGGGAATATCAACTTCTGCAAACGGGCTATTAAACCGGTATTGATAATTTCTTGCCAAAACTTTGGGATGGAATAAAAAATAATCCTGCAAATAATATAGTGCAATCCCAATAAAGCAATACAACAGGACAGTTATTTTTATCCAGCGCAAAAGTTTTTTATTCATGGTTGCAAAGGTACAGGTAACAAGAATTAAGAAATTAAGAATTAAGAATTAAGTATCGTGTTTACAGTTTCCAGCATCCAGTATCCAGCATCTTCATCTTCTAACTAATACTTCAAAATATCCCTTATGAAATTATGGTATTCCGGGAATGAAGGGAGGTTATTATGTCCGCCGCCTTCTATGCGTATGAGGGTGATCTTCCGGGGATTTAGGGCTTGTAATTTTTCGCTGTTGCGGATGGGGATCAGCCAGTCTTTGGTACCATGCAGGATATAAGTATGGCAATTTACTTTAGGCAGCCATTTATCGGTACGCATGTGAAAACGAAGTACCAGTTTTATGGGCAGGATGGGTAGAAATCTTTCCACTACTTTTTTAAAACTGTAATAGGGCGCATCGAGGATCAGGTAACGGGGTTTGTTTTCGCTGGCAAGGTGCGCCGCAAAGCCACTGCCGAGGCTTCTTCCATATACGATCATTTGATTTTGATGATAGGTTGCGGTAAGTGTATTGTATACAAACTGCATATCATTCAGCATGTCTTTTTCACTGCGCTTACCCGTGCTTTTTCCAAAGCCCCGGTAATCTACCAGCACCACATCATAATTATACCGGAAAAAGTCGGTAGCATATTTTGCCCAGCCTTTGATGCTCCTGCTATTGCCATGAAAATACAATATCAACCCAAAGGGCTTTTCTACAAAAAAGTGCAGCCCATTGATACGCACGCCTGGTTCCACGTCAAAAAACAACTCGCGGAAGGGCGCATCATATTTGTATTTAAAATTTTGCTGAAGTTTTTCGGGTTTAAAAATAAAGCGCTCCTGCACTAAATAGGCCACTGCCAATAACACCAGGTAACCAACAATGATATAGATGAGTGCAGGCGACATTTAGTTGACGAGGTTGGGTTGATGGTTGATTGAGAATTGAGAAGCATAAATTACGGTAAATAAATGAAAGGTTAAATGGTAAACTGTTTTCGATTCATCAACGTCATTGGCTAATTCAACAAAGTTTTCAAAAAAAATGGGAAATAAGCATAACGGCTGTGGGCTGAAACGACAGTGCAGCATATATTTCCTGGCTAATATTTGTATTTTTGGACCCTAATTAAAAAATAAGTGCCAAACCGATACATAATCGCTGGATGCAATGGAGCTGGAAAGACAACTGCTTCTTATACAGTTTTACCTGAAATTCTAAGTTGCAAGGAGTTTGTAAATGCAGATGAAATTGCAAAAGGGCTTTCCCCGTTTCAACCTGAAACAGTTTCATTCCATGCAGGAAGAATAATGCTGGAGAGGATAAATGAATTACTCTTGCAAAATGCGGACTTTGCAATCGAAACAACACTTACAACATTATCATATCAAAAAACAATCGAATTTGCAAAAAGCAAAGGATATACAATTACATTATTATTCTTTTGGTTAGATGATGTAAATCTTGCAATTGAAAGGGTAAAGACAAGGGTATTGGAAGGAGGTCACAATATTCCAAAAGAAGTAATTATCAGGCGTTACAAAAAGGGAATTTTAAATCTAATTCGAATTTTTGTAAGTTTATGCGATTACTGGCTAGTAATTGACAACTCTGGCCTACAATTTAAATACATTGCTGAGGGAAATGAAAGGATCGAAGGGATTATTTACAACAAAGAAATCTGGAACAAATTAAAAGCTCAAACAAATGAAAGATATTAAACCGGATAATTCAAAAATCAGAGAGAGCATAACAACGGGGCTAAAATTAACATTCAAAAAGCTATTAAAAGCAAAAAGACAATCAGACGGCGTTTTTGTTTTTTCTGAAAATGGCATTATAAAAAAAATCAAGGCTTCCGACATCCAGGAATAAAAGCACTTCGCCAACATCGCCGGTGATGCCTTTAAATCGTGTAAAATTAACCGCCCTTCAAAATGGTATAAGTTGGAAAACCCCGCCGTTTAGAAAGAAAAAGTATGGATTCAATAAAACGAATACCGCGGTTTATTCATCATCTTCATCTGTATAGATCCTGGTCAGTTTCGTTTTGCTGACTGGTGCAACGATTAAAGGATATTTTTCAACCGATACATTGCTTTGCTGCAGACCAAACCCCCGTTCTTCACTTAAAGAAATTTCTTTTATCCAGAAATATACCTGCATAATTATCCGCTCCATAAATGGCAGTTCGTTATCCTGCGCCAAAAATTTCTCCATCACTATAAACTGGAAATCGCCCACAACATTATTACGCTGCTGGCTTTCGTAGCGACTGGTTACATTCACTTCCTTATTCGCCACGAGTTCTTCCACCACTTTTTTAAACATCAGGTTTACCCGGGGGGCTACTCTAAAGCCTAACCTGAACTCGACCCTGATGATATCGTTTGGAATGATATGTTCTACAATATATTCACTTGTGTAAGGATCATCCAGCGTATCAACATGTACAAACCAGAATATATCCGCACGCTTGGGTTTGCCGCTCAGTATCGAGTAAATAATCTTATGCTCGATCTCCTTGGGGTTATTGGCGCTGGTCATATACACCAAATGTGTGGCATATTTGGGCACAGAAAAATCGTTGCTTAATTCTTCCAGTTTGGGGATATATTCTTCCATCCTTACAAACTCCACGTAACGGTTTTTAATCTTACGGCTACGGTACCATACGTACATCACTACAAATAATCCGCCCCCTGCCATTAAAGCGATATAACCGCCGTGTTGAAACTTAATTAAATTAGCGAAAAGAAAGACGGATTCTATCGTTAAATAAACGGCCAGGTATAAATAAATCAATATGGGGCTGGTGCGCTTTGACACTAAATAATTAGCAAACAAAATAGAAGTGGATAACATGCACAAAGTAATGGCAAGGCCATACGCCGATTCCATTGCACTGGAAGATTTAAAGTAGAGTACAATACTGCAGCAACCGATTAACAGCAATAAATTGATGCCCGGGATAAATAATTGCCCCTTTGCTTCCGAAGGATAATTAATTTTCATCCGTGGCCAGAGATTGAGGCGGATGGCCTCACTGATAAGGGTAAACGAACCGCTGATCAGGGCCTGGCTGGCAATAATGGCCGCAAAAGTGGCTATAATCAATCCCACCAATCTGAACTCCTCACTCATAACCCCAAAAAATGCATTAAACCCGCCTTTAATCATTTCATCGGATATTATTTTTCCTTTGTAGTTATGCAACAGCCAGGCGCCCTGGCCCAGGTAGTTGAGGATGAGGCAGACTTTTACAAAAACCCATGAGTAGCGGATATTGGCCCGCCCGCAGTGGCCAAGATCGCTGTACAAAGCTTCGGCGCCCGTGGTACAAAGAAAAACAGCGCCCAGTATCCAGAAACCTTTTGGATATACTGTCAACAACTTAAAAGCGTAATAAGGATTAAAGGCTTTAAAAATGCCCAGGTCATCCTGCAGGTGAATAATGCCCAGTACCGCCAGCATTCCAAACCATAACATCATTATTGGGCCAAATAACTTGCCGATAGAAGCAGTTCCGACTTTTTGTAAAAAAAACAATAACACCAAAATTCCCAACACAATATAAATTACCTGCTGTTGTTCAATATGTTTAAATGCATTGATTTGCTTTAATCCCTCAATAGCGGAAGATACCGATATTGCCGGAGTGATCATCCCATCCGCAATTAATGCCGCGCCGCCAATCATGGCCGGAATTACCAGCCATTTTTTTTGCCGCCTTACCAAGGTATACAATGAAAATATTCCCCCCTCCCCTTTATTATCCGCCTGCAGGGTGAGTATTACATATTTAAGGGTTGTTTGGAGGGTGAGGGTCCAGATGATACAGGAAAGTCCGCCTATGATCAATAATTCTGAAATTTCCTTACTATTGATAATAGCGTTAAAAACGTACAATGGAGAAGTACCGATATCCCCGTAAATAATTCCTAAAGCAACGAGTATACCTGCCGCTGTTACTTTATTCACCTTATTTGACACTACATTCATTTTTTAGTAAGAAAACATTCCCGGCAAAAGTATCTGCGGGCAGGTTACATTGAAAATATAAGCACAAATGTAAACGGAAAAGAAATATAAAAAATGAAATCAGGTGAAATATTGGATTGATTCATTCAAGGTATTTACAAAATTGGACAGCTCTTTTCAAAATGGCTGTTGAAACATCGAATTTATCCGGGTGGATTGGAGGATTAGTGTTATCTGTAAAGTGGATGGTCAATCAATGTCGTTTAGTTTTAGCCCTGCAATTTAATTACCCTATTTCGTGTTGACTTCAGCCAAACAATGTTTCGGCTACAGCCACATTTTTAATTGCCTGATCAAATAATAATTTTAATTTTAACCAATGCGAAATATACTTTGGTTATCCGGGCTTGTATTGCTTTTTTCCTGTAACAACCAGGCTTCAAATAAGGATGTTGTGGGTGACACCACGTTTATTGTGGTGGATAGCGGAAAACTTTCTATGGAAGATCCCGTTCAATTCAGGAACCTGATCTGGCTGCCGGTTTTTGACTCTGTAAAAGGTGATGTGGTTTTAAAACAACAGCGGCCGGTTAGTAAGGATACGCTGACAGCGGACAAATTAATAAAAGAGATCAATGCTTCATGGGAGGGGGTAAAACTTGAATTCCGTAAAATATCGCATGATACCATTTATGTAGCCATACCTGAGAGCACAACGCTTACTCAACAAATGGGCAGCACCGGCGCATTCAGTTATATGTCCTCCACAACGTTTATATTAACCGAATTAAAGCAGATAAAATTTGTTAATTACGATTTTGTTGAAGGTGACCATCTGGCACCGGGAACAATGAAGCGCGCGGATTTTAATCATTGATTGAAATTTTGCAGCAGTACCGAAGTTATTGAAAACTGTACCTTTACGAGCGATGACGAAGGAGGCTGCAAATACTGTAAAGAACATTCTTTAACTACTTAAACCAAATAATATGAGTTTCATAGCAGTAACTGCCGACCCCTGTAATCCGCAGGGACATACCTCCTCACAAATACCCCGTTCCGATCTACAATTAAATGTTGACCTGATTGGAGCCATCAGGGGCAATGAAGTTCTATTAAAAGGGGATGATGTAATTAATCTTGGTGGTCATTATTTTAAAAATTTCAAACTGGCAAGGGGGGTACAAATACCAAATTAATTGTGAGTGCCCGACCTCACAGGTTTCAAAAACCTGTGAGGTCTTTGTGGTCTATGCCAGCCTTCTCATTTGGTTAAGGATTTAAATTGCAGTAGCTGCCATTATGTAATAACTGGCTGCATGCCCGGGGTTTTGGTGCGGGGGCCAAAAAAGTTGCACAATGGTATGCGGTACAAGGTCTCATGTATGAGAAACGGGGTTTAAAAACGAAAAAGGTCCTGTAAAAGTGTAAATTGAAGTTGAATAATATTTCAATCACTTTAAAAAACAGAGACCCATGATACAAGTTAAGGAATTAGATTTTAGTGGCACAACAATTTTTTGCGGTGTGGATGTCCATAAAAAAAGCTGGCGGGTGAATATTCAGGACAGCGAATTTGAGTTAGAAGATTTTACCCAAAACGCCGATGCTGTTCTTTTACATAAACATTTAATCAGGAAGTATCCTGGAGCTACCTTTAAGCTTTGCTACGAAGCAGGTTTTAGCGGCTTTAGCTGGTTAAACAGGGAATAGACACAACGATGCTGAGCAAAGAAATAATGCCGGATACACAACGGCGATTTGCAATGCTGTTAAATATGGAAATTACCTGTTACTTCAACACCCTTGTTCCGAGCAACGTCTCCCAATGAGCTTTAGGCATTGCCGGTGACGTTTCGGCTATATTGACTACTCTTTATTCTTATAAAATTCATGCTTCGTCAATGGCAGGGCATAGATGACCCGAAGAGCGGTTTTTCATATATGCCCGAAACCTGTTCTACGGCACAACGTCTTCACCCCCGCAAAAGCCCGTTGAGAGACGTTGCCAAGAAGGATGATATTTCCCTCCATTACCTAACTTGGAATTAACAGATATCTACTATATTTGACGGGCATCTTTTTTTAATAAAATACGCTGAAAGAACCGAACGCATCAATATACTGGCTGATCTTTCGGGTACAACTTAAAAATATTTAAAAATGATAAAGCAATCATTTCGACTATTCCTGGTATTCAATCTTTTTCTCAATTTATCATCGTTTTCGCAGGAAAACCCGCGCCTGGACTATCAATACAATGGAAATGTAGCCACACTTATTAAAAATAAAACGACCTACAACGATTATAAACGGCTGTATGAATGCCATTATGCGGATGGGTCAATTGCGACAGCCCAATTTTGCAGGGTTGCCGGTGCAGCAGTTAATAGCAAAGGCGAATTTTTTATTTCAGATGCCGGGAATAAAAGAATTAGAAAAATAAACAGGCAAAACCAGGTATCTACATTCGCGGGCAGCGGCAAGGACGGTGAAAGGGATGGCAGCGCTGCCGAGGCAGAATTCTCAGTACCCGGAACAATAACTATCGACGCGAATGACAATCTTTATATATTGGATGGGAACGTAGAAAATGTCTTTTTTAATGATAAATCCTCCATCAGGAAAATAACTCCTGCAGGTGAGGTAACAACACTCCTTACTTCAAAACAAGAATTTTTAGTTGGCGAAGGGTTGAAGTTTAAATTCAAAAGAATCAATCACATTGTGTCAGATAAAGAGGGGAATATTTTTTTTACGGCTGAAAAGGAAAATATGATATTCAAACTTGGTAACAAGGGGGGAGTGAATGTATTTGCCGGGAATAAAGATAAAGGGATGAAAAACGGGGATATTAAAGAGGCAAGATTTGCGAACCCCTCAGGAATTTGTTTTGATGCGGCAAATAATATGATCGTTGCAGACGTGAAAAATAACGCTATCAGAAAAATAAGCCTGCAGGGTGAAGTGACAACTATTTACAGCAAAAAAGAGAGCACCGGTAAAAATACCATTGGCGGTAAGAATCTGGTAGATCCTTACCGGGTAGCGCTGGATAATTTGGGCAATATCATTGTTACCGGTAAAATAAATGAAATTATGTGCATTCAACCGGATGGTGTGCTCACATCGCTTGCCGGTGGCAGTTACGTTGCCGGTTCATTAGAAAAGGGAGGTACACTTTATCGGGATGGCGGGTTTAAAGACGGGTACGCCCAGGAGGCACAATTTCTTATGCCAGGTGATATTTGTTTTGATAAAGACAATAACATGTACGTTATAGATGCGAATGGATTACGTTCATTACGCGTTAGCAAAACAAGTGTAAAGACCGAAAGTGCCGGAAGGCCAACACCTTCGCAAACGCCACAAATCAATGGCAAAGGCGTTTTAAAACTTGTTGCCGGTGGAGCTGGCTCTACAATGGCCAGAATGAAAGATGGATATAGCGATAATGCAGAATTCAGTTCTTCAATAGTTTCCCTGACCGAGCTTTTTGATAATTGTATTTATTTAGCTGATGCGGGCAATCATTGCATACGGAAAATAAGCCTGAATGGGAACGTAAGCACAATTGCCGGCAAATATGAAACGCAGGGCAAGTTGTTGGGAGAGGGTTTAATTGGAAAGAGAGGTTACGCGGATGGAGCAGCTGCTGCTGCAATGTTTGATACGCCGACCGGCATAGCAGCAGATAGTCATGGCAATTTATTTATTACTGACAGGTATAACCACCTGATCCGGAAGTTGAGCAAAGATGGGATTGTATCAACCTTTTCCGGTAATGGTTCCACAGGAAAGAAAAGTGGCGGTTATAAAGATGGGCGCCCGGAGGAAGCACTTTTTAATGAACCCATGGGTATTACAATAGACAAAAATGACAATTTATATATAGCAGATGCCGGCAATGCAGTTATAAGGAAGATCACGCCCACTGGCTTCGTAAGCACTTTTTGTGGTACGGCCACGCCAGGTAAAAATACACCCGGGGTCCAGGAAGGCATGCCAGGTGCCGCTAAATTTAACCGCCCGGAGGCTTTGGCTACCTGGGGCAAAAATGGTCTCGTGATATGCGACAGAAAAGCTTCGATTATATTTGCCTGTGATAGCTCAGGAAGGGCGAGATTTCTAAGCGGTCAGGGGAATTCGGCTAATATGGGAAAAGGATTCGAGTCTTTCGCAGATGGTAATATTGCTGAAGCCTTATTTAAAAATCCCGTTGCGATCACAACGGATTTGAAAGGAAATATTTATATATCAGACCGGGGCAACAGCCGCATCCGTAAAATTGAAAGGGCCACAAATTCAGTATCTACGCTGTTCAGTGTTGATATGATGAAAAAATCCCCTCAAAATGATGTAATTTTTTTTACGCCAGGCGGAATTTGCCTTACAAGGGAAGGAACAATTTACGTGGTTGAAGATAAATATATAAATAAGCTGGTTTTTTAAATAGATTTCCCCTGAATTTATGCGTGCTTGAGACCCTCACCTCACACGGCCTTTCTCATTCAGCATAAGAAGATTCTTCAGTCCACCACTTCATTACGCTTCGGCTTCCTTTTGAATACTTTGAATTACACTCTCATGTGAGGCTATTGCACATCGTAATGAAGTGACACAATTATGCTGACCAAAGAAATAATGCCGGTTAAACAACGGCGCATTGCAATGCTGTTAAACATGGAAATTACCTGGTACTTCAATACCCGCTCATCTTGCCTACGCTTACTCAAAAACACAAGCCCCTCACTTTTCAGCAAGGGGCCACAAACAAACTATACATAAATAGCCGCCCCCGTGAAGGCAGGGCGGACAGGAAATTTTAATCGGGTTTTTTACCGTCTAAAAAAGTATTGATGGTGCTAATTTCAGCCTGGTTATTTTCATCAGACTTTACGGTGTAGTTACTGTAAAAACTTTCTACATCCGCGATGGAATTGTGCAATTCCATGTTGCGGCGAAGGTAAGCAGGAACCATTTCAAACTCATTATTCGGATCGGCCGCGTTAATATTGAATGACAAATTACGCAGTTTTGCAATGCGATCCATAGCCCGGCGCCGTAATTCCTCAGTTTCGTCAGGCATTGCCTGCTCCTCAACCTTGGACATCATGATTGGCTGAGTTTGTTGTACATTAGGCTTCTCCTCCGCCGCTTGATGGGAATCTTTAACCACCATACGCATTTCACATGCAGGCTCGTCTTCCTGTATCTTAGTTTGTGCAGGGGTTAGTTCTTCCAAAGTGTTGGATTTTGTTGTAGGCTGTTGCTCCTCTACATATATATTCGAGGGCTTTGCCAAATATCCACCTGCCGACGAAACAGGTGTGCTAGCTTCTTTATAGTGAATGGTCAATCCGGTTTTAGTGTCATTGTCTTCGGGTATTTTTTCGGTAACGGGTAATGGTTCGGGAATATCAAATTCAATTACGGGAACCTGATCTGCGGCCGAAGATATTTCAAAAAACACAGGCGGCTCCCCTAACTTTTCCACAGTATTATTACGTGGTAATTCTACTGCCTTTTCTTCCGGCTGATGTTCAGTTAGCGTAGGCATCATCAATGAGCTGAGCATTTTTTCGGCCTGCTTTTCCGGCTCCCTTTCTTCTGTCTTAGCAATTTCCGCAGGTTTATCATTTACATCAAATTGCAGGGTGGGTTGTTGCGGCAGTTTCCTTTCTTCTTTTGCAGGCATTTCCAGTGTCAAAACAATTTTATCATTTTTCTTTTCCTCTTTAGGCTGGTTGATGGTTTTTGCAAACGGATCCTTATGCTGGAACCCTGTGGCAATTAATGTAATGCTGATTCCCGCACCCAATGTGCTATCATATCCCAATCCTAAAATCACATCGCTCTCATCACCAGCCTGGCTTAGTAAATAATTCTGAATGATCTCTACTTCATCCATGGTAAATTCGTGTTCCCCCTCCGCAGAATTGATGTTGATCAATATCCACCTGGCACCTCGGATCTCGTTGTCATTCAGCAAAGGCGAATTCAACGCATTTTCGATGGCCGCCTGCGCCCTGTTTTCTCCTTCGGCAACCGCACTACCCAGTATTGCAACCCCACCATTACTCATTACGGTACAAACATCCGCAAAATCCACATTGATCTGGCCGGTGCTATTGATCACATCGGTGATGCATTTAGCTGCAGTCGCCAGAACATTATCCGCTTTTTCAAATGCCTCTTTCATTTTTAAATTACCAAACTGGTGGCGCAGTTTGTCATTACTGATCACCAGCAATGTATCTACATGATCTTTCAATAAGCGGATGCCTTCTTCGGCCTGTGCCAGCCGTTTTCTTCCTTCATAAGCAAAGGGGGTGGTAACAATACCAACGGTAAGTATCCCCAGGTCTTTACAAATTTTTGCAAGAATAGGGGCGCCGCCTGTACCCGTTCCTCCACCCATGCCGGCCGTAATGAATGCCATCTTGGTATTCACTTCCAATATGCGTTTTATTTCTTCCAGGCTTTCTTCTGTAGCCTGGCGGCCTATTGCCGGATTGGCGCCTGCGCCCAATCCCTGCGTTAAATGCGGACCTAACTGTATCTTGTTGGGCACCCTGCTTTGGGCAATGGCCTGTGCATCCGTATTACAGATGATGAAGTTTACACCTTCAATGTTTTGCGCAAACATGTGGTTTACCGCATTGCTGCCGCCGCCGCCTACACCAATAACCTTGATGATGGACGATTGTTCTTTAGGCAAATCAAAATGTATCATAATTGTTATATTTAAGCTCCTTCCAATCAATCCCACCACGGGGATCGGCTTTCAGAAGTTTTTAGAATTATGCGCTCTGTATTTCCTGGTAGTAAGGCAGAAAATCAGGTGCATGTTTTTAATGGGTCTGTACTATGATTTTAGGATTTTAGGATTGAAGGATTAGTTTTATTTTAAGAAGCCTGAAGCCGTATTAAAATTTCCCATCCTCTTCTTCCTTGAACAAATCGATCAGCCCGATTTTAAAAGAATCCATAAATCCCTTCAGAGATTTTCGTTCCCTTACTTTTTTTGTATCCACCTTTTGCCCGAAAGCTGTATCAATTTCGGGGATAGCCAATACTTCGTCTACCGGTTGCTGTTGCAATGATGCAGGTACCGGTATCCGGCGGAAGGATTCTTCCAACTGCTTGTTCTTATTTTCATAATCATTGTAGCCTTTCAATATTAAACCGATACAGGTGCTGTACATTGGCTTGGCCAGTTCATCTATATGTCCGCCTGCCAGGTGTTCATTGGGGTAACCGATCCTGGCATTGAGGCCGGTAACATATTCTGTTAACTGGATCAGGTGTTTCAATTGCGATCCACCACCAGTTAGTATTACACCGCCATTCAGCAACCGGGTATCTAATCCAACCTGCTTTAAATGATAGGTAACAAAATCCATGATCTCACTCATTCTTGCCTGGATGATGCCCGCAAGATTTTTAACACTGATCTCTTTTGGCTGCATGCCCCGTAAACCCGGGATGGTGATAAAAGCATTTGATTTTGCTTCATCACTCAATGCGCTTCCGAATTGCACTTTCATTTGCTCGGCCTGTGTTTTTAAAACTCCCAACCCGTTCTTAATATCATTGGTAATATTTTCGCCTCCAAACGGAATTACCGCTGTGTGCTTTAAAATGCCTTCATAAAAAACTGCCAGGTCGGTGGTACCGCCACCGATATCTACAATGGCTACGCCGGCTTCCAGGTCCTGGTCGCACATCACCGCGGCCGCAGAAGCCAGTGGTTGCAAAACCAGGTCCCTGGTGATCAATCCTGCTTTTTCCACGCTGCGGTTAATATTGCGGATCGCATTTTTGTCGCCCGTGATGATATGAAAATTGGCGCCTACTTTTACCCCGCTGTACCCAATAGGGTTGGGGATATTCTGAAAATTATCCACCGTAAATTCCTGCGGTATCACATCAATGATTTGGTCGCCGGCAGGGATATAGGTTCTGTACTGATCTGCTATCAGCCGGTCTACTTCTTCCTGGCGGATCTCTTCCTCCGTGGTCTGGCGTACAATATCGCCACGGGTTTGCAAACTTTTTATGTGATGGCCCGCAATGCCCACATACACTTCTTCAATTGCCAGGTTCGGATTGGAATCATAACAATTTTTAAGCGCCATTTCAATTGCCTTAATGGTTTGGTCGATGTTTAAAACCATCCCATGCTGTACTCCATTGCTGTTGGCCCGGCCAAAGCCGAGAATCTCGAGCTTGCCGAATTCATTCTTGCGTCCGGCAATGGCAGCTATTTTTGTAGTGCCAATGTCCAGGCCAACAATAACGGGGTTGTTATTCACCGCCCCGCTATCATTTGTGGTGTTTTGTTCGTTGGTCATAGTTGTATGTTTGTTTGTGTGTGTTTAAACGTTGATAGCTGATGTTTTTAATACTTGCTGCTAATTCCCTTCAGGCAGGCAGTTTCATTTCCAAACCTTAATCCATATGTTGTTTCATTTATGTCAATTTCCTCTACTAAAAAGCCCGGCACATTTTATTCTCCTCCCTTGTTGACCGGGGAATTTTTTAATATTCATTATGTTCCCCTTTTGCCACAGGCTTTTTTATCAATGGTTTTGGCATTAACAATTTTGGCTTTTTTGTGTCAACAGCTCCCGGGTATACAATTAGTTTAACATTGTTATTGGCGGGTTTATCTACCGTTGGTTTTTTTATAATTGCCGTTGGTGTAGCCGGGGGTGTTTGTACAGGTTTGGGTATCCTTACCTGTGCAGCTCCGGGTGAAATGAGTTTTACAGGTGCCGTAGTTTCATCAACCGTGTTGCCTTCGCTGTTAGTTATTGAACTATTATCGTCTCTTTCAATAGATTGCTGGATAATATTTTTGTTGGTAGTATTGTGGTCATTATCGGGTATAATGGTTTGCAGGGAATCAGCCGCCATTCTTTCAGCGTTCTCCGCAATAACCTGCATCAACTGCAAAGTGCGAAGTGAATCAGCCTTAACGTCTTCGGCTCCCTTTCGCTTTGCCACTACCTGGTTTTTATATTGTACATTTATCTCACTGTATTTATTCCAGCCTGCTTTTACCACTACCTCTTTATAAAATAACCGGAGTTTCCTTAATTTTTCCGCTGTGTTTTTTGCATCGCCAAATACAATAATGGTATTGCCAAATTTTGGGATCATTTCAAATGTGCGCCGGGCGGTGATATCCACCTGGTCAATCATCGCCATATCAAATGAATCTTCCCGGATAGCCATACTGATTGTCAGAATTTCTTTCAATAAATTGCTGTCTGCTTTCAGCAGCACTTTTTTATCAGATGGAAAATTGGTAAATACCGGCAGCCTTGCTGAAAACTTTTCACTCAGTGGCAACATCGCACAGGAACTATCAACATAAAAAGTATTACCGGTGGCTGTGAATACCCTTGCTACAGGTTCTCTTTCCAAAACATTTACCTGGAGCCTTTCATTATTATCAAAGAACAGTTGAGCGTTTTTCACCCAGGTATTTTTTTGCAGGGCCTTTTCCATCGCCTTTAAATTAAAAGAGCCTGTTGGTTTACCTAAAGGTTTTCCACCGGCAATACCAGTAATGGTATTCAGTATATCATTTTTATCAACAAAAAAATTATTGCTGACCCCTTTGATAGTAATATCGATACCCGCGCATTTCATCGCATCCTTTTTCTGGATGGCGGCCACCAGCAACATAACCGTGCCTGCACCAATGGAAACCCACAATGCGAAAAGCAATATGTTTTTTATGATTTGTTTTTTTACCATAACGGTTTCAATGGGCGATGGTGAATGGTGAACACATTAGTCGTTGGTTGTTGATTGTTGGTTGTTTGTTGATTGTTGGTTGTTGTTTGTTGTTTGTTGTTTGTTACTTATTGCTCATTGCTCATTGTTCATTGCCACTTAATATTTTTTTTATTGGTTCCACCAATGTGTCAATGTCACCGGCGCCGGCTGTTATCAAAACTGTTCCTTCAAAACCTTCTTCTACATGCGTTTCTTTTTCGAGTTTAAAATGTTGCAACAGATCTTCCCTGCTCATTATTATTTTATCTTCACTGTGCATCCTTTCTGTGATCAGTTCACTGCTCACACCTTGGATAGGTAATTCCCTTGCAGGATAAACTGGTAACAGTATCACTTCATCGGCAAGGTCCAATACTTCTGCAAAGCCATCGGCCAGGTCACGGGTGCGGCTAAACAGGTGCGGCTGAAAAACCACGATGCATTTTTTACCGGGGAACATTGTTTTTGCACCGGTGATCAGTGCCCTCAATTCTTCAGGGTGATGCGCATAATCGTCTATATAAACCAGCTTATCAGTTTTCAGGATAAATTCAAACCTTCTTTTTACCCCCTTGAAATCCGCGACTGCCTTTAATATTTCCTCCTTCCCAATTCCAAGATGATGCGCAACTGCAATCGCTGCGATGACATTTTCTATATTGTGTTTTCCACCCATGTTCAGTACCACTTCTTTTAAACCCCATACTGGTGCATCCGTATCTTTTACCACCACATCAAACCGGTAACTTCCCTTATTAATTTGAATGTTGGATGCGTATATATTGGCATTGCTATTATCGAGGTGATAGGTTAGCTGTTTACCCGTTGCCAGCTCTGCGTTTCTTTTGAGCCCGAATTTGCTGATCAATAATCCGCCCCATTTTAACCTTGCAGCAAAATCAATAAAAGCCTGTTCCATGTTTTCAACCGTACCATAAATATCCAGGTGGTCGGCATCCATAGAGCTGATGATGGCTATATCCGGGTTGAGTTTTAAAAAACTTCGGTCATATTCATCAGCCTCCACCACGTATACATTTTTTTCGCTGCTCCAGAAATTGCTATTGTAGTTTACTGCAATTCCGCCAAGAAATGCATTGCAACCAAACCCGCTGTGACGAAGCAGGTGAGCGGTCATTGTGCTGGTGGTTGTTTTGCCATGGGTACCTGCTATGCAAATATTGAATGAGCTATTGGTTACAGCACCCAGCACATCGCTTCGTTTTACTACCGTGTATTTATTTTGGCGGTAAAAATTTAGTTCATTATGATCTCCAGGTACAGCTGGGGTATATATAACCACCTGTGCTTTTTTGTCAATGAGCTCAATATTATCTTCATAATGAATATGGATTCCTTCACCAGACAATTGCCTTGTGAGTGCAGTTGATGTTTTGTCGTACCCGCTAACGGTTACGCCCAGGGATTTAAAATACCTCGCCAGTGCACTCATGCCGATACCACCGATACCAAGAAAGTAAACAGCAGCAGCCTCCCCTTCGGCCACCCGAAGCGGTGAACCCAGGGCCGCTAATATGTTGTTGAATGCTTTCATTTATTAAACGCAAACTTTATTGGTTTTACCTGATCAACTTTATTTACTTTATTTTTTACTTTTCAACCAGCCAACTTATCAAGCCAATCAACCCAGTCAACCTATCTCTCTCAAAATTTCCCCGGCAATTCTTTCATCCGCATTTGTGATGGCCAATTTGCTGATATTGCTTATTAGCTCTTCCCGCCTTTGTTCTTCTTTTGAAAGCCAGATTACCGTTGCTACCAGCTTATCCGGTGCATCACTGTCCTTTATCATCATGCCTGCATTTTTATTCACCAACTCCAACGCATTAGCCGTTTGGTGATCTTCTGCCGCAAAGGGAAACGGTACAAAAACAGCGGGTTTTTTCATTACGCATAATTCGGCAACCGACATTGCACCACTCCTGCTAATCACTACATCCGCTGCCGCATAAGCGTATTCCATCTCTGTTATAAAATCGTTTACCCAGATATTTGTTCTTCCTGCCGCTGCCTCCTTTCCTTTAAGGGCATAAGGCTTGCCGGTTTGCCAGATCAGTTGAAGGTCATTTTTTTCAAAGGCTTCTATACCTGCAGCCAATGCCTCATTGATATTTTTTGCTCCCAGGCTTCCGCCGATTGCCAGGATGGTTTTTTTGTAGGGATCGAGTTCAAAAAAACGAATGGCGTCTTCTTTGGAAACCTTGCTTTGGGAGATGCTTTCCCTAACCGGGTTTCCGGTGATAATAATCTTATATGCCGGAAAGAATTTTTCCATGCCATCGATGGCAACAAAAATTTTAGTTGCTTTTTTACCTAACCACTTATTAGACTTTCCGGCAAAAGAATTGCTTTCGTGAATAAAAGTTTTGATATTTTTCGACTGGGCAAAACGAAGTACAGGGAAACTGGAATATCCGCCTACTCCCACAACGGCGGTTGGTTTAAATATTTTAAAAATCTTCCGTACCTGGAAATAACTTTTTACCAGTTTATAGGGTAAGCCGATATTTTTTATCAAAGAACTCCTGTTAAATCCAGCAATATCCAATCCTTCAATCCTGTACCCGGCCAACGGCACTTTTTCCATTTCCATTTTTCCTGATGCACCAACAAACAAAATTTCTGTTAGCGGTTGTAGCTTTACAATAGCATTGGCAATTGCTATTGCAGGAAAAATATGGCCGCCTGTTCCGCCCCCCGCGATGATGATGCGGGGAGCAGACCCACTCTCCAGCCCCCCTGCCCCCCGAAGGGGGGTTCTTATCTCTTTTATATTTGTAGTTTCCTTCACTTATCCGAAGAGTGGCTTTATTTTTTATTGTTAATTTAATTTAGTTTTACCCATCCTTTTTTTACCTGATTTTTTATATTACGTCTTCATGTTCGCCGTCGGTATGCCGTAAAAGTGAGTGACACAACAATGTTTAATCATGGAACTACAGCTGGTCTATAAATTATAAATAAATCAACGCTATCCACTCAATTAATCTGACCCTGCTTCAGACAACTTTTCCGGTGACAGAGGGCTTTCCTGCTGCTCCACGTTCCTTGCAACACTTAAAATAATACCGATTGATAAACAGGTGAACAGAAAGCTGCTTCCCCCCATGCTTACTAACGGTAACGTTACCCCGGTATTCGGAAACACATTTACATTGACACCCATATTTGCAATGGCCTGTATCACCAATGTAAAACTCAGCGCCAGGGCAAGGAATGCACCAAAAGCAAAAGGGCATTTTCGGTACAACCGGATGCACCGGTACAAAAACAACAAATAAATAAAAACAATGAACGCCCCGCCTATTAACCCATACTCTTCCAGTATGATTGCAAATATGAAATCACTGTAGGAGTGTGGTAAAAAATTTCTCGCATTGCTGTTGCCCGGCCCCCTGCCAAACCATCCACCGCTTGCAATAGCTATCTTTGCCTGGTTGACCTGGTAACTCTTTTCATTTCCGTCTCCCTTACTGCTGTACACAAAAGTTTGTATACGGCTTATCCAGGTAGGCACCCTGCCGGATGAAAACAATGCAGGCAAATCTTTTGATTTACCTTCCTGCTTGTCGTAATATTTTACCGCTACCAACAACAATAGCAGGATTGGTATCATTGCAATTCCGATGGTGAGTAAAATATGTTTGGTATTTACCCGCCCGATAAACATCAGCATAAAACTGGTGCCGGCCACCAAAACGGCGGTTGATAAATTGGCCGGGGCAATCAACAGGCAGATGATGGCTACCGGTATAATGATCGGCAAAAAACCTTTTCTAAAATCTTTGATCACTTTTTGCTTTTTGCTTAACTGCCTGCTCATATACATGAACAGCGCCAGCTTGGCCAGGTCGGAAGTTTGAAAAGTCATATTGATCACCGGTAGTTTTATCCAGCGGCTGCCTTCGTTTAAAGTGGCCCCAAAAAAATAAGTATAGATCAGTAAAGGGATAGCGATCAAAAATAAAATCAGCGCCACCCTTGAATAGATGGTGTAGTTGACCCTGTGCGCAAAATAAATTATGATAACACCCAGTATGATAAATGTAAATTGCTTAAACAGATAACTTTCGGTACTCTTGCTATACTTATACGCCAATGAACCAGTACTGCTGTACACCACCAGTAAACTCATCAGGGTAAGGATGATTACAATGGCCCAAATCACACGGTCGCCCTTTGTCTTGCTCACAAGATTGCCACCCATACCACCTACACCCCTAAACGAAGAATTAAAAACGCCTTCTACGGTTTCGGTGGGGCCAAATAATTGTTTCAATATCGATTTATTGCCTGTCATACTGCCTCCTTCGTTGGAAGGAGATGATTGAATTTTGTTAATTAATTTTTACGGGCTTTATCTTATTTACATTGTTTATGCCGGATAACCCGTCAGTTTATTTTACACCCCGGTTACAATTCCTTTACGGCATGTTTAAATTGTTCACCCCTGTCTTCATAATTTTTAAAAAGGTCAAAACTTGCACAGGCCGGGCTTAGCAATACTACATCGCCCTTATCTGCAAAACGGAATGCAGCTTTTACCGCCTCTTCCGCCGATCCTGCATCTGCCATCAATGAAACAAACCCGCCGAATGCTTCATGGATTTTACTGTTATCGGTGCCGAGGCAAACAATAGCTTTTACTTTTTCTTTCACCATCTCATTCAACAGCAAATAATTGTTGCCCTTATCTACTCCGCCCAATATTAATATGGTTGGCCTATCCATACTTTCCAAAGCAAACCAGGTGCTGTTAATATTGGTAGCTTTGCTGTCGTTAATAAAAAGCACGCCCTTAATGGATCCTGCCGGTTCCATCCGGTGTTCAAGGCTTTGGAAGGTTTGCAGGGATTCCCTGATAATTGGTTTTTTAATATCTACTGCAGTAGCAGCCAGGCTTGCGGCCATGCTATTGTATTGATTGTGCTTTCCCTTCAGGGCAAAGTCATCAATACTCATCTTCATTTCTTCGCCCTTCCATTTCAGGTGCATCCGGGCGTTTGTCAGGTAAGCACCCTGCGGCAGTTCTTTACTCATGGTAATCGGGTATAAGGTTGATTTAATGGGATAATTATTGATATGCCGGTTCGTTATTTCATCATCTAAATTGTAAATGAACGTATCACCTTCCCGCTGGTTCTCCGCAATCCGGAACTTGCTGTTAATATAGTTTTGCATTTGGTATTCGTACCTGTCTAAATGATCGGCTGTTATATTGGTCAGTATGGCTATGTCGGGGCGAAATGTTTTAATATCATCCAATTGAAATGAACTTACTTCCAGCACGTATAAAACCTTAGGATCCACTGCCACCTGGCGGGCAAACGAGTACCCGATATTTCCTGCCATCGCGCAGTCCAGTCCGGCATGCCTGCAAATGTGAAAGATCAAAGCCGTGGTGGTAGTTTTCCCGTTGCTGCCTGTTATCGCAATGATCTTACTATCCCCCTTATGCCGGTAAGCAAATTCTATTTCACTTATGATTGAAATGCCTTGTAAACGGATTTTTTTTACCAAAGCATTCTTTTCGGGGATGCCGGGGCTCTTGACCACTTCATCCACCCCAAGAATTTTTTCCTCTGTATGCATTCCTTCTTCAAAAGGAATATTGCTTTGCAATAACTCCTTTTTATATACATCTTTTATCCCGCCGCCATCACTTACAAAAATATCATACCCTTGCTGCCTTGCCAGTAAAGCAGCACCAACCCCACTTTCGCCAGCCCCCAATATGACAATTTTCTTTTTCATTAGTATTTAAGATACTCCTGGATGGAGCAGTAAAAATTGGTTTTTCAATAGCATCAAATTTAACGGGTATCGGTACTTTTTTATATTTTACCCCCTTACCCCACCGGGTATGCGCACATTACCTTAATTTCAAGGTTACTATTGCCAGCACAACGCACAAAATGGTTACTATCCAAAACCGCACAGCTATCTTACTTTCGTGATATCCCAGTTTTTGATAATGATGATGCAGCGGGCTCATTAAAAATACCCTTCGCCCCTCACCATACTTTCGTTTGGTGTATTTAAAATACCCCACCTGTATCACCACACTCAGATTTTCTACCAGAAACACCAGGCAAAAAATAGGTATCAGTAATTCTTTACGAACAATAATGGCCAATGCCGCGATGATGCCGCCCAGCGCCAGGCTCCCGGTATCTCCCATAAAAACCTGGGCCGGGTAAGAGTTGTACCAAAGAAACCCAATACAGGCCCCCACAAATGCCCCGATAAAAATGGACAATTCTCCCAGGTTGGGTATGTACATGATATTGAGGTATTCCGCAAACTTTATATTACCGCTTACATAGGCAAATATGCCCAGCGAAATGCCGATAATTGCGCTTACCCCTGTAGCCAGTCCATCCAATCCATCTGTAATATTTGCGCCGTTACTTACAGCCGTTACGATAAAAATTACAATAATGATATAAAGGATATAAGTATATTCCTGCAGGCCTTTGGGCAACAGTTTCGCATAATTAAATTCATGGGTTTTTACAAAAGGAATAGTAGTGATAGGCGATTTCACTCTTACAAAAAGATGTTTTCTACCATCAATGGTCACCACGTTAAAAGAATCACTCATCAATTTTTCACCGGGTCTTAATACCGAATCTTTTACCTGTGTAAAATCGGGATTGTACACTTCCCTTTGTACTACCACACTCTGTGTAAAATAAAGGGTTGCGCCTACGATTATGCCCAACATCACCTGGCCAAAAATCTTAAATCTGCCTGCCAGACCATCGCTGTCACTTTTTTTATAGGTAGCGCCTTTTGCCTGTGCCAGTCTTTTTGACCTGATCTTTAAATAGTCATCAATAAATCCGATGGCAGCCAGCCAAACCGTACACAATAACATCAGCCGTATATAAACCTTATCGAGGTTGGCCAGCAATAAAGTAGGTATCAAAATCGCCAGGATAATGATGATACCACCCATGGTAGGCGTGCCGGTTTTTTGTTGCTCACCGGCCAATCCCAGGTGCCTTACGCTTTCACCTAATTGTTTTCTTTGCAGGAAGCGGATCAATTTTTTTCCATACACCGTGGTAATAAACAAACTCAGTATCACGGCCAGCATCACACGAAATGTGATGAAGTCGAACAATTTGCTTCCGGGGAATTTATAACCCGCTTCAGCCAGCCAGTGAAAAAGTTGATACAGCATGGTTTTTAATAATTAGCTAATGTGATAATATGCTAATGTGCTAATTTGCTAATTTTATATTGATACCTAACGATTAGTAAGTGATTCGATACTGTACTAATTTTTTAAACTTCCTCCCTGTAAATAATATGTCATTTGCTAACGCTTCGTTTCATTCATTAGCTAATTAGCACATCAGCTAATTAGCTTATTATCTAGATCCCAACATTTCCTTCAGTACTTCCTTATCGTCAAAATGATTTTTAACTCCTTTTACCTCCTGGTATTTTTCGTGCCCTTTTCCGGCTACCAATATAATGTCTGCTTCCACTGCAAGATCCACTGCTGCCTTAATCGCCTCCCGCCGGTCGGGGATAGTGATATATTTTTTTCGTGCAACTACATTTACCCCTGCCTCCATTTCATGTAATATTTCAAGCGGGTCTTCACTACGCGGGTTATCGGAGGTAAAGATTACCTTATCACTGTACTCACAGGCCACTTCCGCCATAACCGGCCGCTTGGTTTTATCCCTGTCGCCGCCACAGCCAACTACCGTAATGATGCGTTCATTTCCCTGCCTTAATTTTTTCAGGGTGGCCAGTACATTCAGCAACGCGTCCGGGGTATGTGCATAATCTACAATGCCCATTATTTTATCTCTATTGCTCACCGTATAATCAAACCTTCCTTCTGCCCCGTCCAAACTGCTCAATAGCTGTAAAACAAGGTTCTTATCCTGCCCCAAACAAAACGCAGTACCAAATACAGCCAATAAATTATACGCGTTAAACTCACCGATCATCCGGAAATACACTTCTGTATCATTTACCATCATGTGTAAACCGGTGAGGCTGTTTTCCAGTATCTTACCTTTAAAATCAGCCATGGTTTTGAGGCTATAATAATAATTTCTGGCGCTGCTATTCTGCAGCATTACCAATCCCCGTTTATCATCCGAATTGCTGATGGCAAAGGCGGAGGAAGGAAGTGCATCAAACCATGATTTTTTTACCCGGATATATTCATCAAATGATTTATGATAATCCAGGTGGTCATGCGTTATATTGCTAAACAACGCGCCGGTAAACTGTAAACCCGTAATGCGGTGCTGGTGAATAGCGTGACTGCTGCATTCCATGAATACATACTCGCATCCTGCCGTCACCATCTTCTTAAGCAAAGCATTTATACTAATCGCATCCGGCGTTGTATGTGTAGATGAAAGAATAGTTTCACCCACCTGGTTTTGAACCGTACTGATCAATCCGCATTTATACCCGAGGGCAGTAAACAATTTCCACAACAACGTAACGATGGTTGTTTTGCCATTGGTACCGGTAACACCTACCAGTTTTATTTTCAAAGAAGGTTCACCATAAAAATTATGACTGGCATACCCTGCTGCGGCGGCACTGTTCTCCACCTGTATCCAGGTTATATTTTCATCCATGCCTGCAGGGAAAGTTTCACAAATAACCGATGTGGCGCCGTTTGCAATGGCGGTATCTATAAACTGGTGGCCATCTGTTACACTGCCTTTTACCGCTATAAAACAATTACCCGAACCCAGTTTCCGTGAGTCGGTCTGTAAACCAGTTACCTCAATACCGGTATTACCCTTTACTGCCCGGATGCTTACTTTATATAGTAGGTCTTTTAAAATCAATTTAGCAAAAGTGTTACAGTTTGTCCCTTCTTAAATACGGTACCGGCCATTAAAGACTGGCTCAATACCCTTCCCCTGCCGGTAGCCGTTACTCTCAGCCCCTTGTTTTCCATCAGGTATACCGCATCTTTTAACCCCATGCCAATCACGCTCGGGATTATTAAAGCGGCGGTACGTGCGGTTACCGGTAAATTCAGCATTGCTGTATTATTTTTCATACGCATTGCCCTCCAGTAACCACCCGTTGCTGAGTCAACAAAGGGCAAATCCAACCGGTAGAAAATTGAATTCAATTCATTCTTCATACCGTAATAGTTATAGAGTAACGTATCGCGCAGTTCAGGATCAGAAAATTTCCTGGTACTTAAATAGCGGGCATAGATTTTATCACTTATCTCTTTAAATACCCTTCCGGAAACATCTGCCCCATAAATCATTTTTGATTCATTGCTGTTTTGGATAACAACGGCCATCGTGTATTTGGGCTGTTTAGCCGGAAAATAACCGATGAATGATGCCTGGTAGATTTTGTTCCCCTTGTTGTAGCCCCTGTTGTCTAAAGCTGTCACGGCAGTGCCTGTTTTACCGGCAATGGAATAAGTGCTATCATATAAAATTTTATGACCGGTACCATGCAAGCTGTCCACTACGGCTTCGAGGCAATCCTTTAACTGCTCCAGTGTTTCATCACTGCATATTTTATTTACCAATACCTGTGGTATCATTCTTTTTACATCTACGCCATATTCGGTAACAGCATTTACCAGGTAAGGCTTCATCATAATACCATTATTGGCGACCGCATTGTACACCATCAGCATATGGAGTGGTGTCACCAGTTCCTCGTATCCATGCGCCATATAAGGGATAGTAGTCTTTGACCAGCTACGATTGGATGGCTTTTTGATGGTGGGCTTTCCTGATGATGCGGTTAAATCAATACCGGTTAATGTGTCCAACCGCAAATGATGCAGGTGTTCAATAAACCTTGAGGGTTCATTATGATAAAACTGGTCGGCCAACTTCGCAAAAGCCACGTTACTGCTTCTGAAAAAAGCTTCTTTAATGGTAATAGCGCCTGTTCCCAAATGGGCATCTTTTATTCTTAACCCATGGAAAAGCTTAGCCCCCCCTTCGCAATCCACGATAGAATTTTTATCTACATATTTATCTTCCAGTAAACTCAGTAAGGTTGCCAGTTTGAAAATTGAGCCCGGCTCGGTTGCTTTGCCAATTCCATAATTCAGGTCTTCGGCATATGTGCCATTTGGCTGTTTGCCCAGATTGGCGATTGCTTTTATTTTGCCGGTAGCGGTTTCCATTACGATCGCCGTACCGTGCAAAGAATTATTGCCCAGCATCATTTTCATCAATGCGCTTTCTGCCACATCCTGTATATAGGTATCTAAAGTGGTGATGATATCCTTGCCATTTTCAGGTTCCACTTCGGCTCCTTCCACCGGCATGTACGCCCCGGCTATATATCGCATCAGGCGCTGGCCCGTGGTTCCCCTCAATAAACTGTCATAGCTCTGTTCAAGACCCACATTTAACCTGGCATTATCCCTTGATAAACCGATGGTCCTGTTAGCGAGCAACACATACGGATTGATACGCTTATCCCTGGGATCAATAATAAAACCACTTTTATTTCTTCCCTGCCTTACCAAAGGAAAATCGCGCAGGGCAGCGTATTCCACAAAGGAAATCCTCTTCTTCAGGGTAAAATACCTGTCTTTATTTTTATAGGCCAACTGAAATTCTCTTTTATAATCCGCCTTGCTTTTATCGTCAAAAAGCCCGGCCATGCAAATACTTAAGGAATCAACATTGTCTTTAAAACGTTTCCCGTTTTTTTCTCTCAATCCTTCAGCGCCAAAATCAACATACACATCAAATATGGGTATCGAAGTACTCAGCATATTTCCATCCTCACTGAAAATGGTTCCCCTTTCTGCAACAAGTGGTACATATTTTAAATGCAAACTATCACCCATACTTTGCCAGAAAGCCCCTTCCACCTGCTGTATATAAAAAGCCCTGCCTAATACCACTGCACCCAGTAATATCATCCCTATAAAACAGAGATAAACCCGCCACAATATGTCTTTTTTTATATCCAATGTGAATTTGTGAATTTGAAAACTTGAAAATTGCTCAATTGTCATTGCATTTCATTTTCACATTAAGCAATTGAGCAATTGTGCAATTTTTCACATTATCTCGGTGATAACAAAACCGGCGCTGTTGTCAGCTCTTTTAAACCCAAGGGCGCAACGGCTTTTACCAACTCGCTTGCTTTGCTTCTAAAAATCACTTCGCTCTTAATGGTCTTATATTCGTATTCCAGTTCTTTAATATGCTTTTCGGTAGCGCTTATTTTTCTTGTAAGTTTATCGGAATGGTGACCATTATAGATATACACTACGGCCAATACCGCTAAAAACAAGAAAAATGGAATATTCTCCACCACCCATTTATGCCCCAGGAATTTCTTCCAGTCCATCTTTGGAGCCAGTGGTTGTTCCTGTTGTATGTATTTATTTTCAATCATTTTTTTTGACATCTTATCAGGTAGCTATGCACCCTCCTTACCAGCCTACCCAACCCTTTTATTTTTTCTCCGCCACCCTCAACTTTGCGCTTCTGGCTCTTTTATTTTTGCCCGTTTCGGTTTCGCCGGGCAGTATGGGTTTTTTGGTAATGATTGTAAACGGGGTGCCGGGTCTTACGCCATACACTTCATCCAATGTTTCTCCTGAAAAACCACCCATCTTAAAAAAATTCTTAACTATCCTGTCTTCCAGCGAATGAAAGGTAATAATCACTATCCTGCCACCGGGGTTCAATAATAAAGTGGCTTGCTGCAATAATTCTTTTAATGCGCCCAGTTCATCATTTACTTCTATTCGCAAGGCCTGGAACACCTGCGCAAAATATTTTTGAGGGTTACCCTTTACTGTATCCTGTAAAACCCGCTTAAATTCATTAACTGTTTTTATGGGCATCAGCGCTCTTTGCTGCACAATTGCTTTGGCCAATGTTTTTGAATTGGTTACTTCGCCATATTGTTCCAGCATTTTATGCAACTGCGGTTCGGTAAAATTTTTAATTACGTCTGCCGCTGTTGTTGTTTGCCGCTGATCCATGCGCATGTCGAGCGCTGCATCAAACCGAATGGAGAAACCCCTTGCTGCTTCATCAAACTGGTGACTTGATACTCCAAGATCGGCCAGTATGCCATCCACCTTTATTATTTTATGCAGGCGCAAAAAACGCTGCAGGTGACGGAAATTCTGCGGCACAAAAATCACCCGTTTATCGTGCGGCAAATTTTTTCGGGCATCCTCATCCTGGTCAAAAACCACCAGTATCCCCTTTTCATTTAAATGCTGAAGCAGTGTACGGCTATGTCCGCCCCCGCCAAAAGTGCAATCAACATATACACCGTCTGCCTTAATGTTTAAAGCTTCAATGGCTTCGAGGAGCAATACAGGTGTATGATAGCTATCGGGCTGACCGGTTGAATTAGTGAGTGGCAATTTGCTTTCATTTTGAGGCATATTGTCAACTTTTCAACTTTTCATCCACTTTATTCATCACTTCATTGGCCAGGTCACTATAGGATTCCGGTGTAAAGGATTCAAAGAACTTTGCATACTTGTTTTTATCCCAGATTTCAATTTTATTTACCGCCGATACCAGCACCACATCTTTTTCCAGCCCTGCATATTCCATTAATGTTTTAGGAATTAGTAACCTGCCTGCACTATCCAATTCCAAATGGGTTGCGCCATTTAAAAAATAACGGCGAAACTGCCTTACTTTAGGATCAAAATCGTTCAGCTTGCTTACATCAGAAAAAATAGGTTCCCAGCTTTGCATGGGATATAAAGTCAGGCAGGCTTCAATTCCCCTGTTAATAACAAACTGGCCTGCACCCTCCTCTGCCAGTTGCTTCTTAAAACCAACAGGTAAAAGAAATCTTCCTTTGGCATCCATCGTAACCTCATATTCGCCAAGAAAACCAATCATTTACGGGGATTTGTGTAATGTGAAATAAATATTACCACAAAATAACACTTTTTCCCACTTTTACACTAAAAATGATGTAAACATTTTTATCCACACCGGTTTGAGACAATAGTATTGCTGCTTTTGCGGGTTTTATGGGTGTTTAAATGGTGTACAACCTGTGAATATTGGTGTATAACCTGTGTATTACCGGTTAATGATAAAGTAGCGGGATAGTCAGGTGGGAATTGGGACTTTAAAATAATTGACAGGAGGACATGGGGTTTTTAAATTTGGCAGGGTTGCTAACCCGGGCAAAGACTTTTTGAAATAAAAAAATCTTTAGGAAGGCTGGCAACGCTTAATCAGGTTCGCCATATCCAAAACTAATCGAATGGAAAATGAACCCGGTAACAAAGCCAGCCACTGAAGGACTTATAATATGATCCCGGAATTTTACCCGGGTATCGATAACAAAGAATTATTAAGGTTTGCTCAATGGAAAACCAAGTAGAAAACAGCTTCCCTTTCCGGGAATGCTGTCTACTTTTATTGTGCCGTGATGCGCATCCACCATGGTTTTTACATAACTTAACCCCAAACCAAATCCTTTTACATTATGCAGGTTCCCGGTATGCGCCCGGTAAAATTTTTCGAAAATACGGCTGACGGTTTCCTTGTTCATTCCGATACCGTTATCTTCGATTTTTAATTTAAACTGGTTACCTGCAGTTTGGGTGCTTATTTTTATAAAGAGATTATCTTTTGAATATTTTACCGCGTTATCAAGCAGGTTGCTGACTAAGTTTGTAAAATGTACTTCATCCGCCAAAATCATATCTTTAGTTGCCGCGAGATTTATTTCCAGTTGCCCGTCAATCTGGTCTACCTGTAAATTAATATTATTTAATGCACTGCTGATCAAATCGTGAGCGTGTGATTTTTTAAGGTTTAACTGAACTTCCTGCCTGTCGAGCAAAGCCGCCTGCAGTATGGTTTCTACCTGTTTATTCATCCGCTTATTTTCTTCTTTAATGATCCCGGTAAAATAATTCATCTTCTCCCGGTCATTGATCACTTTTTCATTTTTTAAAGCATCCACGGCAAGTGAAATAGTAGCCAGCGGGGTTTTAAATTCATGGGTCATGTTGTTGATGAAATCTGATTTTATTTCGCTCAGTTTTTTTTGTTTCAGCAATGCCCTTACCGTAAGAAAGAATGCTGTAACGATGATTAAGGTAAATACTACTGCGCCTACAATAAACGAAGTCATCGATCTCCAGATCAGTTTTTTTGCGTGGGGAACTGTAATCCACAATACTTCCTGTGGTGATATCCCTTCCGAAAGGCTGCCCCCCGGCGACTCCAGCGGAATAACATGCATACGGTTATTGGCCGAATCGGCATACAGTTTATAAAAATTTTCAGACTGAATTTCATCGCCGATAAGGGATGTAGGACTGATCGCAAACTCAAAAGGGATTTTCTGAAGATTTTGTTTATCAAAGGCTTTTCTTATGATGGTACGAATGTCGTCACTCGAATATTTCTGCGCAATGGTAGGTTTAAAGATTTCAAGCTGGAGTTTTTCACTTGGAAAAAGTGGTTCATTTTTCCTCCGCATAGGCATTAAATTCCCCTTCTCTTCCATCAGGTCTTTTGCTGCCTGGAATGTAGCCATGCTCACATGCTCGTAAAATTTTTGTTCTTCCGTATCGAGCGAGCCCTTTATCCATAGAATCTGGAAAAAAATAATTCCAAGTAGCGAAAGCAATATAAGTACTGTAATAATGGGAAAAATTCTCTTCATTCGTATAAAAGTAAATCAATAATACGGGTAAAATAGCATAAACACTTGAAACGCTAAATTTAGCGAAGGTTTGGAACTTAACACCCCTGAAAAAAAAAGTTTGCACAATATTAGCACCGGAAAGAATATTCTGTTATTTTGGCTTTATGATTTCACCTGCTACCGGTATATTATTAATTGCAGACCCTTTTTTAAAGGACCCTCATTTTATGAGGACCGTTGTATTTATATGTGAGCACCAGGATGAAGGCAGTTTTGGATTTGTTTTAAATAAACAATATGAGCTATCACTGGATGAACTGATAACCAGCTTTGAAGGTTTCCCGATCCCGGTGTACTATGGAGGTCCGGTACAAGTGGATACCATACATTTCCTCCATCAATATCCCGAACTGATACCAGGCGGCCAGGAAGTTTTGAAGGGCGTATACTGGGGAGGTGATTTTGAAATGGTAACCAACCTGGTGAAAAATAATGAGATTGATATTAATAAAATTCGTTTTTTCTTAGGGTATAGCGGCTGGAGCGACGGACAATTGAATGAAGAACTAAAGGAAAAAACCTGGTTAACGGTATCGGCTACACGAAATTTAGTCTTCCATCCCTATCCCGATGAAATATGGAAAGACAGTCTGAAACATCTTGGCGGGGATTATGAGATGATGATCAATTTTCCTATTGATCCGCAGTTGAACTGATGGAAGTGAATGGTGAAAATTGTCCATCTTACCTGCTTTATACCTACTCCCTTTTGACCTGCCTTTTGCCCATTCACCATTGACAATTCACCCTTACCCTAATTGCTTAATCACCTCCAAAAAAATACTACTCAGGTATTTATCCGCCTTACCCGCCACTGCTATAATTTCGGCGATATCAACCGGTAATAAATTATCCGGATCACATTCATCCGTAATTACACTTACAGCGGCACAGGGTAAACCCACCTGGTTGGCTACAATTACTTCAGGTACGGTGCTCATGCCCACCATATCAGCCCCGGCGGCTTTCAGGTATTTATATTCTGCCCTTGTTTCTAAATTAGGGCCATTCACGGCAACATACACCCCCCGTTTCATATTTATTCCAAGCGCCCGGGCAGATGCAAATAGTTTTTCACTTAAGGTGGGGTCATAGGGGCAGCTCATATCCGGGAACCTTGAACCAAAAGCATCATCAGTAAGTCCGCGCAAAGGATTTTCGGTTTGGGTATTGATATGATCTTCAATGATAACAAGGTCACCCTTTTTAAAATCCAGGTTCATTCCCCCGGCAGCATTGCTCAGTAATAATTGCTTTACCCCCAGCATCTTCAGCAGCCTTACGGGAAAAGTAATTTGCTGCATACTATACCCTTCATAATAGTGAAACCTGCCCTGCATCACTATTACGGTTGTTTTGCCAATTTTACCCAGTATCATATTGCCCTTGTGAAACTCCACCGTACTCAACGGAAAATGAGGTATTTCATGATAGGGGATCATTTTTTCCGCTGCAATATAATTTACCAGTTCGCTTAAACCGGTACCTAAAATAACGCCTGTTGTTGCTGTGTTAAAACCTTCTTTGCTAAGAAAGGCCTTTGTTTCGTTTAATTGATCCAGTAGTAGATTCATGAGTAGATGGCCGGTTGAATAATGATTAGGATTGCGGGTAATAGTAAACTTTAATTGCTTTATTTACGTAATTTCAGGAAAATATCCCTGTTGTAAAAATATAATCAAAATATATTTCCTTTTCTTTCATACATACACATTACATTTAAATTAAGAACAGGGTAAATGCAATGGCAGCTTACTTTTAAAACCGTTAAAATAAACAATAACTATTATGAATAATAATTATTACAATTCAGATGACCTTGCCAAATTTGGAAATATAGGTGAATTCCAAAAAGAAGTCGCTGATAAATTTTTTGGCTGGTATGGCGAGGTCTTTAAAGACAGCGCTTTAAGTGCCAAAGAAAAATCATTGATCGCATTGGCAGTTTCTCATGCCGTACAATGTCCTTATTGTATTGATGCGTATAGCAGTGATGCGTATGAAAAAGGTTACAGTGAAGCACAGATGATGGAAGCAGTACATGTAGCGGCAGCTATACGGGGAGGTGCAACCCTGGTGCATGGGGTACAAATGATGAATAAGGTGAAAGACATTGCGATGTAAAAAACTGCCCCCCCGCTACTACAGAGCACCAGGGAATGGATCGGCAGCATAATAAAATCTTATTCGCTTTGGTTCTTGCTTAAGCACCCGCTTTATTAAGCTACTATTAGAGATAGTATCTTTTATTCAACCATAAAACCTTACAAAAGGTATAACTGATTTATCCGGCATACATGAACGAAAACAACGATAGCAGCATTTTAAGTCCCGGGCAGCGGCCGGTAAAGGACAGCATGAATTCATTAAAAGCCCGGCATAATATCCTTGCAGATGCCCACGAGCAAATAGGCATATTGGAACATGGCGCAAATCATGATGATGCATTCCGGCTGGCGCCTTTCCAGCAAAAACTCGGGGAAATTGGTTTGTACCCGTTACACCCAACCGGCATTGAAATATTCCAGGTTAATATGGGTAAAATGTGTAACCAGGTTTGCAAACATTGCCATGTGGATGCCGGTCCGGACAGGAAAGAAATAATGACAAGGGAGACCATGCAATTGTGCCTGGATACTTTAAAGAACTCACCGGTTACAACCGTAGACCTTACAGGCGGCGCACCGGAACTTAATCCACAGTTCCGGTGGTTTGTAGAAGAAATAAAAAAATCAGGCAAACATATCATTGTAAGGTGTAACCTCACCATTATTTTAGCGAATAAGCGTTTCAATGATTTGCCGGGATTTTTCAGGCAACATGCCGTTGAAGTGGTATCTTCTTTACCTTTTTACACAGCAGACAGAACCAACCGGCAAAGGGGGGACGGCGTATTTGAAGAGAGCATCAAAGCCCTGCAGATGCTCAATGCAGTTGGATATGGAAAAGAAGGGACAGGGTTAGTATTGAATCTTGTCTACAACCCGGCAGGCGCTTTTTTACCTCCGTCACAAACGATGCTGGAAAAAGAATTCAAAACAGAACTGATGAAAAATTTTGGTATTGCTTTCAATCAGTTATACACGATCACCAATATGCCTATAAGCCGGTACCTGGATTATCTATTGCAAAGCGGCAACTATGAAAAATACATGGAAAAACTCACCGCAGCATTTAATCCTGCGGCGGCAAAAGGCATAATGTGCCGGAATACCATATCAGTAGGTTGGGATGGATTTTTATACGACTGTGATTTTAACCAGATGCTCGATTTGAAAATATCCTGCAAAAATAGTGTACACCTTTCTCAATTTAATTTAGCTAACCTCAATAAAAGGGAGATCGTAGTAAACCAGCATTGTTACGGATGCACTGCCGGCGCGGGTAGTAGCTGTGGCGGAGCTGTAGACCCCTAAATCCCCATATCATTTAGGGAGTGATCACTACATGTTCAATATGCCGGCGCTTTAAATTTATTATCAGGCGTCGTATACTGATAATTGAAAATTATCGTTTCCCGCCTTTTGTTACATAGCAGGCCTTAGATCCCCGAAGGGATGTTGAGCGCCAATTAATCTTATGTGTCCTTTTATTTGCTGCGAATGTTCGCCTCAAAACTTTCCTTCCTTTTATATGACCAGGCATTTATATTTTATTACCTTGAATAATGTTGTACGGATTCGTAAAAATTATTGCCAGGGCTGCTATAAAATTCTATTGCCGGGATCTATGGCTCAATAAAAAAGCATTATTGAATTGTGATGGGCCGCTGCTGCTGGCTGCTAATCACCCCAACTCATTCCTTGACGCGATTATACTATGCACCATTTTTGACAAGCCCGTTTACTCACTGGCAAGGGGAGACGCATTTAACGGAAAGCTGGTTACCAAAATTTTATTATCGCTTAAAATGTTACCCGTGTACCGGGTAAGCGAAGGGGTGGAAAACTTAGAAGAGAACTACAAAACATTTGACCTGTGTAAGGAGATATTTAAACAAAATGGAATTGTTTTAATTTTCAGCGAAGGGAAATGTATCAATGAATGGCACCTGCGCCCCCTGAAGAAGGGGACTGCAAGACTGGCTATCAGCAGTTGGACGGATGGTATCCCGTTGAAAGTTTTACCGGTTGGCATCAATTACAGTTCCTTCGAAAAATTTGGCAAAAACATCCGCATGTTTTTTGGAGAATTTATTACCCGCAATGATATCGATATGCAGGATGGCCCCGGCAAATCTATACAGGCTTTCAATACAAAGCTTCAAAATCAATTGGCCCCCTTTGTATTTGAGATTGATAAAACAGATAAGGCAAAACTAAAAGCAAGTTTTTATGTTCGCCAGCCGGCGCTGAAAAGAATATTGCTTTACCTGCCTTCCATTGCCGGATGGTTACTACATGCACCTTTATTTTACCCGGTAAAAAAAATTGTGACCAAAAAAACAAATAGCACGGATCATTATGATTCGGTGGTAATTGCCCTGCTATTTTTGGCTTACCCCGTCTATGCAGGTATGGTAACCTGCTTATTTTTTTTGTACAGCGGTCAATGGTATGCGCTTTGGTTGCTACTCATTTTTCCGGCTACTGCCTGGGCGCATTTACAATTGAAGAAGCAGGTGGCGTGATGGCTTATGTTTAACCAAAAATTAGCTGCATTGTGCTGAGTTAATAATTTATGGGATTATAAATCCTTACCAAATTGGGTAAAGCCAGTATATCGTCAATACTTTAAAGCTGTTTTTTCGCGGGGCTGGGTCACCTTTAAAATGCCCTATTGATTGCATTGGATTTTGCAGGTTTTTAGTTTTATTGCTGCGATGGAATATAAATGTCAAACCGTGTACCATTGTTTATTTTACCTGATGCTGTAATGATCCCTTTATGATTTTCAATAATCCTCCTGCAGATAGCAAGCCCCATTCCTGTACCTGTATAAGCTTCCTGGCTGTGAAGACGCTGGAAAACTTCAAAAATTCGTTCGCTATATTGAGGATCAAAGCCGATACCATTGTCTGTATAAATTATATGACAATATTCTGCTTTCGTTGGCAGATCTTCATTATTTAACATCCTTACCTGTTCCATGAGGCTATTGATTTTTATACGGGGGGGTATCTTAGGCTTTGAGAATTTAAGCGAGTTGCCAATAAGGTTGTGCAAAAGCTGGCGAAACTGTAATGTGATGACGTAGGGCTGGCAAAGATCGGCTACTATGATTGTCGCGTTTTTCTCCAGCATAATTTCTTCAAAATCTTTTTTCACTTCTTCTACCATACTATTTAAGTCTGCTTTTTCAAACTTGCGTTCGCTGCTTTTGGCGCTTGAGTAAGTGAGCAGTGCTTCAATCAGTGCCTGCATTCTTTTGGCAGTTTGCCCTATTCGCTGGAAATACCCTCTGCCCGCTTTGGATAAATTCTTTTCTTCACCGGGAAGAATACAGGATACAAGATTCTGAATTTTACGCAATGGTTCCTGCAAATCATGACTGGACAAATAAGTAAATGTAGTCAGGTCTTTATTTACAATTTCAAGTTCTTTGACATTTTGTTCCAATTGTTTTGTCCTGAGCTTTAATTCTTCCTGGTGCTGATTTTGGATAGTAAGATCTGTAATAATAATACTTAAAACATTCATATTATCCAATGATAATGTATTGACAGACATCCGTACCGGTATAATTTTATCATTACTCCCCGATAAGTAAAGTTCTTGTTTTAAGGCGTACTCCCTGTCGCTTTTAAGTAATACTTCAAAATGGTCTTCAGAAGAGGTATCGATATAATTTTTGAATTTTGTACCCATTACTTTTTGTAAGGGGTGGTTCACCATGTTTGCAAAATAGGAATTGCAATATAGAATAATCCCGTCTTCATTTAGTGTAACCGCCCCTTCATGCATTTTTTCAATTAAAATCCGATAAGTTTTGTCTGATGTTTTTTCTGTGTAAATGGTAAATTCTTTTTCATTGGCAATTACTACTGCATCAATATTGCCTGATTTAATTGCATCAATAGACGCCCTGGCTTCCTTCAGTTGCTGTTGAAGTTGCTTATTTTCCCTGTTCAACTTTTCAGTCGCTTCTAAAAGTTCCGTAATCTTTTGCGCATGCATTTAAAACAGAATTAATTGTTCGTTAGGTGAAGACCTTTCAAAACCATTTCAACATCCGACAAATCTCCAATCAGCCTTTCTTCCGGCAACGGAAATTTCTTTATCAAAACCGGTATCGCAATTATTTCATCTGTAAGCGCCAATAAAGGCTGTTGGTATATATCCACTATCTCCAATTCATATGCGTCTTTCAGGTATTTCTCACAAATTGCTTTGATATTTATTATTGCACGGGCAGAGTTGGGTAAATTGCCGGTAACAAATAACCGAAGAATATATTTCCCCCCGATACTGTTCGGAGCATCTTCGACCTTTACTTTGGTGTTTTTGGGTGTCTTTTTTGACTTTGCCATCGGATTGTTTTTCAACTAAAATGTGCATTTAATATCATTCCATTAACGCGCAGTTTCTGAGTTATCCTTGCTTAGCTTAGCTGTGGATAAATTATCATTTTCTTTATTGTTTCTTTTGGAATTGGTGTTAGTTCCTTTTTCTTTTCTCACAATTGCTGATAATGTAATCCCCGTTTTGGAAATGGTAAACCTCCTGACTTTGTTGGAATGCTCCATACCCCTAGATTTCATGATACACATACTGCGGATACGTTCCTCCTCCACCTCAATATCCTGAACCATCATCCAGGTATCAACCATTGATGAAATTCCTTCATCACTGGGATTTCTTTCTATTGAACCTACAGTTATAGCCGCCGTAAACATTACCGTTATATGTTCGATCTTTAAATAATCTACAAACCTGGTGAGCATTGACCGGATATCGCTATTAGGACCTTCGGTCATTAAATTGGTGATGGGGTCAAGAATAACTACCGAGGGTTTTATTTCTTTTATTAGTTTCTTAACAGCAATAAAATGCAGTTCAAGATTCTGCAAAGTTGGTCTTGAATAATAGAAAGTAAGCATTCCTGATTTAACCATCGGTTCTAAATGAAAGCCGATGGAACTCATATTTCTCACTACCTGGTTGGGGGCTTCTTCAAAGGCGCAAAAAAGACATCGTTTTTTATTTTTGCAAACATCGTATGCAAATGAGGCAGCTACACTCGTTTTTCCGGTACCCGCGGTTCCGGATATTAGGATACTGCTTCCGGCATAAAATCCTTTTTTACCCAGCATTTCGTCTAAATCCCTAATGCCTGAACTTACTCTTAACAAAGTTGACTTTTGCTGAACCGCCTCACTAACCAGAGGGAAAACAGTAATTCCTCTTTCATCCAGCAAAAAAGGATATTCATTGATACCATGAACGGATCCACGGTATTTAACGATCCTTAAACGCCTTGTTGCGATTTGATTCTTTACCCGATTATCCAGTACTATTACACAATCGGCTACATATTCCTCCAGGCCATGGCGGCTAAGAAAGCCATCTCCAACCTCAGCAGTAATTATCGCGGTTACTTTCTTTTCCTTTAACCATGAAAAAAGGCGTTTAATTTCTGATCGGAGTGTTTCATAATCCAGGCTGTAAAAAAGTGTATCAAGTGAATCCAATACTACGCGTTTGGCATTTACCATATTAATTGCCAGTTCGAGCCTTATAAATAATCCTTCAATATCATACTTCCCTGTTAAAAGAACCGGGTCCCTGCTCATTTGTATATGCTCCAGGCAGATTTTTTTTTCCGCAACAAGCTTATCCAGGTCGTAGCCCAACGACCTTGCGTTCATTGCCAGTTCGTCCGTTTTTTCTTCAAACGAAAGGAACGCCGCGGTTTCATGAAACATAACAATTCCATTTACCAGGAATTCCATAGCCATAATCGTTTTCCCACATCCCGTATTACCCAGCAAAAGAGTTGGACGGTTTTTGGGCAGGCCACCATTTGTAATATCATCCAGGCCCTGAATACCCGTGGGTGATTTTGACAATATAAATTTGGTTACTTTTTGTTGGATAACTTTTTTCATAAAAAATAATATAAATCATTTAATATCCTGTCGCTGATCAGCAATTTATACGGGGTTTAAACTGAGAATAAATTGCTCCCTCCCAGGCCTCATGAACTTACCCTGTTCTAAAAGGGTAAGAATATAAAAAAGAACATTCCGGAGATCAGCTAAATCAGTTTTACGTATATAATAATACGCTCCGTTATTGTACAACTGGTTTGCAAGATCCCGGTGCAAAGAAGTGGAATATATGATAACCGGAAGATGTTTCAGTTTATCGCTAAGTGTTATTGCAGAAAGACATTCAGCACCGTTTTTCCGGGGCATATTAAAGTCAAGAAAAAGTGCATCCGGAAGTTTTGCAGAATTTTTAAAAAGGTAGGTCATCAGTTTTTCGCCATCCGTAAGAGCCGTAAATCGTGTAGGGATAGGTATTTCATTTAAAATCTTTTCAAAGAAATGACGATCATCACTATCATCATCTGCAAGCAGGATATGGAATGGAAGGCGGGTGGGAAGGACAGAGGCATTGACAGTTTCATCTTCATTCATAAATATCAAGTTACAAAACCCATACCATGCCAATAAACAGGAATGATTTTGCAGGTAATAATTTATATACCGGCAAGTGAGGATTATTATACCCAATAGATAGTAGTGTCAAAAATGGTGCTTCTATTATTTTCTTTTCCCATTCCCGGGCTGGATTACTACGGTAACGTAAAAAAAATAAGATCAACCGGGCTTAAATGCTGCTAACCGGATTGGTGCTTAAGCATAGAAAAAGCCCATACAAATGCATGGGCTTCCAATCTTTTTATAATTGATGAATTAATTATACTTCTTCCGCTCCTTCAATCAAAACAACGGCTTTGTTATTCAGCACTTCTACAAATCCACTTTGTATATTGTAAGAAGCAGTACTTGTTTTATCTGTAAGGATTTTGAGTTTACCTGCCTTCAATGCACTTACCATCGGCGCATGTTTTTCCAGCACTTCAAAAGAGCCGGTAATGCCGGGTAACTGAACACCGTACACTTCGCCGCTGAATATTTTTTTTTCGGGAGTTAATATTTCTAATGTCATGCCCTGTTACCTATGGAGGAATTTGGTTGGTTAGTTAATAATTATTTGTCAGATCTTTTAATTTCTAATTTCGGAAAAATCCAGTCTGAGCCCCTCCTTCTCCCTTCGGGGTTTTAGTGGGCGCTAAGCCAGGGCCGCCGCCATCAGTTTCTTACCCTTTTCAATGGCATCTTCCAGTGTACCCACCAGGTTAAATGCCGCTTCCGGATATTCGTCCACTTCGCCATCCATAATAGAATTAAACCCGCGGATGGTATCTTCAATAGGAACCAGCACCCCTTTGAGACCCGTAAACTGCTCAGCCACAAAGAATGGCTGGCTTAAAAAACGTTGTACTTTACGTGCCCTTGATACTGTTTGTTTATCATCGTCACTCAATTCATCCAAACCAAGGATGGCGATAATATCCTGCAATTCTTTGTATCGTTGCAAAATTAATTTCACCCGGTTGGCGGTATTGTAATGTTCATCACCTACGATCAGCGGGGTCAAAATCCTGGAAGTAGAATCTAACGGATCAACAGCAGGATAAATACCCAGATCGGCAATTTTACGACTCAATACGGTAGTGGCGTCCAAATGCGCAAAAGTTGTTGCAGGAGCCGGATCGGTGAGATCATCCGCCGGTACATATACCGCCTGTACAGAAGTAATGGAACCATTTTTAGTGGAAGTAATTCTTTCCTGCATCAGTCCCATTTCGGTTGCCAGTGTAGGTTGATAACCCACCGCGCTGGGCATACGGCCCAACAAAGCCGATACTTCAGAACCGGCCTGTGTAAACCGGAAGATATTATCTACGAAAAACAAAATGTCTTTACCCTGCCCGCTGCCATCCCCATCGCGGAAATATTCGGCAATCGTTAACCCGCTTAACGCCACCCTGGCCCTTGCGCCTGGCGGTTCGTTCATCTGTCCGAATACAAAGGTCGCTTTTGATTCTTTCAGGTCTTCCATATTCACGGCGCCCAGGTCCCATCCACCTTCTTCCATACTGTGCTTAAACTTATCGCCGTAGTTCATGATCCCTGCTTCGATCATCTCTCTCATCAGGTCGTTACCTTCTCTTGTGCGCTCCCCCACACCTGCAAATACCGATACACCACTATAAGCCTTGGCGATATTATTGATCAGTTCCTGTATCAAAACCGTTTTACCTACACCGGCGCCACCAAACAAACCGATCTTACCACCTTTTGCATAAGGTTCAATAAGGTCGATCACCTTAATTCCGGTAAATAAAATTTCGTTCGCCGTACTTAAATTTTCAAACAATGGTGGCTTGGCATGTATCGGCCTTCCGCCTACCTTACTAACCTGTGGCAAACCATCAATGGCATCGCCGGTTACATTAAATAAACGACCCTTAATAGCATCGCCAACGGGCATTGCTATTGGCTTGCCGGTATCAATAACCACCATGCCGCGAACCAGGCCTTCTGTTCCATCCATTGCAATGGTGCGTACGCTATCCTCACCTAAGTGTTGTTGTACTTCCAGCACCAGCGTATCCCCGTTATCACGCTTTAACTCTAAGGAATTTAAAATTTCTGGAAGGCTGCTGTCGCTGTCAAACTGCACATCTACAACGGCACCAATGATTGACTTTATTTTACCGGTATTGGCCATAAACAAGATTTTATTGTATTTAGGTCTATTTTCAGGGCGCAAAGGTAAGGGTTAGGGATTAAAACTTGAAATTTGATATTTGATATTTTACTATCCCGTGCAAACCAAAATAAGATACTGCCTTTCAGTTATTAATAATGAAATATGACCGATGTTTGAAAATAGTTTGGAACACCCAAATCCAGGTATAAGCATGGCGGTAATGAAAGAGCCGTCAAATTTCTATCACCGGAAAACAAAAAGGCTTCACGGCCGTATTGCAAATGTGGTTAGGGTTGCCAGCCCGTTGTAATATTTTCAATCCAACAATTCTTCGCCGGGGTGGGCAACTCTTAATTCAGTGCAACAATTTAAAATATGCCCTGGTTAGTTATAACATTAGATGTAGGTTTATTTCAATATTTTCGCATTGAATGCCAGATAGTAAGTAAAAAATTGTTTTGGATTTGTTTATGCGGCAGACCATAGCGCTGCTGGTTAATCCCGCCCGCAATGGAATATTTTTTCCTTTCGAAATAAACAACCACTTTTTTATTCAATTCAAAGTTTTTAGCCATTTTTTGAAAATCTGTTTAGAAAGGCATTTATATTCCCGGATTAACCATTACCGGGTAATACATTCATTTCTGTTAGCAAAATATACGGGCATCCATGAAAAAAATTGTTGGAACAATACTTAAGGTAACAAATGTTTTTGTGGTACTGCTTTACTTATCAGCCTGCCTGATTCCTGTTTTGCCTGCCGGAAAATTCTGGATGATCGCTGTTTTGGGGCTGGTATTTCCACTGCTTATATTTATTGTAGCCGTTTTTGCAATGGGCTGGCTTATTGCCAGGTCTAAATGGTGCTTACTTTCATTGGTTGCATTGCTGGTAAGCTGGCAGCAAATATCAATTGTGGCAGGCTTAAACGCTGAGAAAGAATTTACCTTTTCTAAATCGAATGAAACATTAAGGGTATTCACCTGGAATATTTCGAGCTGGGGTGAAACCAGTAAAAGCCGTGAAAGATATGTTGATTGCCAGCCAATGATGCTTGACCTGATAAAAAAACAACAGGCAGATGTACTTTGTTTCCAGGAATTTTGGGATAAAAGGGGCCCTCAATATTCCAATATCCATGAATTTAATAAGATGGGATATCCTTATTCTTATTTTGTAAGAACAATTATGGAAAATGTCAGTTATAATATAGGTGTAGTCATCCTGTCTAAATACCCTATTATCGACACTGCCCAATTTACCTATGGCGATAATGATTTTGCCGAACATTTGATCTATGCGGATATCCAGTTTCATCAGCAAAAGATAAGGGTGTTTACAACACATCTGCAGTCAGTACGCTTTGATAATGAGCAATATGCTACCCTCAGAAAAATTAAACGGACGGATGAAATTGGATTAAATGATTCAAAAACCATCTTCCGCAAACTTAGAAATGGTTACCGTTTCAGGGGAACGCAGGCGGATATTGTACGACAAAAAATTAACGAAAGTCCTTACCCTGTTATCATTTGCGGCGATTTTAATGATGTGCCAAACTCTTATACCTATTTTACCATTAAAGGAGATTTACAGGATGCTTTTTTAGAGAAAGGCACCGGGATTGGGAGGACCTTCCGGTATTTATCCCCTACTTTAAGGATTGATTATATCCTGGCTGGTAAAAATTTTGAGGTAAAACAATTTAACCGGATCAAAGCTCCTTATTCCGATCATTATCCACTTGTTACCGATCTTGCCCCTAAAAACTAAGGGAGTTGTTTTAATGATTAAACGCTTAGCCTTATTCACACCCGGCATTTAAACCGGTTGTATGCACGAAGCAGGCAATTGAAGCGGATGGTTTTTCTCCTGCCTTCAAAAGCGGGTTGACTAATAAGTTTCCAAATCACATTAAACAAGTAAATTTGCAACTTAGCTTAAATCAATATGACTACAGAAACTAAAAGGCAGAAACAGGTGGCAGGGTTGATCAATGAAGAATTGAATGACATATTCCGGCGTATGAACCTGCTGATGCCTGATGGGGGAATGATATCCATTTCCACCGTAAAAATTACCCCTGATCTTTTTGAGGCCAGAATTTATCTTAGTATGTTCCAGGTAAAAGACACGCAGGCTGCATTATTAAAATTTGAAGAAAAAAATAAAGAGATCAGGAAGGAATTGGGCATGCGGGTTCGTCACCAGTTGCGCAGCATACCCGAACTAAAATTTTTCATTGACGATACATTGGATTATGTTTTTAAAATGGAAGAATTATTTGAGAAAATAAAAAAGGAAGAATCACCCCATAGTGAAGGGGAAACGAATACAAATGATTAGCATTGCGGTAATAATACTTTTATAAATTACCCGGTAAGGAGCTAAATTTCAAATGTGAAAATGAGAAAATTTGAAAATGACTCAATGCCGCCACTAAGCACAATTTAAAAAAGGCGATAACTTATTCTCAGTTTTTTCGTCGTGGCGCTTGTCTGATGAAAACTTCATCGTGCAACTTTCGGATATTGATCAGCTTTTAAGGAATAAGGATATGTATTTAACATTTGCATGGCGATATTTTAAAGCAAAAAAAAGCGCCCATGCGATCAATATTATCGCGTGGGTAACCATGGGCGTTATCGCTTTTGCAACTGCCTGCCAGCTATTGGTACTAAGTGTCTTTAATGGTTTTGAGGGATTGGTTACCTCACTATATTCATCCTTTTACACCGATATAAAAATTATCCCCGCCAAAGGCAAAACATTTTTCCTCACTGCCGCCCAGATAAATTTACTTAAGCAACAGACCGGTGTTAAAGCGGTGTCATTAATTGCAGAAGAAAAAGCATTGCTGCAAAATGAAGAAATGCAAACCATCGTTTACCTGAAAGGTGTTGACGAAAATTACCGGTTGGTAAGCGGAGTAGCCAATAAAACTGTAGAAGGTGAGTTTAACACGGGCGATGCCGATGATCCGGGATTAATTTTGGGTTCCGGTATTCAAAATGCTGCCGCGGTTAATGTTGATGGCGGGATAGCAGCTTCCATACTTACGCTGGTTTTACCAAAAAAAGGAAAGGTTTCTGTCTCAGACCCGCTCCAGTCCCTGAGCGAAGGCAATGTAAAAGCAACCGGTGTATTCTCCATTCAGCAGGATTTTGACAACAAATATGCCATTACCAATATTGATTTTGTAAAGCAACAGATGGGGTTTGCTGCCGGGGAGTATAGCGCAGCGGAAATAAAATTGGAGGAGGGCGCGGGGCTGTCAAAAATTCAGCAGGAACTGGCACAACAATTAGGAAACACCTACAAAGTGCAAACAAAGTATGAACAAAACACCAGCCTTTACAATACGATGAAGCTTGAAAAATGGGCAATCTATGCGGTTTTGACGCTGATACTATTTATTGCCGCTTTTAATATGATCAGCGCTTTAACCATGCTGGTACTTGAAAAACAAAAAGACATCAGTGTATTGCAAAGCATGGGGGCCGACAAGAATATGATATTAAAAATATTCCTGGGTGAGGGGCTGCTGCTGGCAGGTATTGGTGCAATAACCGGAATTTGCCTGGCTTTAACAGTCTGCCTGATCCAGGTAAAGTTTCATTTGATTAAACTGCAGGGCGGGTCTTTTTTGATTGATTATTTTCCTGTTAAACTACAGGTTGCCGATTTTATGCTGGTAGTATCCACGGTGGCTCTCATCGCCTTTCTCGCGGCCTGGTTTCCTGCAAGAAAAGCGGCTGACCAGCCAATTGAACTACGGTAGTATCAGCACATAATGGCGAATATGGAGGGAGATAAAAAGCCCATCCGCTTTTTTACTACATTACAGCATCATTTACTCATTTTGTTTATTTGCGCGATACAAACCCGGTTCAAAAACTCAGATAAGTCAAAAGAAATGGTATTATATAACCTGTATTTAATAATAAGTTAATCAGTTCTTCGTTAATGAGTTATATATTGCCAGTCTAAAAAAACCTTATAATCACAAAATTCTTATCTTAAAATTTTTAAAAGCAACGGATTTTAATTATGTTGTGTCCAAGTTCAGGGACAAACTACCACCATTTCCTTAAAAGAGTTTTATATTTGTTTGAAACTCAGAATATTTAATACGTCTTGCATGGATAATATATTACTTAGCGGAATTTTTGCATTTTTAATTACTTTTTTTTCCATACCAGTTATTATCCAGGTTGCAAGGGAGAAAAAATTATTCGATGAGCCAGATGAACGAAAAGTGCACAAAATGGTGATCCCCACGCTTGGTGGACTGGGTATTTTTGGAGGTTTTATATTAGCATTATTATTAGGCACCCCAATTGGCTCAGGAGAATTACAATACTTTGTGGCCGCCGCAATTGTGATTTTCTTCTTAGGGGTAAAGGATGATATACTCGTTTTATCCGCGGCAAAAAAATTCATTGGACAGCTTATAGCCGCAGGTATTCTCATTAAATTTGGCGGCATACAGATTACCAACATGCATGGTTTTTTAGGCATTACCGAAATACCGCGAATTGCCAGCATTGTTTTTACCCTGTTTACTATAATAGTTATCGTAAATTCTTTTAACCTTATCGATGGCGTAGATGGCCTGGCCGGTTGCCTTGGTTTATTAACTGCGCTGGTGTTTGGTTCTTATTTTGCTTATGCCGGCCAGACTATGTATGCAGTTATGGCCTTTTCGCTCGCTGGCAGCCTCATTGGCTTCTTAATTTATAACTTCTCTCCTGCCAAAATTTTTATGGGTGATACCGGATCTTTACTGATTGGGTTGATCAATTCCATTATGGTAGTAAAGTTCATCAATATAGCGGGCAATGAAACCATGAAATTACCGCTGGAATCAGCTCCCGCATTAGGTATCGCCATATTAATTGTTCCTTTATTTGATACTTTAAGGGTTTTTAGTTTACGAATCCTTGATAAGCGTTCGCCATTTAGCCCCGACAGAACGCATGTACATCATTTTTTACTGGACCTCGGATTTAGTCATCGTAAAGTAACCTTGCTCTGCGTAGGTACCAATATAGGTTTTATTATTGCTGCTTTTTTTCTCCGCCATTTGGGCACCACCGTTCTGATCTGCATTTTAATGTCAATTTCATTTACGCTGATCGGCGTAATTTATTACAGAAGGAACAAAATTAAATTTCCAGGTACAACCAGGTTATCTGTAAAAGAAAAGATCATCAATTCCCATAAAATATTATCACTTGCCCCCGAAACGGTGGAAGTAGATTAGCTATTTTCTCCCGTTTACTTACTGCTGTTCTTAAAAATTCTTCAACCATAAGCGATTATTCGCCTGACTATTATTCTTTTCTTTAGATTTGCAACCACTTAATTTTCTATTTTATGTCAGAAGAACTGGAATTGATTAAACTGGATACCGAATCCATAATGAAGAAAGCGATGGGCCACCTTGAAGCGGAACTGGTTAAAATACGTGCCGGAAAAGCGAATCCCAATATGCTGGATGGTATTGTTGCAGATTATTATGGAGCGCCAACCCCAATTGCGCAAATAGCAAATATATCCGTATTGGATGCCCGCACGATATCTGTGCAACCCTGGGAAAAAAAAATGCTCCAACCAATTGAAAGGGCTATTATTGCGGCTAATATTGGTATTAATCCGCAAAATGATGGCAATTTTATACGTTTGTTTTTACCTCCCCTTACTGAAGAAAGAAGAAAAGAACTGGTGAAAAGATGTAATGCCGAAGGCGAGCAGGGTAAGGTATCCGTTCGCAATATCCGCAGGGAAGCTATTGAACAAATAAAAAAATTACAAAAAGACGGCGCGATAAGCGAAGACCTGGCGAAGAATGCAGAAGCTGAAATACAGGAAATTACCAACCGGTTTATTACATTGGTAGAAAAACACCTGGAGTCAAAAGAAAAAGAGATTATGGTAGTGTAAGGAAATTCAAACTAAGGTTTACAAGTTTATAAAGCCTGGTCGGCTGCAGAAATATCCAAACTACTTTATTCCAGTTTCCAATTATTCAACATGCCTTTTGAGTTTGCTGAAAAAACCCTGCTCTTCGTTTCCACCCCGTTGTACCTGCTAATAATTGGCGGGGAAATCATCATTAGTCACTGGCGCCTGAAAAAATATTACAGTTTCAAAGATACACTGGTCAATATATACTTGTCAGTGCTCAATGCCGGCGTCGACCTTTTGTTCAGGGCGATCTACCTGTTTATTATCCTGCAATGGTTTTTTAATTTCCGGGTTATTCATTTTACGCCCGGTACCTGGATGTATTGGCTGCTGCTGTTTGTCGCTGAAGATTTTGTTTTTTATTTTGAACACAGGGTGGACCATTATTGTCGCTTCTTTTGGGCGGTACATGTTACGCACCATTCTTCAGAAAAGTTTAACCTCACCACCGGTTTTCGTTCTTCTGTTTTACAACCCTTATACAGGTTCATATATTTTATACCGTTAGCAATCGCAGGCTTTAATCCCGAACATATTGTTTTCATGTATTCGCTTACACAGATTTACGGCATACTGGTACACACCCGCTATATTGCAAAAATGCCGCGCTGGTTTGAATTTGTCTTTGTAAGTCCAAGCCACCACCGGGTGCACCATGCCAGCAACATTTTATACCTTGATAAAAACATGGGGATGTGCCTGATTATCTGGGATAAATTTTTTGGCAGTTTCCAAGAAGAAGTTCCCGCCGAGCCGGTGAAATTCGGGCTCACAAAACCGATTGAAAACCCGCATCATCCGGTAAAAATAATTTTTCATGAATGGCATAATTTAGTACAGGACCTAAAAAAGAAAACAACACTCTTTAACAAACTGAAATATCTTTTTATGCCCCCCGGCTGGAGCCACGATGGTACCAGTAAAACGGCCAGGCAATTAAGAGAAGAACACTATTTTCCAGATACCTGACAACTGATTGCTGATTCCAATTTTCCTGGCGGTTCATCCTGGCCGGTACCAAACAAGCAGGTATCAGCAATTAAAATCCGGCAAGTCACTTAATTCTTCCAGTAAGCCTTTATTTCCGGAAAAGCCATAACAATGGCTTCCGTTGGTAATAATAATATAAGGCACATTCAAAATAATATTATAGCGAAGCGCCTGGTTCAATACCGGCCTGGTTAGTGAAACATTCATTTCCTTGCATTCAATGATCATCCATGGATTAGTGTTCCTGTCGTACACAACGATATCGAATCTTTTGGTAAGCTCTCCCAACTGAATTTCTTTTTCTACCGCAATGAGGGAAGACGGATATTTTTTACACCGGGTTAAATACTGTAAAAAATTTTGCCTCACCCACTCCTCGGGTGTAAGCCATATCCATTGCTTTCTTATTTCATCAAAAATATATTCCTTTCCCTGCTGGTTTTTTATATTGGGCTGGTATTCCGGGTAGTCAATCTTAATCATAGTTAGCAAAAAAGATTTTGTATTTTTATAAATAGTTTATTGATCCCCGGTAGTAACCAACTACCAAACATTCCTGCACAAATAAACGAATTAAGTATTGAACCGGCGCACAAATTAAAACAATGAACGAATAAACGATTTGACAAACCAACGAATCATCCAACAATGAAAACAAAAGAAGATATAGTAGAAAACTGGCTGCCCCGGTACACAGGAGAAAAATTAGAAAATTTCGGGGAATATATCCTGCTTACCAATTTTTCCAATTACGTAGAAATGTTCGCAAAATGGAATAAAGTAAAAGTAATAGGTAAAGACAGGCCAATGCAATGCGCCACTGCTGACGATATCACCATTATTAATTTTGGCATGGGCAGTCCGGGTGCGGCTACTATTATGGATTTGCTGACTGCCATAAAACCTAAAGCGGTATTGTTTCTGGGCAAATGCGGCGGCTTAAAAAAACGCAATAAAATTGGCGACCTGATATTACCTATCGCGGCATTAAGGGGGGAGGGTACCAGCAATGACTATTTTCCACCAGAAGTACCGGCATTGCCGGCGTTTATGCTGCAAAAAGCAATTTCCACCACCATCAGGGATTATGCCTGCGACTACTGGACGGGTACCGTATATACTACCAACCGCCGGGTATGGGAACATGATGAAGTATTTAAAGAGTACCTGCAACGGGTAAGGGCATACGCAATTGACATGGAAACAGCCACCATTTTTACGGTAGGGTTTTACAACAAAATTTCAACCGGCGCTTTATTATTGGTAAGTGACAGCCCCATGGTCCCGGAAGGTGTTAAAACTGAAGCAAGCGATAAAAAAGTTACTTCTGATTTTGTAGAGCGTCATTTAAAAATTGGCATTGATTCATTAAAGCAACTGATCAACGATGGGTTAACGGTAAGGCACCTGCAATTTTAATATACTATTTTTCATTTCAACCCGGCATTTAATCAATGATGCTTATCTTCCCCGCCGCCAGGGTATTTCAATACACAGCCTACCAACCTGCATTTGGGCTTTGCATCTTGAGGATCATTACCGGTTAGCTACTTAACTCTATACGATGGTAAACAACTATTCTTATCAGCAACTCTATAACTTCTCTAAAAATATTTTTCTTAAAATAGGTTGCTGCGATGCAAATGCAGCAACAGCAGCAAAAGTATTATTATCGGCAGATTTAAGGGGCGTCGACAGTCATGGCATTGCCAGGTTAACCGGATATGTACGGCTTTGGGAAGTGAAAAGAATAAATGCCAATCCGGCTATTCAAATTGTGCATGAAACCCCTTCCACGGCGGTCATTGATGGCGATAAAGGCCTGGGCCTGGTAGTTGCCCCTGCAGCGATGCAGGTAGCCATTGATAAAGCCCGTAATGTTGGCACCGGCTGGGTAAGTGTGAAGAACAGTAATCATTTTGGCATAGCGGGCTACCATGCGATGATGGCGCTGGATAATGACATGATCGGTATTGCCATGACCAATGCATCGGCACTGGTGGCTCCCACTTTTTCGGTGGAAAGACTATTGGGAACCAACCCAATAGCAGTAGCCATACCGGCGGGTAATGAACTGCCCTTTGTAGCGGATTTTGCCACTACTACCGCAGCCAATGGGAAACTGGAAATACTGCAGCGAAAAAACCTGGATACACCTGGCGGCTGGGTACAAACAAAGGAAGGTGAACCGAGTAACCGGGCCGATGAGGTGAAAAACGGCGGTGCATTATTGCCGCTTGGAGGAGATAAAGACCATGGCAGTCATAAGGGATATATGCTGGGTTCGGTGGTGGATATTTTTTCCGCAATTTTGAGTGGGGCCAATTATGGCCCGTGGGTGCCTCCCTTTCCCGCCTACATACCAATGCCCGAAAACCTGCCTGGTGAAGGCATTGGACATTTTTTTGGCGCCATGCGGATTGATGCCTTCCGGCCTGCACCCGATTTTAAGTTGCACATGGATAAATGGATACAACGTTTCCGCTCCGCTAAAACTATTAAGACAGAAACAAAAATGATCATTCCGGGTGACCCTGAAAGAGAAATGGAAAGGGAAAGAATGAATAATGGCATTCCTTTGCTACAGGCCGTCGTGGATGATTTGGCCATCCTGGGCGCAAAGTATAACCTCAGGATAGAATAAACAGTGCGCAGCGCCTAACTCACCTGTATAAAAAATGAACTCACCCGGAAAGCTGGTTTTTATAAATTATACTGCTAACTTATTTTTTGAAAGCGGCTCATTAACCGGTAAATTTGCCGACTCAAATAACAGATCATTTTAAAAATTCGCTTTAAGCGGACCGGGGGCAAATATGAAAATAATGAAATTTGGCGGCACCAGCGTTGGAAAGCCCGAAAGAATGCGTGAAGTAGCAAAATTGATTACAAAGGATGCGGAAAGCAAAATTGTGGTGCTCTCGGCATTAAGCGGCACCACCAATGCGTTGGTTGAAATCAGCAATTCCCTATCCCAGGGCGACAGGAATACCGCCAAAAAACAAATCAGCGCCTTAGAATTGCATTATAAAAACTTTTGCAGCCATTTACTTACCTCTGCTGCGGCATTGGAAAAAGCGGCGGCTATTACCAGTGAACATTTTGAATTTCTGAACATTATTTTAAAGATATCTTTCAGCGAAGCTTTAAATAAAGATATACTGGCCCAGGGCGAATTGCTGAGTACAAAATTATTTTCGATATACCTTGATGAACAGGGCATTGACCATATGCTGATACCGGCGCTTGATTTTATGACGATCGATAACTACGATGAACCGCAGATAGGAAGCATAAAAGTAAAGCTTGCACAGATCTTACAACGCAATAAGGATAAAAAAATATTTATCACACAGGGCTATATCAGCCGCAATTCAAAAGGAGAAGTAGACAATTTAAAAAGAGGGGGAAGCGATTACAGCGCTTCGCTCATAGCCGCGGCAATTAAGGCTACTGTATGCGAAATATGGACCGATATTGATGGCATGCATAATAATGACCCAAGGGTGGTTAAAAAAACGGTGGCCATTGAGCAGCTAAGTTTTGAGGAAGCCGCTGAACTGGCTTATTTTGGTGCAAAGATTTTACATCCTGCAAGCATCTGGCCGGCCCAGTTTTACAACGTACCGGTGAAGCTACTCAATACAATGCAGCCGGAAGCAAAGGGAACACTGATAACCGAACTGGCCGGCAGCGTAGGGGTAAAAGCAATAGCGGCGAAAGATGGAATTACTGCTATAAAAATAAAAAGCAGCCGTATGCTTTTAGCCTATGGCTTTTTAAGAAAAATATTTGAAGTATTTGAAAAATACCGCACTTCCATCGATATGATCACCACTTCCGAAGTAGCCGTTTCAATTACAATAGATAGCGACATTCACCTGGCCGAAATAGTAAAGGAACTGGAGCCGTTTGGAACCGTGGAAATAGATGCCAATCAAACGATTGTTTCTATTGTGGGTAATGAAATTGCGCAAACGGAAGATGTAATGCAAAAACTATTCAGATCGTTAAAAAATATTCCCGTACGCATGGTAAGCTATGGGGGAAGCCATCACAATATTTCTATATTGATTGACAGTAATCATAAAGAACAAACTTTACAGTCGTTGAACGTTGATTTGTTTGGGCTCGATTAATTATGCGCCTAACCCTGTTTTCCTATTAGCAGCATTTACGGGCTATGCCGCTCAAGGCGTTAAAAAAAATCGTTTTCACGAATTTCTAAAATTGAAGATATTACCCCTCTTCCATTGATTTGCCACCTGCTATGCCGAACTGACAGATTTCTTTTCATCTTTACCGCATAACAAATTATTAACAACGGGGATGCAATGAATAGGAGTTTTATTTTGTCTGTACCCTGGTTTTTCATAGGATATTGGATTTTAAACCGGGGCGGGATCTCTATCCCAGCCCTTTTTTATTTTGGGATGCACAAAAATAAAAAAGACATTTATTTCCAAACCGGGGGAATTATTTTGCAGCCGGCACAACACATGCAGGGTGCAATTACCTGTATTTCAGGATAACAGTAGTAGGCGATTCAAGGGGATCCTTGTATTTCTGTATAATTTGTAATGGTAACCCTTCCAGTTCCGGTAGATAATTTTCCCTGGTTATAATAATTGCACCGGCGCTGTTATGTATGGCTTTTTCGAGTTCCGTTTTGCTGGTCAGCACTTTAATGGGTTGATCAATATAAAAATTAAAGGCCGGATTATATATCTGGTAAGCAAATATATCCCCGGATGCCCTTACATGATGGATCGTTGCAGAAACAGGATTATCCCTGTAAATTGCAGGGTACAATATCCCAAGCCCAACCAGGTTGAAAACACAATAACATACAACTACTGCAATCAATGCATAAACACTATTTTTCCCTGATCTAAAAATAGCCACCCCGATTCCAACAACTGGCAGTAAAAAAAGAAGGGCCCATGCAGCTTTTGGATTAAGCGAAGGGTCAAGCCTGAAACCAATTACTGCCGCTGCAAGCAGGAGAAGGGAAAATACAAATAGAATAATCAGTGGCCCTTTAATGCCTTTCGGTGATTCAATTGCGTTGTTCATGGAATAGGCGATCAGCAGGCTCAAAAACGGGTAGCAGGGCATAGGGTAATTGGGCAGTTTGGTGCCGGAAAAACTAAAAAAAAGAATAAAAACAAGGGATATGGCGATGGAAAAAGAAACCATTGGCTGGGGGTAAAAATGTTTTACCCGCCGGATAAAACCGGTTAAAAACACTGACATTGGCAACAAACCGATAAACACAAATAAAGGTACTAACAAAAAAATCCCGCCATGGCCTTCCATGGGTTCATTAAAACGCCGGATATTGTGCTCAAGGAAAAAACCCCTGGTAAATTCTCCTCCCGTAGCTTTGTGAACCAATAAATACCAGGGTAATGCAACAATTAAAAACACAAATGCCGCCATAACTAATTTCCAGTCGAGCAGCATCTTTATTTTTTTTTCTAAAACTAACCAGGCCAAAATGGCGAGTCCGGGCAATGCCAATGCTACCGGCCCCTTAGACAAGGCCGCTAATGCCATAGCTACTGCCGAAAAAATAACCCAGTAGGTTTTCCGTTCGCGGATATATGCATAAAATGAAAACAGGCCGATGGTTGTAAAAAAAATCAGGTAGGGATCAGGCACGGCCATCCGGAATTCGAATAAAAAATGTGTGGACAATACCATCGTTAACAATGCAAGCAGTGCAATCCGTGCCGTGCAAAATTTTTTAATGAACCACCAACTGAAAATTATGGTTAATAATCCCAGCAAAGCCGAAGGAAACCTCGCGCCAAAGGGAGTAATGCCAAACACTTTATAGGAAGCCCGCATGAAATAATAGTGCAGTGGTGGTTTGTGGGCCCTTAGCTCATTGTTAAATGTAGGAACAATCCAATCATTATGTTGCATCATTTCCCTGGCACATTGCGCATTCTTCGCTTCGTCCAGGATATAGATGGGCGTGCTACCCAGCCTGAAGAATAAGACTATGGCAGCTATCCCCATCAACACTATTGCAGTTTCAACCGGACGCTGAAGAAAATTATAGGAAGTTTTTTTCATTTTACTTATTAGCGATGGTTTCAGCATTTGCCGGCAAAGGATCGAAAAATACAAACACCAGACCGGGTAGGGAAGCGGTAACAGTCACTGCGTAAAACGCAATGCTTCCTAGCACCGACTGCTCAGCATCGAGCAGGAAAAGGGAAGCCCCCCACAGAAATACCATTTCCCTGGCCCCCAACCCGCCGATAGTAAATGGAAGTACCGCCACTACACAGGAAACAAGGAAAACCAAAAGATATTGGGCAGAATGCGTTTCAATATAAAGCGCCTGTAAAATTGCAAACATACAGGCCACCTGCAGTACCTGGACAATCATACCTAATGCAAATGTTCGCCAGAAAGCCAACAACAGGTAAGGAAAAAAACGCCTGCAAACCAGGTAACAAACTAAAACAGCCAGTAAAGCCGATGCGATGAAGAGAGCACCCAGGGCCGTAAATCCCTGCACAAGGATCCAAAAAATCACCAATAACAAGCCCAGGTTAAGCAGTCCGCTAAAACGGTCAAAAACAACGGCAGCAGTTACCTGCTTTGCAGGCTTTTTATACACTTTCGTCAGCCTGATCACTTTATAGGCATCTCCGCTGATTGATCCGGGCAGGAAAAGATTGTAAAACATGCCTAACCAGTAAAGCCTGAGATTACTGGTTTGCGTCATTCGGATTCCCATTGCTTTAAAATACAGGTTCAACCGGTATGAAGAAACGATCTTGGATACCACAAACGATGCCAATGCAAGTAACATCCAGGGATAGTTCATGAAATGGACCATACTTCCAACCCTGGCAAAATCTATCTTTCGCTGAATATACCAAAAACAAAACACGGTTATCAATACCTTAAGCAGGCTTTTCAAAATTTGTTTTACCTTAAACTCCTGCGGCTGCTTTATCGTAGATTCGATGTCCATTGACTAAAGAATTGTTTTTTGGGCGATAACTGCTTATTAAAAAATGTAAAACGGCTGGTGAAAATAGTAAGGGTTGTAGTGGTAAGGGTACCAAGTATTGCACCTGCCAGCACATCTTCCATAAAATGCTGGCCCAGGTAAACCCTCGAATAAGCAACCAGTGTAGCAAAAAAGAAATAGACCAGGGTGATATATTTTTTTTTGGATGTAAATGCCAGCACCGTGGCAAGCGCAAAAATAGTGGTTGCATGCCCCGAAGGAAAACTGGTTAGCCCGGAATGGGTAATCCCTTCAAAAAACCAGGAATAAGCATCTGCACTGATGATAGCTTTTGGCCTTGGTGCACTATACAAAGGTTTTAAGGTTTGCACCAGGGCACCTGAAACTAAAAAGGTGAGCAGGATATTCCGGGCAAGGCGCCAGTTTTTGGTAAGGCAAACCGCCCCGAGAACCAGCAGGGAGAATAGCCCTGTACCACAGTTGGTAATAAATAACATACCAAAATCTATCCATTGGTGGTGAAAAGTATTAAGAAAAAAGAAGATCGTAACCTTATCGTAAAACATTGTAAGCAGGGAAAGTACGGTAAACAGTGTACTGCAACTGAATACATAAGGCTTATTTTCACTGATAGATTGAAAATTAATTTTCATAAAAGTCATCAAACCTAACAAATATTGGCGTGGATTGGGTTAAGCCAAACTTATGTTATAGTGATGAAAATGTTATTGATCATTTTATTGGTCGCAGCATCTTTCCATAAACTGTATGATGCCATCACCATATAATAAGAAAGTATATGTTGTACACCCTACCCCATATTAAAAACTGGCCGGTAAAAACACTAATGGAAAATAAATAAAAAACTCCCCGGATGCATATCCGGGGAGCTAAAATATTGTAACGGTAACAGGAGTTAACTATACCACCAGCATGGCATCACCATAACTGAAGAAACGATATTTATCCTTAATGGCTTTTTTGTAGGCTTCCATCACCAGGTCATAACCTGCAAAAGCACAGGTCATAATTAACAGGCTTGTTTTTGGCAAATGAAAATTGGTAACCAACGCATCCGCAATAGAAAAATTATAAGGTGGATGAATAAACATATTTGTCCATCCCTCGGATGGCTTTAATAATTTTTGCGCGGTAAAAGATGACTCCATCGCTCTCATGGTAGTGGTACCAACGGAACAGATCCTTCTGCCCTCCGATTTAGCCTTATTCACGATCTGGCAGGCTGTTTCGTCAATACCATAATACTCGGCATCCATTTTATGTTTGCTTAGATCTTCTACCTCAATTGGCCTGAAAGTGCCTAACCCGGTATGCAGCGTAACTTCAGCAAAACGTACCCCTTTAATTTCAAGCCTTTTGATCAGTTCCTTACTATAATGTAAACCGGCCGTAGGGGCTGCTACTGCGCCTTCGTGTTTGGCATATACTGTTTGGTACCGTTCTTTATCTTCTTCGTCGGGTTTGCGCTTAATGTATTTAGGCAAAGGGGTTTCACCCATAAAATCCAGCATAACCCTAAACTCCTCTTCAGTACCATCCCACAAAAAACGAATCGTACGGCCGCGGCTGGTGGTATTATCAATTACTTCAGCCACCAACTCGTCATTTTCACCAAAATACAATTTATTTCCAACCCTTATTTTACGGGCGGGATCAACAATTACATCCCACAAACGATTGGGTTTATTCAATTCCCTTAATAAAAAAACTTCAATTTTAGCCCCTGTCTTTTCCTTACGTCCGTACATACGGGCCGGAAAAACTTTGGTATTATTCACTACCATTACATCCTTATCATCAAAATATTCAATAATATCGCGGAAAATGCGGTTTTCAATTTCACCCGTTTTGCGGTGAACCACCATCATCCTGCTGTCTTCTCTTTTTTTGGTGGGGTTTTGGGCGATCAGATTAAGGGGAAGGTCGAATCGAAACTGACTTAATTTCATGTGTATCAATAAATTTTTTAATGATAATCAGACCTTGTACTGTAGATGTTACAGAGATACGTAGCCAAAGAAAGGCACTTATCATGTTACGGCATGATTTTTAAGAGCGCAAATGTACTTTATTTTAAGCAGACTATAGTAAATGGTTATAACATTCTCCCTATCGGCAACTTTCGTAAGTAAAAAAGCGTTAATTAATAAAGGATTATTTTGTCATCTGTCTACTTCTTTGCACCTTTATAAGAAGCCGGTTAATTTATTTGCTACAAATGCCCCGGATACCCTCCAGATTTTATTTAATACGGTGTTAATACAAAGTGACAAACAAAAATCTTCCTGCCGGGTTATCTAAGAAGGCCGCCTTAATAAAACAAGTATGAGAAGAAAGTGCTTATTGTTTATGGTTTCCGCCGTTTTTTTAATGGCTTCAGGCAAATTGTACAGCCAAAAAAAAATAGTCAAAAAGTATCCCAGTCTTTTTTGGGAGATCACCGGTAACGGTTTACAAAAACCATCCTATCTCTTTGGCACTATGCATGTAAGCAGCAAGATGGTATTTCATTTGAGCGACTCTTTTTATTTTGCGATGAAGAATGTGGATGCCGTGGCACTGGAGTTGAACCCTGATCTCTGGCAGGGGCAAATGGTGCGCTTAGACAGGCTAAAGGAAAATTATGCAAATTTTATACAGTCACCCGGCGGCGATTTTTTAAATGAACACTCGTTCAGGATAAATAATTATGATGCTGAGTTAAAGGCGGCGCTAAGTACAGAGCCTACTGTGGTAAACAGCTTATTGTACCGCAGTTACAAAGCCAGGGAAGATTTTGAAGAAGACACTTTCCTGGATCTGTATATTTTTCAAACAGGAAAAAAATTAGGTAAACGATCTGCCGGAGTTGAAGATTATTACGAAACCGAAAAAGTAGTGCTGGAAGCTTATGCTGATATGGCCAAAGAGAAAAAGAAAAAGAATATTGATACTGACGGAGAATCGATGCGGGATATTGGGTTAAAAATTCAGGATGCTTATCGCAGCGGCGATCTCGACCTGATGGATTCGCTCGACATTTTAACAGAACGGTCAAGTGCATTCAGGGAGAAATTTCTATATAAAAGAAATGAGATACAGGCCGGCTCAATTGACACCATCCTTAAAAAAAGCAGTCTCTTCGTGGGTGTGGGCGCTGCGCATTTACCCGGGCCCAGAGGGATTATAGAATTGCTGCGAAAGATGGGATACACCTTGCGACCCATAAAAATGTCAGACAGGGACGCAGTCAAAAAGGAGGAAACCGATCAGCTAAAAGTTCCTGTTATTTTTTCTACCATAAAGGCCGATGATGAATTTTACAGTGTGAACATGCCGGGCCCGTTATTTAGAATGAAGGATGAATACCAGCGTTTAGACAGGAAACAGTATTCCGACATGAGCAACGGCAGTTATTACTTAGTAACAAGAATAAAAACATTCGCCTCTTTCTTAGGACAAACAGAGGCGCAGGTAATGAAAAAAATTGATAGCCTTCTTTACGAAAATATCCCCGGGAAGGTATTAAAAAAAACAGTGGTTCAAAAAAATGGATACCAGGGATTCGACATCACCAACAAAACAAGACGGGGTGACCTGCAGCGATACAATATTTTCATCACCCCTTTTGAAATATTGATATTTAAAATGAGTGGGAAAGAAAATTATGTAGACGGAAAGGAAGCCGCCCAATTCTTCTCCTCCATTCAGCTCAAAGAAAATATTGCTTCACCTGGAATATTTACACCTTCGCAGGGAGGATTTTCCGTAATGCTTCCGATGGCTCCGCATGAAAATCTGAATAGCAATAACACTGATGGTATAAAACGCTGGGAGTATGAAGCCGAAGATAAAGCCACTGGCGATTCATACCTTATTTTAAAAAAAACAGTCTATAATTTTAAATTTTTAGAAGAAGATTCTTTTGACCTGAAATTAGTGGAAGAATCTTTCCGCTCACCCGAATATTTTAATAAGCAAACTTATCGGAAGCTTAGTTCATGGAGGGGTTATCCATGCCTTGAAGTGAAAGAAAGCATGAAAAACGGGAATAGCGTAACCGCCCGGTATATCATCATGGGTCCGCACTATTTTTGTGTTTCCGCCCGAAGTAAAACAGCCAACAAAGACTTCAGTGATTTCTTTAATTCCTTTCGTTTTACTCCCTACCGCTATACTACAAAAAATCAGTATGTCGATACTTTTCTGCACTTTTCGGTAACAACGCCGGTAGCGCCCGACCTGGATGAAACCTATCGCGCCAAACTGGAAAAAGTTACCGCAGATATTGCCAACAGCAACAGCTATTCGGGCTATAACAGTTACTGGCCCAAGAGCAAAAATGCCTTATTCACCAGTGATTCTACCGGCGAATCGATTGGGGTAAGTGTTCAGCAATTTCCCAAATATTATTCTGTAAAGGATTCCATCAACTTTTGGAAAAATGAAATGGAAGACTATTATAATGAAGATGACCTCGTACTATATCAAAAAGATTCATTTAGCTCAACTAATGGTGTAACAGGTTATCGGTTCCGTTTAAATGACACAGGGTCGTCCAGGACGATCAACAGGATGATTATGTTGAAAGACAATCATATTTTTAGTTTAGTAACCATTGGTGACACGCTCAACCTGCACAATGAATTTGCTGACCAGTTCTTTTCAAGCTTTGTACCGGAAGAAAAAAAATTAGGAAAGAATATTTTCATTAATAAACTTGACAGTTTTTTTGCCGATCTGTTTTGTAAAGACAGTGCCACCCAAGCCAAAGCGCAGCAAACCATCAGTAATATCTACTATGGGGAAAAAGGAGCTCCGAAAATATTTACCGCCATCGCTGCATTAAAGCCGGGTAAAAATTATGTAGAAAGTAAGACCAAACTAATCGCCGAGCTTGGCTATATAAAAGATTCTACCAAAAGAATTGTGGTGGATATGCTGCAAAAAATATATGAGCAAACGGCCGATACCAGTATCTTTCAAAATGAAGTACTAAAAGCACTAGCCAGGCATAAAACCAGTGAGGCTGTTAAATTGTTTAAAGCGCTGGTTTTACAGGATCCGCCGTTTTTTGATAACAATTATGAGTACTCGGGCATGTTTAACAACCTGGATGATTCATTGGCATTAGCGGCCACTTTGTATCCCGAACTTCTGCAACTGGCCGTTGTGGATGATTATAAAAAACCGGTGATGTCGTTATTGGTAACCCTGGTAGATAGCGGATACATCAGGGAAAAGCAGTTAGAAAGTTATTTCAATAAGATTTATTTTGACGCCAGGATTGAATTGAAAAAACAGCAGGGTAAAGATGAAAAGAGAATCGATGAAGAAAAAAATAAAGACAATGATGACGAACCCCTCCGGAATTTTAATAATACCGAAGGCAAAAATGAATTGAATGATTACGCAATTCTGTTAATGCCTTTTTACGATAAGCATAACAATGTGCCTGATTTTTTTAATAAACTGCTTCATTCAAAAGATGATATGGTCAGGTTAAATACCGTCATCCTGTTGTTGCGTAACAATAAGCCGGTAGCCGATAGTACCCTTAGGTGGTTTGCGGAGAGCGACAAATGGAGGGGCCAGTTATATGGCAGGTTAGACCAGATTAAAAAGCTGGAAAAATTTCCGGCCAGGTATAAAACCCAACAGGCAATAGCGAGAAGCTACCTGGTAGCCGATAAAGATAATAGCAGGGTGGATTCCATCGTTTTCATAGGTAAACAAAAATCAACCTGCGAGGGAAAGAAGGGCGTCGTTTATTTCTTTAAATACCGGGTAAAAAAAGAAGACGAATGGAAAATTGGACTCAGCGGGTTACAACCCGAAAATATCCTCGAAATAAATACAGATAGTAAACTGGCTGTAATGACGGATAAAAAATTAAAACCGGATCAGCCCCAGCCGGAACAATTCCAGGAACAGTTGAAACGGTTGTTATTCAGTTTCCGTAAAAGCGCACGCAATTATTTCGATGGCGAAAACAATGGTGGTAATCGTTTTACAAGAGCGGGGGATTATGAAGAACGCTAAAAGATATTGGGTTCGCGATTAGGAACTCATTGCCCATTGCTTATTGCCAGTTGCTTATTGCCGGTTACCAACCCCCTTTCCCGGAATAGCTGCTATCAGCTTTTTAGTATACTCATTTTTGGGTGAAAAATAGATTTCATCCGAAGGTCCTTCTTCAATGACCTTACCCTTGTTCATTACCAAAATTCTGTCGCTGATAAAACGAACCACTGACAGATCATGTGAAATAAAAATAGCCGTAAATCCAAATTCCTTTTTAAGATCGTTGAGCAGGTTCAATACCTGCGCCTGCACACTTACATCCAGCGCGCTTACACTTTCATCAAATATTAAAAATGAAGGATTCAACGCCAATGCCCTTGCAATACATATCCGCTGTCGCTGACCCCCGCTAAACTCGTGGGGATACCGGTTAAAATATTCAGGTTTTAAATTTACTTTTTCCAATAGTTCCATCACTTTGTCTTTCCGTTGGCTGTTGCTGCGCAATATAGCATGTACCCTCATGGGCTCCTGGATGGCAGCGCCAATGGTAAGCCTTGGATTTAAGGAACCGTAAGGATCCTGGAAAACAATCTGAAGATTCTTCCGGATGGGTTGCATAGCAGCTTTGGATAAACCTGCAAGGTTTACTCCGTTTAAAACAATATTTCCGGATCTGGCAGGTATCAATTGTAAAATCGCCCTGCCCAGGGTAGTTTTACCACAACCGCTTTCACCCACCAGTCCAACTGTTTCGCCTTTACTAACCGAAAAGCATATATCATCCAATGCCATAAACGGTATTGAAGTTTTACCGAAAAAAGTTTTTTTACCAGGAAAATATACCTTCAGGTTTTCAACTTTTAATATAATTTCAGCATTGTTAGTTTTGCGTTTTACATTTTTCGTTTCGGGTTCAGTGTTTGATAATAAATCGTTCGGGTCCGTTAAAACTTTTTCTGGTCGAATAGGTTCCCCCGTGAACGAGAGGGGGGGCAAAAAATCGCTCACCACCGGTAGCCGCTCACCTCTTACATGCATCGCCGGCCTGCAGGCCATTAACGCTTTGGTATAAGGGTGCTGTGGGTTTTGGAGTACATCATTTGTGCAGCCCTGTTCTGCGATTTCACCCTTGTACATCACCAAAACCCTGTCCGCGATATCTGCCACAAGGCCAAGATCGTGGGTTATAAAAATTACACCCATGCCCAATTGAAGTTGTAAGTCCTTAACCAGTTCAAGGATAGTCTTTTGTACGGTTACATCCAGCGCCGTGGTAGGTTCGTCGGCTATCAGTAAAGATGGATTACAACTGATCGCCATCGCGATCATTACGCGTTGCTTTTGTCCCCCGCTTAACTCGTGTGGGTAACGGTTCGTCATTTCGGCGGGGTTGGGTAATTTTACCTTTTCAAACAAGGATATTGCTTTTTCTTTACTCGCCGCTTTGGAGAGTTGCTGGTGCAGTTGAATGGCTTCCATCACCTGGTAGCCACAGGTAAATACAGGATTTAAAGATGTCATCGGCTCCTGGAAGATCATGGCAATATCTTTTCCGCGAATGGCATTGATCTCCTTTTCGGAAATTTTGTTAAGGTCAACTGTTTGCTGATCATTTCTGCAAAAAATTAAGCTCCCTTTTACAATAGCCTGTTTTGGTAATAATTGCAGCAAGGATAAGGAAGTAACAGATTTTCCCGAACCGGATTCGCCAACAATGGCCACAATTTCTCCCGCAGATACATTAAATGAAATATTTTTTACAGCCGGGCTGATATTACTTTCCGAAATAAAATCAATAGATAAATTATGTACGGCTAATATTGGCTGTTTCATGATGAATAAAATTAGGGAATAAAATTAATGCAGCTACAAGACGTACCTTGTATCTGCTAAAAAATGATTTCCTTAAATTTGCAATCCAATTGAATAATTAAAATAATATACACCATCTAATGGGAAGGATATTTGAAGTAAGAAAAAGCGCCATGTTTGCCAGGTGGGATAAAATGGCCAAAAATTTTACCCGCATCGGAAAAGAAATAGCTATTGCGGTTAAAAATAGTGGTCCGGATCCGGACAATAATCCTGCTCTGAGAAGATGCTACCTGAATGCCAGGGCTTGTGGAATGCCAAAAGACCGCGTGGAAGCTGCTATAAAAAGGGCGATGGGTAAGGATACCAGCAGCTATGAAGAAATAACCTACGAAGGTTATGCACCGCACGGAGTGGCTTTATTGGTGGAAACTGCGACGGATAACCCCACCCGCACGGTAGCCAATGTACGCATGCACTTTACTAAAAGCGGCGGAAGTCTTGGTACCAGCGGAAGTGTGGCTTTTACGTTTACGCGTATGGGTGAATTTAAAATAAAGAATGGCGGCTTAAACATTGAAGACCTCGAACTGGAACTGATTGACTACGGTCTTGAAGAAATTGGTGAAGACAGTGAAGGTAATATCATTATACGGGTGGCTTTTACAGAATTTGGTCATATGGCCAGGGCCCTGGAAGAAAAAAAGATTGAGGTAGTGACTGCTGAATTGACAAGGATCCCCATGAATACCACCGAACTGGATGAAGAGGCAGCACATGATGTATTTAAGCTGATTGATAAATTAGAGGAAGATGAAGATGTGCAGAAAGTGTATCACAATTTGAAGTAGTGTGCCCCAACCCCTAAAAGACAGGTCGACGAACAACCTATGCATTGAGATTTTTTTTAGAGCTTTTGACGGCCTGATTTTTCACGAAACAAAGAACACCCTGCTAACAAAGGTTTTAGCAAGCTAAGTTCGCTATTGGGTAAGGAGATAGATTTATAATTAAGGTTCATGGTTAGAATGCGTACCTGGCGGTTTTGGCCTTCGTCTATTTTAAAATCAATGTAAATAAGCAGGTTATCTTTTGAAGGGCTGAAAATAGTATGATTGACTATTAGATATGGAATTGGATTATTAAAAAACACTACCAATTACTGATGATATTGATTTCGAAAAGTTAACCTTCTAATTCAATATAATAAGTAATTGTTAGTGTTATTTAATAATCCAATTCCATATCTAATAGTCAATCATACTATTAGATATGGAATTGGATTATTAAAAAACACTACCAATTACTGA
>JACMLJ010000019.1 GCA_014379625.1 Ferruginibacter sp. | reverse complement strand
ATTATACCAGGTTTCGAAAACTTTTGAATCAATTTAATTCTGTATGTCTTTTTGAAAATGTGCTATATGTATCGATACCTTTTTACGCTACTTTTATCTGTGAACTTTTTGCCGGTATTTGCGCAACAGCAAATGCATGCAGGCGTATTGGTTATTGGTGGGGGAACCGGGGGAACTGCCGCCGGTTTACAAAGTGCCAGGATGGGTGTTCGCACAATCATTGCAGAATCCTCAGTTTGGTTGGGTGGTATGTTCTCTTCAGCAGGAGTGCCGGCATTTGATGGGAATCACCATATGCCATCGGGCATTTGGGCGGAGTTCCGGGAAAGGGTATACAAAGTATACGGTGGCCCTGGCCGCGTTGCCACAGGATGGGTAAGCAATACCTTGTTTGAGCCGCATGTGGGCGATAGTATTTTAAAAGCCATGGTATCAGCAACGCCGGAACTAAAGGTTTTATATGGACTTGAATTTAAGAGCGTCATCAAAAGCCGGTTGCAAATAAAAGGGGCTGTTTTTTATAACCGGTTTACGAAATCAACGGTTACGATTTATGCCAGCCAGGTAATTGATGCTACAGAGTTGGGAGATGCGATGGGCAATGCCGGGATCCCTTTTGATGTAGGTATGGAAGCCAATAGCATTACAGGTGAAAATGTAAATATCCCTGCATCCAATAACATTATCCAGGATATTACCTATGCTGCCATCTTGCAGGATTACGGCCCGGCAGCCGATTGCACCCTGGTGAAGCAACCTGGTTACAACCCCATGGAGTTCGATGGTTGCTGCAATGAATTTTGCAGCGATCCCTCTAAATTAACTTCCAATGTTACTGCTAAGAAGATGCTCGAATATGGAAAACTGCCCAATGGTAAATACATGATTAACTGGCCGGGCAAGGGAAATGATATTTACCTAAACGTGATTTCGATGAACCCGGAGCAGCGGGAAAAAGAACTTCAAAAAGCAAAAGATAAAACACTGCGGTTCATTTATTTTCTGCAAACACAATTCGGGTTTAAAAATTTGGGATTGGCAAATAATGAATTTCCTACCACCGATCGCTTACCCATTATTCCATACCACCGGGAGGGCAGGAGATTAAAAGGGATGGCCCGTTTTACCCTTCTGAATATTGCCGATCCGTTCAATGAAAAATCGCCTTTATACCGTACCGGTATTTCAGTGGGAGACTATCCCATTGATCATCATCACCGGGAAAACCCGGATGCCCCGCAGCACCTGGGCTTTTATCCCATTCCCTCATTCAATGTACCGTTGGGTGCACTAATACCAAAGCAATACACCGGAATGATCATCGCCGAAAAGGCCATCAGTGTCAGCAATGTTGTAAACGGCACCACAAGACTGCAACCTTGTGTAATGCTAACCGGCCAGGCCGCCGGGGCATTGGCCGCACTCGCTGTGCAGCAGCAAAAAAATGCATCCCGGGTTGCGGTAAGAGAAGTGCAGGGGGCGTTGTTAAAATCTAAAGCCTACATCATGCCTTATTATGATGTACCACCAACTCATCCGTTCTTTACGGATATTCAAAAAATTGGCGCCACAGGAATTCTTAAAGGAACGGGGCAGCCCAATGCATGGGCTAACCGCACCTGGTTTTATCCGGATTCAACCATCGGCGCTGCAACACTTGCAAAAGATATAAATGAATATACCGGTTTAGTCTTTTTATCAAAAAATCAAATAGTCACTTTGGGGGATATCATCCGGTATATCAGCATTTATAAACAAAAAAATAAAAAGCCGGGTGTTTCTATGGAAAATGTTGTAAAAAAATGGGCAGCACTTGAATTGAAAAATTTTGAAATGAACAGAAGTGCAAAACGTTTTGAAATAGCTGTATTGTTAAACAAATGGCTCAATCCTTTTGATGCGCTACCCATCAATCACCAGGGGAAATTAATAACATCCAAAACACAATAAACACATATTCAGCTACAATTTTTTAATCATCAAAACAGTCATTATGAGAAAGACAATCTGCATGCTGCTTATACTTCTTACAACCCTGTTGGGAGTAAAAGCTCAGGACATCAAGGTAACAGGAACCGTTACCGAATCTGCCACAGGCAAACCGCTCGAATCTGCCTCTGTTACCATTAAAGGAAAGGGCAAAGGGGTACCCACCAATGTCAATGGCGTTTTCTCCATTACCGTTCCCAAAGGTGAAACACTTGTGGTGAGCAGTATTGGATATAATGGAAAAGAAGTTAATGCGGATAATGCTGTGGTTAATGTATCATTGGATAAATCGGATAATAATTTAGCCGATGTAGTAGTGGTAGGTTATGGAACTCAAAAAAGAGCCAATTTATCCGGATCAGTAGTTCAATTGAATAATGCGTCGCTCATCAAACGACAAGTATCCAGCGCCACGCAGGTGTTACAAGGGCTTGCGCCGGGAGTAACTGTACAACAGCAGTCGGGTAAGCCCGGTGCAGACGGTGCGTCTATCAGGATACGGGGCGAAGGTTCCATCTTAGGTAACAGCAATCCGTTGATTGTTATTGATGGATTACAAATGCCTACAGGGACCGGGCAGGATGCATTGAATAATATTGATCCAAATGTTATTGAAAGTGTAACTGTTTTAAAAGATGCCGCTTCTACCGCTATTTACGGCAACAGGGCTAGTGCGGGTGTGATATTAGTTAAAACAAAAAGGGCAAATAGCAAAGGGCTGCAGGTAAGTTATAACAATTTTTTTTCGAAGCAAAGTTTTACGGCATTGCCAAAACGGGTTGGAGCAATAGAGCACATGGAATTAAGCAACATCGCTTATCTGAACCAATTTCCTACTGGTACCGCCCTGCCGTTTACTATTGCACAGATTGATAAATACAAGAGTACGCCTGCCAACAATTTTGATGTAATAAATACTGATTGGGAGAATGAGCTACTAACCAATAGTGGACTTATGCAAAATCATAATGTGCAACTGATGTCTGGTGGCGAGCGGTTGAATATTTTTTCTTCGTTTACCTTCTTTGATCAAAAGGGGCTGATACAAAATAACAGTTTTAAAAAGTACGATATCCGTTTCAATCCAGAGTTTAAGTTAAGTGACAAGTTAACCTTAAGCGGTGTTTTGGGCCTGACCAATAACACTACCATCAACCCATCTACAGGTTCTGCTGAATTCATTATTCGCCAGGCAATTGGTTTACCGGCAATAGGGGGAGGAAGATATGGAGATGGAATGTTTGGAACAGCGGCACAATCCAATAACAGGAACCCGATTGCAATGGCAGAAGCCACGGGCACTTCTAATACCTCAGGCAATACCTTGCTTACCAGGATGGCATTAAACTACAAGCCTGTAAAAGGATTGGAACTGGAGGCATCCTGGGGCCGTGAAAAAAGAAATCCATATACAAAGACATTCCAAAAAAACGCTGACATTTATACGCCCAATTTAACGACCGGGAAATACGATAAAACGTCCGTTTGGCCCGGTGTTACCAGGCTTAATGAAACATGGAGAAACGATGTGTACCAGGTGTTTTCCGGCCAGGCCATATATGCCTTTAAAGTAAAAAGTGACCACTCCTTTAAAATATTGGCCGGGGCACAACAGGAGTTAACCACCCAATATTTTTTTGGGGCTTCCCGTGAAGGCTTTATCAACCCAACGCAACCTTACCTTAACCTGGGATCCTCCAATATTCAAAATAATGCCGGTGCCAATGAGCTGGCTTTAGTAGGCTTTTTTGGGCGGCTTAATTATGGCTTCAGGGATAAATATTTATTTGAATTGAATGCAAGAAGAGATGGTTCAAGCCGATTTTCCCAGGCGAAAGATAAGCAGTGGGGAAACTTTGGTTCTGCCTCTGTGGCATGGGTTTTCTCTAAAGAAAAATTCTTTAATGATATTTCAAAATATATAAGTTTTGGAAAGCTGAGAGGCTCATTTGGTGGTAACGGTAATCAGAATATTGGCTCTAATTATGTGTTTGATGCTTTTTACCAGCAGAGCAATTATGGTGCTATAGGAAATATAAACGGCACCAACCCCTACTTTAATAATTTAAATACTTTGGGGGTTGCTATTCTGCAATTTGCCAATCCCGATTTAAGCTGGGAAACTTCTCAACAATGGAATGTAGGATTGGATCTTAGTTTTGCCAAACATTTTACATTCACAGCCGATGTTTACAATCGTACGGTAAAAAATATGATCCTTCCCCGTTCACTGCCTTCATCAGCCGGAGGATTGAATGATCCATTTGTTAATGCAGGCAGCATGGAAAACAAAGGATGGGAATTATCGCTCAATTACAAAACGAAAGTAAATAAATGGGGTTTTGATGCAACCTTTATGTTGTCTGATGTTAAAAACAATGTAATAGGATTGGTGGATGGCTTACCATTTATTGGGGGAGGCAGTTCAAGAACTCAATCGGGTTATGCGCTTAATTCTTACTATGGCCTAAAGGCCAGTGGATATTATGCTGATTCGAATGATATTAAAGCTTCTCCAACTTTGTATGGGGCAGGATGGAGTACCAATCCTGCAATAGGTCCTAAGCCAGGAGATTTAAAGTACCAGGATATCAGTGGTGTTGATGGTAAACCAGATGGTAAAATAGATGACAACGACAGAACATTTATTGGCAATAACTTTCCCAGGTTTGAGTATAGCATTAACCTTAATGTAAGCTATCAGAATTTTGACCTGAATATTTTTGGACAGGGTGTAGGCAAGCGGGAAAATTTCCTGAGCGGTACAGGTGCTGTTCCTTTTTTAGCCACAGATTTTATTCCTTCTTTACTGGATATTCATAAGAATTATTGGACACCGCAAAATCAAAATGCGACTTTTCCAAGATTGCTGGCCGGTGGGGGTTCTTACACAAATAACTTCAGAGCCTCAGATTGGTACATTAGAAGTGCTGCTTTCTTTAGGTTAAAGAACATCAACCTTGGTTACAAATTACCGGCAAATGTGGTAAGCAAGGCTAAACTTGCTGCTGTACGGGTTTTTATCAGTACACAAAACTTGTTCACCATTACTAAAGCATTCGATGGATTTGACCCAGAAATTGATAACGCTAACGGAGAATTCTACCCGGTAATGCGAACTTATACAGCAGGTCTGAATGTAACTTTTTAAAATATTAAATTTAGAAAAATGAAAAAAATATTATATCTCCCATTGCTGTTACTGGTTATCACAATTGGGAGTTGCAAAAAATATCTTGACAGAAGTCCATTGGATGCATCTGCCAGCAGCACTTTTCTTAGTAACCAGGATGAAATGGACCAAAGCCTGAATGGTGTATATGCTGCCAGTTTGT
>JACMLJ010000099.1 GCA_014379625.1 Ferruginibacter sp. | reverse complement strand
TGCATATAAAGGAGGTGACCTGGGATGGTTTATCCGCGGGGCAATGTTGCCCCAATTGGATGAAGCGATCGCGGCCCACAAAAAAGGAGATCTGTTTAAAGTTTGGACCCCGGCAGGTTTGCATGTAGTAACCATTACGGACAATCCCAAAAAAGACCATGGCTTTGCGTTATTGCTGAGGGTGTTCTTATAGGTGACTGGGCAATGGTGAATGGGTGAATGGGCAATGGGCAATGGTCAAAGACCCGCCACGCTGTATTATTCAGCTGCAATCATCCAGCATCCGGTATCCATCACTCTTTAGTTTACATCCTTTCCTGCTTTCAGCTTTTCAATCATAGCTTCTACATTTAATTTATTGGCATTATCAGGTGCCTGGGGTAATGCGGCGTTGGCATATTTCAGCGCATCCTTATATTTTCCTTCGCTGCTTAAAGCCCTTGCCATTCCCATATTGGTAGTAAATACATTGGGGTATTTTTTATAATTGGCCCTAAAAAATTCCGAAGCTTCCTGTATATTTTTGCCTGCTAATAATTGGCGTGCATACCCATGAACCTCAGTCATAGTGCCAAGAGGTGCAGCTTCCTTCATGATTGCCTGCGCCTCAGTTGTTTTACCTGTTAAATTTAATATCCTCGCTTTGGCAGATAAGGTCCTGAAATTTTTCTCTCCTATAAATTGCCCGCTGATAGCATAATCCGCCCATCGCAATGCTTCTTCCAGGTTGGTATTATAATCGGCGCACCAGTTAGCTGCCTGTGCAAATGCCTGCCAGTTGAAGCCTTTATCTGTTTGCAATTCTTTTCTGAAAGATGTCACCTGGTCCATTTCCACATTCGTTTCTACTTTAAACGCGAACATCCATTTTTCCCATTGCAAAGTAATAGTGGCGCTATTGACGGTTTGATCGGTGAACACATATTGCAGGAATTCTACGGATTTGTCCATTACCCGTTGTGTGCAGGTAACACGCAATACATCTTCAGCAGGATCATAAAAAAAACTACCCCAGGCCGTACTGTTTTTTGAGAAGATCAGGGTGGAGGCTTCTTTGCCAGTGGCAATAAAAAACCCATACTTACCGGCCGCTAATTTTTTCCCTTCAATGCTTACATCCGTTGAAAATTCTATGGAAGTGCATTCATTGGCACCTGCGCGCCAGGGAGCTGCTTTACTGGTACCAAATCCTAAATCATTAAAACCAAATGGCACCAATTGTCCCCATATTTTACCCTCCCTGCTTTTCACGGCAGGGCGGTTATAATGAATGGTAATATCGGTAAGGCCTACACGCTCCCCCACCATCGCTTTTTTATTGCCCCCATCGGGTAAAGTAGTTAATTGTGCGATTGACGTTTGTTGCAGCAGTAGCATTACTACCACCGCGGTCCATAGCTGTTTCATAATAATTGGTTTAATAAAATTTACCGTTGCATTTGTGCTATTTGCTTCATTTTTTACTACAGGTGATCGGGCCTTTATCCCCGCCTGCCTCTGGTGAGTTTTTCAGCAACCCCTAATATTCACGATCAGTCCATCAGGGCTATTGTTTAAAATAATGAAAATTATTTTATGCGGATTTTTTAATTGTCATGAACCAGGTAAAAAGCCTTGTGGCTAAGTATTTTAACTGCTTTAACTAACTACCTCTTTTAAAACTCTACCTAATGCATTTTCACCCTTTCAGCGGCAGGTGGTTATCTCTTTCCACTTTTTTTGCCCTCAACATCTCCGGGAAACCCATTTTACGGGCCAAAGCCGATACTGCCTGTGCAATACGTTTAACTTTAGTAGGTTCTGTCTTTGCCGATTCAATCCATTTGCTAAAATAATGCTGATGCGCTGCAGGAAGCGATTTAAAATATAGCAAAGCGGCAGGTTCATCCTCCATGCATTCCATAAATGCTGCATTTACCTGGTAGGGAATTTCATCAACTGCTAACTGCACTTTTAAAATTGCCCCCTTCCTTTTGCCGGTAGCCTTCCTTAATCCGGCATTGAGCGCCATGATAAAATCACCTGCCCCCATTGGTATCAGTGCAACCCCGTTGATGACATGATCATCTAACTTTCCTTTTACACGAAATGATTTTTTGCTGGCTGGCTGTAGTTGTTCTGCAATTTTTGCGGGAATCCTTATGTATGTCCAGCCGGTTTTGTCGCCCTGCTGATCAAATTTTAATATGGTAGTGGTAAAACTAATCATTGCTCTTAATCAACACCGGTCATTACCCGTTGTTATTACAATATAAATACTATCCGCCAAAATTATACAATGAATCTGTATATTTTCAGGTAAGCATATTTTATGGGGGTAATTGCGTAGCAGCCCTTGACCTGGCCTTCACCAGGTTATTTGTATGCAGCTTCTAACACTTTTTTAAATTCTGGCCAATCTGGTGTAAACAACAATTTGACTACCTTGTCAAAAACCTTCAGGACGGTGCTTGTGTTTCGGGTTTATTTTAATATTTTTATCGCAGGTGAGGGTGCATATCCAGGCTGTGCAAGCCATTTTAAGCATCCACAAAATTGCCGGTTAAGCATTGCCTTTATACTCCTGTATTTCTGAGCGGTAAGTATCTCCTACCGGCAATTCAATGGCACTGATCAGACCGATTTTCCGGAATTGGGTAAAGGCTATTTTTTCTTTTGCCACTATATAGCTCCGGTGAATCCTGATAAATTGTTTTTTAGGTAATTTTTCCAATACTTTTTTCATAGATAATAATGTTAAATAATGCCTTGAACTGGTGTGGATTTTAATATAGTCGTCGAGCGCTTCAATGTAAATGATCTCACTGAAAAGTATCTTCACCATTTTATAATCCTCATGAATATATAAGTAAGCTGAAGCTGTATTGGTTTCATTGTTTTCTTTAGAATTTTGCCAGGCAATTGCCTTGTTGACCGCTTTTTGCAAACGGGCAAGGTTGAATGGTTTTAATAAATAATCTACAGCGTCTATTTCAAACCCATCAATAGCATATTCTTTATGCGCCGTAGTGAAAATTACCATTGGTTTTTCTACTAAGTTCCTGTATAACTGAAATCCATTGATGTCGGGCATTTGAATATCTAAAAATAAAAGGCTTACCTGGTTGCTTTGCAAATAATTTATTGCCTCAATGGCATCAGAATAAGTAGCCAGCAGGCTTATGCCGGGTATTTGGGAAGTATATTTTTTTAATACTTCCAATGCGAGGGGTTCATCATCTATTGCTATGCAACTGATCATGTTAAATTCAATTGTAAAGTTACTTTATATAGGTCATTGCTCTCATCAACAATAAATAAATGCTTGCCGGGATACTGTAATTCTAACCTTCTTTTGGTATTGTTTGAACCGGTAGAAGTACTTTGTTTTTGGGTACCATCCATTTTTTTATTGATCACTTCCATGGTTAACTGGCTTTGGGTAATAAGGATGCTGATATTTACAAAGCAGGGAATATGATTACTTACGCCATGCTTAAACGCATTTTCTATGAAATTAATTAACAGTAATGGGGCAATCACTTTATTATGGCCATCTCCGTTTAATATAAATGAAACCTCCAGGTTATTATTGCTGCGGAGTTGTTGCAGGGAAATATAATTGTTAAGATAGTCCAGCTCTTTTTCCAGCGGTACTTTCTCCGCTTCGGCATCCTGGGTCACAAAGCGCATGATGGCGGATAATTTTAAAATAGCTTCCGGTGTTTGTTCACTTTGGCAAATGGACAAGGCATAAATATTATTTAATGTATTAAATAAAAAATGTGGGTTGATCTGTGCTTTCAGGTAGGAGAGCTCAGCGTTGAGCTTCTGCACTTTCATTTCCTTGTTTCTTTGTTCCATTTTTCGGTATCGTTGTGCCAGGCAAATAATACTGCTTAAAAACCAAATGATTAAGAAATGGAGGAAACCAAATATCCTGTCCATTTCTCTGAAACGCCTTTCCGGAATACCATTAATAAAATTGCCGGGACAGGGGATCATCTGCTTTTTTATAAAGGAAGGCAGGTAAATAGCCAGCAGCAATAGTGCGAATATAATGACCAGGTAACTGATCTTTTTTTGTTTGTAATAAAGTACAGGTAAAAGGTAGTAAAGGTTGAAATAAAAAAAAACAATAAACAGCAGGTTGTTGACAAGAAAAAAAGCGAGCATTCCCTGAGGCGCATTTGTAGGATTCATTTCTCCAAATTCCATTGCACCAGCATCTGTGGTCAAATTCAGTAACACAAAGGGGAATACAAAAAATGCAATCCAGCCTGAAACATGTATTAATATAGTGAGATATTTTTTATTCATTGAACTGTAACCAGCGAAACTTTATTGCAATTGTGGTGGTGAATTTATGATGAAATGTGAATGACCAGCAATTTTAGTATAGCCGATGCCCCAATAGAATCCTTCTTTAATTCATGAAAAGTGATTGATTATCCTTATATAAAAGTACTGAATCATTGATCCCCTATAATATAAAACGGTAAACAGTATTAAAGTGCCGGTAAATCGAAGGGGTATTTAATTTTCACATTTTCTTGCAAACTGTCTGCAATAGTTTTGAAATATTACTTAAAGAAGTATTAATAATAGTTATGAGAAAACTGCAATGCCTGTTCATTGGTAACCAAATTCAAACATTTAAGACAATGCTGGAATATGCTGTAAAACTGCCCTGGATATCTGTGGTTTGCAAGCCGGTGAATCCAAGGGAAGCCCGCCACTATCTACAGGAGTTTGATATTGATATCCTATTTTGTGATGTAGCAACCGTTGTGGACAGGGAAATGGAAATTTTTTTGTTAAATAACAGGGATAGGTTACAGGTGGTGGTACTGGCATCAAAAGCGGAGCTCTCTTTTAATGACATCAGGTGTAATGTTTACAGCTTTTTACCCAAACCACTTTCCTTTGATAAATTTTATAATGTTGTAAGCGGAGCCAGGGAATATTTGCAACCTGCACATTCAATTACCCACAGGCAGTTGTTTGACTTTATTTTCATTAAATCAGCGTATAAATATTATAAAGTTAAGTTTAATGAGATACTTTTTTGTGAGGGTATGAAGGATTATACACAGGTGTATATTATCAACAGGCCCAAGCCAATCATTACACTCCAGAATTTAAAGACCTTTATTGCCAGGTTGCCTAAGGACGATTTTATAAGGGTGCATCGTTCTTTTGCCGTCTCATTAGCCAGTATTGATACTATCAGTAAAAATGATATTGCAATTGGTCAAAAATCTATACCGATCGGCGAAAGTTATCGCAGTAATTTGTTCAGCATTGTGGCGCAATCATCATAGATGATAAATGGTGACAGGGCAGTGAGCAATGGGCATTGAGTAGTGAACATACGTCCAAGTTTACCGAAAAATTTACGCTGCTATTTCTATAAATGCTCCATACCCATCACTCAAAACTCACCACTCATTTTGCCACAATCCCAAGCTGTTGCAATTCATCCAGTCGTATTATTGGTTTTTCTTGATGCTTGAGTTTGTTAACTACCAGTGTTGCCAGTTTATTTGCATCCTCCTGGTTCGCAAAACTTTTATTGCCTTCAATCACCGGTATCAACGACTGTTTAATAAATATTTTATCATTTACATAAACAGTATATCCCCAGCCATCAGCGGTCTTAAAAGTAGCGGCGATAATATTAGCAGGCGCTTTATTTTCACCGGCCGGTTTACTGGAGGAGCCATTATGGCAACTATAGATTGCCAATGACAAAGCAATGGTTATACCGGCAGTACACATTGATTTCATATCAATCATTTTCTTCATAATCCTGTGAAGGGAAAAATTCACGTATATCATCAAAAGGGGTATTGCTGCTTCTTCCTGTTAATACATATCCCCGGTTGTTTACGCTAAAACCAATCGCCCCGATCCTCGCGACCCCCTCAAAAGAGGTTTTATTCGTCCATATATCGGTTGAAAAATCATACTCCCAGGTAGTGCCGAGCACAGCGCCGTTTTCACCGGTGGTTATATAAGCTTTATCATTCATTACAAATGAAACCGCATTGCTCCTTATAATATTGTAGTCATCATCATAATCATCGTCACTTACATCACTGATCTTTCGTTTTTCTGTCCAACTGGTTGCAGCCAACGGATCAAAAACCCACAGATCATTGATAGAACTGCTGCTGCCATTGTTAGCGCCGGTACACAGGTATGCTTTGTTTTGATAAACAAATGCCAGCGCTCCCGATCTTTTGGATCCTCCTAAACTTACTTTTTGTTCCCATACATTATTAGTCACATCAAACTCCCAGATATCCTTTAAGTAATTGCCATCATAGCCGGTTGAAATATATCCCTTGCTGAGTATGCCAAAGCCTACCGCGTCATATCTTGCAGAACCAGCAAAGTTCGCTTTTTGCGCCCAACTGTTATTGGTGGGATTGTATTGCCAAAAATCCTGCAACCGGTTTAGCCCGTCATAGCCGGTACCTACATAACCTTTATCATTGACCGAGAAGCCAACCGCAGAATTTCTTGCCACCCCGGGCAGGTTTGCCATCTGAACCCAGAAATTCTGGACCGGGTCATATTGCCATAGATCTTTCAGCCGGTCCGTTCCATCGTAACCTGTACCCACATAGGCTTTGTCATTTATGGTAAATGAAATTCCTTCACTGCGTGTAACTCCTTCAAAATCTGAACGACGTATCCAGTTACCTGTTATTTCTTCCGTAGTATCTGTTTTAGTGCAGGAACCGATCATTATTGTCAAACTCAACAAACACAGTTGAAACCTAGAGTTCTTTAATATATACATATTTAGTTTTTTTTCGAAAGTATGCACAATGCAATACCCCTAATCGTTAAAAAGTATTTACAGATCATTGTTATATACCAAGCTCTATTTTTTACCTATCAACCAAATTTAAAACGGGAGGGAACGGCTAACCATCCTTTATTTCGTGTAAACATTAATAGTAGCTGGTATTCTTAAACTGGCAGATGGGAAAGCTATGCTCATACATATTAACATTGTCACACTGCCGGTTGGTAATAATATTGCAGGCACAATGAAAATTAAAATGTATGATAAAAATAAAACCTTGTCCCGCTAAAGTTGTGCAGGGTATATTACTGACAGTATCTTTTTGTTGCCTGTTAGGTTCATGCGCAAAAGTGGAGGTTGGCCTCGACAGTGATTTTGTAGATAACAACACTACCAATTTAGTGATGGTAGATTCCGCTACGCTTGAAATTTCCACGATTTATGTTGATTCATTTATTACTTCCGGCGGCGGCTCTATATTGGCGGGCAGTTATAGCGACCCTCTTTTTGGCAAAGTCGTATCCGGTTCTTTTATTCAACTGGGCGTTCCATCCGGTTTTAGTATTCCCAATGGAGCGGTGTTTGATTCATTGGAAGTAATACTGACTTTAAATAAAACATATTATGGTGATACCTTAACCCCTTACGCAATTTCCATTCACCAGTTAACCGAACCCATAAAATTACCCACTGATCAGTATTCATTCTATAATAATAACAAACGTAGTTATAATGCAGCGGCATTGGGCAGCACCCGCTTAATAATCAGGCCTTCCACACGGGATACTATTTCCATAAGAATTTCGCAATCACTGGGGCAGCAATTATTTGATAAAATGTTTAATTCGGATGAGGTGGTTACCAATAACACGCAGTTTGTAGATTTTTTCAAAGGCCTTGCAATAGTTGATGGAGGCGGTAATAATTTAATTGTGGGCTTTAAGGATAGCTTGACCATGCGTTTGCATTACCGGAACCCGGGTGTGATCACTACGGATGCACAGGTGGATTTTTTTATCAACGATAATGCAAATCAATTTAATAATATCAGCGTCAACAGAACAGGTACACCTATTGCAGCCCTGGGTGCGGGCAATAAGCAAATATTTTCAACCCAATCACAAAATGCAGGGTTCAGCCAATACATCAGTGGGGCAATGGTAAAGATCAGGTTTCCCTATTTACGTGACCTGTTGCAATTAAATGATTTTGTAAAAATAATCAGGGCCGACCTTGTGATAAGGCCGGTGAAAAACAGTTTTCTACAGTTTTATACATTGCCCCCATATTTACGCCTGTCCGCTACGGACCAATACAATAATCCCGGCACCGATCTGTCTGCTTACTCCTCCGCCAGCGGCGCATCGGGTATTCAATATGGCAATCTTTTTATTGATAATTTGTATGGTACCAATACTGCATATTCTTATGATATCACCACTTACCTGCAGGAGCAAATTGTAAAAACCGATAATAATAAAAATGGCGTATTGGTATTGCCACCTGATCCTGCACAAATATTTAACCGCGTATTGATTGGGAATAAGCATAATGCGGAAAGTAAAACTGAAGTGAAAATTTATTATGCTACCATTAAATAAAATAAACTGTCAAATGGGTTTAAAAAAATCGATCATCGCCGCCGCAGGATTTTTTATCGTGTTACCTCAGTTTGCTTTGGCGCAAAATAACAGTTCCCCCTATTCGGTATTGGGTATTGGCGATATGGAGAACAGCAATTTTAACAGGTATACCGGTATGGCCAATGCTGGTCTTGCTTTGTCGGACAGCAGGAATATCAACAACAGCAACGCCGCCTCACTAACAGGGTTAAACGAACATTTTTATACTTTTGAAATAGCCACCAGGTTCAGGCAGTCGGTATTTAAAGGGGCAGGGGTAACGGCGCCGGATAATAAATCAGGCGACTTTGCCGTGCGCAGGATAAACCTTGCGATGAAAGTGGCCAGGCGATGGGGCAGCAGTGTAGGGTTACAACCTTTCAGCACTGCTAATTACAGCTATACAGCATTGAAAAATATCGCGGGTACCCTGGACAACATTGCTGCAGTTTATGAAGGAGATGGAGGCGTAAACCAGTTTTACTGGGCCAATGGGTACCAGCTTTCAAAGCATACTTCCATTGGGATCAATTCTTCTTTTTTATTCGGCTCGCTGCGGCAAACAGAAAGCTTATTGTCCGGGGACAATTCAACAGTGGCATTAACTACAGTTCAGAATACTTATTTGCGTAATTACTATTTCAATTTCGCGCTGCAAACGGGGTTTCGAATCAATAGCAAATGGCAGTCGAGGTATGGCCTTACTTATTCTCCTAAAACTGATTTATATGCTGAATACGCAACCGAAGTTACCAGCGATGATGGAATTGCCTTAAAAAGCGAAATAACCAGCAATGATTATTTTACTTTACCCCGGAATATCAATGTGGGCATTGCTTTTATCAGGGATGCAAAATATACTTATACCATCAATGCGCAAACGCAGCAATGGGGCGTACTTAAATACCAGGGTACTAATTACAAATTGGTAAACAGTAATAAGTTATCCGTTGGTTTTCAAAGTAGCAGAAAAGAGAAAGATTATTATCACAGGGAATATGAAAAGGGATATTTTCAATTAGGATTTTATGCAGGCCGGTCTTACCTGAAGGTGAAAAACGTGCAGATCACCGATATTGGCGGCAGTATTGGTTATGGCATCAGTTCAAGAACAAGCCCTATCAGTTTGTTGCTTGCCCTGGAAGGAGGAAGGCGGGGTGCATCCAATACCAATGTATTGAGCGAAAATTATGTCAACCTGAATATTGTGCTTTCTTATATTGACCTGCTATTCAGGGGTAAAAAATACTTTTAAAGACTTCTTTACTAATTTCATTAAGTGTGAAAAGGGAGAATGTATGATTTTAAACAGTTAACTATTGCTGTTTCTTTTGTTTCCTTTAAGATAATCAGCGGCATTTAATTATTGCCCTGCCCCTGCAAATTGGGTACTATTTGCAAGGGCAGGCGAATACTATCTTTTATAAAACCCAGGCATAAACGGCCAGTTCACCAAAGCATTGGGCCGGTTGATTTTCAGTATCCATCCTCAAAAAAAATAGTCCTCACTGCATTGCCGGATATTATTAGCGGTATCGGTATAACAGGGCATTTCATCGCACTATCACGTGCATCTGCAGTGCACCTTAGCAACTGATCTTAATTTGTGTAATTTAGCTTATGCACCATGCAAAAGGGTTTTTCCCGCGAATACTTTATTATTTTTAAAAAAAGCCATGAAATTTTTTTATCACTAAACGCTAATTTTTGAAAAACAGGATAATATTTGATCTGGTATTTTGGGTATTCATAAAGGGATATGAAATTTTGTTTTATGGTTCAGGTAATAATGATTTTAGTTATGCGCTAAACACTTCCTTAAGCCGTTTCCCGGCTGAACTGGTACTTTACTATACCGGCATGAATTATATCCTGCCAAAATATTTTGAATTAAAAAATAGTAAAAAACTAATCATTCAATTCGCAGTTGCGCTTCTTATTGCAGCCGTTGCTCACCGGACAGGCCGTTTTATATTTTTTCCTAAGAGCAGGCTTGACGATAATTTTATAAAAACGGTTTTCAGTATACCGCAACTTCTGGTAGCGCCTTTCTACTTTCTTCCTATTCCTGCAATCGGTTTTATGATATACATATTTAAGCGGGTTAACCAAAACGAAATACAAAGCAAAGAAGTGGAAAAACAGAAAGCAATCGCTGAAATGAATCTTCTTAAATCACAAATTCAACCACACTTTTTATTTAATACCCTTAATAATCTTTATAGTTTATCCATACAGGATTCTAAGCAAACACCCGGATTTATTTTAAAGCTTTCCGGCTTAATGGAGTATATGCTGTATAATGCAACAAGCGAAACGGTTACACTTGACATGGAAATACGGCATATTGAAAATTACGTTGACCTGGAGAAAATCAGGTATGGGAACAGGCTTGAGGTATCCTGGGATATTGACAAGGGTTTATATGAAACAAGAATATCACCACTATTGCTGTTCCCGTTTATTGAGAATGCCTTTAAACACGGTGCAAGTAAGGATGATGAAAATACCTGGATCAGTATTTCCTTAAAGAAAGAAAGCAAATGGCTGGTATATACTGTTGTCAACAGTGTCCCGGATTCAGCAAAAAAGTATGCCTCCACAAATGGCGGTCTTGGATTAACAAACCTTGCCAGCCGTTTACAGCTTTCTTATGCCGGCCAATACGAACTTAACCGGACATCTGCTGAAGGTTCGTATATGTCTGTTTTACAACTTGCAATTTTGTAAATTTACCCGTAAAGAAAACCAGATGAATACATGCGTAATCATAGACGATGAACCGCTTGCCATAGCCGTGCTTCAATCCTATGTCGAAAAATCCGGGATACTTGAACTGGCATCAACATTTACCAGCCCCGTTAAAGCTTTTTCATTTTTGGAAAAGAACCGGGTTGACCTTGTATTTGCAGATATAGAAATGCCAAAGCTCACAGGTATTCAGTTAATTAAAAGTATGCAGCATAAACCTAAATTTATCATCACCTCCGCCTACAGGGAATATGCGCTTGACGGCTTTGAACTGGACGTATTGGATTTTCTTGTTAAACCCATTTCTTATGACAGGTTTTTAAAAGCGGTGTCAAAGTTGCTGAATGCTGCAGTGAACATTTCGCAAAGGGATGCTGCCGGTGCGAGGTTTATTTTTATCAGGGAAAAGAAGAGAATGACAAAAGTATTTTTAGACGAAATAATTTACCTGGAAAGTCAAAGGGATTATTTACGGCTGGTAACAGATAAAAATGATTTTACAACAAGGGGCACAATTTCCTATTATGAAAACTGGCTTCCTAAAGCTGAGTTTACCAGGGTACACCGTTCTTTTATCATCTCAATTGCAAAAATCAGCCATTATTCTGAAGAGGATATAGAACTGCACAACGGGATTATTATTCCAATTGGTGATTTATTTCGTAAATCATTCAGGGACAAAATTCAAAAGCATTTGCTGTAAATAAAATAGTAAATCAAAGATGGCGTTTTAATCTCCCCGGTGCAAAATAATGCCGCTACTTTTTAGTTTAAATCCATTGTAAATCAATCAGCCATTGCCACCAATTTTACCGTTTTAAAATTACCGCTGTTTGCTTATGTAGCATGCACAATCTATATTCCGGCAGGTAGCTCATTTATGTATGATAGCGAGAGAAAAAGTTGCCCTGTCAATAAGCATTTCCCGGTATAAGTGCAACATCCACCAACAGGAGGCGCCAGCAAACCCGTTAGATCATTTTGGAAAGAAGATAGTATCTGGCTGTTCATCGCAGAATATACCCTTTCTGTCATAGCTGCACCTGATTGCCTGGTCCCAGTGTTAATTTTATTATTGAAATAAAATTTGAATCTTTTTTATAAGTTGCAAAGCATATATCGTTCCTACGGAACGGAAGACTACCCCTATTCATTGAACTACCAATATAACGTTCCTACGGAACGAAATAAGCCATTTGAAAAGTTCAATAAAATTGGAAGCACGAGTTGAAACAAGTTATTTATAAATACAGGTACGCATTAATACGATGAACCAAAATTTGATTACGATCTGCTTTCTTGCATGCCCTGGTTTCAAGGTCCATAGTTTATACAGTCCGGGCCGGGAGATAAAGGGTTAACAGCAAAGCGAAATTGCATATTTGCCATGATGATACAGTTTTTACCCTTGTATTTGATACTACAATAATTACCCAAATTTTGCAGTGGTTAAAAATATTTTAAACCAAATAAATATCGTTATGAATAAAATTAACCGAAAAGGCTTTGTAAACAAGTTGTCAATGGTGGCCGCCGGTGTAATGGTGCCGTCATTATTTTACGGGCAAACAATACCAGTGCAGCCCAGGCCGCAAAAAGGCCCTCCCCTCGATAAAGAACTGGTAAAGGAATTTGTAACAATTGCCCATAGTGATTTTGATAAAGTTAAAGCGATGCTTAAAGAAACCCCTGATTTGCTGAATGCCTGTTATAGCTGGACGGATTGGGATTGGGAAGATGCCATTGGTGCAGCCGGGCATATGGGTTCAAGGGATATGGCAATTTATCTACTGGACCAGGGGGCCCGTCCCACAATACATGTAGCAGCTATGCTCGGGCAAATAGGCGTGGTAAGATCATTTATCGATGACTTGCCCCAAATGAAAAATGCACTGGGGCCGCATAAACTATCATTGATGCACCATGCGAAAAAAGGTGGCAGTTATTCCAAAGCTGTAGTCAATTACCTGTTATCGGCCGGTATCAAAGCATAAATTCAAATCAATAAATTTTAACTATATGAGTAATACTAACCGAAGAAATTTCATTGTTACCTCGCTCACCGGAGTGGCAGGCATCATTATAGCCCCTGTTTTAGTCCAAAGCCGACCTACGGGCTTTACCAGGGAAGTTCAGCCCACATTGGATTCGGAACTGATAAAGCAGTTTGTTGGGGTTGCACATAAAGACCCTGCAAAAGTAAAACTACTGCTGGAAGAAAATGCTGACCTGCTGAATTGTGTAAATAATCTCGGGGGTTGGGATTGGGAAGATGCCATTGGCGCGGCAGGCCATGTGGGCATACCTGAACTGGCAACTTTTCTTTTAGACAAAGGCGCCAGGCCTACCATATGTGTTGCAGCAATGCTGGGTAAAATAGCCGTAGTGAAAGCCTATATCACCGCCTATCCGCAAATGAAAGATGCCGTTGGTCCGCATAAAATATCCCTGGTAAGGCATGCAAAAGCTGGTGGAGAAAACGCAAAAGAGGTATTGGAGTATTTAACGGCTATCGGCGCCAAAGAATAAAAGAATAATTTTTTATACCAGTAATTTCTTCAGCAGTTTTATAAAAAGAAAATAAATATTTTTTCTACCGATCATTTTTGCAACGTTTTTAACCCTAAACGGCAGTGTCGCCATAAATCATCGGTGACTGAACTTTACGGGCATGATCACCAGCGAACTGATTGCTGAATGGAGCGTCGCCAATGCGGTTGCACAAAGATTTTCAGCCGGTCACCAAAAATGAATGCTACACAACATAAAAAAATCCCATTCTAAAAAGATGGGATTAAATTAAAAAAAGAATTGATTACAATTAAATAAAGTTGCTATGCCACCGCTTTATTCACGAGCGCTGCCGCTTCGCTCAATAAAATGGCGCTTTGTACTTTAAGACCGCTTTCGTCAATTAATTTTTTAGCCACATCCGCGTTGGTACCCTGCAGACGGACAATAATGGGTATTTCAATATTTCCAATGGACTGATAGGCATCAATAACGCCCTGGGCTACACGATCGCAACGGACAATACCACCGAAGATATTGATGAGGATGGCTTTTACCTTGGGATCTTTTAAGATGATACGAAATCCCGCTTCTACGGTTTGGGCATTGGCGGTTCCGCCTACATCCAGGAAGTTGGCAGGTTCGCCACCACTTAACTTGATCATATCCATGGTAGCCATGGCCAAGCCGGCGCCATTTACCATGCAGCCAACATTGCCATCCAGTTTTACAAAGTTCAGGTTGAATTTACCAGCTTCAACTTCGGTAGGATCTTCTTCACTAATATCCCGCAGGGAAGCGATATCCGGGTGCCGCATGATCGCATTGTCATCTACATTCATTTTACAATCCACCGCTATAATTTTTTCATCACTGGTTTTAAATAGTGGATTTATTTCCAGCATGCCACAATCCAATCCTACATAGGCGCTGTATAAATTGGTTACAAATTTTACACAGTTTCTAAATGCTTCACCGTTAAGGCCAAGATTAAATGCGATTTTCCGTGCCTGGAAAGGCAGTAACAACCCACCGGGGTGTACCCATTCTTTAAATATTTTTTCAGGGGTATTGTGTGCTACGTCTTCAATGTTCATTCCGCCTTCCGTACTGTACATCACCACGTTTTGTCCTGTTGACCTGTCTAATAAAATTGACAGGTAAAATTCCTTTACGGGGTTAGCCCCTTCGTAATATACATCCTGGGCCACCAATACTTTATTCACCATTTTACCAGCGGGGCCGGTTTGAATGGTTACCAATGTGCCGCCAATAATGTTCTGGGCAATTTGCTTTACCGCTTCTGCATTTTTGCCTACCGCTACCCCGCGCTGGTCGGTACCAATGATGGTTCCTTTGCCACGTCCGCCGGCATGTATTTGTGCTTTAACTACGGCAAACTTGCTGCCGTACTGGGAATGTATTTGCCTGTATGCATCTTCTGCTTCTGTGGCCGTATTGCACGCAATGCCTTCCTGCACCGGCACATTATATTTTTTAAGCAGTTGCTTGGCTTGATACTCGTGAAGATTCATGGATTGAAAAAATTTTTACGAAGATAGGAAAGTATATATCAAAAAATTTGTACTAATTTTAAGTACACATATTATTTTGACATTATTTTTTTTACCAAAACTGCATCATATTCTGCAATTCTGCCATTGTCAAATGGACCTGATCTGATCACAGTTATTTACAGATTTATTATTTGCATTATAGTTTTTTTTTCTTTCTTAATTACATAAACACACACAAATGAAGAAACTATTACTCTCTTTTTTTATTGTAATGATGAGCATCATTTCAGTAAATGCCCAGTTAACTGAAAGTTTTGATGCTGCCACTTTTCCTCCTGTTGGCTGGTTAAATTTACCAACAATAGGTACAACCCCTGCTTCCTTATGGGAAAGAGGTGCAGCCGGTGACTTTGGAGGTGATATAGATGCCACCACCACGTTTACTGTAGATCCCCATTCCGGTGCAGGTATGGCGAAATTCAGATCTTATGATTTTGCTACGGGAACCGGGGCCCACCTTATTACCAGTGCGGTAAATCTTACAACAGGGGGACCTCACTTAATTTCTTTCTGGATGTACCGGGATAATACCTATCCGAACCCGGACAGCGTGAGTGTGTATGTAAATACCACGCAATCTGCAACCGGCGCATTATTTTTGGGTAAGATTTTAAGAAGAAGGACATTGGCCCCTGCTGAAACAGGCCCCAATGGCTGGTACCAGTATTCCTTTAATATACCTGCGGGCTTTAATACTGCAAACAACTATTTCATTTTTAGCGCCGTAGGAAGATTTGGCAACAATATGTTCATTGACGATATTACCGTTGCAACACAGCCAGCCTGTAATGTACCCACAGCTATCACAACAACTAATTTTAATTATACAGCTGGAACGATAACAGCCAACTGGACCGCACCCGCCATTGGGACACCTGTTGGTTATCAATGGGCAACTAACACCACAGGTGTAGCCCCTGCTTCGGGCACAGCAGTAACCGGCACCACAGCCAATATTACCGGGATTACAACTGGTGTTGTAAATTATATATATGTGAGAACAAATTGTGGGATTGGTAACTTTTCCGCCTGGGTTTCCAGTGCATTTGCTTCATTGCCTTGTGTTACGCTGACAGCGCCTGCCAACGCCGCTACAAACCAGCCGCAAACAGTAGCTTTTAGCTGGGATGCATTAACCGGCGCTAATTCTTATAATGTTTTTCTTGGAGGCACAGCCCTTACCCTGGTAAATTTAGGGAATACCACGGCTACTACAGTTAATGTATCCGGTCTGTTTCCCTCTCAAACTTATTTTTGGAACATTATTCCTGTAATTAGTGGTGTTGCCAGGCCTACGAGTGGATGCACGCCAAATTCATTTACGGTAGGGGCCGAAAGTACAACACCTCCAAATAATCCCTGCATCGGAGCTATAAATATTAATGCAGGAAATACTATCGCTAACCCAATTAATTCAACCACTACAGACGCTACGATATCGTTGCCTGCAAGCGCTTGTTTAGGATTTACCGGTACACCGGATGATGATGTATGGTTTGAATTCACAACATCTGCCTCCGCACCTTCGGGCACACTCACCATTACTCCAACAGTTGCAGGCGGTATTTTTGATATTGTTGCGCAAGTTTATGCGGCTACTTCCTGTGCAGGCCTTGGCACAGCGGTGACCTGCGCCGACGGAACAATTGATGATGCCCCTGAAGTACTTAACCTTAGCCCGCTTGCCCCAAATACACATTATTTTATGCGGGTATATAGCTGGTCTGATGATCCTAATGACCAGGGAGCATTTACCATTGTTGCTTCTGCCGGAAACACCCTTCCTGTAAGCCTGGCTTCATTTGAAGCACGCCGGTCCAACGGCGTTAATATGCTGACCTGGAGCACAACGCAGGAAATAAATACCAGTCATTTTAGCATAGAGCGTAGCAGTGATGGCCGCGGTTTTGAAAGTATCGGGGAGGTAGCTGCAGCAGGCAACAGCAACAGGGTACTTAATTACAGCTTTACTGATATTCATCCTTTAAAGGGAAATAATTACTACCGGTTACGTACAGTTGACAAGGACAACTCATCTAAATTAAGCGATACCCGCAGGATAAGGAATGATGGAGTAGCTGATGTAAGTATTTATCCAAACCCGGTAACCGATAAGCTTCGTGTATCAATCAATTCGGACAAAGCTACTAATGGCAACCTGGTTATTACCGACCTAAGTGGCAAAGCCGTTTACACCATGCCTGTTAAATTACCACAAGGAAATATTATATTACCTGTAGCGCTCAACAACTTGGCTGCTGGTTCTTATATCCTTAAAATACAGTTGAATGATGATGTTATTTTGAAGCGATTCAATAAACAATAATACTTTTTTTAAATAATATGAAAGGGAACGTTTGAACACGTTCCCTTTTTTTTACCATTATTTTAATCCATCCTTGGTGATAGTTTACTTTCTTTGCAAAACAGTTTTTAAAATGAAGCATTCATCGACTGATTCCTTGCCTGTTCTTTTTGCAATCCATGATGGCATGAAGAAATATTTTTTATAATTATTTATTTTTAAATATGATTACCAAAATTAATGAAGCGGTGGCTTATATCCGGCGTGTGTACAGTATCTCCCCATCGGTAGGAATTGTATTAGGCAGTGGATTGGGCAGCTTTACGGATGAAATGGTTATTGACAAAGAGATCCCTTACGGCGAAATCCCCCATTTTCCGGTGAGTACTGTTGAGGGGCATAGCGGCAAATTAATTTTTGGGGAGATGGGTGGCAAAAAAGTAGTGGCGATGGCCGGGCGCTTTCATTACTACGAGGGCTACAGTACCGCAGAAGTAGTGTTCCCGATAAGGGTAATGAAATTCCTGGGGGTTGAAACCCTGCTGATCAGTAATGCAGCGGGAGGCATGAATACAGGTTTTAAAGTAGGCGACCTGATGGTGATAACAGACCATATCAGTTTATTCTCCGCCAATCCGTTAATTGGAAAAAACATAGCCGAACTGGGGCCGCGTTTCCCTGATATGAGTGAGCCTTACAAAAAAACTTTGATCGATAAAGTAAAAATAATCGCCGCCGCAAAAAATATTGATCTGAAGGAAGGGGTATATTGCGGTGTTTCGGGTCCCACTTTTGAAACAAGGGCGGAATATAAATTGTTAAAGGTGATTGGTGGCGATGCCGTGGGTATGAGTACCGTGCAGGAAGTGATTGCCGCCGTACAAATGAATATGACAGTATTTGCCATGAGCGTGATAACGGATATAGGTATCAGGGAGGAGGAAAATAAAATTACCCACGCGGAAGTTTTGGAGGCCGCTGGTAATGCTGAGCCAAAACTGACTTACCTGTTTAAAGAATTGATTGCTCAATTGTAGTGAATGTATAAAATTGTCTTTACTTTTTTGTTGCTGATGGTGCTGCAACCTGCTTTTGCACAAATGCCCAGGAATATTGATCCGCGGAACAGGGAAAACAGGGAGGTCAAATCACCCGGTGATACCAGTTCAAAAAGGGACAACCTCGGATTTGAACAAAGGGATGATGCGAAGGATTCCATTACCATTAGTTTCAGGTATCTTGATTCTATCCGCAGCGTTCAGCTCGATACCAGCATCAATGATTTTTATAAATATTTTTCTGAACCTGCCGCAGCGCAATACCTGGGAAATAACGGGGCCGCTGCCTATTCATTAATTTTCGCCCCTTTTGTAAAACCCGGTTGGGATGCAGGCTTTCATGCCTTTGACCTATACCGGTTCACATTGGAAAATTCGCGATTTTTTAAAACCACCAAACCCTTTACCCAGATGGGTTACCAGCTTGCATCGGGTAAAGAGCAGATGATAAAAATATTGCATACGCAAAATCCAAGGCCGAACCTTAATTTTGGTTTTGAGTATCGCCTTATATCGGCACCGGGGTTTTTTGTGACGCAAAATACCAACCATAATAATTACCGGCTCTTTAGTAACTACCAGGGAAAGCGGAAACGATATGCTGCTTATTTTATGTTACTGGGTAATACCGTAAAAAATTCTGAAAACGGGGGTATTAAAAATGACAGCCTCCTGACGGATAAGGATTTTTCACGCCGTTTTACCATTCCCGTTAATTTGGGTGGTGATGCAGCTATTCAGCCTAACCCATTTAAGTCATCGGTATCTACCGGAAATATTTATAAGGAGTTCACCTTCTTTTTACGCCAAAGCTACGATATCGGTAAAAAGGATTCCATAGCAGTAAACGACTCCACTACCGAATACCTGTTTTACCCCAAACTTCGTTTTCAGCATACGTTTACCTACAATACTTATAGCTACCAGTTTAAAGATATAGTGGCTGATTCTGCCCTGTACCAGCGCTGGTATGATACCACTTTAAGGAGAAACACTGATTCACTGATTGTTACAGACCGGTGGAAAGTGGTTACCAATGATTTTTCTTTGGTACAATTTCCGGATACAAAAAATGCGGCGCAATTTGTATCAGCGGGTGCAAGACTGGAGAATATGACGGGTACATTTGCAGGGGGCAATAAAACCTATTACAATATTGTACTACATGGTGAGTATCGCAACAAAACAAGAAACAGGCTTTGGGATATCCAGGCAAAGGGCGATTTTTACTTAGCTGGTTTCAATAATGCCGATTACAGCGTATATGCAACACTTAGCAGGTACCTTAATAAAAAATTAGGCGATGTAAGGGTATCTTTTAATAACGTGAACAGGAGCCCTTCTTATATTTATGATGTCAATTCCTCTTTTAATTTTGGCAATGCCGGCGACTATAAAAAAGAAAATATTACCAGTATAAAAGCATCTGCAGACAACCCCTTTATCAGCCTGGCTGTTGCTAATTACCTGCTAACGAACTATGTCTATTTTACCGGTTATTATAAAACCGCCCAGTATGGTAAGCTGATCAATTTGATACAGGCCAGCGCATCGAAAAAGATCAGGCTCAGTAAAAGATGGAGCTGGTATGCTGATATCACGCTTCAGCAGGTTGATGGCGCCGCCCCTGTAAAAGTGCCATTCATTTTTACGAGAAACAGGCTGGCTTATGAGGGTGTTTTGTTTAAGAATTTAAACCTGAGTACGGGACTTGAGTTCCGGTATTACACGCCATACAAAGCGTATAACTATTCGCCGCTAATGGGCCAGTTTATGCCGCAGGATACAATGACCATAAAAAACCGTCCGGATATCAGCGGCTTTTTGCATTTCAGGATAAAAAAATTCACAGCCTATCTTCGTGCGGAAAATATCAATGCGGTCGATTTTTCCAATGGCTTCACCTTCACTAAAAATAATTTTGCGGCCCCGCATTATGTGTATCCGGGCTTTGTATTTCGGTTTGGGATACTGTGGAATTTTGTTAATTAGGTGGTTGGGGATGGTGGTTGATGGTTGGTGGTTGCTCGTTGGTGGTTGGTTGTTGCTCGTTGGTTGTTGGGTGTTGGTTGTTGGTTGTTGGTCGTTGAAGTTCGCAAGTATAGGAATGATCCGTAAGTCATTTATATGGCGCTGTCAAAGATTGCATCTGTGCTAAAAACCGGCAACTCCAAACTTTCTTATTCATTCACTTCAACCATATAACCCAATACCGGCTTATTATTGATCAATACCGTAACGGGGTAAGTATCTTCCTCTGTAAATTTATAATTGAAAATAACACTGCCACCTGAAAAAGAGTAATCAACCGTTTTTGTTTTCTTCTTTTTTTCTTCTCCGATAACCAATGATACAATGTCTATTTCGGACCGGTAATTTAGTTTGATATTAAATAAAACAGGTTTGTTAAGGGTTGCTTTTATAATGCCGTCATCCGGGGTAAATTTGCCGATCTTAAATTCATAGGCCGCGCCTTTTACTAATGGTAAAGATAAAAAGCTACTTAAACTTTTTGGGCCTGCACCGAGTTGCCATGCACCATTATCCGGAAAGTGCTGGTAATTAAAAATAGTTCTGTCGGCAAAAAAATAATCATCATTGTATTGCTTTGTGTAAATTTTCATTTTATCATCCGTAAAACCACTGCCCCAGGTGGGATCCACATAAAACCAGGTGTCCGGGCTTTGTCCCAATTGTACCACCGCCCAGGTATGATTAAAGCCATCCGGCTTTTCATTGATCTGCTCAGTATTGTATTTTGCATAACCATCTACTGTGAGGCAACGGATCTTTACCGCGCTGCACATATCCTGGAACAAAGCTGCATAACCGGAAGAGGTTGCTTTTCTTAATTTCAATACCAGGTCTGTACCGGATTTTTCATTGTCGTTATTTCTTCCTGCCTTAAGGTCGAAATTGATATTGTAGGCGATCCAGTCGAATATCGCCCGCACTTTATCTTTGGCATCCGGAAATTTTTTGGTTACAATATAACTGATCGTTCCCATGTTTAGCGTATCCAAAGCCCCCAATGATTTTACATAATCATCAATCACTTTATAATCACCGGTGGAAGATTGTGCGGAGGATGCGCTGCCGGTTAATATCAATACTGTACTTAACAAAAGGGTATGCATGTATTTCATAAAAATAAAATTAACCAATAAGCCGTTAACAGAATACAAAAGTTTACCGTTAATAATTGCGTAATAGCAATGAAATACAATTATACGGTAGTAGTACAGGGCACGGATGGGCAACGGTCATAGCCATTTTTGATAAAACAAAGTTTGATATAAGCCTGTCGGACATTCTGATGCCAAATAAAGATGGCTATTTAGTTGCAAAAAAATAAGACAACAGAAGTAACGCCCGTACTTTTTTTAAGTACGAAGAACCAGGAAGAATACAGGCGGAAGGGCTATGATACCGGTGCGGATGATTACATTTGAAAACCCTGAAAAAGATAAAAGTATTTTTACGTTTTTGTTATTACAGATAGGATACCGGAACGATTAATTAGGTAACCAGTTAAGAACAGGTGACAATTATATATCGGATATAATACTGTACCCCTGTACGGAATATAGCCTGAAAAAAAAATTTTAAAAAGCAAAATTTAACAATTGACAGCCGAAATGCTGCAATGTGGGGTGCGTCCATACCAGTGACCGTGATGTTGTGATTGTACGTCCGGATGAGTGCGCCTTTATTTAGTATGATATGGGTAAAGCGGCCGGCTTCTGCAGATTTTCCTATAACCACTCCTACACCGAAAATTACCGAAGTATTATCGCCGATATAGGTGGTGCCGGCTATTTTGTAAATACCAGGTTTGCTCACTGTAATTGTTCCGCCTTTATCAAAAGCTGCCTGTAACGCCTTCGTGTTATTGACAACCGTTTGGGTGGGCAAAAAGCCAAGCGAGGCAGCATCAAACCCCTTGGCACCGGTGGTTTGTGCAAGCAAGGGGCTAACCAAACAGCATTGCATTACTGAAACACTCACAGCCAGCAAAAACGTCTTTGATATCCTTTTTTAAAATTATTTCCCTTGGTCATTCAATTTATTTCTAAATTGGACTCAATATAAATCCCATCCACCCAGGGCGGCTTTATTTTTGCTTTATACTGAGCAGTGGAAATTCAGCAATACGAAGGCGGGTGCATCCGTAGGGTATCAGTTCTACTATTTCGTCTGCAGCTGTGGTGATAGGGTTTTGAGGAACATCGCCTGCATTGCCACCGTTCATCTTCCAATTATCTACCTTTCTTGCTTTCATTCTCAGCACTACTGGCACGTCGCCGGTCCAGGGAATAAAATCGGTGGCGTCGGCCAGAAACACAGGTTCGTCTTTGCGGGCAAACGGCAACTTGCCAATCTTATTAAATGAAATAGTATAGGCTGGCTTTTGCAGATCGATTGCCAGGCCATAATTCCAGGGAGTAGTGGGCTCTATTTTCCAGTTGGTTACGCCGGTAGCAAAGGCAGGTTTTAGAGGGCGGTCCATTTTAATTTTTATCTGCGAAAATGATTGCCCGATGCGTAACACAAAATCAAGCGGCCCACGGGAAACGGATACGGCATCGTTGTAGCCCCGATTCAACGTTACTTCCGGCTTAAAATTGATGGTCACTTCGTCGCCGCTTTTCCATTCCTGTTCAATTTTGTAAACGGTTCCTTTTTCTGGTCTGAACGTTTTTTTACCAACGGCTATTATCGTGCCTGCCGCCCAGGTAGGGATGCGAAAATACAGCGGAAAGATGGCAGTTTGTGACACATGTATCTTCATATTGACCACATCGCCAAAAGGGTAAGCCGTTTCGGAAGTGATTGTAAGATCTGTGTTGTTTTGCACTTTCGCTTTTACCTCGCAAGGCCCGTAGGAGGCGGCTATTAAACCATTGTCGGCAGTGGCCATCCACATATTTTCAACATATCGGGGAAATGGAGAGTGCATGTTGGAAAGGCAGCAGGAATAATGCGGAGTAAAGCCAAATACATTGGAGGTAGCGGAGTTGTCGTGCCAAAGCCTCGTGGTGTCGTTTGATACAAGCACCTGGTTTGCCTGCTGGTCATACTGGTGTGCCCACATATCGCCAGTACAGGTGCCAGGCAGTGAATTAAACATCAACCGCTCAATGCGGTCCTGAAAGGAAACATTGCCGATGGCTTCAAAATCTTTTTCAAGTGAGTAGATGCTTTCGGTAACAGTACATAATTCTGTACCGGCTGTAGGTTTTAGCCCTGCCAGGAATTCATCGGCACTGAACCTGCCACCCACCTGGCCGTTGTATTTATCCAGGTTTTCAATACCTTCAAAGACGCTGTTTACATAACTATTGTCTTTACCGTTTAACGAATAAGAAATCGGGTACTGGAAGGCCTGCGCCACATCTACACCATGTCGGCCCATATCGTATTTTTTCACTGGATAATCCTTTGCGGCAGTGATGTCCCTGTCTTTAAAGTTGATAAAATAATCCTTCCAGTCTTCCACGTTTTTCGTGGTAGTACTGTCAATGATGGCAAGAATGCTGCTATCGCCGGTTTTATTGTAGCCCCACCAGCCAAAACCCAACAACATGCCCAAGCGTGCAGGCGCAACAATCACATTGGATTTGACATTCCTAACATTGTAGGCATAATCCAATATGCGCTTGCAAAGTTTAATGGCTGCTGTGTCGCCGGTGGCTTCGTAGTAACCTTGCAACACCCGTCCCAAATGTGACCAGGCTACAACGCTGGGTGTCACCCTGGCAGGGTCCTGTACCGTCATCAGGTACTGCATGTATTTGTCGGAAAGGTCAATTAGCCTTTTATCATTTAACTGGTAAGCCAATGGCACCAGGCCCTCCAACCAGCGGGGCACAAATCGGGGAAAACAACATTCTGGTAAAACGTTTTGGCCAATATCTCCCTTCCAGCCAGAAGTATGCGCTATTTCCCACACATCATTGAGGTGGCCGGTCAACCCGTTTGCCTGCACAGTTAACTGGTCGTATAGCCACCCTTTTGGTTTAACTGCACCTAAAGGGAGTTTTATATATTTTGTGGCGGTCAAAGGAGCTAGGTTATTTTTATAGTAGGTGTTTTGGGCGGTTGCGGTAAACTGATTACTGCTTACTAGAATCAATGCAATGATTCCAATAATGGTTTTAATCTTAATTCGAAAAGTTATCATATTCGTGAGTTTTAATTTTATCAGTTAATTATTAAGGAATGGTTATTTCTGTTTTCAACTTCGCCTTGTTATACACTTTTAAATTCCGGAACAGCATTTTGGAATGGAGCATACAGCGGATGGCAATGCGGCAGAAATCGTACACAGGCCCGTTATTAGTAAATCCGTTGTCGGTGTATTCCACCATTACAATCCCGTCAATAGCTCCTAAAAGTTTATTGCCGGTTTGCAGGAACTGAAGCTTATGCCATACGCTTTTTTTCACCGGCGTGGATAATGCATTAAAAGAAAGTGGCTGCAGAAAGGGATTTTTCATTAAAGCGGAGTTGGAGACGCCATTGCGCATATCCGCCATTTCCCGATAATATTCCCAGTGGTAGTTGCGTACATCTTCGCCATAAACTGTTGTCATCCGACCACCTTTTCGCAGCCGGTAATCCGCCATAAAATCTTCCCGGTTCATGCCCGATGCCTGCACCATCAGCAGGCTCAATCCGCCAGGGCGCAGCACTTTAAATTCATACTCCACGTACAGGTCGCCCTCAAATGGCTTGTTGCTCCATACATATACCTGCGAGTCCAATAGTTTACCGGTATATAATTTATCAATGGTTTCCATTAGCAAGCCTGCGGTTGTGATGTTGACAGCTACAGGGTTGCCTTGAATATACACGCTGTCTATGTGAGATGGTTTAGTAAAAGTCAAAGCATATTTCAATTCCCAATTCTCGTGCGGCCTCCAGCTAAAAACGCCCTTGCCTTGTCCGTTGTAGGTGCTAATTAATTCGTCTTCAGACACTTTACTGAATGACGTCGCACTCTGCTTAAATTCTGCATACACGTCTTTTTCTTTCAACAAGTCACCGCAAAATTTGATGGTTGAAATAACCAATGATGGATTACCCGTGAAGACAGATGTGTCGATGCTGTCACGAACTAATTTTTCCGCATTGAATTGATTTTCCTTTCCAATGATGATGCCATTCAGGTACAAAACATACTTGTCATTTGGGTAGTCCCAGCTAAGCGCCAATTGATACCAGGTGTTTTTTTTAAACACCACATGGCTTACGCTAATGAAGGCTTTATGCGGCAGGTTAAAAGCTTCTTCATAAAAACTGCCTTTGCCAAAGAGGGCCGTCAGGCTCGGGTGCCATCTTGGCGTCCAGGCTATTTTGAAATTAGCCGCATTGTAATTTTGCGGAGCTACATTATCGGATAAAAAGGGATAAGTATAAAATTCCGTGATAATAAAAGCGTGTAAACTGCTCTCACTTTTGGCATCGCTCTTTTTTAAATTATTTATCAGCAGGGCCTCAAATGGTTGTCCGGTTACTGACCCGTCTTCGACCATTGCCGTTTGAGAGTTGAGCTCAAATGGTGATTGGGCATTGATACCCCCTGGCAACAGCTTTGTGCCAGGCGGCATTTGTGAAGATGCAACTACAGCAATTATTGAAAACCATAAAATGGATAAAAAACACTTAAGCATTTGAATGTTTATATCGTTCATGTATTTAATCACTTATTTTATAGAATTTACTACCTTATTAATTTTCGTAAGTTTAATTTTCTCTTTTCCAAATATATTTTGTTATACTGTCTGTGATGACTTATTATTAAAATGGAACTTTAATTTCATGCCATTTCCCTTCAAACTTCAACTTTAGCACACTACCTTGTTTGGTCACTTGTACTGGGTTATCTGCAGGTGTTCTGTTCCTGGTACCATTCACAAAAAAAATTACTGGCACATTTGGCGGCACTGGTTTTGTGCTATGCCAAAAAGGAAAAGCACCTTTACCGCCAAATAAATGTGTATGGCTCCATCCCTTCCCTGGTAAAAGTGTTATTGCTTCCAATTTCCCCTCAGGTGCCTGTATGACTTCAATTACTGAATAATAATCACCCCCATTGACGAATATTTTTTTATTTGTTACCTGCTCAAACAGTTTTTTATTGCGCGGAACACTTAAACCATAACCCCCGAGGTACAAATAGATTGGTTGCGGATCGTTATGCCAGAAAACATACACTTCGCCGTCATTGCCAACAAGGGTATGGGTGATTATTTCATCCCGGTTAAAATATGGAATCGAATCGCTTGCATATTTTGGAGTCAATGTATAACTGCTGATATGATAATTAGTGTCAACCAGGATAGGTTTTGCCCTTTCACGATAAAACCAATTTATGCCATCATAAGAATAACCGGACCGGCCTGCGCCCAATTGCCCGTTCTCATCCCCATTTAAACAAAAGCCCAAGTAACTTGAATAAGCATGCTGATCATATTTAGAACCAGACTGCCATATTGTACGATCCTTTGCTAATTGTTGCCCAACAGGAAATAATCGGCTTTCACCATCAGCAGCATTGATACGTATACTAAACTGCGCCCCAATTACACTTATTCTTCCGCCGGCCTTATCGGCAGGCATTGGTTTTTCAGTGTCAGTCCAAAAAGCATCATTCTCTGGTATCAGCAAACAGGCTAGGCCTTGGTTGGCCCAATAAGGGTCTCCATAATGAAGATAGATTTCGGCAACACTTGCATTGTTGCCCCAATAGCCAATACTTAACAAACTGTCGCTACCCATACACCCATGCTCCCAAAAATATTTAAGTGACCCTGAAGCAATTCTCCTCGCCAAGCCTGGAGCTAATGTGTTCATACCATTGATGGTTGCCCATGCAATGGCCGAATTACCGGCAAACCGATATGCCAATGAACGACCCCAGGGTATGGGTCCGCCATCTTTTCCATGCAAATAGGGCAAGCATTCCAAAAACTTAGCCGTGGTTGTTTTTATCCTGTCACCAAATTCTCTACGCCATAGATGATCGTATTTATACAACACCTGGTTAAAGAGCTGAAATCCCCAAAGATTGTAATAATCAAATGTTCGGTTATTACCATCCAAAAACCATCCATCTCCACGGTACCAACCCATTAATCTCTCGAACATTTGGGTAAGATGTTCACGGTTGGATTCAAAACCGTACCTATCCAAAATTTCAGTTGCAATCATGTGGAAGTAGTAGTGGTTATTATTATACGTTTCTGTGTAAGACTGCTTTTGAAAGTATTTCAAAAGATTAGTTTTTTGTTCAGGCGTGAGTGGCTCCCAATACCGTTTTGGTTCGATGTAAACCGCCATTGCAAATACTGCCCCTACCTGGTCATAAGTGATTGGGTCTCCCCAATATTGAGGGCTTGCGGGATCTGTACCGTTGATCATTGCTTTAATAAATGGGGCGGAAATGGAACCCTTAAAGCCAGGCACCTCATCTTTACCTGTGGCTTTTGTATAAATTATAACGGCAAGCATCATCCTCTCTAATACTCTTTTACCAGTTTCTGCTTCGTTTTTCCAACGGATTTTTTCATAAGCGGAATCGCCAATAGGAATTCTAATTTGAGGCATGCCTGTTTTACTACTCAAATGAATTAATTCGCCAGCAATTATTTTTTCAGTTATTTCCAACCAATGTTTCCTGGTGTAGCCGGTGTAAGGATTTTTTGAGAAATCGTAGCTTGCTGTAATTGACGTGAAAGATTTATCTACTGCGTATTCATTTTCCGCCCTTTGTCCTATCATCGAATGGCAGAAGCCAGTAAGGACGATTAGTAATGAAATTAGTTTTATATTTTCGCCTCCCACTCTATAGTTATTTTAGTATAAAAATTATTATCAGCTTTGTCTTTCAAAAATAAATTCCCAGGCATTCTTCTAAGACAGCATTCTAAAAGCTTTTGGATTTATTTGCTTAATATCCTAATTTCAACGATACCGGGCATTTGCATTTTATTTTCAATTACAGGCACAAAAGATACTTTCACTGTTTGCTTACCTTTGGTCAATTCAATTGGAATTTGGTAAAAATCCTGCCAGAGATTTACTGAATATGAGTCATCTTTCCCACGCTTTAATGATTCAATAATTTTTCCATCGATGGTAATATGGCAGTTCCAACTTTCATACACACCTCTGCCCATATACTGAACAAACAGCCTGTTTTCATATAGGTCCGAAACTTTCAGTTCGTACCCAAAAGCCGACGTGGCTGATTTACGCCATTTTTGATCTTTCAAAATACCGTCATTACCATATCCGGTTATGCTAGTACCAAATATCCGATGGTTAAGCTCGGCAATGCTGTCCTTTACATTCACTTGATCTAATGTGATCAGATCAAGCTTTTTTGCATCATCCATTTTTTGCTGTTTTGCTGCAGTTCTTTCCTTCCATCCATCCTGATCTAACGTATTCCAATAAACCGCAAATTCCCCCTGCTTTTTCCTGTATAAAGGAATTAACCGCACCTGTTCGGGTTTCATAACAGTTGTTGTAAAACTGAGGGGTTCATTGCCGTTTGGAACTAACCATTTATTTACAGGCAGGTTTCCTGTTATTAACGCCGGTGCTACTCCATCTCTTACCAGTTCAGTTGCCTGTTTTACATTTAAATCTGCCGCTAATAAAATAGGCCCATAAAACAAAGCGATCATATTTTTATTATCGTGCATTGCCTCAGTCCGTAATCGCATAGGAAGTTTTACTTTAATTTTATCATTATTATTCCAATTGCGGTTGATATGAAAATATCCGTCTCTCGAAGCTGTAATCTTTTGCTTTTCCTCATTAACAAGAATAATCACTCCATTATTTGCCCAAAATGGATTTCGAATAGCTAAATCCATTTTGACTCCCGTAGAGCATTTTATGGTAAGTGTGGAAAGATCAGTATCTGGGAAATCTGTTTGCTGAGAAAGCACAACTCCTTTTTCTCTGTCAGTTAATTCGGATGCAATAAATAGATTTACATATATAGTTGATTTATTATGACTATAGATATATTCTCCATGCCGAGTGTAGCTGTCTAATCCTGACGCGGTACAACAGGAAAAAAGTTCCAGGGGTTGATAAACTCTTTTCGCCCCGGGCATCAAGGGCAAAAAATAAGACAACTGTCCGTTTGAAGGATCCTGTGCTGCCAGAATATGATTGAATAAAGTGCGTTCAATATAATCTGCATACTCCACTTTCGGTTCAATTTCAAACAGCAATTTGGTAAGGCGTAGCATGTTGTATTCATTGCAATTCTCAGCCGTGAAAGGCGTGAGCCTGTTACTCAGTGAATCTGGAGGTCCAAAAAATTCACTTTCGGAATTTCCGCCCGTAACATAGGAACGATGATTGACCACCGTCTCCCAAAAAAATGTTGAACCTACTAAATCATCTGCATTTCCGGAGTAAGGATAACGTGCGGCTAAACCTGACATTTTGGGAAACTGCATATTTGCATGCTTATGATTTAAAACATCCATTCGCATGGAAGTCGGCACTACTGCAACAGTATCGTGCCATCTGTTGGAAAGCTCCAAAAAACGTTTATCATTAGTGTCAGCATATAGATCTGCTAATACCCAGTTCATTCCTCCATATTCTACCAGCATTAACCTTTGCAAATTTGTACTGCTTATTTGGGTCATGTGTTTTGCGAGCCAGTTACCAATTTCAACAGCAATATCAAGTGCTTTGGCATTATTTGTTATCCGGTAAACATCTCTTAAACCAGAAAGTAATTTTTCAAGGGAATAATATGGAGTTGCTTCCCCTCTTCCCCAAAAGCCAAAACCCGGGAAGTATCCTTCTTTTTCAACTCTTGCAAAAATATTTTTTCCACCAAGTGTCCCAAGCAGGTAACCATCGTTCCTAATTTGGCAAGCATGAAGTTCATCAAGAATATAATTTAGCCTTTTCAAAAATTCTTTATTACCTGTTGACATATACATTCTGGAAATGCCAGATAAATAAAAAGACAGTGCAACACCGGGCAATACTTTTGTTTCCCAACCTAAATACATGGGTTGTTTTGGCTCTATCCCTGAAGAAATTATAAACGGTGCCAGTAAACGATCAACATCAAGACTCAAGAGAACTTTTGATTCAGCATCCTGCGATTCTTTAAACGGCCCTTTCAATAACTTTACTTCACCCGCAAAAAATCCATTCGCTTTTAACGGAACAATTTGTGTTGCCTTGGGCATATTCTTTTCTGTATTTTGTTGGCCCACAACAAATGGTGAAATCCCTAAAGCCACTATAAGAATTGATAAAGTATAAAATAATATTTTCATAAAATGGTTTAGTTTAATAATTTGAAGATCTAATCTACTGTTAAGTTGATTGCCCTCTACCACCAAACAGCTTTTAACTTATGCAGATCCTTGCTCATCATTGTTATGTCTTTTACTTATCCTTCCAGTGCAATAAAGGGAATGTTTGCAAAACGGGGATTACATGAATGAAGAATAGGTCATCAATGCTTTACACCGGATAAATACTTTGCTTTATCTAATATATCGAGGTAGCTGCAAAGTAGTTCCGCAGGAATTTTCCTGCAGGTGATTTTTACAATCTCCCGCGGAACTTTAACTATTTAGACTTTACTCTACCGATAGTTGATCTGTAAGACAAAGACTACAGCACATTAATAGCCTGGATTTTGTGGTTTTAGATTTGAATTGATATCAATTTCAGATTGTGGAACTGGGTAATACCTGTGGAAATCCTTTACATTAGTATATCCGGCGCTATTCATAAATGAAACAAGATTTCCCATCCTTATTAAGTCATCCCTACGTTTGCCCTCAAAACAAAGTTCCCATCGGCGTTCTTCGAGTACCGCGTCTGCAAATGCTGACTGATTTAACCCAGAGAGCGGAGGTAAATTTACCCGAGCCCTAACTCTGTTGATACCGGTATATTTATTTACATCAGCTCCAGCTATTTTATTCAGTGCCTCCGAATGCATCAGCAAAACATCGGCGAATCGAATGATCAAATAATTACATCGGTCATTAAAAGTTGTCTGGGCTAAAATGTCATCACGGTATTTTCCACAAAAGGGATTAGTTGTGGAGCTACTTATAAAATTGTACGCTGCACCTCCAATACCAACCCCCTGATCAAAGAAAACGAACTTTTTTCTGATGACATCAGCATTCGGAAATGCATCATAAAATTTGCGTTCTGCAGGGAAGGACCCAAATGCGCGGGGATACACTTGCGGCGGTATTAAAAACCCAGTCATTCCTCCTGTGCGGTTTGGAGCCTGGTCATATTGGATTGAAAAAATATGTTCCATACCATTCTCTTTAGTAAGGTCAAAAACATCCCGGTAATTAGCGAAAAGGTTGTAATCGCCAGAAGTAATGAGTTTGCTACAGGCGTTGGCTGCATTTTGAAAATCTGAGGCTTCTGCAAAGGGAAGGTATCCACGGGTAAGATACACTTTTGCTAGGATAGCTGTTGCAGCACCCGCGCTTGCTACTCCTTTTAGAGTGGAAGGAATAGCACTTTCGTTTTTTAGGTAGGTTTCAGCAAACTTTAAGTCCTCCACTATTTGTTTATACACCTCTTTCTGGGGAGCCCGGTTAGGCTTAAACGACTGTAAAGAATCTAGAAGACTAGATTGCTGAAGCACCAACGGAACATCCCCAAAAAATTTCACCAGTTCAAAATAACATAACGCCCTGATAAATCTTGCTTCTGCAACATAGGGTTGTACTGCCGATCCTTGTAAAGGTACTGTAGGTGCCTGTTGAACGATGACATTGGCCCGTGTTATAATCGTGAAATTTCTTGACCAGACCATTGCAAGTTCGGAATTGCCAGGTGTTATTAATGCGTTTTGCATTTCATAGCGGGGTCCGCTTAAGGCTGTAGTCGTAAGTTCATCAGAAAAAACATCAGAAAGTATTATATAGCTTCGGCCGTAGTGCTCATTAACTTCAAACATATTGTAAAGGCCATTGCATAAAACCCTCAAATCTCCTTCAGTTTTAGGAAAAATTGTTTCGTTGAGATTCGTAAATGTTTTTTCCTCTAGGAATTTTTTACAACCTGTGGCAAAAGCAAGTAAAATTATGAAAGAACTTATTTTTATTATTGTTTTCATTTTTTAATGATTTTAAGTAAAAGAAAGACATTAAAACCCAACTTTTATTCCCACTATGATGGAACGTGCAACTGCATACGCACCCTGATCGATCCCCTGCATAAATAGGTTGTTCCGATATGAATTTACTTCGGGATCATAACCGGAATAATTTGTGATAGTAAGTAGGTTTGTACCCGTCACATATAACCTTACAGCATTGAGGTTTACTGCCTGCAACCACTTATTCGTATTAGTTAATTGGTAAGAAAGCGATACTGATTTTAATCTTAAATAACTGCCATCTTCCAAGAAGTCTTGTGCAATTAAACGGCTAGTTTCGTAGCCTGCTCTGGGCAAAACATTACTGGTTCCAGGCCCAGTCCACCTTCCAAGCATATTTTTTCCTTTGTTTGATCCTACGGAATATTCCATCCAGTACTTATTGAGATTCATTATCTTATTTCCCTGCTGTCCTTGAACAAATACGTTTAATTCGATGCCGTGGTAAGAGAGTGAATTGTTGAAGCCAAAAACCACTTTCGGATAAGCTGAACCTTTCACCAACTGTTTATCATTTATATTAATATTGCCATCACCACTTATATCCTTGTATTTAGCAAAGCCAGGTTTTATTGAGTTTTTGTAAGCTGCAGTAAACGCACTCTTATCAATTTCCTCCTGAGATTGCCATATGCCCTGAAAATCGTAAAGGAAAAATTTACCAATTTCCTGACCCGGCTGAAGGATAATGTAGTTGTCGCGGGTTATGAGTGCTTGGAATTGGTTAGCTCCATAAAGACGGAATGGTTCATCACCCAAACTCAATATCTTATTTTTATTGATGGAAAAATTTAATGAAGATGACCAACGAAAATTTTTGTTTGCGATAGGAGTGCCCGAAAAGCCAAATTCAACACCAGTATTTTGTATTGAACCTAAATTTTTAAAAGCGCTGCCGAAACCAGTTGTTGCTGGCAATGCAACGCCCCATAGAAGATCTTTTGTTGTCTTTTTGTACCAGTCAATTGTTATATTTAATTTATTTGACCATATTCCAAAATCAATCCCGGCGTTAGTTGAACTGGTTTGTTCCCAACGAAGATCCGGGTTTTCAGGCCGACTTGAGGATACTGCAACCTGCCTTGTTGAACCAAAAACCAAAGCCCCAGGTGCGACACCTGGACTAAATGCACTTGCCAGGTCGTACCCAAATTTCGAAAGATAGGGCTCAATCTCCTGATTGCCTGTTAACCCATATCCCAGCCTAAGCTTCAATTCACTTATAACTTGAAGCTTTCTAATAAATTTCACATCAGTGAGTTTATATGCAACAGCTCCTGAAGGAAAATACCCATACTTATAATTTTCACCAAACTTGCTTGACCCGTCTGCCCGTACTGTTGCAGTAAGTAAAAGGTTATCCCACAGCTTTGCATTGATTCTGGAGTAATAAGAATGCAATTGATTTTGACTGGCGGATGAGCTAACTGAAGCTGCAGCCCCCGCCCCAATATTGTTAAATGTGAAAGCATTTGTGAAAAAATTGGTTGCGCTCGCCGTATTTGATTCGTCTTTGAATTTTTGGAAGGACACCCCTGCTAGAGCAGTAATATTGAACTTCGAGCCAAAGTCTTTTGAGTAAGTCAGGTTATTCTCGTTTAACCAATTTATTCTCACTCTATTGAAGCGGCTAGCAGTACCGACATTTTGTGCTTGTTCAAACAAGTCAAATGGTGCATAAAAATTTTGCCAATTGTTTAAATATTTTACTCCCAATAAAAGCTTAAGCTTGAGGCCATTAATAATTTCATACTCGCCAAACATGCTTATCTGTCCCCGATTTAAATAGTTTGCATTAGTTACTCTCTCTGAATACGCTACCGGGTTGCCTAGCTGATCTAATTCTGAACCGGGATCACTATTTGCATCTTTTAAAAAATAATTGCTGTAGGTATATTTCCCACTGCGGCTGCTATCATAGACTGGAACTGCCGGATTTAAACGCAGAAGATTCAAAAGCACACCACCTTCGGTGCCGCCGTTTGTGTTCACCAAAGTGTTATTGCCAAGTGTTTTCCCTAGTACCGCCGTCAATCCAAATTTTACTTTTTTCGAAATTTGCCTGTCAAAATTAAAACGCAAATTTCCTCTTTGGAAGCCCGTATTGCGGATAATCCCTTCCTGCTTGTAATATTCTCCACTTATTAAAAATTTCGTTTTTTCATCTCCCCCGCTCATATTTAATTGCAAACTCGAAAGGGGAGCTTTTATAAACATTGCGTCTTGCCAGTCTGTGGTGTGTGTAGAGAGATAATCTAGAATAGCAGGGGAAGCAAAGGGCTTAGCCGCAGGCGCCCCAATATTTTTTACTATCTCATTGCGATAATCGGCATATTCTTTCGCATTCATTACATCTAATGTTTTGGAAACAGAAGCCACACCATAATAAGTTTCCAAACCAATAGACAGTTTGCCTGACCGGCCCCTTTTGGTTGTAATCAATACTACGCCATTAGCGCCTCTCGACCCATAAATTGCTGTCGCCGATGCATCTTTCAGTATCTCAATGGATTCGATATCATTGGGGTTGATGGAAGAAAGATCTTCATTACTCGGGTACCCGTCAATTACGAACAAAGGCTCGCTACTTGTGCCAAGCGAGTTGGTGCCACGGATGCGGATATTGGGCCTCGTACCAGGCGTAGCATCGCTGTTAGTTACCTGTACACCAGCGGCCCTCCCCTGCAATGCCTGGTCTACGGATGCAATCTGGATTCCTTTCAAATCTGTAGATTTAATACTGCTTACCGAACCCGTAACATCACTTTTTTTAACCGATCCATACCCGATTATAACTACCTCCTCTACTTTCGTTTCTTTCTTTTTTAAGCTGATATTCAAAGCAGTTTCTTTTGAAACTTTTGATTCAGTACTTTCAAAACCTACGTAGGAAAAAACAAGCGTTCCACCTCCTTCGGTAACCTGGATAGAGAATATTCCACTTCCGTCTGTATATACGCCTTTGTTGGAACCTTTTATTAGTACTGATACATTTGGCAAAGGAAGGCCATCTTCATCCGTCACTTTTCCGCTAACCACAAAGGTGGGTGGCGGTTCGGGCGTAGTGGCCATTATGCTTACTAATACCGGCCTTTTTTTGATAACTATGATCTTATCTACAATTGAGTAGGTTAGTGGGGTATTTTGCAAACACTTGTTAAGCACCTCAGTAAGGGGAGCGTTTTTCACCGTTAGATCTAGCTTACCTTCCTTGGAAAGAGCTTCTACCGAATATAAAAAATAATACCCTGTTTGCTTTTTAATCTCTTTAAATACCTTTTTCAAAGAGGTATTCTTCATATCCAGAGATACATTTTGAGAATACACACTTTTTGCAATACCATGAAAGGATAATAAGAAAATGCAAATTGCAGTAAGTTTCATAATCCGCAGCATTTTGGTTACACTTCGCCCTTGGGGAAAGTTTAAAAGTCTAAAATCCATAACTTTGATTTGGTTTTGGTGAAACAATAAACAGTCTGTGATTGATTGTGAAAAATTGAATAAGCCAAAATTTTGCCGGGGGTGTCGCAAGCACCTCCGGTTTTTTTGATTATTATTTGATTAAAAGCACTTCGTATTAAAAAGAATTATGGTATTACAACTACCCTGTCTCCTTCTATTTTAAATTTTACCTCACCCGTCATTTCCAGCATCTGCAAAACTTTTGACACACTTACATTTTTAGATATGACACCATCAAAATGTTTGTCTATAGCACTCTTATACTCCACTTCAATATTGTACCATCTGGCAATCTGCCTCATTACGTAACCAATATCAGCATCTTCAAAATAGAACCTGCCCTCCTTCCAGGCTATTGCTTCCTCTACATCGGCATTATTAATAATTCTCGGTTGTCCTGTATTACTGTATTGCAACTGCTGCCCTGGCTTAATGGTTGTTGTTCCGGCTGAATAGTTGACTTTTACACTTCCTTCTAAAAGAGTGGTACGCACCATTGCTTCATCCTCAAAAGCCTTGATATTAAAATGAGTTCCCAATACTTCTACTTCTCCCCCTTCACCGGATGAAAGATTAATTTTAACCTTAAATGGCCGCGCAGGATTTTTCGCCACTTCAAAATATGCTTCTCCGGTAATTTCCACTTTACGCTCTGCACCTTTAAAAACGGTTGGATAACGCAATGAAGATGCTGAATTAAGCCATACCATTGTGCCATCCGGCAATCTTAGCTGGTACTGACCGCCACGGGGTGTAGATAAGGTATTGAATAAAGTCTCTTTACCAACATTGCCGGCAGAGTTATACGCCAGCTCACCAGTATTTAATTTGATAACTTTTGTATTTCCCTGACTTGCAATTGTACCATTGGCTGAACTGTCTAAAACAATGGAAGTTCCATCTGCTAAGGTCAACACTGCTTTATTTCCGCCAGGCCTCCTGTCCTTGGCCACAACATTATTTTTTGTTACAGCATTTGTCGATAAAGATGGCTCCGGTTTTTTTAACAAGTAATAAGTACCAGATGACAAGAGGATTAAAAGGATGGCCGCTGCCCATCTTACCCTGTACCATTTGGATATTTTTTCTATAGGTGCAGCCGCATTAGGCCCTGCATCCATTTGCTGCAGCAGGAAATTCAACCTGTCATCCCATACCTTAGGTGGAAGTCCTATTGGCCCATGTGAAGACTGTGTCCATAATTCTCTTAATTCTGATGAAAGTGATTGGCTAATTGTGGATACATCTAACAATTCCAACAATTCTTTATAATCCTCTGCTGAGATTGAATTATCGAGATAGAGCTTAAACAGAGTATTTAAACGAAGAGTGTTTTGTGACATACAGCAGTTTTAGTGGGCAATACTGTAGTATAAGACGTAAGGAAAAATGGCCTGTACCAATACAGGCTAAAAAAATTTATTAAAATATTAAATAAGGCAAAACAGGATAACCAATTCAAGTCCGGCAGAGACGAATTTGCGTATAAATTCAAAGGAGGCAAAGAGGTGATTGCGTACCGTATTTTTCGAAAGGGAAAGCTTCTTTGCAATTTCATCATTGGTAAACCCATGGTGATGGTGCAAAATAAAAACCTTTTGCCGCTGGGGGGATAAATTGCCAATGGCGTTATTTAGCAAATCTTCCGTATTTTTTAACATCAGGTTGGCGTCCGCAGCCTCACCAGAAATTTGCTCCTGCATCGCCTCCCATAATTCAGTTTGCATTAATGGGTTATTTTTTACGGACCTTAAAAAATCAATTGCCTTATTATGTGCAACGCGGTAAAGAAATGAATTAAAATTTTCAATTCCAGGCGCCAACTCCCTACCATCCCACATCTTCAGGAACACATCCAAAACAATTTCTTCGGAAGTCTCCGCTGATTTAGTTATTTTGTACAAGTAGGTGAAAAGTTGATTACGATATTTCTCAAAAAGGGATTTAAATGCAAGCTGATCGCCTTGACTCAATTTGAATATCAGCAATAAATCCGTCTTGTTTTGATCATTCATGTTCATTATACAGCTAGTCGGGTTTTAAACGCAATCGTATACAAAAATAAGGATAATGTTCATAGTTGGGGTTTATCGGGGGTGCATTTCAAATTTTCGCTAAGCCGCAACATTAAAATCAATCTTGGTCAGCCCGATAATTTTGTCCCACGGTTGATTTTTTCTTATTACTCTGAGGTTAAGCATATTTTGAGCACCATTTATACTCCATCGCTGACCTGATTGTTTCATTCTTTTTTGTATTACTGTACGATGGGCTGATTCGATTGCTCCCGAACCAATTAGTCCACAGCCGAGACCTTTATGGTATTTATAGTCCATCCTGTTTTGAATACTTTGATAATAGGCAATCAGTTTTGCTGCATCTTTATTTTCATTCCCCGCCTCTTTGATGATGTTTTCTATAACTGTTGACACCTGGCTGTCAAGCAATAATTTTTTTTGTTGTTTTACCCATTGTGATCCTTTTTCGCCAGCTTTAAAAAATTGTGAAGCTAATGCGTGTAAATGTTCTGCGGCATGATAAAAATCTAAAATAGAAACGGAATCCGGAAACGAATCATCTATCCAGTTGCGAAGCCATACTGCGCCATCTGTTATAAATACCAATCGTTGCTTCAGAGGGCCAAAATCGTCCAGCAGCTTATCGATTTGGGTGCAAAATTGTTTATGTCCACCCAAATATGCTAATTGGAAGGCTTGGCCATCTGAAGATTACTTAATCTTTCATAGCTTCTTTTTCCATCGTAATAAATATCCAACATTAAAGTCGTGATTCCATTCACGTTTTTACGCTTTCTCAGTATTACACTCATTTGACTTTGGTTATATTTTCTTTCTCAAAGGCAAGATTTTTTCCCGCAGCTTGTTATTCATGCAACAACGGTGTAACAAAAATCGAGAAAACAACATAAAATCAAAGGAAACTAAAAGAAAAGAAATGTGTTGAAAACCTTATCTGTATTGAATTTATACGCATTAAAAAACCCCACCTAAAAGTGGGGTTGTGCCCGGGACTGGATTCGAACCAGCACATCCTTGCGAACGCTGCGACCTGAACACAGTGCGTCTACCAATTTCGCCACCCGGGCTATTCATTCAGGGCTGCAAATATAGAAAACTATACCGTATCTGCCCAAAACCTGACAATAAATTATGGAAGCGTTCCGCGGCCTTTCCACCCGGTTAATAAAACGCCCGCGATCACGAGTATGGTGCCAATTACCTGAGCAAAAAAAATTGGTTCCCCCAACACAAAATGAGCCTGTATGATGGTGCTTACCGGGCCGATGCCGGAAACGATCGCCACATTATTGGAGCCAATCTGCTTCATTCCATACGACATTAAAAAACCCGGAATAACTGTGGCCACAATTGCCAGTAAAAATCCATACCCCCAAAATGCCCCACCTGAAGGCATATCATGGTAATTTCCCGCTATCACAAAATGCAAAAAAATACCGGCGGTGGCCGCCAGCATTGTATACGCGGTAAATTTACTGGCCCCAACCAGGGGTATAATTCTACCGCTTCCAACAAGATAAATGGAATAAGTAACAGCGCAAAGAAATATCAATGCGCTCCCAAATAAAAAATGTGGATGGGTAGAATCAATTTTCAACTCGCCAAAATAAGCAATCCCAATTCCGAGGTAGGTTAGCCCAAGCGCTATTTTCTGAATGCCGGATATTTTCTGCCTGAATACACCATGATTGATCAAAACCACAAAGCTGGGATATAAGAAAAGTATCAGCCGCTCCAGTGCGGCGCTTACGTATTGTAATCCTATAAAATCAAACAGGCTGCTAAGATAATATCCAAATAACCCCAGCCCTATGATGCTTGCCCAATGCTTTCGGCTGAACCTTACATTCGCTTTTTTATTAGTCACCAGGATTGCTGCCCCTATAAAAAAAGGAAGGGAAAAAACCATCCGGAGCGTGAGCAATGTTAATGCGTCTGTATGTGTTTGTTCAAATGCTTTTTTAACAATAATCGCCTTGGTTGAAAATAAGATGGATCCCGCAAATGCAATAATAAACCCGGCTACAGGAACTGTTGTATTAACCACCCTGCCCACCAAAGGAGATTCTGTTGCATTAAACTTGTTGACCAATTTCGTTTTTTTTGGAATTGGGGTATAGTAAACTATTGGAAGTACAACACTTAGGGGATAGAGTGTTATACGGAGACATTAAAATCCCTTAATGCGTCATTCAGACTTGTTTTAAGATCAGTGGAGTGCTTTCGCTTGCCGATTATTAAAGCACATCCCACGCCAAATTCACCTGCAGGAAATTTTTTGTTATATGACCCCGGGATAACCACACTCCTGGCAGGTACCCTTCCCTTCATTTCAACCGGTTCGGCGCCACTTACATCAATGATCTTTGTAGACTGTGTTAAAACCACATTGGCTCCAAGCACGGCTTCTTTTTCTATCCTTACCCCTTCCACTACTATGCAACGGCTACCGATAAAACAACCGTCTTCAATGATTACCGGGCTAGCCTGCAAAGGTTCCAATACCCCCCCGATACCTACGCCGCCACTCAGGTGCACGCATTTGCCGATCTGGGCACAACTTCCAACCGTGGCCCAGGTGTCAACCATCGTGCCTTCATCTACATAAGCGCCAATATTCACATAAGAAGGCATCAACACTACATTTTTTGCCAGGTATGCGCCATATCTTGCTATTGCATGCGGCACTGCCCTTACTCCCAGTCTCGCATAACCGCTTTTTAATTTCATTTTATCGTAAAACTCAAAGGGAGGCAACACCATGGTTTCCATTTGCTGGGTAGCAAAATACATTAATATTGCCTGCTTCACCCATTCATTTACCTGCCAGGTAATACTTCCATCCGGGTCAGTGCCTGTTGGCGATGCAGTGCGGAGGCGCCCTTTATCCACTTCTTCTATCACATCCCTCACCGCTTCGGTATACACTGTTTCTTTTAATAATTCCCTGTCATTCCAGGCTGATTCAATAAATTCCTTCAGTTGCATCGTGATCTGTTTTTTTTGTAAAAGTAGAATAGCCGGGGAGAATTATAAAAACTAAATTTACAGCCTTAACTTCGTGGCAGGCTGTTACTACGCTCAACCATCACTCATGAACAATATCTCAGTGGTTATTATCACCCGCAACGAAGCGCCAGTCCTTGCAAACACTTTACAAAGTTTGCAGGGATTAACCGATGACCTGGTGATAGTTGATAGTGGCAGTACTGATGAAACAATAGCAATAGCCAGGCAATTTAATGCTCACCTGGTACAAACCGAATGGCTTGGCTTCGGCCCTACCAAAAACCTGGGAAACCTTTCCACCAGGCATGATTGGATATTGTCGCTTGATGCAGATGAAGCCATTGATGAAGAACTAAAAAATAATTTACAGCATATCTCATTAACGGTTGATGAAAACAGCGTGTACGACCTCTCTTTCAAAACATTTACCGGCAACTATCAATTGAGATTCGGTGAATATGCAAGGGATCATCATATACGACTGTTCAATAAGCAACAGGTGCAATGGGATAATGCGCTGGTACATGAAAAACTCGTCATCCCATCCCATATTACCATAAAAAAGTTGCATGGCTACGTACATCATTACACCATGAAAGATTTCGATTCGTACAGCCGTAAATTATTTAATTACGCTATTTTAAATGCGCAAAAACTTTTTAATGCAGGAAAGAAAGTTTCTTCAGTGAAAATGTATCTGTCTCCATTGACGGCATTTATAATCAACTATATTTTTAAAATGGGTTTTTTAGATGGCTGGCGGGGATATGTTGCTGCCAGGCTTTCTGCATTTTATACTTTTTTAAAGTATGCACATTTAAAAGAGTTGTGGCAGAGGGGTCAATAGGTATTTTCAAACTTGTCGGGATACTGAATGAATGATCAGTACATAAATCCTAAATTGCACGTTTGGGCTTCCTTTCCTGGCAACATCCTGTGTTACCAGCGTCTCTTCATCAAATTGATTTTAATATATTGCATGCGAATCGTTTTAGAACCTTCACTAATATGAATATAGGATTTGACGGTAAAAGAATTTTTCAAAATAAAACCGGCCTGGGAAATTATGGCCGTACCCTCGTAACAATACTTGCACAGCTCTTTCCTCAAAACAGGTACATTTTATTTGCACCCAAACAGACCGGGCTGTTTATGACAGGGGTCATTAGTGACGCAGAAGTCCATGTACCGAAAAGCTTATTTTACAAAGCCTTCCCTGTATTGTGGCGCCGGCACGGAATGATAAAAGATATTGCCATTGCGGGACTGAATATATACCATGGCCTTAGTAATGAATTGCCCCGCGGCATTGAGATTGCAAAGATAAAAACTGTGGTTACCGTTCATGATTTGATTTTTGAACGTTTTCCCGAAACTTACCATTTTGACGAACGTTTTGTGCACCGCTGGAAAGTAAAACGCGCCTGTAAAATAGCTGATGCAATTATTGCCATCAGCAAACAAACAAAGGATGATCTTGTTAATTTATATGGCATAAACGCTGAAAAAATATTCATCTGCTACCAAAGTTGTAACCCTGTGTTTGAAAAAAAAACTACTGAGGTGGAAAAGGAATTGGTAAGAAAAAAATACCAGTTACCGGATAAATATTTTTTATTTGTAAGCTCTATAACTTCCAGGAAAAACCTTTTTACCATCTGCAAAGCGATGATTTTACTGAAAGATGAACTCGCTGTTCCATTGGTTGTTATTGGTGATGGAAAAAAAGAAAAAGAGAAAGTAAAACAATTGATGAAATTGAATGGAATTGAAGAAAGGCTTATATTGTTAAATGAATTACCATCGTCCAAAGAAAGCTCATTTACATCGGGATCGGATTTCCCGGCTATCTACCAGCAGGCTTTAGCCCTCGTGTATCCATCTATTTTTGAAGGCTTTGGCTTACCAGTACTGGAAGCATTGTGGAGCGGGTTACCTGTAATTTGCAGTAATACTTCCAGCCTGCCCGAAGTTGCCGGTGATGCCGCGTTGTATTTTTCGCCATACGATTGTAAATTGCTGGCAAAACATATGGCGGACATTGCAACGAATACAATACTGGTGGAAACATTGAGCAGAAGGGGTTTTGAGCAGGCAGGGAAATTTGCAACCGGAAAATACGCTGATAGTATTGTGGAAGTATATAAAGGAGTGATGGTTGGTGATGGTTGATGGTTGGCCGTTGGTGGTTGATGATGGTTGGTGGTTGGCCGTTGGTGGTTGGTTGCCTTTTGACTTTTACTTTTTTGCCCATTGCCCATTACATGTTACCTATTGCCTGTTGCCTTTTCCATTTTGCCGATTCACCATTCACCTATAACTTTATAATAGTTTACAATGGTTCCTTTTTCAAACGATATAGAACAATGCCTGCTGGTATTAACCCGGGGTGGATTAATTCTTTATCCAACCGACACCATCTGGGGTATCGGATGCGACGCCACCAATGCGGACGCAGTTAATAAAATCTATGCATTAAAAAAAAGAGCAGTCAATAAAAATATGATCATCCTGCTTGCGGAGGAAAAAGATATTTTAACCTATGTTACACAGCCCGACCTTCAAATTTTTGATTATATAAAAGGTATTTCAAAACCAACAACAGTAATTTATGAAGGCGCTACCGGCCTTGCCCGTAATTTAGTTAATGAAGACGGCACTATTGCCATCCGGATTGTAAATGACCCTTTTTGCCGGCAACTCGTAAAACGGTTTTGTAAGCCGGTAGTATCTACTTCCGCTAACATAGCCGGGTACCCGCCGCCTGCCGTTTTTTCTGATATAGATGCCGCAATAAAAAACGGTGTTGAATACATTGTTCAACACCGCCAGGATGATTTATTCACTGCTGTTCCTTCTGCTATTGTCAGGTGGAATAAAAATGGTATCCCAACTATTATCCGTAATTAATATTATAAAATAGCCAACCCGATACCTACCTGGAAACTTTGGCTCTTCCACTTGTCTTTGTCATCAATATCATTCAGGTTAGATAAGCCGAGTGCGTAGCGGCCATAGATCCTGAAGCTTGAAAATTTCAACTGCACACCGCCTAACATACTAAAGTCACCTTTTTTAAACGCATCCTGTCCATTTTGCAAAAGCTTTTTATTTTGATCCATCAATATACCAAACTGCGGGCCGGCCTGCAAGGAAAGGATATTGGACGCCTTAAAATTCAGTAGTATAGGTATACTTAAATAATTCAGTTTGATATTTGAACGATCGCTGCTTAACAGGTTATTGTAAATTGCTTTGAATTGGGAAGAAGTGTCCTGGTTGAATTGGTTAAATAAAACTTCAGGTTGCACCGAAAACCTTTTACCTAAACCAATTTCGGCAAAACCGCCAAGGTGATAACCAAAACTAAATTCATCGTTAAAGGATTTTCCGGTTAATTTATTCACGTTGGCCCCACCTTTTATCCCAAGATGAAAACTTTGTGAGTAAGCTGCTGAAAAGATGATGGTTGAAAGAACAAGAGTCAGGAGTTTCGTTTTCATAATTTAATTTTTTAGGTTCGCCTAACCATTTCAACTTGTATGCCAACGGTAACAAATATTTTATAATTATTTGTTAACCAAAATATTAAGAGCACATTTCAAAAAACTATTTCAATACCACCGTGTATATTTTTAATTGCCATTTACGCCGGTATGACCACGAAAAGCCTGTTTTACACATCTAAAGCATATGCTGGATTCTTATCAGCCGCAGCAACTAAAAAGTATACCCAACATTAAAAACAAATACCTGTGAAAATCTTTTTGAATCAGTGGCAGGTAAATAATAGTCCAGGTACAACTGCGGTTCAATGGTTAAATGGCCAATCGTATAATTGAGGTCTAAGTTTAATCCAATTGATTGCACTTCAAATTTATCAGTTTGCAATTTCGGGATTCTGCCCCGCTTATTCAAAAAATTAAAAAAAGCAAAGGCATTCGTTTTATGACTGATGGTTGTTTTTGCCGAACCGGCATTTGCCATTAAGGTTGGAGTAAAGCCTAGTCCGTCCGACTTATCCAACAATTCGTACCACAAAAATTGATGACCGGCAGTAACCGTTACTGAAAACGCTTTTAATTGATAATTTACGGAATCATAAATATTCCTTCTTATACCTGCAATTACGGTATCCTTATAATTGACTTCCTTATATTCACCAGTAGAATACCCTAAAGCGATGCCTGGTTGAAGCCAGGGTTTTTTATAGGTTAAAGAAGTAAAAAGATCGTTTTGGATGGGCGAAGAAAATGGAGAGAATTTATTCTTTATAAAATAATGGGTGTACGAAATACCAAAATCTATATTTTTATTACCTGCCAGGTCAAAAGAAGGAGATAAGGAATATTGATTGGCACTAAGCCCTCCCCCATCATTTAATAAATTGACACCTGCAGTTAATCCAAAACCACTTTTATGGAAATATCCTATCGATGGAGAGTACACTACAACGTTAGTTGTGCTTTGTTTACTATTTAACGAATAGTTCTTAATACTAAAAAGCCGGTTACCCACACCAAGATTTGCAAATACATAACTACTGGGCGTATCCGAAGAATCCAATAGTTTTATTAACTGGTTTAATATTTCCACTGAGTCCTTTTCAGTAAGATTGGAACCAGGGCTTGTTTGTGAATAGCCACTACAGGCAAAAAGGAAGAAAAAAATTACCAGGTAAAATTTTTTGTGCATGTCAATTAGATTAACGGTTTCTCAAACCAGATTTGGACACTCAAAAATAATTTTAGTTTAAGTTATAACGCAATATCCCGGGATTAAATTGAATAGAAATAAAAATATAGTCATTTAATTTTCCTGTTAATTATTTATTATGGTTAGAAACCGCTACTTTTGCAAAATTATTTATAACGAGTATTGCATGAAGTGCCCAAAAGGCTGTTGGAATTAGTATTTACTTTAACTTTTTATTCAGGGATTTAAGTAGGGATACAACAGGAATAGCATATCATGTAAACGCAAAAAAATTTACATGAATGCATTTGAAGC
>JACMLJ010000018.1 GCA_014379625.1 Ferruginibacter sp. | reverse complement strand
CAGTTGGGTTGCCATTGATATCTTTTTCTATCAAGCCCATGGAAGGATTAGGTGAGTTCGCGTCAAGACCAAGTGTTCTCAATCCAGCTTTATTTACAAATGCTTTTCCGTACAGGTATAAGATGAATGTTGGAACACTTCCTGTGGCAGCATTTATTTCATTTAAAGTGGGCAGGCGTTTTTCTGCAAACTGAAATTCATTCCATCCGCCTACAACCCTTACCCATTCTCCCTTTGGCGTTCTCGCGGCCTGTTCCTTCAACATCTGCAATGCCCTCGACAATGTTTTTACGCCATCCCATCTCAACTCCAGGTTAAAAAATCTACCGCCTCTTATAATGTGCAAATGATTGTCGCTTAAACCAGGTATAATGGTTTTCCCCCTGGCATCAATCACTTTTGTAGTAGCCGTTTTAAGCTGTAGTAATTCGGTTGATTTACCTACCGCTAGTATTTTGTTTCCTGCAATGGCTATCGCCTCCTCGATTTTGTTTTCAGGATTTAAAGTAATAACCTTTCCGTTTGTGATGATAATATCTGGAGATTGTTGGGCAAATACAACTATAGGAAGAATGAATAATAAACAGAGTAGTAATACAAAACTATTTTTCATTTTAGTTGATATTATTCTTAAAAAATGTATTGATAGCTGCCACAGATTCGGAAACTTGCTTTGGCTGGTCGTAAAAGTCAAACTGTGTTCCTTCTGTCCAATGCAAAACTTTGTTGTCGTGTGGAATCTCATTAAAGAATTTTTTTACATAGTCGGGAAAAACTGCACCATCTGAATGTATCATAAGCGTTGGCACTTGAATGCTTTGTGCAACTGGCATAGGGTTAAAGGTTAACCAATCTTCCCAACTCATTACCGCGAACTTATCGGCACTCCATTGCTGAACTGCACCCCGATTAGGGTTTAAGTAATAGTCAAAGCCAAACATAGCCGCTGTTTGGTCGGTTGCGCTAATAGCTGGAATATATTTTGCAACTCCATTTTGGGCAAATGCTTTTTTGTCGTCTTGCGCTTCTTTGATTTTCGCTTGTACGCCTGCTTCACCACCGTAGACTAACTTTACGGCCTCGCCATCGTGAAGCCAGGCTGCAACTGTGGCAAAACCATTTACCCTTTTATCGTTAGCTGCTACATTAGACATGTAGCCAGCACTTGCACAAATAGCCGTTAAAAAAATGTTGTTGGTATCTACACCATTAACTGTTTCTAAAAATGTGATTGCATTTTTGAAGTCTGCAATTTTTGCCGATGGGTTTTCCCAAAATCTGGGCTGTCCTTCGCTTTCGCCAAAATAGCGAGGGTCGAAGGCCAGAGTAATGAAACCTTGCTTGGCTAATTCTTTTGCATACAAACCACTCATTTGTTCTTTAACAGTTGTCCATGAACCAGTAACTAAAATGGTTGGATATTTGGTTTCTGAATTGAAATTTGGTGGCAAATACAAATTCCCTTTTAAGACAAGTCCATCACTTATAAATTGAACGCTACGCATAATTTTTGATTTTGCTATTTCCATGGCTTTTGCAGGAAGTTTTGTATTTCCTGTTTGCTTTTGAAGATTAAATTTGTGTTTTGTAGCCTTCCATACATTATTTTCTTTTTTTAGTTCAGTGTCATAAGTTCCCTCAACAGCCCAAACTTCGCCAGCAATAAAATGGTCTGCT
>JACMLJ010000098.1 GCA_014379625.1 Ferruginibacter sp. | reverse complement strand
TTGGCGGAGAGTTAGGGATTCGAACCCCAGGACCTGTTACAGTCAACAGTTTTCAAGACTGCCGCAATCGACCGCTCTGCCAACTCTCCGGCGCAAAAGTACGGCTTGAATTATTTCAACCCAAAACTTTTAAACATTTATTTGCTCCGGATCCCTGTCTCTTACCACTACCAGGTCTTTTAAGTCAACAGTGATGGGCATTACACCAACCTGGAGCACCACTTTTTTACCCCTTAATTCTTTTACAATCCCTACCTGGCGGTTCTGTTTCATCCTTACTTTGTCGCCAATTCCTATCGTTCCTCCTATTTCTACAAACTTTTCATTCATTTTTTTCTGATGCTTTTCTGTCACCATTTTTTCTTTTTGGTTAAATAACAAAGCATGGATCATTTTAACCACTTTATCTTTATCCTCAGATCTTCGCCATTCTGTAACCATTGCTTTTAGCCGCCGCTCCATATCTTTCAGGTAGGCTAGTTTGTCTTCTGAAATTTTATTCTGGTGTTTCAAACGCTCTACTTCCTGTTCATGCCTTTCTTTATCCAGCACCTGCTGCATTTCCTTTTTCAGCCGTTCATTTTCCTTTACGAGGTGAAACAATTCTTTTTTCTCCAGGTCAATCTCCTGGAGATCCTGTTCTGTCCGGTTGAGTAATTTGTCTAACGTGAAATGGTCTTCGTCTACCAGGCTCCTTGCTTTTTCAATTAGCCGCTTTTCCAATCCTATGCGCTCGGCAATGGAAAAAGTATAGGAACTTCCAGGCTTACCTACCACTAATTTATATAAGGGCATCAGGTTCTTTTCATCAAACTGCATAGCACCATTGATGATACCGGGCACTTTGTTGGCCATTACTTTTAAATTAAGGTAATGCGTGGTTACTATACCAAAAGAATGTTTGCGGGCCAGTTCTTCCATAATCACTTCCGCAAAAGCTCCCCCGAGATTAGGGTCGCTTCCGCTTCCCAGTTCATCTATAAAGAAAAGCGTTTTACCATTGGCATTTTCCATAAAATGCTTCATATTCATCAGGTGCGAAGAATAAGTGCTTAACTCAAATTCGAGGCTCTGGGTATCCCCGATATGGATCATGATCTGCTTGAAAATCCCCATCTCGCTATCCGGATGAACAGGAACCAGCAAACCACTTTGCATCATCAGTTGCAAAAGTCCCACTGTTTTTAACGTGACTGTCTTACCGCCGGCATTGGGGCCGCTAATCACCAATATCCGATTTTTGTCGTCCAGCGTAAGGTTAACCGGTATGGTGGTTTTATTATTATTTTTATTATAGATCAGTAACAGCGGGTGATAGGCCTGTATCAACCGAAGGTGCGCCTTGTCATGCACCTGCGGGTAATTACCTCCCAACTGGATAGCCCATTTTGCTTTTGCATGAATAAAATCAAACTCCCCCGCTATATCATGATAGGTTGTTAGCAGCGGTGCATATACGCTGATTATTTGTGTCAGTTTTCTAAGTATCCTGTATACTTCTTTACGCTCTTCATTCTCCAGCGAAAAGATATCATTATTAAGCCCGGTCGTTTCCTCCGGTTCAATAAAACTGGTTCGGCGGCTATCACTTTCGCCATGCAGGATACCTTTGATCATGCGCTTTTGCTCTGCAAATACTGCCAGCACCCTCCTACCGTTTATAAAACTTTCTTCAATATCCGCCAGCCATCCCACTTTGTTTAACTTCGATATCATCCTGTCGAATACGCGGCGAAGTTCATTTCTCTTCCGGAACAGGTTCATTCTTATACCCGCCAATGCTTCACTGGCGCTGTCTTTTACATTACCCTGCTCATCCAGTATCTCATCAATCAACACAGTAATATTTTTTTCGAAATAAGTGTTTTCTACCAGTTTTGTAAGCCCGGGCCAGGCAATTCTCCTTTCACTGTCAAACCACCTGAAAATATTGCCGGTATTTTCAGCCAGTTTACGGATATGTAGAAACTGTTCACCCGTAAGCACGGCCCCATCGATGGCCAATAACCTTAGTTCCTTGGTTAAGTTCAGTACAAAATCATTGGGAAAGTACTGCCCGGTTTGTAATAATAACTTGTATTCATGACTTTGTTTCAATTCAAGGTCTATGAATTCCTTTTTTGTGTGGATGCGCAAATTGGCCGCCCTGTTTTTTGCAAATGCTGTTTTGCAATATTCGGCAAGTAAGGTTTTTACCTTTTCGTACTCTAACTGCATCAACGCCGATTCAGGAAAAAATTTCATGTGTATATGCCCCTTAAAAGATTTTTTTGTTTTGTTGCCGGCAAAGGTACAAAAATCAACACTGTTGTGTCACTCCCTTCTACCGCATACCAATGTGGAGCATTGCCCACATTATATTTATGACCGGTTTCAACATTGTTAATCATTAACTGATTATTTCTCCTCCACCTGCAATTCTTCCCATGGCGTGGTACCGTCCTTTTCTCTTTTAAATTCGTATTGGTTGCTACTTAAGATCACAATTTCGGCAGTGGTGTAAACCTTGCAGCCATCCATTAAATGTCCGCCAATAGTCTTGCCCGTGCTATCACTTACACTTATATGGATATGAGAACCGTTGAGGGATACGGTACCCGTTAAACTTACAATTTCAAAATATCCGCTGTCAGCGCTGCCACCAGGCTGGTTGGCAAAGCGAATGTTGAAATTTGTCAGGCTCCCGACACAAGTACTGATCCATCCGGCCTTAATTTGCTTTTCAGCAACCATTTTCTGAATACCTGCTTTTAGATCTTCCCCAGGTTTTAGGCGGAAAGCATTAGTGGTGATATTTTGCATGGGTGAATTAGATTTACACGCTGAAAAAAAAACAGGAATTATGAAGAGTAAAAACAACAAATGCGCTATTTGCGGGTAATTGACCAGGTATCGCCTCCCGCAGGATTGGATTGACAATAACTTCGGGTAAATAAATAATGCAGTCGTCATAGTTATATTATCCATATCAAAAAAACGCTCAAATACGGTGTTTGTTAAACCCTTGAATTAAAAATTGTTTCTCAAACTAAGCTAATTAATTTTGCGTAGTTTCTTTAAAATTTATAAAAATGAAATTATTATTTTTAACCATAATTACTTTAGTGGGCCTGGTTTGTCCTGCTCAAAAAAACAACACAACTAAATCGAAAAATATGAATGACAATGTAAATAATGTAACAATGGATACTGCAACGTTCGGAACAGGATGCTTTTGGTGCACAGAAGCGATTTTTCAGCAGGTGGAAGGGGTTTCAAAAGTAATAAGCGGGTATAGCGGCGGCAAAGTAGACAACCCCTCTTATAAACAGGTATGCACCGGCACTACCGGCCATGCCGAATGTTTAAACATTGAGTACGACCCATCCAAAATTACCTTTGATGAACTACTGGAAATATTTTGGCAGGTACACGATCCAACCACCCTGAACAGGCAGGGAAACGATATTGGAACACAATACCGCAGCGTGGTTTTTTACCATAATGAAGCGCAAAAAGCTTTGGTGGAAAAATACAAAGCAGCGTTAGATAAAAGCGGCGCATGGGACAACCCGGTAGTAACGACGCTGGAACCATATATGAAATTCTATCCTGCTGAAGACTATCATCAAAATTATTATAACGATAACACAGGTCAGGGTTATTGCCAGTTTGTAATCAGGCCAAAGGTGGAGAAGTTTCAAAAAGTGTTTAAAACCAAACTAAAAAAGCAGTGATCAGAAACGCCTGTCAAAATCAAAATCTTCATTGCCTGTTAGTGTTATTTTTTTAAAGTCAGGGTGATGGGGATTGATCAGGTAGTTATGTTCTTTTTTAATAACAATAGAAGGTACTTTCAGCACAGCGCTTTTGAGTTCATTCAACCATTTACTTCCTATGGATTGACAATAACCATAATTATCAGTTGTATGCCAGTCTTTTTTGAGGCAAAAGGCATCAGTATTTTCAATTGGGATAGTGTCAGGAATGTCAATCAACATTACTTTGTACAGATTGTTATTTCCTTCACCACTTCTATGTACAAGGTTTTCTAACCATGCAAGCGACCGGCTTTCTGCCGTATAAATAACAAAATAACCTTTGGCGCTCCATCTTGCGGCATAACCTGAAGCGGTTAAAGACTTACTCCATTGATCGGTGGTGATTCTATAAACAATCATGAAGTGGGTAATTATGCCAGGTCTCCATGGGCTATTCGGTTAAGCTCATCCACTATAAAATTTATACCGCCTACAGTGGTAATAAATGCACGGGGAATTCGATTGCCCAAACCAAATGCAGGCTTATCTAACCATCGGCTAAAACTTTCTTCACTACCAAATACCTGGTTGCCTTTATTAAAAAGCACAATGGTTTTTAAAATATATTCACTTTGTAAAGGACTTAATTTCTTTTTTTCTTTTTGATACCTTGCCACTGTTTTATAAGAAACATCCAAAAGATCTGCGGCAAAATCTTTATCATAACTGGATACTGTTATCATATCATCAAAAGCGCTGGCATAAATAGCTTCTGGCTCTGAAAGTGTATTTAAATCTTCCTGCTGAATATAACCTGCATATTGTTCATATATTTTTGAAGCAATATTTTTATCTTTCATACCTCCATATTTTTTCAAATATAGACATTTTTCCAAAGTTAAAAGAATTTTGTCTACATTATTTTTTCACTTTTCTCAGTTCCAGCAAGTTCAGGCTATTTGGAAAAAAGTTTGCAACATTCATATGTACAAGGTGAATGGCCATATCGTACCATAAAGGCACAACCGGCGCATCATTGATAATCAACTGATCCATTTGCTGATAAAGTTTATATCTGGCGGAATCATTTTTTTCCGCGATTGCCTTCTCATATAATTCATCATAAACCGGGTTATTATAGCGCGTATAGTTTGGGGGTGCAGGATTTTTGCCGTAAAAAACACTTAAATAATTTTCTGCATCCGGGTAATCCGCTATCCAGCTACCCCTGAAAAACAGGGCCTGCGATTTGGAAGTCTGCTCCAGTAATAAGCTTTTCTGGATCGCTTCTACCTCGACATTGATCCCGGCCAGGTTTAATTCGTTGGCGATATAAGTTGCCAGGTCGGCATATATTGGGATGGTCAATAATTTTACCGAAGGTAAATTTTTGCCCTCCGGGAAACCCGCTTCAGCAAGCAGATGTTTAGCTTTTACGGGATCATAACGATAGCCCCTGACTGCAACGGTATCAAAAGAAGGCAGACCGGACGGTACAAAACCACCTTCCGCAGCAGTTCCAATTGAATTGCGCAAATACAACATCATCTTCCTCCTGTCGAAACCAAAATTAATAGCCTGTCGTATTTTTTTTAACCGCAAGGGTGAACTTTTTACCAACTCATTGCTGGTATCCACTAAGATCCCGAGGTATTCTATGTTAAGATAATCATGCTTTTGCAACAATAGCTTACCCTCCCACTGTTTTTTCAGGTGCCCGGTTTTGGTGAGTATCTCATCTTTGAACGAAGCGTCAATATCATTGATAAAATCAAGGCGCCGCTGTTGAAATTCGAGGAACTCGGTGGCCTTACTGTCAAAAAAAGAAACCTTGATGCCATCTAAATACGGTAATGGATAGCCGCTGCTGTCCCTTTCAAAATAGTGGTTGTTCTTCTTTAACAACAAAGCCTGGCCTTCTACCCAGGTAAGTAGTTGAAACGGTCCCGTGCCAACAGGATGACTGCGAAAATTACTGCCGTGTTGCTCAACTGCCTCCCTCGGCACAATTGAACAATACTGCATACTCAAAATACCCAGTATGGGCTGAAAGGGGCGAAGCAGCTTTAACTCGAAAGTAGAATCATCCAATGCACTAAAACCATCTGCCGGGTCAACCCGGTTATTAAATATCCATGCACCGGGGCTTGCAACATTCTTATCAACGATCCTGCTAAAACTATAGGCCACATCGCTTGCCGTAAGCAACCTGCCCCTGGCATTAACAAATACGGCATCATCATGAAAATAAACATCCGTCCTTAAATGAAAGGTAAACCGGAGATTGTCGGGTGATAGTTCCCAGCTTTTTGCAAGAGATGGTTTCAGGTGCATATTTTCATCCACTTCAACCAGGGTATTGTATAGTTGATGAATGGCCCACATAACCGATTGGTTTTTTGCAAATGCAGGATCAAGGGATGCAATTCCGGATTGCTCATTGTAATGAAATATTTTTTTTTCGGGGTGCTGGTGGTTAGAACAGGAAAGCAGGATAATTGAGCATGAAATAATGGATAATGAATAATGGTTTAAGTTCATCTCTTTAATTATTACAGGCTGGTTTTAGTCGATAGCGGGGTAACAGATAAGGATATTTTAACATTCTTTTTTTATCTGCTATTGCCAGGTTTTTAATCCCGTTGGCTAATTTCTGTTTAATTTTATTAATTCAGCTAAAATTAGAGAACATTATCAATTAAATCATTATCAATTGTCAATTAAATGAAAGTTTGCCTGGTGCTGGTTCTTTTGGTTATGCTTAATTTTTCAAAGTCTGTTGCCCAGCCGTTGGGTGGAAGAATGTCACTTTCTCATGCTGATACTCTAAGGGGAACCGATGGGCCGGCGCGAGACTGGTGGGATGTATTAAAATATGATTTGCATGTAAGGTTTACTATTGCCGATAGCAGCATCAGCGGATACAATGCAATACAATTGAAGGTGCTGAAGAAAGGAGAATTTTTTCAAATTGATTTACAGGAACCTTTGATCATGGATAGCATTTTCTATTCAATGGGTGAATCGGGCCAAATGAAAATTGACGAGAATGAAATCAGGAAAGATGGCAATGCATATTTCATTGCCGGTAGTCATTTTTCAGATCCCCATATAAATTTCCCGATCGTCTACCTTACAGCTTATTACCACGGCAAGCCACGCATAGCCAGGCTTCCGCCATGGGACGGAGGGCTGATCTGGAAAAAAGACAACAAAAACAACCCCTGGGTAAGCATAGCCTGCCAGGGGCTGGGCGCAAGTGTATGGTACCCCTGCAAAGACCATCAAAGCGATGAACCCGATAGCGCTGAAATGTATATTACCGTTCCTGACACCCTGGTTTGCGTAGGAAATGGGAGATTGCGTGGTAAAAAAATGAACCATGATGGCACAGCTACCTACAATTGGGCTGTTGTAAACCCTATTAATAATTATAATATTATCCCTTACATTGGCAAGTATGTGCATTTCAGCGAAATATACAAGGGCGAAAAAGGGAACCTGGATATGGATTACTGGGTATTGGGGTATAACCTTGAAAAAGCTAAAAAACAATTTGCCGATGCTCCCAGGATGATGAAAGCATTTGAATACTGGTTTGGCCCCTATCCTTTTTATGAAGACGGGTATAAACTGGTAGAAGCCCCTCACTTGGGAATGGAACATCAAAGTGCAACAGCTTACGGCAATGGTTACCAAAACGGGTACCTGGGCAGGGATCCAAGTGGCAGTGGCTGGGGTTTGAAATGGGATTTCATTATTGTGCACGAAAGCGGGCATGAATGGTTTGCCAATAGTATCACCACAAAAGATATTGCTGATATGTGGGTGCATGAAGGTTTTACCAATTATGCTGAAACATTGTTTATTGAATACTATTATGGTAAAAATGCCGCAACTGCTTATATTACCGGGATCAGGAAAAATATAGCGAATGATATACCAGTCATCGGGCTTTACAATGTAAACAAAGAAGGTAGTAGCGATATGTATGAAAAAGCCAGTAATATGATCCATACTATCCGCCAGATTATCAATGATGATGCTTTGTTCAGAAAAATATTAAGGGGACTCAACTCCGGTTTCTACCACAAAACGGTTAGTTCAAAACAGGTAGAAGAGTATATCAGCAGGCAATCCAACATAAATTTCAGCAAAGTTTTTGAGCAGTATCTAAGAACAATACAGGTACCGATATTAGAATACAGGGTTGACCGGAACAAACTTTCTTATCGCTATACCAACTGTATAAAAGGATTTAATATGCCATTGAAAATTAATTTTAAAACGCAACACTGGATAAAACCTGCCGAAGGATGGCAAACATTGAATGGATCTCCCGAAGGTGATAATAAATTTTCTGTTGATATAAATTTTTATATCAAAACGAAAAAGGTAGATTAATTTCGCCCCAAACAAGGGTATGAGCCAAATAAGAAGGCAAAGTATTATTTCATCAGTGATGGTTTATTTTGGCTTTGCATTAGGCTTTTTCAATACTTATTTATTTACAAAAGAAGGCGGGTTTAGCAAAGAAGAATATGGCCTCACCGGTATATTTATAGCTGTAGCCAACCTGATGTTTTCATTGGCCAACCTGGGTATGCCCTCTTATATCTTTAAATTTTATCCTTACTACAACGATAATTTAGATAAAAGAAAAAATGATATTTTAACCTGGGCACTGCTGGTTGCATTGGGAGGATTTTGTTTTGTAGTGATCGGCGGTATTTATTTTAAAGACCTGATCATTTATAAATTTGGCAAAAATTCACCTGAGTTTGTAAAATATTACTACTGGATATTTCCTTTTGGACTGGGGTTGACTTTGTACAGTATCCTGGAAAGTTACGCCTGGCAATTAAAAAAATCCATCTTCACTAATTTTTTAAGGGAGGTTCAATTCCGGGCCTTTACCACTATTTTAATTGTATTCACTTTTATTGGCCTTTTGGGCGAATTTGATCTTTTTATCAAAATTTATTCCTTTACCTATTTAGCAATTGCACTGATATTGCTGGTGTATCTTTTATCAAAAGGCTATATACACCTTACTTTCAAAGTAAGTGTGGTTACAAAAAAGTATTCAAAAAAAATCCTTACCCTCATCAAATTTATTTATGGGGGTACATTGGTGTACGCAATTGCCGGGGTGTTTGATACCATCCTGTTAGCTTCTGTTTCAACCAACGGACTGATAGCAGTGGCCATCTATTCGCTTGCCCAAAATATGGCCAGCCTGATACAGGCTCCGCAACGAGGCATCATCTCTTCTTCTATCGCTGCCCTTGCCCAGGCATGGAAAGATAAAGATCATAACAGGATCAAAAGGATTTACAAGCAGTCATCCATCAACCAGTTAATATTCTCCGTTGGGATGTTTGCATTGATATGGCTTAATTTTTCAGACGGTATTTTTACGTTTCACCTGCAAAGCGGTTATTTGGATGCCAGATGGGTTTTCTTTTTTATTGGCCTTATGCGCATAGTGGATATGGGCACTGGGGTAAACAGCCAGATCATCGCTACCTCCACGCTTTGGAAATTTGAATTTTTTACAGGTATCATTCTTTTGATACTTACCCTGCCTTTAAATTATATCTTAACCAAATATTATTTTGATATAGTTGGACCGGCGATAGCTAACCTCATTACGTTTTCGGTGTACAATGCCATCCGTTTTTGGTATTTACAAAAGAAATTTAATATGCAGCCTTTTACCAAAGAAACACTGTACACCATTATTTTAGGGATAACAGCCTTTTACTGCTGTTATTTTTTATTTGACAGGTATACCGGATTTTTGTGGTTAGTAACCAGGAGCACCTGCTTTATTGCCATTTATGCTTCAGGCACGTTGTTATTAAAGTTATCTTCCGATATCCTGCCGGTATGGAACACAATACTAAAAAAACTGGGCAAAAAAAGAGGCGAAGTTCCCCTTCCATAAAGGGCGTTATTCAAAAAACGGTGAAATTTTGAATAGTTTTATTTTCAGGAAAAAGCTGTTTTTATAATTGGTTAACAATTTCCGCCGCGGGCGAACGGGGTATCCTCCCACCTGAAATAAACTTTTTGCTGTAATAGTCATCGGTTAAACTGCTGATAGTAACGCCGCCGCCAACACTGCTGTGAGCAAAATAATGTTTACCCAGGTACAATCCCACATGGTTTATACCACCCTGGATTTGAAAGAAAACCAAATCACCTTCCAGCAAATCGCCGGTAGCAAGCTTTTCACATAAAGCAAACTGATCTTTCGACGTCCTCGGAACTGTTAAACCATACACTTCTGATAACAATTTCCCGGTAAAAGCGCTGCAATCAATTCCTTCCCGGTCGGATCCTCCATATTTATAACGGGTAGCCCACCAGTCTTCTATAAATTTATATAAAGAAAAATTAGTAATGCTTTCCACCTCCCTGTCCATGAGCATTGCATACTTGAACTGCAAGGATGTACAATGCTCAATGTTACCGGCAAAACCGGGTTTAACAACTGATAATTTGGTAACTGCTTCCGGTTGTGATGATTTTTTTTCTTCTGTACTTATCGTACTGGTGGTAGCTCCCCGTACAATTTCTATGCTTTCTATAAATTTCGGGGACTTTTTAGCCCTGACGCTGCCCGAAAACCTCTCGATATTAACATTGGTTTGAGCCTTGACAGGTATAACTGTTACTGAAAGAATGCCGGCAGCAACTGAAATGGAAAATAAGCGTTTCATACGTAAAATATGGGTTTACGCGCAAGTACAACTTAGCCTTGTGTAATTTTAATCATCTAAACTCCCTGGCTCCGCTATTTATCTTTACTTTTCTATGAACCTTGTAATACATACAATTAATAAATAAATTTCTTAAATGCACCGCAAAGTTAGTGTCCAAAACCGGTAACTACAAGCTTATAAAGTAATTAGTTGGTTTATAAGAGGTTACCCATGTGGAAAAACGAATTAGAAAGCCATTTTATTGTGAACGATATTTGCGTGATAATTGAAGGGTCAGTGATATCTGGCAATGTTCCCGATGAAAAAATATATTTATTTATAAGTCAGATTTTTATCTCCTAACCTATTATAAATAATTGAATATTCCGGATAAAGTGTATACAATCATAAATCAATGTCGTTTAGTTAAGCCCTTTCCTCTCCTTTGGAGAGGACTAAGGCGAGGTCAGACAAGCAAAAAATATCTTAACTAACGGCATTGAATCATAAATTAAAATTATTATCCATCAACCCATTATCAGTTATCAATTCTTATGAACTTCTCCCATCTCCACGTACATACCCAGTTTTCTTTATTGGATGGAGCTGCTTCCATTAAAAATTTATATCAAAAAGCCATTGCAGAAAAAATGCCTGCCCTGGCTATCAGTGACCACGGCAATATGTTCGGCGCTTTTGAATTCGTAAAAGAGGCTTATAAGCACCGGAATGAAGACAAGTCTTTGAAAGTAAAGCCCATTGTAGGTTGCGAATTTTACATCACCACTGACAGGACCCGTAAAACATTTAGCAAGGAGGAAAAAGACCCGCGCCACCACCAGATCTTACTGGCTAAAAATGATACCGGCTATAAAAACCTTGTAAAGCTCACCTCGCTGGGATATATTGAAGGAATGTATTCCAAATATCCCAGGATTGACAAACAACTCATCCATTTATACCATGAGGGTTTAATCGCCACCACTTGTTGCCTTGGCGCATTGGTTCCGCAAACTATCTTAAAAAAAGGGGAAGCTGAAGGTGAAAACGAATTCAAATGGTGGTTGAATATTTTCCAGGAAGATTATTACATAGAGCTGCAAAGACATGGAATACCCGACCAGGACAAGGTAAACCTGGTATTATTAAAGTTTGCCAAAAAATACAATGTAAAAATAATTGCCAGCAATGACTCCCATTATGTAGATCAAAAAGATTCCAATGCCCATGATATACTGTTATGTATCAATACGGGTGAAAAACAGGCTACTCCCAAATGGAGCGAGAATGCCGATGATGATATACTGGTTAAAAATAAGCGCTTTGCATTCCCCAACGACCAGTTTTATTTAAAGACCGGGGCAGAGATGATAAAAGTATTTGAAGACATACCTGAAGCGATTGATAACACCAGCGAAGTGGTAGATAAAGTAGAATTGCTCGATTTAAAAAGGGATATACTGCTCCCACACTTTGTGGTGCCTTCCAACTTTAAATCGCAGGATGAATACCTCGAAAACCTAACCTGGGCCGGCGCTAAAGAGCGGTATAAAATTTTTACCCCTGAAATTGAAGAACGCATCAATTTTGAGTTGGGCGTGATACGAACCATGGGATTCGCCGGCTACTTCCTCATTGTTAGTGATTTTATTGTGGCAGGAAAAGAAATGGGTGTATTTGTTGGACCGGGCCGGGGATCGGCTGCCGGAAGCGTGGTGGCGTATTGCATTGGCATTACGAATATAGACCCCATCAAATACAACCTGCTGTTTGAAAGGTTCTTAAACCCCGAACGTAAATCGATGCCGGATATTGATACAGACTTTGATGATGAGGGCAGGCAAAAAGTGATTGATTACGTGGTGCAGAAATATGGCAAAAACCAGGTAGCCCAGATCATTACTTATGGCACCATGGCAGCAAAATCGAGCATTGCGGATGTGGCAAGGGTAATGGATCTTCCATTGGCGGAAAGCCGGGCTTTATCAAAGCTGGTACCGGAAAAACCGGGTATCAACTTAAAACGTTTGCTGCATGCACCCTTTACCACAAAAGAAGCAAAAAATGGCGCTAAATCACTCGAAGAAAAAGAGCAGTTGCAGGCAGATGATATTGAAAATGTAAAAAAACTCCGGGAGATCTATAACGGCAATAACCTGCACAGTACCATTTTGCATGAAGCAGAAATTTTAGAAGGTTCTGTGCGCAACACCGGTATCCATGCATCGGCTATCATCATTGCACCAAGAGATTTAACGGACCTTTTGCCGGTGGCATCTTCCAAAGAATCTGAGTTGTGGCTTACCCAGATTGAAGGTGGTTCTATTGAAGAAGCGGGTGTTATCAAAATGGACTTCCTGGGTTTAAAAACCCTGAGCATAATGAAAACTGCGCTCATGTTAATTAATCAGAATCACGGCGTGAGTATTGCCATTGATGATATCCCCTTAGATGACGAATTAACCTATAAACTATACCAGCAGGGCGATACCAATGCCACTTTCCAGTTTGAAAGTGTAGGGATGCAAAAATATTTACGGGAATTAAAGCCTGATAAATTTGCCGACCTGATCGCCATGAATGCACTGTATCGTCCGGGGCCAATTGCATATATTCCTGAATACATTGATCGAAAACATGGTAAAAAACAAGTGCTATTTGATTTGCCCGATATGGAAGAGTACCTGAAAGAAACCTATGGTATTACGGTTTATCAGGAACAGGTAATGTTGCTGTCGCAAAAGCTGGCCGGGTTTAGTAAGGGGGATGCTGATACCCTTCGTAAAGCAATGGGTAAAAAACAAATAGCCATCCTCGACAAAATGAAATTTCAATTTATTGAAGGGGCCACTGCAAAGGGGCATCCTAAAGATAAATTAGAAAAAATATGGACCGACTGGGAAGCATTTGCCCAATACGCTTTCAATAAATCACATTCTACCTGTTATGCTTTTGTAGCTTATCAAACAGCGTATTTAAAGGCGCATTACCCCAGCGAGTACATGGCGGCGGTTTTAAACCATGCGGGTAGTATCGATAAGATCACATTCTTTATGGAAGAGTGCAAAAGAATGGGTTTAACCGTATTGGGGCCGGATATCAATGAATCGCAGAATGGCTTTGCCGTAAATAAAAAAGGGGAAATACGTTTTGGTTTTAGCGGACTTAAAGGCGTGGGTGAAAATGCCATTGAATGTATCATTGAAGAAAGGTCAAAACACGGACATTACACCTCGGTTTTCGATTTGGCAAAACGGGTAAACCAGCGTACCGCCAATAAAAAATCATTGGAAAGCTTGATCTATTCAGGTGCATTTGACTGTTTTAAAGATATTACCCGCGCCCAATATTTTCACGTTGCCCCGGGCGATGTACAGGGATTAGAAAAGATATTGAAATTTGGCAGCATTTATCAATTTCAAAATGCCAGCGCCAGCAATACTTTATTTGGCGATCTGCAAATGCCCGATCTTGTGCCTCCTAAATTATCTCCCTGTGAGCCCTGGCCTTTGGCAGAACAATTAGATTATGAAAAGGACGTAACAGGTATGTTTATGAGTGGCCACCCGCTGGATAATTTCAAATTCGAAATGAAACACTATAACATTACCCCATTGTCCGAGTATAATGAATTTAAAGCAGCGGTAAATACCTATGCCAATCCCGGCAGGCAATTTCGAGTGGCGGGCCTTGTGGTGGAAGCACAGCAACGGCTTACCAAAACCGGTAAAAACTTTGCGATCCTGTCGATTGAAGATTATAGCGGCAAAAGTGAATTCATGCTTTGGAGCGAGGATTATGTGAAATATAAGGATTACCTCGAAAAGGGGTTAATCGTTCTGGTGGAAGGTTGTTTTAAAACTAGGTATAACAGTGACCAGTACGAATTTAAACTTTCGAGGATCTATTTGCTGGAAACAGTAAAGCCAGCTTTAACAAAACAGGTAATAATTGAAGTGCAACCCCAGTTTGTTAATAAAAATTTTGTAAATTTTATGGAGCAAAATATAAAGGATAATCCCGGGAATACATTGCTAAAATTCAATATTGTTGATATAAGAAATAATCATAAGGTTGGTATGTACCGGTTAGAAAATGGCTTTACGATGAATGATGATATGGCGGTATTTCTTAATGAAAACAAAGATATAGAGGTAAGCGTTGTAACTGGATAGTTTAGGTGAATGGTCAATGGTGAATCAATGTGGTTTAGTTAAGGTTGAATTACCCTGAAAGGGTAAAAATTGAATAGCTACGGGTGCAACCCGTGGATAATATAACCGCGGACAACAACCCCTTCGGGGTTGAACAAAAGAAAACAGACGGCGAAATAAAATTCAACCCCCTTCGGGGTTGCTGTCCGGTTACTTTATTCTTCCGCCGGTGAAACCGACGGCTATTCAAATTAAAGCCCTTCAGGCTTAACTAAACGACATTGAATGGTGAATGGCCAAAATTTGACGGCTATTATTTAAAGTCGCTGATTAATTGTTAAGGAAATCCAAATAACCTTGTTATGTAAATTATAATGGCCGGAAATGTTGGTATTATTTCATTATTAACGATTGACCATTGACCATTCACCATTCACCGATAATGCGCTACCGCCCTACCCAATCATTGCAATATGTGGCAAAACAACATATTAACACTGACAATTGTATTGTGTATATGTCATTACAACACATTTAAAAATTTGGATGTATTTTTGCCATTCTTTGTGTAAATTAATTTAAAAACAAAATAATATTTATGGCACATGAATTCACAGATGCGAACTTTAAAACAGAAGTTTTAGATTCAGATAAATTATCAGTAATTGATTTTTGGGCAGAATGGTGTGGTCCCTGCAGGGCAATCGGTCCGGTAATTGAAGAACTTTCAAAGGAATATGATGGCAAGGTAAACGTTGGAAAAGTAAATGTTGACCACAATCCGGAGATATCTACAAACTACGGAATCACCAGCATCCCCGCTATACTTTTTGTAAAAGGCGGAGTAGTGGTGGATAAATTAGTAGGTGCCCAGCCAAAAGCCAATTTCGTAAAGAAAATTGAAGCGCTTAAGTAATCGCATATCTATAAAAACAAAAACCGGGGTTCAACACTTCGGTTTTTTTTATGGGTCCCCTTCTTTACTGGCAACCCATAACTTTCGCCAGTAATTTCTGCCCGGTTAAGTTGTTTGAAGAACAGGTACATGTAAAATGATACTTTTAAACTTTTTGCGTCCGGTTCTTGTTGAATCACCTGCCGTACTTTTGATATTTACCCGCAATTGTAATTTGCAACCAGCTAATTATTTGTCCAGGTACACACTAACTTTTGCCTTTACTTTGTCGATTAATTCATCGTCCATATATTTATATTCATCCCCGATATCAAGGACAATGATTTGCTTCTGTTTAGTCTCAATAGGGAAATTTTCGAGTATTGTTTGTTCATGTTTTTTTTCCATTACAAAGATAAGGTCAGACCAACTGATGTTTTCCGCAGTTAGCTTATTTTCTGCTGATGGCTCTGTTCCGGCGGATTTTACATTGATGTCGTCATGATCCTTGTAAATCATCTCCGCTGTAGGACTACGCGACAAATTTTTACTGCAAACAAATAGAATATTCACTGGTTGGCCTTTTATTAATTGAATTTTCTTTCGTTAACGAACAGTTGTTTGTTTTTATACAATAATTTGCACCTCAGTTGCCCACCACTTTATTTACCTCATTTATTTATTTACTTTAGTTACCTTACCACCCTACCTATCCCATCAGTAACCCCGCAATTGTAGCGGATAGATAAGAGGCCAGCGTTCCGCAAAGCAATGCCCGCATACCCAGTTTTGCAAGGTCGGCCCTTCTTTCAGGCGCCAATGCCCCGATACCACCAATCTGCATTCCGACAGAACTGAAATTTGCGAAACCGCATATTGCAAAACTTACAATGAGCAATGCCTTATCTGAAATAACGCTTTGGTAACCCTTCACCATTTCGCCCGCAGGGTTGGGAACCATGGTTTGTGTAAGATCACTAAAGGCAACAAATTCGTTAATCGTCAATTTTTTTCCCAGCAAAGTTGCTACTTCAGAAACATCCGCTGTCGGCACTCCCATGGCCCAGGCCATCGGCGAAAATATCTTACCAAATATCCAGTCAAGCGTTAAGCTGAAATCCAGGTGTAACAGGATACCGAATTTCATCAGCAGAAAATTTATCAACGCGATCAGTCCCAAAAATCCTATCAGCATTGCAATCACATTCATTGAAATTTTCATTCCGTCCCCCGCCCCGTGGGTGATGGCATCGATCACATTGGTATAGGGTGTTTTTACTTCTAATTTCACCTTACCCATCGTTTCACTTTCTTCCGTTTCGGGCCATACAATTTTAGAGATCACCAAAGCAGCAGGTGCGGCCATTAAACTTGCCGCCAGCAGGTATTCTGCTTTTGCGCCAAAACTTACATATACAACAAGGATGCCTCCCGCAATACAAGCCAGGCTTCCGCTCATACTGGCCAGTAACTCACTCATCGTCATTCCTTTTAAATAAGGCCGGATCATTACCTGCGCTTCCACCTGTCCTACAAAGGCGCTTGCCACATTGCTCAAGGCCTCTGCGCCGCTTACCTTCATTACCCAGTTCATGGCTTTTGCCACAATGGATACAATTCTTTGCATCAGGCCAAAATGATAAAATATAGCCACCAGTACACATACCAGTATGATGGTTGCCAATACGCTAAAACCAAAAATAAAAGCGCCGGGTGTTTTGTAGGGCACCGATCCGCCTGCAAAATTATCGGTCATTAACCCCCCATACACAAAAGACGCACCTTCTTTTGCAAAGGCTTCAATATGTGTAATTACACTTCCGATTTTTTGAAAAAATGATTTGATAAGTGGTACTTTCAGGATTAGTATAGCAATGACGATTTGCAATAAAATGCCACTTCCTACCAAACGGTAATTGATCTTTTTTTTATTGTTGGATACTAACCAGGCAATGCCTAAAATTAATACAACCCCTATAAGTCCCTGGAATCGTTGCATAAGCAAATAGTTATTTTGAAATTGAAAGATATACAATTATTCAATTAAAGAGCAGGCCCTCATTTTTTAAAACACAGATGCTGATGTTTGCTGATCTCTTCCATAATTATTAAGAACCAACAGTAGCCGCCTTTTTAATAATATTCGGCAGTCTCGTCACCGGATGTAGTGAGGTCGCTACCCGTCCTGCTCATAAGAGAATAGGAAATGTAAATTTTATTTCCCAAGGGCTACTAAGGCTTATTTATTTATATTGCAGTAGTATGTTTTCCCGAATATCCTGTTTACAAATCACCGTTGCCCCTAAAAATGCGTTGATGAAAAAATATTTATTTATTATTGAATTGTGTTTTATTGCAGGTGTGGCAACAATGGCTCAAACTGCTTCGCCGGTCCTCATCAACATGAAACAATTATCTGATTTTGAAATAAATCATCCGGAATTATTCAAACCCTGTACAGCATGTACTAAAAAAGAAATAGATGGCGGATGGAAAGGACTGAAAGATATGCCGGTTCCGCAGTCAGCAAATATAAAAAAACAATACCCGGATAATTCCGGAACGGTTATACCAGGCAACCCGTTATCCGCCAACAGGCCGCAAACCCAATCGCCTGCCCCTCATCAAACTTTTTTAGGACAAATTGATGCAGGGCAAACTATTCCCCCTGATACACATGGCGCGGTAGGTGTAAACCATGTGGTAACCGCTACCAACGAGTTTGTGAGGGTACACACCAAAACAGGTACAGTTTTAACTACAGCCAGCATTGCATCCTTTGCAGGTGTTTCAAATACCTGCGATCCGTATATTTTATATGACCCTTCATCTAAGCGTTGGTTTTACTCGGCTATTGATTGCAGTGGTCAAAATAATAACAGGCTGGCGGTGGTGGTTTCAGCATCGGAAGACCCTACCGGTAACTGGTTCCGGTACTCATTTGTACCAAATTTACCTGGTGGCCCTTTTTTTCTAGACCATCCTTACCTGGGTTTTGATGACAGGTGGCTGGTTATTTCCGGTAGAAAATTTCCTAATTCCGGTTCGTTTGCGGGGACCGTTTTGTTTGTTCTTGATAAAGCCACGTTACTTGCCAACGGCAGTTTAATTTTTGGTACCAATGCCCAGGCAATTGAAAAAACTACTGCAGACGGTGACTCACCCCTCCCCGTTACGCTTTTTGGGATCAATCCAAACCCGAATACTTTTTATGTATTACAAAACTGGAATGCAGCAACTTCTACCATACGGTTATCAACCATTACAGGCAATGTTCCCAATGCAACCTGGAACTCGGCAACGGCGGTGTTTCCATCAGGCGGAGCTTCCTACGCTTCATCGCCGGGCGATATTGCTGAACAATCCGGTGAAACACGCAAACTTTCAACTAATGACGCCAGGATAAGTTCCGGCATTATGGTGAACGGGAATATATGGTGCGCCCAACATATTGGCATTTCTCCTACAAATGTCGCCGTGCAATGGTGGCAGTTAAATGGTACGGCGGGTGTCAGCTTTGGAAATATTTTACAGCGTGGAAGGATCGGTGATGGTATTGCAAATAACTATCGTTGGTTTCCATCAATCGCAGTAAATAAAAGTGAAGATGTGATCATTGGCTACACCGTTTCATCCAATACCTCAAGGGTGAGTTCAGCCTATAGTTTCCGAACCAATCTCACCCCGCCGAACACTACCCTGGAGGAATATATTTACAAGGTAGGTTTAAGTACTTATCATAAAACTTTTGGGGGCACAAGGGCGAGATGGGGTGATTACAGTCATAGCGCTATTGATCCCCTGGATGAATCCTTGTGGACCATACAGGAATATGCAGACCAACGGTTGGGCGCAGCGGACAATGATTCAAGATTTGGCGTATGGTGGGCACAGGTTTTACCGGTTTCCTCCTTATTACAAAAAGATGCCGGCATAGGCTCAATCGTTGAACCTGTCGGCGGATTGATTTGTAACACATCAATCACCCCAAAAATTACCATCCGTAATATGGGAACAGATACCTTAAAAACAGTGGAAGCAGGAATGCTTTTAGATGGGTTGCCATTGGGCGCCATTGCCCGCTTTAATAATTTATCATTAGCCAGCTTTGTTTCCTCTCCTGTTATTACCCTTTCACCTGATTTTACTCCGGCAGCGGGTGCACATACCCTGCAGGTATACACTATAAATCCAAATGGCAGCCCTGATCTTAAAACAAATAATGATACGGCTACGATTATTTTTACGATAGCCCCAACCTTAGTTTTACCTTATAATGAAAGTTTTGAATCCACTCCTTTTCCACCGGCCAATGGATCTGATATCATTAATGAAAATGCAGGCAGTGTAACCTGGGAAAGGTCTACCCTGGCCGGAAATCCAGGCAAGGCCTGTATCACGCTTAATGCATATAATTATACAGAACACGGGCAAAGAGACATTTACCAGATGCCAAAATTAAATGTGGCAATACTGGATTCTGTTGAAATTAATTTTAACGTAGCTTATAAAGAATTTGCCGGATCAGCGGACTCATTATTGTTATTATATTCCCCGGACTGCGGCACTACATGGTTACCGACAGGTTTTGCTAAAGGCGGTACCGGCCTTAGTACTTCCGCCGGAACTATTGCTTCGGGCTTTGTTCCAACGGCTACGGAATGGCGAACAGAAAAAGTAGTGTTAAAAGATTTTTGTTCGAAAAATCTGAAATCAATAATGATAGGCTTCCAATCTTATAATGATTTTGGAAACAATATTTATGTTGATGGGATCAATATAACCGGCTTTGAGAGCGCCCGTCGAAATATGGTTTTGAATGCAATTATTGAACCACCCCTGGCACTGTGTACAAATAGTTTAACCCCGGCTGTTAGTTTCAGTAATGATGGATTGGATACTATCCGGTCGCTGAAAATAAATTACCAGGTTGATGGAGGTCCAGTAATCAGCTTTAACTGGACCGGTAGTTTGGCTAAATGTAATACTGCTTCCATACAGCTTAATACTGCGGTAGCTGTTGCGGGAACACATGTGTTAACAGTCTTTATTTCAGAACCCAATGGATTGGCTGACCAGGTAACATCAAATGACACTTTAAGAAAAACGGTTACAATATATAACACAACACCATTACCCACACCCGTCATCGAAGGTTTTGAGTCCGCAAATATCCCGGGGGATAACTGGGGTATACAAAATTTAGACGGGTTGAAAACATGGGCCCGGTCAACCACCACTTCAAAAACAGGCATTGGTTCTTTGTGGATCAATAACCCTGCATCCGGGAATGCAAATAATGCGACAGATAATTTTATAACGCCTATCGTCGCTAACATCCCCTTGGTTGATTCTATGTTTGTATCCTGGGATTACGCATATAAAGCGGGTGCCGGTTACCCGGGATCCACCGTATTGCCCGTAGATACGCTGGAACTTTTAATTACGCAGGATTGCGGCATTTCTTTTACAAGTGTATGGAAGAAATGGGGCAAAGATTTACAAACCGTTATCGATACCAATTATTCCAATACCACCAGTTTTGTACCCACCCTTTCGGTGGAATGGAAGACAGGTAGGGTTTACCTGACCCCATTGATAGGTTCGGCGAGCTTCCAGGTATACTTTTCATCTAAAAGCAATAAACAAAATAATCTCTGGCTTGACAATATAAATATTAGCGCTAAAACGCTGCCCCAACGCTTAAAAAACCAGGGGTACCTCATTTACCCAATCCCATTTCGCAATTCATTTCTCATACACCATGTGTTACCACCTGTTAATTTAAAGGCAGTACAGGTATACAATTCAGCGGGCCAACTGGTAAGAGATAATCGTTACAACGGCAACGCTAACACGGAAGTTAATATTGATCTCGGGAATCTTGCCAGTGGAGTATATGTATTAAAAATGATCTATTCCAACAAAATTGTAGTGGAAAGAATTGTGAAGAATTAAAGATGCGCACTTAAGTAAAGGAAAGTTTCAACGAGTTTAGCATCAAAACCTTTCTTCGGTAGGAAACTGTTGCTAAAGAGGTGACTGTAGTGGCTCTTTTGTTTTAAAGTTGTATCTGCAGTAACTTCGCACAAACATTGATAATGAATTCTTCTATTGATACGCTGATAAATAATACGATTGATAATAACCTGAAAAGTATTGCTGAAAAAGTAAGACAGCAGGAAAGAATAACGGATGATGAAGCAATCCTGCTATTTGAAAAAGGGAGCCTTGCTTTTGTTGGCTTCTTAGCCAATTATATACGCGAATTAAAACATGGTAATACTACCTACTTCAACCGCAACTTTCATATAGAACCTACCAACGTATGCGTATTCAGTTGCAAATTCTGTTCTTACTCGCGCCTGTATGCGCACAAAGAAGAAGGGTGGGAACTTAGCATTGACCAGATGCTGGACATTGTAAAAACATACGATGGCAAACCGATAACAGAAGTACATATTGTAGGGGGTGTGCACCCAAAAATGAATATGGAGTATTTTATTGAATTGATGCAAAAGATAAAAGCGCACAGGCCCTCACTTCACGTAAAAGCATTTACCGCGGTGGAATTGGATTACATGTTCAGAAAGGCGAAATTATCTACAGAAGAAGGAATGAAAAGATTACACGAGGCAGGATTGGACAGCCTGCCGGGCGGTGGTGCAGAAATTTTTTCGCCGGAAATAAGGGAACAGATCGCAGCAGATAAAGTAGATGCGACAGGCTGGTTACGCACACACGAAGTGGCGCATAACCTGGGTATGCATAGCAATGCAACGATGCTGTATGGGCATATTGAAAAATATAAACACCGTGTTGACCATATGCGCAGGTTGAGGGAACTGCAGGATAAAACCGGCGGGTTTAATACATTTATTCCATTGAAATTCAGAAATCATGATAACGGAATGAGTGATGTGCCCGAATCGACTATAACCGAGGATATGCGGCTATACGCCATTGCAAGAATTTACCTGGATAATTTTCCTCACCTGAAAGCTTACTGGCCCATGCTTGGTCGAGAGAACGCCCAGTTAAGTTTAGCCTTTGGTGTAAATGACATTGATGGTACCATTGATGATTCCACTAAAATTTACAGTATGGCCGGCAGCGAAGAACAAACACCGGCGATGACGACAGAAGAACTGGTTACGCTTATTAAACAGGTAAAACGCAGGCCTGTTGAGCGTGATACATTGTATAATGTGGTTAAGGATTTTAGCGAAATTGATTTTGCAAATACAACGACTAATCCACTGTTAAATTAAAAGTCCGGTTGCTGCCGGTGGAGAAACTTAGGTCGGGGTTTTAATAGGTACACTTAGCTATTTGATACTTAAGTTTAAGTCTTTTATCTGGTTTTTGGAATTTCGAAAGTTAATATCTGCCTGACGCAGACAGGCAGACAACCTTGTACATTTGGAATGCTGCAAATAAAACCCCAAAGCAGGCATTTGCTCAATCAGCAGTCCCGGATAATTATCCGCCAATCTTTTAAAGTTTTTTCATACAATACAATTAGCGCATATTCGCACATTCGCTGCAAAGGCATATTAAGGGCTTTTGAGTTGATAATAGGTGGGTTGTTTTTGCACTACTTAAATATTTATCAATGGAAGAATCATTGGATCTGATCATTATTGGCGGTGGCCCTATTGGCCTGGCTTGTGCCCTGGAAGCAAAAAGCAACCAGTTGAATTACATCATCCTTGAGAAAGGTTGCCTGGTGAATTCATTGTACAATTACCCGGTTAATATGAACTTTTTTTCAACTTCCGAAAGATTGGAAATAGGTGGTGTGCCATTTGTAAGCAACAACCCAAAACCTACCCGGAATGAATCGTTGGAATATTACCGGCGGGTAGCTATTTCTTATTCATTAAACCTTCACTTGTTTGAAGCCGTTACAGATATTAAGAAGAAGAGTGAAGGATATGAAGTGGTTACAATTAAACAATCATATGTTACTTCAAATATCATTATCGCTACCGGCTTTTATGATATCCCATTCCTGTTAAATGTACCGGGAGAAGAACTTAGTAAAGTGACACATTATTACAAGGACCCGCATTTTTACGCGTTTGAAAAAGTATTGGTTACGGGGGCCAGCAACTCGGCAGTGGACGCAGCATTGGAAACATGGCGGAAAGGCGCTGAGGTAACGATGGTGATCAGGAATAGCGAAATAGGCAGCCGTGTCAAATACTGGGTAAAGCCTGATATAGAGAACCGTATAAAAGAAGGATCCATCAAAGCATACTATAACTCAACCATTGTTGCCATAAGCGAAAAAGAGGTGGATATCAATACGCCAACCGGCATCGTAACTATTGCCAATGATTGGGTAATTGCCATGACAGGTTACCAGCCTGATCTTTCATTTTTGCAAAAAACCGGCATTCAGTTATCCGCTGATGAAATAAGAAAACCGGTTTATGATGAAGGCACCCATGAAACAAATATTAAAGGTATTTATTTAGCGGGCGTTATATGCGGAGGTATGAATACCCATAGTTTGTTTATTGAGAATTCACGAGAACATGCCTCAAAAATTATAACCCATATCAGGAAGGTTATCTAAAACATCGCCGCGCATCAAAATACACCATACTTTTCAAATTCAACATAAACCAGGTCCTTAAAAGCTTAACCAGGATTATTTGGGTCTTTAGCTTTGATGATTACTTCCTGGCCGCCTACGGTCCCTTTTGTGTCTGTTTCACAATTTTCTTTATTTTGAATAGATTCTTTACCTGTTTCCACCTCCACTGTTTTGGTGGTAACAGCATAATGGTTGGGGTATATATTTGAACCATATTTTATCGCATAAGCCTTGGTAAATTCTGCCCCAAAATATAAAATAAGTGATGAATAATATACCCACAACAATAAAATAACCAACGATCCCGCTGCACCGTATGTGCTGCCCACATCGCTCTTGCTTATATAAAATGAGATACCAAACTTACCCAGCATAAACAATATAGCTGTGGCAAGCGCGCCTGCAATAACATCTTTCCATTTGATAGTCGCGTCGGGCAGCACTTTAAAAATTACACCGAATATTAATGTAATTACGCATAGGGTAATACATAGGTTTATAATATAAAACACTATTACGGTTACATCAGGAAAACGCTGTTCTAAACGGTCACTAAAACCATCAATCAAAGTAGTGATCCCCAAAGAAACCAGCAACAAAAATCCAAGGCTGGCAATTACCGAAAAGGACAGAAACCTGTTTTGCAGAAATTTGAGCCAGCCCCTTTTTGGCTTTGGTTTCAAACCCCAGATACCATTGATTGAATCCTGTATTTCTGCGAATACCGTGGTGGAGCCCAGGAGCAATGTTATAAAACCAATAATTGCCGCGAATTTACTTTTACCCTCAAGCGAAGCATTTTTAATTATTTCCTGTAATTGTTTTGCAGTATCAGCACCTACAAAACCAGCCAGTTGAGCATATATGGTTCCTTCGGCAGCTTCTTTTTTTAAAAACAAACCGCACAAAAAAATGATTACGATCAATAATGGTCCCATGGAAAAAACGGTATAGTAAGCCAGTGAACCACTTAGTTTGGTAACCTTATCATCATTAAAACCTTTAAAAGAATTTTTTAAAACTTCCCACATTCCCTTAAAACTTATTTTTGAGGCCATACACTTGTTTATTTTGAAGTATTACAAAAAAGCAGCCAAACAAATTTGTATTTATTAAATGTAGCATATTGGACTAATCTGTTGGTAGCTATTACATCATAAAATTGACAGCAATCCAGTTATAATTAAAAAATAAAAGACATCATTATTTCATCCATAAACCTTTGCTCACTTTTTAAATGGGCATACTTTCTTAAAACACCCTCTTTTTGAAATCCAACTTTTTCATACAGCTGAATAGCTTTTTCATTTTCAACCGATACACTTAGTTCTATCCTTAACACACCTCTTTCACCAGCAAATCCAATGATCTCTTTCAGCATTTTTTTCCCTTCCCCTTTACCTGAAAATTCAGGATGAATGGCCAAGCCTCCAAGATAAGCAATATGATCTGTGCGATATTGCAGGCGGATTAATTTAAACATGCCAATCTCATCCCTGTAACCACTATAAATATATTTTACCCCCTGCTGCATTAAAGCCTCAAAGATTGGACTAAAGCTTTCAGCATCCATTAATTCGTACAATAAAAATGGATTTACCTGCGGGTGCATGTAGAGATTATAAATAAAATTAAAATCCTGCGAAACTGCCTGGCGGATCATAATGAATTATTTTTTTGTAAAACAAATATCATACATTTTACTGTTCGCGATCTACCTTATAAAATATTAGCCAGCCGCAGGTAGGTTATTTTAAAATTCAATCTCACCAATCAACTCTATGTTTCCGTCGCTAAATAATGTCTCCTATCACTATACTTTCTAAAACTATGTTATACTTATGTGAAGATGGAAAAGGCGGTAAGATAATTGTATCATTAAATCGTCTGATAAGCGATCATCTCATTGAAACCATTTTATTTCACCTACTAAAAATAGTTACATGAAAGCTACTATTGGAATTTTTAATTCCACAAACAAAATGCATGCTAAAATATTGTTAGCAGTAATGCTCTTTTCCGCCTGCTTTTATAACGTCGCCGTGCTTGCCCAAAACGCTCAAATCGGGCAACAAAGAAACAGAAACCAGGGAGAAAATAGTGCCAGGCAAAGTACGGGCAGAGCACCTTCGGTGCTTCAACAAATGCCTGCAACGGAAAGAAGACAGGGACAAGAAGGCACCAATCGCAACAATGTAAACCGAAATGATATAAGCCGCGGCCCACAAATTCAAAATGGGATTAACAACCGTAATTACCAGGATCGGTCCAATCGGGATTATCCAAACAGGGGCAATATAAATCTTTCGCCGGCAGTGGAGCGTCATCCTGCCAATACTATCCGTACAAATCCTGATCGCAGCGTTACGCGGAGAAGCAATAATAATATTAACCGTCCGGGAAATAACTATAATCGCCCAGGTAACAACAGTAACCCACCTGCAAGCCCTTACAATCGCCCTGGTGATAATTTCAACAATGGAAGTCGGGGTAACCGAAATTATAACAGCAATAATAATTACCGAAGGCCGGTGTATAGTGCGTACAACCCCAACTGGCGGTACGCTTACGCACCGAGGCGAAACAGTATTTTCAATACCCTTCCTTCATCTTATATCAATATAAATTTTGGCGGTTTTGGCTACCGGTATTGTGATGGGATCTACTATCGTCCTTACAACAATATATTCAGGGTGGTAGCGCCTCCCTTTGGTATTTTTATAAATGCTTTACCGCTGGGATACCGTAGAATTTATGTGCGTAATTATCCTTATTATTATTACAACGGAACTTATTACGATTATCGGCATAACAATTATATAGTGGTGTCTCCACCCGTAGGTGCAATTGTTGAAAGTATCCCGGATGGTTTTGAAACCCTTATCATTGATGGAGAAACCTACTACGTTGTTGATGGCGCCCAATACAAACCCGTGGTACAGGAAAACGGCGAGATATGGTATGAAGTGATCAAGTCAAACGCATGATCAGAAAGTATATTGGCAAATAAAGTTTAAAAGGATATAGTTAAAAAAGATAAGTGAAAAAGTAGGTTATAAACTCCCCGGGGTTGTATACTATCAATTAAATACCAGGAAGGTTATTTCGGTACATTCGAAATAACCTTTCCTCTTTCTAACAATATATTACGCAAAAGAAGTAAAAAAGGGATTTCGGCCTTGGTTTTTGTCACCACGAACCGGAACTAAGAAAAGATTTTATTTATTCCCCGCCAAATATGTAAGCCGTTGGAAACAGTGAAATACCTGTACATATTTTATACACTTTATATACCTTATTTACCTTATTTACCTTATTTACTTTTAATCAAACTAACACCTACTCAAACAAATCGCCCTGCGGATTGTCTGTTTCCAGTTTCTTTTCCCATTCCATTTCCACATTTTTAGAAAACTCCGTAAGCTTCGCCCCTACTGCCTTCCAGCCCATCACTTCCACCATATTCACCACTTTAAATTTGGCCCTTCGCACCAGTTGCCCACGCCCTGCCTGCACAATTAATACTGGTTCCTCCGCGGTTGTAACCATTTCTAAACGATTGTCTTTTCCCTCTTTGATGAAAAAGAATTTACTGTGCAGCGTAGTGGTTTCAATTTTAAACCGTTTAATATTATACTGCAATTTTTCATTATCAAGATATACCGCAGTAATTACTTTATCAGGTTTGAACTTCTCTAACAGTATAACTTTTTCTACATCAAACCGCTGGGTTAATTCCTGGTCTGTTATCTCATAATTACCATCATTGTAAATAACCAGCAGCCTGTCAGTTGCATCAAATTTACCGAGGTAGTCTCCTTTCTCATCCGTATTCAGTCGGCCAAATTTATTATCAAACCATAATTTCTTGGCATCTAAAGTCGACTTCCCTGCTTCTTTGAACTTAACAGATTTTATGGGGTATTTGGTTACCTGGTTACCGATACTGCCCCTGCCTTTTATCTCCAGTTCTTCAAAATAAAATTCCAGTTCTTTTTTCTTGGCATTGCAATTTGGGCTAAGAATTATCTTCACTACTTCAGCCTCCCCATTTGCATTGGCCGAAAAATAATGCACCCTGCTTTTGTCAGCGCCTTTGGTAAGGTCATAATCCTTGTCCCTTGTAATACCGGTTACATTAAAACGTTTTGCATAACTCACGCCGGTTTTTCCATCAACATATATCATGTTATAGGTAGTACGCTCATCATTTTTTTGAAAAACGGCCACATGCAGAATATCCTTGCCAATAAAAGTTTTTTCTGATACCCTCACCACTTTCATAGTGCCTTCTTTAGTGAATGCGACAATGTCGTCGAGATCAGAAACTTCCGCGATCAGTTCGTCTTTCTTTAATCCCGTACCAATAAAACCGTCTGCGAAATTCGCGTATACTTTAATATTGGCGATGGCAACCGACTTAGCCTCGATGGTATCAAATAATCTGATCTCAGTTTTACGTTCCCTGCCTCTGCCAAATTTTTTCAACAGGTTTTCATAATAAGCCACTGCATAGTCTGTTAAATGCTCGATATCATATTTCACCTGTTTTATATCTGCTTCCAAACCTTTTATCTGTTCATTCAGTTCGTCAATATCCAGGCGATAAATACGGCGGACAGGCTTTTCTGTTAGTTTTATAATATCCTCCCGAGTGATTTCCCTGCGCAATAGTTTTTTAAAAGGGGTGAAGGCTTTGTCAATGGCTTCCAGCACTTTTTCCCAGGTTTCATGTTTTTGCTCTAATTCTTTGTAAATTTTTTCTTCAAAGAATATCTTTTCCAACGAAGTATAATGCCATTTTTCCTGCAGTTCACCAAGTTTGATTTCCAGTTCCCTGCGTAACAATTCCTTGGTATTTTCTGTTGCTATTCTTAGCAACTCGGGAACACCTAAAAACTGCGGTTTATTTTTTACAATTACACATGCATTGGGCGAGATGCTTACTTCGCAGTCGGTAAATGCATACAGCGCATCGATGGTTATATCCGGAGAAATGCCAGGTGCCAGTTCAATAATGATCTCTACAGCCGCGGCAGTATGATCGAGTACTTTTTTTATTTTTATTTTTCCCTGGTCATTGGCCTTCACAATGCTGTCCATCAACTGGGTAGTGGTAACGCCAAAAGGAACGCTCCTTATCACCAGTGTTTTCTTGTCCTGTTCCTCTATGATGGCCCTTACTCTTACTTTTCCTCCCCTTTTACCCTCATTATAATTGGTGGGGTCCATTGTACCGCCGGTTAAAAAATCCGGCAGCAATTCAAATTTTTTACCCCTTAAACATTTAATGGAAGCATCTATCAGTTCACAGAAGTTATGGGGCATTATCTTGGTGGCCAACCCAACAGCAATACCGTCTGCACCTTGTGCCAGCAACAATGGAAATTTCATTGGCAATGTCACCGGCTCATTTTTTCTGCCATCATAACTGATCGTCCAGTCAGTGGTTTTAGCATTGAACGCAACTTCCAATGCAAACTTGCTCAGTCTTGCTTCAATATACCTGGGTGCCGCCGCATCATCACCCGTGCGTACATCGCCCCAATTTCCCTGGGTATCTATGAGCAGGTCTTTTTGTCCGAGGTTTACCAATGCATCACCAATACTTGCATCCCCATGCGGATGATACTGCATGCTTTGGCCAATGATATTGGCCACTTTATTAAAACGACCGTCATCCATTTCCTTCATGGCATGCAGGATACGTCGTTGCACAGGTTTTAATCCGTCTTCCAGTGCAGGCACCGCTCTTTCCAAAATAACATAACTGGCATAATCCAAAAACCAGGTTTTATATTGGCCGCCAATTCCACTGTCGGTGTGGATATAGTCTTCTTTCTTTTTACTTGTTGCCATTTTTTCCCCGTTATTATATCTCATACAATTCCAACGGCTGCCCGTTGGGATCATAAAAAAAACAAAATTTTTTATTGGTCAATTCGTCTGTTCTGATCCCCTGCACCGCTACCCCTTTTCGGGTTAATTCATCAACCGCTATTTCAATATCCTCTACCGCAAAAGCCAGGTGCCGCAATCCTTTTTGTTCAGGGAATGATGCCCTTTGTTTATACTCCGGGAAAGAAAACAACTCAATTTGATACTGGCCGTTTATCGCCAGGTCAAGTTTGTAGGACTGCCTTTCGGCGCGGTATGTTTCTGCTAACGCAACAAAGCCTAAAACATCAATATAAAAACGCTTACTGCGTTCGTAATCATCCGTGAGAATGGCGATATGATGAATCGCTTTGATGTTCATAAATACTATACTTTAGTTTTCACTTCAAACTCTTTCATATTGCCAACCTTCCCCTGCACATCAAACATGTCCTGTGCGATCATTACTTTTAACCGCCACAACAGGTAAGCATCGCCGGTAGTATGCTTAGATTTCGTTAAAGAATGATTAATAATTTTAGCCGCTTTTTGCCAGTCGGGCGTTATAAATTTTTGTAATTCCAAATCGTAGAAATCATAGTCTTCCTGGGTTAATTTTTTTCCGCCTTCCAGTATACGTACGCCCTTATTTTCCTCACAGAGTTTTGTCCACTCATCCGGATCCACTTCAAACTCACTGAGCGTAATTTCCCTGGCTAATTTTTTTGCTTTCAAAAATTCCCTGGCAGGGATTTCGCTGAGCCAGTTGGGATAAAATATATTTCCCTTCTCATTAATAAAAGGAAGATTATTCAGGTAAAGAATAAAAACCCTTCCCTGGAATTCTTTCATATAGTTGAGCAACCAATAATACCCGCTTACATCATGTTTGTTTTGTGCGGCCCATATCCAGATGATTTCATCTTCCTTTCTACGCATACTGCCTACCAATTCTGCAACGGTTTTGTAATCATCCACCTCCCCGGTATCAACCTTGCCTGCAAAATCACTACCCGCCAAAACTTCCCGCCACCATTGCTTCCGGTTTTCAATACCTTCTCCAACATAGATATTATCCAGCGGACCTACCGCATAATCATCTTTTATTTGTATCACTTCGCCCAGCAAAGTTTCGTCCAATGCAATAGCTTCTTTCAGCACTTTTACATCAGGTTCATTAAAAACTACATGTATCATTATTTAGTTAAGAATTAAAAATTAAAAATTAAGAATTCCCTTGCATCGGAATTTTAATTTTTGCTTTTATTGTTTATAAATTTAAATCTACAAGCCTCTTCTCACTTTACTTCTTCCGATTAACAGGGATAGTTTCACCGATCTTAACATTATTTAATTAAGAATTAAAAATTAAGAATTAAGAATTCCTTTAAACGAAAACCTAATTCGTACCTCCTTTAGCTTTTGCTTTACTTGTCTTTAAAATCGACACAAGAATTCTTTTTAATTCATCAGCATCCTTAAGAAACGAATTGGCCAATTTAACTTCGAGTAAGCCACTATCGCTTAAAATTCGAAGCCAGTAATGTGCTTCACGGGCTTCTTTATAGGCAATTCCCATTTTATGAATAAAGTCTGCGCCCGATTGCCCGCCTTCAGCTTCTTCTACATTTGCTCCAACCGATGTGCCGCTTTTCAAAAGTTGAATAAGCAATTCCCGCTCAACTTTATCTTTTCTGAGAAACACATATAATTTTACTATCCGTAATCCGAAATCATAAGATTTATGAACAATAATATTATCTTTAGTCATTTTGAAATTTATAATTTTATCTGCTGTAAAATCTATCAATAATATGAATTATCTTCAACGCTAAGAAACTTTCAATTCTTAATTCTTAATTCTTAATTCTTAATTCTTAATTCTTAATTCTTAATTCTTAATTCAGTCAGCGAAGCGTCATGTCTACCATCCTTCAAACCATCGTGGCGCACAAGCGGGAAGAAGTGGCCAATCGCCGCGAGCTGGTGCCCGTGAAGCTGCTCGAAAGCAGCCTGTACTTCCGTTCCAAGCCGCTGTCGCTGCGCCAGTATTTGCTGCGCGAGAACGGCAGCGGCCTAATTGCCGAATTCAAGCGCAAGTCGCCCTCCAAGGGCTGGATTAATCAGTACGCGCCGGTGGAGCGCACCACACTGGGCTACATGCAGGCCGGTGCCGCGGCCCTGTCCATCCTCACCGACGCCGAGTTCTTTGGCGGCAAGAACGAGGACCTGACCCTGGCCCGGAAATTCAACTTCTGCCCCATCCTGCGCAAGGATTTCGTGGTGGACGAGTACCAGATTCTCGAAGCCAAGAGCGTGGGGGCCGATGCCGTGCTGCTCATTGCGGCCGTGCTCACGCCCGCTGAAATTCAGACCCTGGGCGGCCTGGCCCGCTCATTAGGGATGGAAGTGCTGCTGGAAGTGCACGACGGAGAGGAGTTGGCCCGCTCCACCAACGCCGAGGCGGTGGACCTGATTGGCGTAAACAACCGCAACCTGCACGATTTCAGCCTGAGCCTCGACACCTCCATGGAGCTGGCCGCCGCCATTCCGAGCGATTTCGTGAAGGTGTCGGAGAGCGGTATTTCGAGTGCCCGGGCCATCGGTCAGCTGCGCGAAGCCGGCTACGCTGGTTTCCTGCTCGGGGAGGCCTTCATGCGCCACGCCCGGCCCGAGCGGGCCTGCGCCGCGCTGGTGCAGGAAATTGCCGCCCTGCCCAAGGCCGCCGTCGTTGCCTAGATGATGAAATGAAAACGCCCCGCCCCAACCTGCCCGATTTTGCCCTGGCTTCCGGCTTGCCCGGCGCCGTAGCCGCG
>JACMLJ010000097.1 GCA_014379625.1 Ferruginibacter sp. | reverse complement strand
ATAAGTCTCCAGGTCATCGTGGCCATAACCAAATGCCCCTGCTACATTATACGGGTAGGCTGACCCCGGCGAAATGGTATCACAAAAAGCATCCAGCTTGTTGATTAGTCTTCCGATCTCTTTATCCGTATCGATGGATTTCATCAGCAGCCGACATTCTGCATAACCACCCAGAGGGGCGTTTTTCTTTTCATTGTACGCATACCATTTCATGATCAGTCCGGATGAATCCAGGCCCGTGTACCGATACAACTGATGACGACGGCTGGCCCGGCTTTCATAACTAAGCTGGCTGCCATAACCACCGATCCCCTTCCAGCTATATTTGGCGCCGGCCCCCGCCCAAAGTGAACTGAGCCCCAATGGCAGCGTATTGTTTTCCATACTAACGGCTATGGTAAAGCGTAACTTATATTTTCGCTCCAGTTGCCCTGCGTAATACATGCCGCGTATCACTGCTTCTGCAGGCTGGGCTCCAAAGCAACTGACCAGCATATTCAGCGGGCTGCTGATATGGCCTGAACGGATGCGGGAAATCAGCCGGTTGAACTGTGCCGGTGAACGATATTTTTCATAAGCCCTGAGCCAGTAATTGCCATCACAGTTAAACCTTGCCTGGAAGTCGGGCGGGTTGGATTGGGTTGCATCGATTTCGCTAAGATAGAAATCGATCATTTTTACAAAAGCCGAATCATACTTTGCTTCATTGGCGGTCCACATGTAATCGGTATGGTCATCGTTGGCAATGTAGAGGCGTTTGGCAGGCTGGGCCTCTAACGCAATGGTTCCAAGTAAAAAAATAAAAAAATAACATCCCACAAAATATCTGTTTGGAATAATTCCCCGGCTACCCTTGCATGGGTTTGATGAAATGCCTTTCTTTTTCATGTTATTTTGTTTATTGAATGATCCATTGTTGGAATACTAACAAATACCCTAATAAACTGGCTGACTTTTTCATTAGTACTATTTAAATTTAAATTTCAATTAATTACTTCCGATATTTCGCTTTTGGTTTAAAAAAGGAGGGTTTGATTTTTAATGCATATAGGCGATAAGGCGATAAAAACTGACAAGTAGTTTTCACTTTTTTGATTTAGCGTCTTACCTGGCATTGAGTTATTTTCACATTTGAGATCCAAGCTCTTTCCTTTAGTTTTAACCGCTCCGGTTAATTTAGTATTTTTTGTTTGCTCCTTAAACTTTTAGTGGCTTAAAGTTTTTAGTAAGCGGGCGGATGAATGGGTGATTTACATTCCTGTTTTTTCATTTATTACCAGGCCACTGAATCAATTCATTTCCAGTATTTTTCCTTTTTGATAAAAGCTATCAGATCATCTGCCATGGCCTGCTGTTCTTTTATTACGGGATGCCCCGGCGAATTTTTATAGGGGAAATAATGGGTGACAATTTTTTTGTCTTTTAATTCCGCCACTGCTGTATCAATATAGCCGGGCCATTTGGAACCTTCCCTGGTTGCATCCATATTGCCGAGGCAACAAATTATCCTGGCCTTTGGATATTTAGTGCGGATGGATAGAATAAAGTTTTTATAAGCCGCAATGATAAATGCTTCGCTGGGTTTGATGTTGCCAAATCTTGCTTTGAATTGCTGGTGATCCGGCATGTTAACCAGCCAGCTATCATTCTGAAATAAATTAACCACAACTATATCGGGTGTATAAGTTGAAAAATCCCATTTGCTGGCTGAATCTTTTGGATTGAGGCGGTCGTAAATATCAGGCATTACTTCCGGGAACCAACTGACTGTTATACCAATACCACTTTTTGCCGTACAGTGATATTGTGCATTAAAATGCCTTGCAGTTATGGCCCCATAAGCCCGGTAATTATTAAAAAACTGGGGAGCGCCGGAATTATTGCTATTATCCTCTGCGCCATGCCCGCAGGTGATGGAATTACCAAAGAACTCTATTGTCCGTTTTGATTTTTTTGCAGGTTTTAAGATTTCAGCCCCCGCCTCTGTTTCAAAGCCATAAAATTGGGTGGTTACAAAATCTGTATTCGTTACCTTAAATAATTCAATGATATGTTTACCGTTGGTGAGGTTGGATGCCAATGTGTACAATTTCTTTTCTTTATCAATTTTTATTTTGGTGGTATTGATACCATCGCCATCCACAATTACATAATAATAATTATTTCCTTTCTCATCTGCCAGTAAAGCTTTTACCGTTACCGCAGATTTAACGGTCATACTTACACTGGTGCCGGTCCAGTATATTTCGGCACAGGAATCATTGATACCAACACGGCCCATGTAACGAATGTATTTATTATCGTAGCCAATTAATTTTGTGGTGGCAAACTGAGCATGCCCAATGGCATGTGTAAGGCAAACTACCAACAGGAGAAAGCTTATTTTTCTGCTTGCAGCGATCATTTATTTATTTTTTAATTGTTGCAATAACCAGTCATTCATTTTAATGGTAATTTCGGGGTACACAAAATGTCCGGTTTCTAAAGAGAGTATCAATTTTTTTGGCGCGGCAATACTGTTGTAGGCTGAGTACATAGAAGTGGGCGGACAGGTTTCATCGTTATAACCCCAGGCATACATACCGTCTACCTTTACTGATTTTGCAAAATTTACCACATCATAATAACCGATCGTTTCCGTTTTATCCTTAACATTGGCGGTAGTTCCATATTTATAATAGAAAAAGCCCGGCCAGCCACCGGCACGGTTGTTTAAAAAACCGGTTAAATCACAGAGCGCGGGATAATAGGCGGCCAATATTTTTACACGGTTGTCCAATGCTGCTGTAACGATACTTAGCGCCCCGCCCTGGCTTCCGCCGGTAACGCCCAGGTGTTCCCCATCGTATTGCGGCAGGCTTGTAATGAAATCATTGGCACGAACACAACCGAGGTACACCCGCTTGTAGTAATAATTATTTTTATCATCTAAATTAAAACTGTTGTACCCTCTTAAAGCGCCATCTCCCAGATTTTTATATACGTTTTCATCCATTGTCACCGGTATGCCATGTATCCCAATGGTGAAAGCAATCACCCCTCTTTCTGCCAAAGCAATATCACCGTAGTACGACCTTACCCCTGCGCCGGGAGGAAGCATCACCGCCGGGTACCTGCCTTCTTTTTTGGGAATACATACAATACCATATAACCTCGAATTGCCGATGTTCTGCAGGTTCACTTCATATACATTTACATTACCCGTGCATCTCTCAGGCAATAACCTCATTCTTGCATCTAACGGTATTCTTGCCAGTTCATCTTTTGCTTTATTCCAAAATTGATCGAAGTCGGCAGGTAAGGTAACTGTTGGTTTTATATCGGTTGGATTGAAACCCGCGGTAGCAAGGGCCCTGTATTTAAACCCATCCACCGCTGCTGTTACCGTACATCTTAAAAATCCCGGAGTTTTTAAAGAGCCGCCATCTATCTCTAATTTTCCATTGGATAATGTTGTGCTGTCAAATTTGGTAAACTGCATTTTTTCGGGGCCAATTTCATACACGATGCGTGCATTTTGTACAGGGTTGCCATTTCTTAAAACGGTAACCGAAAATTTTACTTTTTCACCAACCTGGTAGGTCCAGTCCGGATGATCCGGCGCTACGATCACTTTCACTGCCAGCGGTACCTGCGCAACACTTACCGTAGTTGTAACTAATAAGCACAGGAAAATAAATTTGAGAGAACGCTTCATATTTTAAATTTTATTTTTTATTGATGGATTCTATATTTCTTCATTCCAACGACTGTTTATTAAAGTAGTTTTATTTATAGGACGGGGTCAGAGTCGCCAAATTTTTGAAGGTTGGCAACCTGGGGTCAACTATCTTTTACGACTGATCAACTTCTGTAATTTTTCCACCTACCACAAAGGTTTCCCCGATATTAAGTTTCAGGGAAAGGTAATATGCCATAAAATTGAATGGAACGATATTGTGAAGGATGGATTCATTTTCAGCAGCGCCTGTTTCTTCCACGGTAAATACATGCGCCCCGGCAGTCCGGAGCGTTTCCGTTAATTTTTTACTGCGTTGATATGACTTACCGTTTGCCGTTACCTGTATCACGATACTGTCTTTTGCAGTTTCCTTCGGCCCATGATCGTACTGTGCCATTGCCATTCCGTTAAAATTTAGTTTGGTGCTTTCACTCATGATCAAAGCCGCCTGCATTGCAGTGGCGATATTGGGCCCACTGCCGGTAATATACAAACCATTCACTTTATTTTGTTGCAACAATTCAAACACTGCGTCAGCCAAATCACTACCCTGCTGATCGTACTGCTGCATGTTATCATTCAGTAACTTAACAGCCTGCTTCACATCCATATTAAATCCTTTAAACAAAGCGAGCAATGTATTGATGTAGGTTTTGGAGGAAGAATAATGTTCTTCTCCCGCAAGCAAGGGAATAATATTGGCAACGCCGGGAAACCTGCAAAGCGGACTTTCGGGATAGTTAGAAATGGCGATGTATTGTTTAAAAAGCTCGGCACACCACAATACTTCTGTACTCCTGCCGGATTGGGAAAGCAATACGCCTGCAGGTAATTTTGTGCCTTTATCCAGGTAATTGAAAAACTCTGAAGCCAGTTCGGGATGTATGCCGATACCCATATATTTAAATGCCAGCGCGGCAAAATAAGAAGATCCCATGCCGAGGTAGGGCACACCTACCGGCAATGTGTACACGATCGGATTTGCAAGGAAGTCTTTTGCCTTTTCCGGCATCGCTTTTATTTCTGATAGCATCGGTTTGCCTGTTTAATTTTTATTGTAAAAAGCCATTATGCAAGTACTATTTTTTCTTTCTTTTTTTCGTATGAAAGCAGCAGCGCTCCACAAATAGCGAAAAGTATCCCTGTCAACTCCATGCCTGAAAGGCTTTCGCCGAGAAACAACATTGCCAGCACAATGGTAAATACCGGTTGCAGCGCCCCGGCAATGGTAGTAACGGCGGAGGCTTTCCCTTCTGCCCGGTAAGCGGCAAAACTTGCCAGTACGCCCAGGCCATTTAACATGCCCGCCATGGTACCCAGCGAAATGGTTTTGGCTGATAAAGCGAAATGTATTTTTCCGGCAAACAAAAAGCCAACGGTTATTATTACCGAAGTGAGTACAAATGCTGCATACGACCATTCAGCAGAAATATAATTGGTGGTAACTTTTTGCGCAGCGCTGAACACCCCCCAGCAAAATATCGCTGCCAATGAAAACAAAAACCATTCATTGAGGCCAAACCCCCTGAAAAAAGCGGAAGGATCGGTAAATAACATTGTTTCACCGGATAACAGTAATATGGCAGGAACCGAAAGCAATATGCCTGCTATGTTCACCAAATTTAGTCGCTCTTTAAAAGCCAGTACAGCAATTAAAATGGTTATTAGCGGGTAGAGATTGGTTACCGGTATTACGATGGAAGCCTGGCCGCCTTTACTGAAAGCATAAAATACGGCGATATTTCCCGCGATGGCAAAAAACCCAGCAATACAACCCCAAATCAATCCTTTTACATTAAACTGGGATAATTTGCATTTCCGGATCACAAAGGGCAAGGTTAATAACATACCCCCGGTGAATAACAAATGATTCATAAAAGGATTAACATCTTCTGAAATCAGTTTGGCTACTACACCCCAGATACCCCAGAAAAGACCGGCTGTAACGGCATATACAAACCAAAGGTTATTTTTTAAATTCATTCGTTGTCTATTGTT
>JACMLJ010000017.1 GCA_014379625.1 Ferruginibacter sp. | reverse complement strand
TCAGCGATAACCTGGCCTCGGAAAATAATGAAGTGGTTAATCACTTAACCACTTCTTCTCTCAATTATTTTTTGAGCAATGGCTAAAAAAACCGACTCGCAATTTTTGCCCAAGTGTCAGATCAAGTAGTAACTATTACAGTTAAGTAAACATTTCTCTTACTTTATCAAAGAATGATTTATCCCCTTTTTCAGGCTTGGGTTGAAAGTTTGCACTCTCGTGCATTTTTTCGAGCATTGCTTTTTCTTCAGGATTTACGTGCTGGGGAGTCCAAATATTAACATGAATTAACTGGTCACCTTTTTCGTAGCTGTTTACGGCAGGAAAGCCCTTACCCTTTAACCGGAAAATTTTACCACTTTGTGTACCCGGCGGTATTTTTATTTTAGCTTTTCCATCTATGGTTGGAACTTCAACATTGGTACCAAACACAGCTTCAGGGAAGGATAAATGTAAATCGAACGCGACATTTAAACCATCTCTGTGTAATTCAGCATGTGCTTCTTCTTCAATCAAAACAATAAGGTCGCCGTTTGCGCCACCTCTCTCACCGGCATTGCCTTTTCCATTCATACTAAGCTGCATTCCTTCCTGGACACCTGCGGGTATTTCAATAGTAACTGTTTCCTCGCCATAGACCCTTCCCTCACCTTTGCAGGCCATACATTTATTGGCAATCGTACTTCCTTCTCCATTACAGGTGGGGCAGGTAGTTACCGTCTGCATCTGGCCTAAAAAAGTATTTTGTACTCTTCTAACCTGCCCGCTACCACCGCAAGTTCCGCATGTTTGTACACTGTTTTTATCTTTAGCCCCAGTGCCCGTGCAGGTAGTACAGGTAACGTGTTTTTTTACTTTAACGGTTTTGCTGGCTCCCTTGGCCATCTCCTCGTAATTTAATTTAATTTTTATACGAAGATTGCTTCCCCTTATCCCACGGGCCCGACCACCCGATGAACGACGGCCACCGCCTCCACCCCCACCAAAGAAACTTCCAAATGGACTTTCTTCACCAAAAATATCTCCAAACTGGCTGAAAATATCTTCCATATTCATGCCACTACCGCTAAAACCGCCACCGCCACCGCCGCGTCCCTGGGTGAAGGCATTGTGGCCAAAACGATCATATTGGCCCCTCTTATCAGTGTCACTTAATATTTCATAGGCTTCCGCGGCTTCTTTAAATTTTTCTTCTGAAGGTTTATCACCTGGGTTACGATCCGGGTGAAACTGCATAGCTACTTTTCTATAGGCTTTTTTTATCTCATCCTGTGATGCAGATTTTGGAACGCCCAGTATTTCATAAAAATCTCTCTTCATAGTACTAATGTAAATATGCTAATGAGTTAATCTGGCAATATTGTTAAATAGCTGGTTTTACAATTTGCACATTAACCAGTTAATTGATTATTTTCCAACCACCACTTTTGCAAAGCGTATGATCTTATCATTTAAATAATAACCTTTTTGAACTTCATCCACCACTTTATCAACCAGGTCAGGTTCGGGAGCGGGAATTTCTGTGATAGCTTCGTGTTTTTCCACATCAAAACCGGTATTGATGCTTTCCATTGCTTTCAATCCTTTTGACTGCAGTATATTTCTAAGCTTGCCAAATACTAGCTGGATACCTTCCTTTATCTGTTGCAAATCACTGCTTGACTGAATTTGCTTTTCTGCACGGTCACAATCATCCAAAACATCCAGTAAAGCCGTAATTACTTCTTTACCTGCGGTTTGTATCAATTCTACTCTTTCTTTTGCATTACGCCTTTTAAAGTTGTCAAATTCGGCAAACAAGCGGATATACTTGTCTTTTTGTTCATCCAATTCTTCCCGGAGTTTTTCTACTGCATTTTCCGGATTACTTAAATGCGTGTTGCCCGGTATATCAGCGTCGGAATTGATATTCATTTCAGTAAATCCTTTCATTTCTTCTGCTAAGGCCTGGCTTTCTGCTGTAATTTTTGCTTTTTGTTCCATAAAAAAAATATTAATCCCTTTACGCATCGCTATTATTAATTGGCGCATAAGGTGGGTTAAAATTGTTTGCAAAGGTACGATTGTCAAACATTTTGCCAAGCCTTGTTTTGCAGCCAAATTGACAATTTGTAATGTCTACAGCGGTTTAATGCTTTCAAACTGTCTGCCACCTATCCACAATAGTTACCTTTGCGGCATGAAAAGTCTTTTTCTTAATAAAAATATTAGCAACCGGGTGGAAAACGGGCATCCCTGGGTTTTTGCCAATGAAATAAACAGGGGTAAGGCTATGGATGCCGCCGCAAAGGAAGGTGAAATTGTAAATGTATTTACACATGATAAAATATTTGTAGGGAAAGGATATACAAACCCTAAATCGCAGATTATGGTCCGGTTGTTAACAAGGGATAAGAATGAGTTAATTAATGACCAGTTTTTTTATGACCGGATCCAGCGGGCCTGGGCCTATCGTAAAAAATTAGGATATACAGAAAACTGCCGTTTAATTTTCGGGGAAGCGGATGATATGCCCCAGTTGATAATCGATAAATTTAATGACTATTTTGTACTACAAACCCTTGCACTGGGAATTGATTTATGGAAGCCTTCAATTGTTAACGCTTTAGCGCGAATTTTTTCCCCAAAAGGCATCTATGAACGCAATGATGTGCCTGTAAGGGAATTAGAGGGCATGGAACAGCGCAAGGGATTCCTTTCTGCGGAGTTTGATACCAATATCATCATCAATGAAAATGGCATCAAATTAAATGTGGATATTGCCAACGGTCAAAAAACCGGTTACTTCCTGGACCAGCAGGATAATCGCAGGGCGATACGGCAAATTGTAAAGGAGGGGGATGTACTGGGCGCTTTTTGCTATACAGGGTCATTTGAAATAAACGCCGCATTAAATGGTGCGAAATCGGTAAGAGGTCTCGACATATCACAAAATGCCATTGATATGTGTAACAAAAACGCCGCATTGAATGGGGTAGAAAACATTTGCCAATTTGAATGTGTAAACGCATTTGATATACTTAAGGAATGGACCAAAGAAGGAAGGCTATGGGATGTTGTAATGCTTGACCCTCCTTCGTTTACAAAAAGCAGGAGTAGTATTGATAAAGCGGTGGCAGGATATAAAGAAATTAATTTACGGGGTATTAAATTAGTAAAACCCGGCGGTTTTTTAGTAAGCTCCAGTTGCACCAGTTTGGTAAAACCAGAATTGTTTTTAGATATTATCTCCATGGCTGCTAAAGATGCAAAACGGAAAATCCGCCAGGTGGTATTCAATACCCAGTCTGCTGATCACCCTATTATAAGAGACCAGGAAAATACCCATTATTTAAAATTTTTGATTGTACAGGTACTAAATTAACAGGAGCGGTTAAAACTAAAGGAAGCGTCTGAATTTCAAATGTGAAAATGAGAAAATTTGAAAATAACTCAATGCCAGTTAAGACTCTAAAACAAAAAAGTGAGAACTTGTTGTCAGTTTTTTTCGCCCTGGCGCCTATAGAATTGATAGTTGAAAATGAGACAATGGATAATTCTTACCAATGAAATGTTTTTGCATAAAAGCTATAGCATCAAACAAATAATCAACTTTTACATATTATTTTACTACCTGGAATCTTCCGGAGTCTATAATTTTACCAGATTTATCACGTAATTGAAAAATATATACGCCACGGTAAAAACCATTTAAAGAGAGGTTAACGCGTTGACTGGCAGGAATTAATTCGTACACTTTTTTTCCCATGAAATTAAACAACTGTAGTGTATAAGATTTATCATAACCAAGCGGCAATTCAAAATTAATATTTGAAGTAGCGGGATTTGGGAATAATTTAATTGTTTTTGCTGCAATATCCTCCGAAATACCCGGTTTATTTTGAGCAAAAGAAGTAAATGTTATTCCAGATGATAAAATTAATATAGTTATTAGCTTTTTCAGAATTGTAAAAGTAGTGAATTCTATTAAAACTTCAATAATCTTATAGTTAACGAAGAATTATCTTTTTTATTTGCGGAATGTAAAAACCCAAAATAATCGATTATTTATAAATGACCTGATAAATTAGCTAAGTCTGTTCAATATTTGTTGTATGGCATCAAAATCCGGTAAATCACCCGGAGCCGCACATATTTCCATATGTTGTACGATCCCTTCTTTATCAATAACAAATACAGCCCTTTTACTAACCCCCTGCATTTCAAAGGCCGGAAATAGTTCATATAAAACATCAAATGCCTTCGCCGCGTTTTTATTAAAATCGCTTAACAATGGAAAATTCAGGTGCTGTTCCTGCCCGAATTTACTTAATACATATAAAGAATCTACAGAAATGCCCAATACCTGCGCATTGGTATCATTATAAAAAGAAATATTATCTCGTACAGTACACAACTCTTTAGTACAAACTCCGGTAAAAGCCAGCGGAAAAAATAACAACACTACATTTTTACCTTTATAATCACTAAGGTTTATTTTGTTCTTATCGCTGTTATATAGTGAAAATTCAGGTGCTGCCTGTCCAATTAATACCGCCATAATTTTTGAATTTTTAAAAATGAAATAAAAATTTTCCTTTGCTTTTTACTAACACAATAGAATAGGTATTGTTTAGCATCTGGCTATATTGCCATCTTATATTTTCACCAGGTTATTTTTTTTATTCATAATTATTTTTTCAGGTAAAGTATGAATAATTTCTTCTTTTAATACATCCACTAATTTTTTCTTTATATAATTTCGGTGTGTTACCAAGCTTACTTCTCTTACTGGGACAGGCGCTTTAAAATGCCGGACCATATTTAGTTGTTTTACAGAAAAATCAAGGGTAGCCAGTTCCGGTAAAATGGTTACACCATTGTTCATCTCTACCATTTTCCTGAGCGTTTCAACACTGCCTGACTCATATTCAAAATGGCTTTGTTCTTTGGTTTGTTTTTTTAATTCGCATAAGTTAATAATTTGCGACCTAAGACAATGCCCTTCTTCCAGCAACCATAATTCTTTGAGATCAATATCGTCCGCCAGCACATAGGTTTTTTTGTAAGCAGCATTTTTCTTTGAAACATAGGCTACCAGTTCTTCATAAAACAAAACATATTCTATTATGCTGTTGTCCTGTAGAGGGGTAACCAACAGGCCGGCATCAATTCTCCCCGCTTTTAATTTTTCAATAATAACATCTGTGGTCATTTCTTTCACCCTTATTTTAATCTCTGGATATTTATTCAGAAAAGTTTGCAGAAACATGGGAAGTAAATAAGGCGCAAGGGTAGGTATGATGCCAATTCTTAATTCTCCCTGCAGGATGCCCTGCTTATCGCGGATCAGTTGCTGGATCATTTTTACCTCATGCGAAATTTTCCGCGCCTGCTGAATGATTTCTTCGCCAATTTCTGTGGGTATAACAGGTTGTTTGCTCCGGTCAAATATTTTAATTCCCAGGTCAGCTTCCAGCTTTTGAATCTGCATACTCAAGGTTGGCTGGGTAATAAAGCATTGTTCGGCCGCGGTGGCAAAATGCCGGTAAGTATCCACTGCGATGATGTATTCCAATTGGGTGATGGTCATTTTGTAAAAATAGGAAATATCTATATGAGTATAATAAATATCAATAAAGATTATAAAACAATAACTCTACATTTGACTTCGTAATCATTTAAAATGTAAATTTTCATGCCATGAACGACAATCAAAAAAATAAGAAACTTACCACTGCATCGGGCAAACCATTTGCAGAAAACGAAAATACCATGAGTATGGGCAACCGGGGGCCGTTATTGTTACAGGATTTTATACTGCATGAAAAGATGGCCCATTTTAACCGTGAGCGGATACCGGAACGACCAGTGCATGCACATGGTACCGGTGCGTTTGGAACTTTTAGGGTTACCCATGATATTACCCGTTACACCAAAGCAAAAATTTTCAGTAAAATTGGTAAGGAAACCAAACTCTTTTTGCGATTCAGTACTGTTGGGGGTGAAAAAGGCAGTGCAGATTCGGAGCGTGATCCACGGGGGTTTGCAATAAAATTTTATACGGAAGATGGTAACTGGGACCTGGTTGGAAATAATACACCTGTATTTTTTGTAAAAGACCCTAAAAAGTTTGGGGATTTTATCCATACACAAAAAAGAGACCCCAGAACCAATACCAAGAGCCCCACTATGATGTGGGATTTCTGGAGCCTGAATCCTGAAAGTCTTCACCAGGTAATGATATTAATGAGTGACAGGGGAACTCCGCACGGCTACCGGCACATGCATGGTTTTGGCAGTCATACTTTTTCACTTGTAAATGATAAAAATGAAAGTACCTGGGTAAAATTTCATTTCTTAACCAAACAGGGTATTAAAAATTTCACCAATGATGAGGCCGCGGCAATGCGATCAAAGGATATGGATTTTGCGCAACGCGATCTTGTTGATGCAATAGACAGAAAAGATTTTCCTAAGTGGACATTAAAGATCCAGGTAATGACAAAAGAAGAGGCGAAATCATTTCCTCACAATCCATTTGATCTTACGAAGGTTTGGCCGCATGCTGATTTTCCGCTGATAGAAGTCGGGGAAATGGAACTTAACCAGATTCCAAAAAATTATTTCCGGGATGTAGAACAATCCGCTTTTGCACCGGCCCATGTGGTGGATGGTATTGGATTTTCTCCCGATAAAATGTTACAGGGCAGAATTTTATCATATCCTGATGCACAGCGTTACCGGTTAGGGGCTAATTATGAGCAAATTCCGGTAAATGCCTGTCCGTTTATGGTAAACAACTACCAACGGGATGGATTAATGCGCGTAGATGATAATGGCGAAAGCACTCCCAATTATTTCCCCAACAGTTTTGATGATATTTTTGTTGATCAAAGCTACCGTGAGCCGGTGTTAGAAGTGGATACTACCGTTGCAGGATGGTACGACCGGAATGGCGAGCAGGATGGTGATCATTACAGCCAGGCCGGTTTACTTTTTAACAAAGCCATGAATGATTATGACCGCCACAACCTTGTTTCAAATATTGTAGGCGCGATGAGTGGTATTAGCGGTCCTAAAAAGGAGATAATCGTTAGCCGCCAGTTGTGCCATTTCTTCAGGGCCGATGTGAAGTTAGGGATGGCTGTAGCAATGGGACTTGGAGTAGATGTGGAAAGTTTGATGGCTGAAATGGGGAGCACCCATGCGACTGTTGATCAATTGCAACCAGCGTAAACTCAATGATAATCTCCAAAAAGCCGTTCCGGATTTCCGGAACGGCTTTTTGCTTTCTTCTGTTTATTGCTTTACCACCGTCAATCGCTTTTTTCTTTTTGGAGGTTTTGCGGGGGGACAATCAATGTTTAATTCCCCGTCGTTCATCTGCCTGGGATCAAATGTTTGTAAGCTGGCTTTCATTTGTTGCGCCTTTATCATTTTATCATACAGTTTGTAAACAGAATCCAGTTTAGTGATATAGATACTACGCCCATGCGTACCCACCACAAGTTCATTTTCTCTTTCCTGGATCACTAAATCGTGTATAGGTACCCTGGGTAAATGCTGACTCATGCTCATAAAATTTTTACCCTTATCAAAAGAAGTGTATAATCCATTATCACTGCCTACGTAAATAATATCTTCTTTTTTAATATCCTCTTTAACCACGTTTAAAGGTTCAGCAGGCAAATCGGTACCCATTTGTTTCCATGAACTGCCATAATCTTCGCTTATGTACAACCAGGGTGAAAAATTATCATACCGGTAACCATTCAGGGTTGCATATACCCTTCCTTCTTTGTGTAACGATGCGGTTACACGGCTCACCCATAAATTTGAAGGAAGGCCATTGTTAACTAAGGTCCAGGTGTAGCCACCATCTTTACTGACTTGAATTTTGCCATCATCCGTTCCAGCATAAAGTAATCCAAATTTTAAAGGCGATTCACTGATGGTAGTGATGGTGCCGTAGGGAATTTTACCGTTTTTTTTGCCATTGGTTAAATCACCACTTAGGGGAACGAGGTTTTCGCCTTTGTTTAAACTGCGGTGCAATTTGTTTGATCCATAGTAAAATACATCCTGGTTGTGTTTACTCAACAGGATGGGGGTTTGCCAGTTGTACCTTAATTTGGCATCACCCAAATCATGCATCGGGTGAATTGAAACCGGCTTCCCGCTATCTGTATTTTTGCGGCTGTAAAAACCAAATTGAAAACCCAAATAAACCGTTTTATTATCTCTTGTATCTACCTGCACCTGCATTCCATCTCCACCGCCAATAGATTTCCATTCGTATTCTTCGGGACCAGGTTCCTTCTCTTTTTTACCGGCAAATGCAGAACCCTTTGCGGTTGATGATGATCCAAACCATGATCCATTGTCCTGCAAACCGCCGTACACATGGTAAGGGCTGGCATCATCCGTAGTGATACCATAAAATTGCCCTGCAGGCACGCTAGTTACTTTAAACCATTTATTACCATTGTCATAGGTGATATTGCAGCCACCATCATTACCCGCTATCCAATGGCTGTCCTTTTTAGGATTTATCCAGCAGGCATGCCAGTCTAAATGCGTATTGTTTTTATCAACTTCTGTAAAGGTTTTACCACCATCTGTGCTAACGATAATGCCTGTGCCAAAAGTGACCACTTTATTTTCATCTTCCGGTGAAACAAAAATTTTTCCAAAATAATACCCATAACTGCTGAAAACACCGATATCCTTTGTATTCACTTTTCGCCAGTTTTGTCCGGCATTATCACTTCTATACACTTCGCATCCAAATATTCCCTCATTTTGAAACCCATCATCCGCAATCAGCCAATCATATATAACGGTGGGTTTTAGTTTACCCGTTTCAATTAAAGATTTAATTACAGCGGGCGTATATTTTGCGGGGAAGCTTTTTTTTAACAAAAAACTATCTAACTTGTTATCATCTAATTTTAAAAAATTCTCCCTCGATATATTTTTAAACTCCCGAATGGCATAGCCTGAGGTATCGCTTATTTTGGTGGTGGTATCAGGTTTTATAGAATTATTATCTACCACGGCATATACTATCTCGGGGTTCTTTTGAGAAACAGCAACCCCAATTCTGCCAACACCCTGTCCTGCAGGAAATCCGCTTCCAGGCTGAGTTATCAATTTCCAGTTATTGCCTCCGTCGCTACTTTTGTAAATGCCGCTTGTTTTACCGGATGGTTCAAAATCCCAGGCGCTCCTGGTGCGGTACCAGGTACAGGCATAGAGCTCATCCGGGTTTTGCAGGTTAATGTCCATTTCCACTGCGCCGGTATTGTCATCAATAACAAGGGTTTGTTGCCAGTTTTTACCACCGTCTGTTGTTTTATATACACCACGTTCTTTGTTGGGAGAATATAAATGTCCAAGTACTGCCACCCATGCAATGTTATCGTTAGAAGGGTGCAAAATAATTTCACCAATATGATGGCTTTCCGGCAAACCTGCGTATTCCCAACTTTTACCATTATTGACAGATTTATATACACCCATTCCGCTATAACTGCTCCTGCTGCTGTTTGCTTCACCTGTTCCCACCCAGATAACCCTTGAACCAACTGATCCGGAAGACCAGTTTACCGCTATATCACCAATACTATAAGCATCTTCTTTTTCAAATATGGGTACAAAACTTAAACCGTTATTGACAGTATGCCATAGCCCTCCGCTTGCGTAAGCCACATAAAATTCTATGGGGTCTGCCGGGTTCACTTCAATATCTACCACGCGGCCATTCATTTGGGTGGGGCCTATATTGCGCCAGGTAATATTTTTAAAAGGGGCGTTATCTTCCAGCAATTTTCTCTTGTGTAACCCGTTTACTCTTTCAGCAGCACCCGTTGGCTTGATTTGTGCAACGGATGTTAAAAAAAATCCGCTTAATAAGACGATCATAAAAGAAAAGGTAAATTTGTTGCAGTTTATCATTCATTAAAATTTTAATATGGAAAATCGATTTCTAAAAATACGTCAATTGAGTTTAACCGGAATGGCGTTATTATTGTTTGTGATGAATGGATCGGCTCAATATAAAGACTATTCATTATCGCCTAAAGGGGATACCCTGAATGCGACCGACAATAAGGGGTTGAAGCAGGGCAAATGGGTTATAAGCGTAGGGGAAGTTCGGGGTGAACCAGGCTATGAAGAGGAAGGTTTGTATACCGATGGGAAGAAAACAGGTACCTGGCGAAGGTACAGCACCACCGGCGATATAGTAGCAGTAGAAAATTACCGCTTTGGAGGAAAGGATGGCCTGCAGGAATATTTCAGTTTTTTGGGTGATTTGCAAAGGCAGGAAGAATGGCGCGGGTACAATCCGAATGCACCCTTTGATACGATACCTGTGTATGGGACAGGCAGCAACGAAATTCTAAGTTATAAAATTGTCAGGGCCCAGCAATACAGCGTTCCTCATGGCGAATGGAAATATTATGAAGGAGGCGGGCGTGTGGCAAAATATGAAAAGTATGACCGTGGCCTTTTGTTAAAGGATGAGGATAAAAAGCCGGCTGCTGTAGTTACTAAAATACAGGAAGAAAAACCCAAAGAAAAAGTAAAGACCAAGGAAATATTAGAATACGAAAAAAAGTATAGTAAAAATAAGCGCAAAAAATTGGAGAGAGATGGCAAGACGGGATTGTAGGGGTTTATGGTTTCTTTGTTAGCTTCAAAAGTGATCCTGGTTATATGTAATAGTTACTACTTGATCTGACACTTGGGCAAAAATTGCGAGTCGGTTTTTTTAGCCATTGCTCAAAAAATAATTGAGAGAAGAAGTGGTTAAGTGATTAACCACTTCATTATTTTCCGAGGCCAGGTTATCG
>JACMLJ010000096.1 GCA_014379625.1 Ferruginibacter sp. | reverse complement strand
TTTGCAAATTGGGCAAAAACCTACGCTTTGTTTTTATATTTGAATGCGATACTTTGTTACCCGTAATTGGCCTCTTACCTGTAACTTGACATACTCTAGCCATATACTAATTTTTTGGACGGCGAAGGTAACAAAAGAATTTGGATTTGAGCGGAGGTTTCTCATTTTTTTTAAAATTTCAATGTGGCAGTAGCTAAGAAAGGTATCCGGTGTCATCAATTTGTCCAGCAATCACCCGCCTGGAATAAGATTGGATGAGTAGATTTTGGCGCCAGGGAAGAAAAACTGCAAATAAGTAATCACTTTTTTGCCAGATCATTTGCCGGTGGAACTGAGGCGTTTTTACATTAGCACATTAGCTAATCAGCTAATTAACTAATTGTAACCGGTCTATTCTCACATAATCAACCAATGCTGCCGGATCTTCTGCCTTCCCTAAACCATACTCTGCCTGTTTGAAGTAATACCGACAATATGATAAGCCCTACTCCCAGGTAAAAATGCATATTTAATAATTTATTTTCCCGGAAAATGATAAAAGCAAGTATGATCCCATATACAGGTTCCATATTATAAGCGATATTGGCTGTAAAAGGTGATATTTTCTTCAGGGCGTTCAACTGCAAATCGAAACATAAAACCGTGCAAACACAGGCTAAAATTGTCAGCCATACCCAATCTTCTGTTGTGGGCAGCAAATAACCGGCAGGGAATTGCAGGAGGTAAAAAGGCACTAAAACAGTTAATGCGGCCAATCCTCCCCCCAATTCATACAAGGTTAGGGTAGCCGGGCTAAACCGCATCAATAATTTTTTATTGAAAATAGGGAAAAGCGAACTGCCAATCGCTGAAATGATACCGAAAATAATACCTGTTTTATATTGTGGATGAAAATCAAAAATTATATAAATGCCGACTATTGCCAGCAGGCTGAGTAAAATTTCTATTAAAACGATCTGTCGGTTAAAAATCCAGGGTTCAAAAAAGGCGGTAAAGAAACCCGAAGCGGAGATACACACTACCGCAATGGATACATTCCCATATTTTACACTTCCATAAAAGCTTACCCAATGCACGGCAACAATCAAACCCACCCCAAATATTTTAAAAACATCTTTTGCAGGAATCCGATGCAATTGCTTTTTAAAGTACAATAACAATCCTAAGACAATGACCGTAATCAATAACCTGTACCAAACCAGCAATCCCTCGTTAAGACCGATCAGTTTTCCCAGGATTGCCGTGAAGCCGGCTAAAAAAACAGCGATATGTAGTTGGAGAAAAGCTTTCCGCATCTAACGCAAAGATAAGGAAGACGATGGATGGAGGGTACTAGATACTGGGTGCTGGATGGTGGATGGGAGAAGGGGGGTGCGGTTCATTCAACTTGTTTATGGCTATTCATCCTTCCGGTTAAATCCCCCTGGCTGAGTCAGGCAAACGAGGATGTTTAACCAAGCCCCTGCTCCCGTTAACAAAAAAATCATAAATAACCATAAACTATCTACTGCAAACCTCAAACTAATTATATTTGCGCTCCCGGTACTTATCGGGGTATAACCAATAACTATATGACATTTAAACGTATCAACAACATTACCGGATGGATCGTGTGCCTGATTGCCTGTGCTGTTTACATCATGACAATGGAGGCTACCGGCAGTTTCTGGGACTGTGGTGAATTTGCTTCCAGCGCCTACAAATTACAAATCCCTCACCCGCCGGGCGCCCCTCTTTTTGTGTTGATCGGCCGTTTATTCATGGTTCCTTTTGATCCTCAGCATGCAGCTACAGGTATCAACCTGATGAGCGCACTCTCCAGTGGGTTCACTATTTTATTCTTATTTTGGAGCATCACCCATTTTGCTAAAAAATTAGTCCGTGCCGGTAACAATGAATTAAACGGCGAACAAATATTTGCAGTAATGGGTGCCGGCTCTATCGGGGCACTGGCTTATACTTTTTCTGATTCATTCTGGTATAGTGCCGTTGAAGGTGAAGTGTATGCACTATCATCCTTCTTTACCGCAATCGTATTTTGGGCAATGCTTAAATGGGAAGATGCCGTTACGGAAGAAAATAAGAGGGGAATTACCGGTCATTTTACCAGTGCAGACAGGTGGCTGATCCTGATATTTTACCTGATGGGATTATCCATTGGCGTTCATTTACTGAACCTGCTTACCATCCCGGCCATGGTAATGATTTATTATTATAAGCGTTATAAAGTAACCACCTGGGGAGTGGTGATGGCTTTTTTAGTGGGTTGCCTGCTAACAGGTTTTATACAAAAAGCGGTCATTCAATGGACCATTAAAGGGGCGGGTAATTTTGATATCCTCTTTGTAAATGATTTTGGAATGCCCTTCTTTAGCGGCTTTGCATTTTTCTTCATCCTGATCGGGGTATTAATATTTTTCGGGCTGCGCCTTGCTACAAAGAACAACTGGAATTTCCTGCGATTGGGGTTGTGGAGTTTTGCGTTTATGCTGCTGGGTTATTCTACCTATTTTACTACGCTGATCCGCTCCAATGCCGACCCTGTGGTGGATATGTTTAATGTTGATAATCCTGTTAACCTCGTCGGCTACCTGGGCCGTGAACAATATGGCGACTGGCCAATCTTAAAAGGTCAGGATTTTACCGCTACCCCTGCCGAACAAAATATTGTGGAAACCTATATCAAAGGAAAGGGACAGTATGTAAAGAATGGCCGTAAGATGGAAACAGTTTATGCCGATGAAGATCAGCATATTTTTCCACGTATGTGGGACCAGAGCAATGACCAGGGACATGCTGACTATTATGCAAGTTTCGCGGGCATTGGAAAAGATCCTAAAACCGGTGAATACCAGGGTACGCCCACCATGGCAGACAATATCAGTTTCTTTACGCAATACCAGCTTGGCTGGATGTACCTAAGGTATTTTATGTGGAATTTTGCAGGTAAGCAGGATGATGTTCAGGGCGTAAATATGGGTAATGTGCGGGATGGCAACTGGAAGACCGGTATTTCATTTTGGGATAATATGCGTTTGGGCGACCAGAAATATATGCCCGACAGCATGAAGCACAATAAGGCAAATAATAAATTATTCGCACTACCACTTATCCTCGGCATACTGGGCATCGTTTTTCATGTTAAAAAGAATAACAGGGATGCCCTTGTTGTTGGTTTATTATTTTTCTTTACCGGGATCGCCATTGTTGTTTATTTAAACATGGCGGGTAACCAGCCACGTGAGCGTGACTATGCCTTTGTGGGTTCTTTCTATGTATTTGCCCTCTGGATAGGATTGGGTGTATTGTACGTAAAAGAATTATTTACCAAATTCATGAGCGGCAAACTGGCCAATTATGCAGCAGCAGCGCTCTGTTTATTAGCTGTACCGGTATTAATGGCCAGCCAGGAATGGGACGATCATGACCGCGGTAAAAAGGTATTGGCAAGGGACCTTGCCATTGACTATCTGGAAAGTTGCGCCCCCAATGCCCTGGTGATTTCTTTTGGTGATAACGATACCTACCCTTTGTGGTATGCGCAGGAAGTACAGGGAATACGCAGGGATATCCGGGTGGTTAATTCAAGTTTACTGGGTACCGACTGGTATATCAACCAGCTCCGGTATAAATTAAATAACAGCGACCCGATGGATCCTATCTGGAGCGCTGCGCAGATAGAAGGCGCAAAAAGGGATATCGTTTATTATGCGCCCAGACCGGGGGTAGATCCTAACCAATACATGGACCTGTATACAATGATGAAAGACTATGCAGGCAGCGATGAGGCGGGTAAAATAGAACTTCGGAATGGAGATACGCTGAATATATTTCCAACAAAAAAAGTATCTATCCCTGTGGATGTGGCATTGGTACGTGGCAATGGAACTGTAAATGCGGATGACAGTGTGCTGACAGAAATGAAGTTTGAAATTCCAAAAAGCGCGTTATTTAAAAACGATGCTGCCATTTTAAACCTGATTGCCTCCAATAAATGGAAAAGGCCCATCTATTTTACATCTGAATACCGGGAGCTTGGATTTGGTCCATACCTGCGGCAGGATGGGCTTACCAACAGGCTTGTCCCGGTAGCCAACAGTCCCGTTAATACAAGCTGGGTATACGACAAAATGATGAATAAGTTTGTATTTGGCAATGCCAATGTAGCGGGCGTTTATTTTGATGAAGAAAATCGCAGGCATTTAAACAGTATTCGACTGGCCTATGCACAGGCAGCAGGCAACCTTGCGGATAATGGCAAAAAAGAAGAAGCCAAAAAAATGTTACAGAAATGCGATAAAGGTATGCTTGAGGAGAATTTTAGTTATGGCATGGTTTCAAGATACCAGCAGCACAATTCCATTTCGCTCCAGTTTTTGGAAGCCTGTTTTAAAGCCGGTGATACGGTTTTGGCGGAAAAAGTGAGCAGGAGCGTAAAGAAGGACCTGGAACAGCAGCTCAATTATTATGCAAACCTGGATGAAAACAAACAGGAGCAATTCAGGTACGACAATGAGCAGGCAACCAATTTCCTGCGCGGCATCCAGCAAATAGAAGGGATGTATAAAAACCCTTTACCAAAGGTTTCGGAAATGCCGGGCACCATTAATAATATGCCGGCGGCGTCTTCCGTAAAGCGGCCCGATAGTACCAAAAAATAAAAATACCAGTTCAAAATAAAGATCCTTCTGCAAAAAGCAGGAGGATTTTTTATTTAACAGGCGAACCAATGGTTGCACTAAAATGTTTATTAAATTGCAGGTAACCGACAGACGACCGGCCCGGGACCACCAATATTGATGCGCGCCTGTTGCCGGAAAAGGGTTATCATTTTTTATGAAAGGGTACAACTTCTCCAAATTCGATCCTGCTCAGGATGGCAAAACACGTTTTGAGCAGTTATTAGATATTTTTATGCAATTACTTACCTACACCAACGGCGAAGTTGGCGAAGCTATGCAGTGGATGAATGAACTGGACAAAGAATATAATCTTACCCAAAACGATTATGGCATGGGTGATTTTTATGAAGACCTGAAAGACAAAGGATATATCGATGAGAAAAAAGGAAATGGCGAAATTAAAATAACCCCCAAAACAGAACAGGGTATCCGCAGGAAAAGCCTGGAGGAAATATTCGGCAAATTAAAAAAGACTAAACAAGGCAACCATACTACTTTTAAACCCGGTGGCGGCGATGAGATCAATCCCGAAACAAGGCCCTTTCAATTTGGGGATACTCTTGAACAAATTGATTTCACTACATCCATCCGCAATGCACAGATCAATCATGGGGTGGACAGTTTCCGGTTGCATGAAGATGACCTGGAGATAAGGGAAACAGATTACAAATCACAAACCTCTACCGTATTGATGATTGATATCAGTCATTCCATGATTTTATATGGCGAAGACCGGATTACGCCGGCAAAAAAAGTAGCTATGGCGTTGAGCGAACTGATACAAACCAGGTATCCCAAAGACACATTGGATATCGTGGTTTTTGGCAATGACGCCTGGACGATTGAAATAAAAGACCTTCCCTATTTGCAGGTAGGACCTTACCATACCAATACTGTTGCGGGGCTGGAACTGGCGATGGACCTGCTGCGGAAAAGAAGAAACCCCAACAAACAGATCTTTATGATAACTGATGGCAAACCAACCTGCCTTAAAGTAGGTAAACGGTATTATAAAAACAGCTTTGGGGTAGACAGAAAAATACTGAACCGGTGCATGAGCCTGGCTACGCAATGTAAAAAATTAAAAATACCCATTACTACCTTTATGATCGCCAGCGATCCCTACCTGCAAAAATTTGTGACAGAATTTACGGAAACCAATAACGGTAAGGCTTTCTTCGCATCATTAGACCGATTGGGGGCATTTATATTTAAAGATTTTGAAAGTGGAAAACGGAAGACGGTGTATTAATGATTAAAAGGGGGGAATGTTTTTTTGAACCCGGCAATTAAACCCTCATTTACCATTGTTGCAAATATGATTTTGTTGTTTTTTCTTTTTAGTAAAAAGAAAATGTAAGGGTAAAATTGCAAGGGACTATGTTATAATTTATGAAATAACTACTCATGCTATCCATATAGATTCCCTGGTTGATAGAAGAAGAAACCCGGAAGAATTCAATAAAATGCTATAGATCGAAATAGTAATTGAAATAAAGCACTTTAGCCCCAACTCAAACAAGTCTGTGTTAGAATAGTCAACAATATATATAATCCCTCCGGATAAAATAATTTGTACCTTTAAAATCATCTAACTACCATGAAAGAATTTTTTGTAAAAATACCAGAAGAATCAGCAGGGTTTGTAACTTCTTTATTACAAAAATCAGGTGCAATAATAGAAGAAAAAGATACTACACAATCTGTGAAAAAGGAGCAGGTAGTTTCACCAACATTTTTGTTTGGCAAATGGAAAAATATTGATTTGGATGCAAAAGAATTAAGAAAAAAAGCATGGGACAGAAGCCACAAATTTTAGTAGTCACGGATATCCTGATCATGGTTTTCAGAGGTGATAAAAAAAATAAAAAAATACTTGACGAAAATACAGGTAAACTTGCTGTTTCAAACATAACTTATTTTGAATTATTGGCCGGATTAAAAACGAAACAACGGATTATTGACTTCAATAAGCAAATGAGGGCATACATAGTAATCCATCTTTCGGAAGCCATTTCCCGGCAGACGTTTAGTATTTTCAAAAAATATACTACTACTCATCAACTTCTTCCCGCAGATGCGCTGATTGCATCAACTGCAATAGAAAATGGGCTGCAACTGCTTACAAATAATTCAGAAGATTTTCTTTTTATTAAAGAACTGCAATTGTTCAAACAAAACAAATAGTTATTCATTTTACACTACAATTATGACTGTAAATACTATCAATACACTTGGAGGGCTAAAAAAGAGTGGCTATGTTTCTAAAAGCATTAAAGACGAACTCCGTGAAAACCTGATCAAAAAGATCAAAGCAAAAGAAAACGCCTTCCCCGGCATTTTGGGCTATGAAGATTCGGTGATACCGGATACGGAAAGAGCTTTGTTATCCCGCCATAATATCTTGTTTCTCGGCCTGCGTGGACAAGCGAAAACCAGGATGGCAAGGCAGATGGTTCAATTGCTGGATGAATATATTCCTGTAGTAGCGGGCAGTGAAATCAATGATGATCCTTTACAGCCGATTTCAAGATATGCCATTGACCTGGTTGAAAAGTTCGGGGATGAAACACCCATTAGCTGGTTACACCGCAGCCAGCGCTACGGCGAAAAACTGGCAACGCCAGATGTTAGCGTGGCCGACCTGATTGGTGATATTGATCCAATCAAAGCGGCGAATTTAAAACTAAGTTTTGCGGATGAACGCGTGTTGCATTATGGTATTATCCCGCGTAGTAACCGCAGCATTTTCGTAATCAACGAATTGCCCGACTTGCAGGCGAGGATACAGGTGTCGTTATTTAATATTTTGGAAGAAGGCGATCTGCAGATCCGCGGTTTTAAACTGCGTTTACCATTAGACGTTATGTTTGTATTTACGGCCAACCCCGAGGATTATACCAACAGGGGAAGCATCGTAACTCCGTTAAAAGACCGGATCGAAAGCCAGATATTGACGCATTACCCAAAAACAATTGAAACATCACTGGCCATAACCGAACAGGAGGCCCATATTTACGAAGAACAGTTAAAACGGGTAAATGTAAGTGACCTGGTAAAAAGACTGGTAGAACAGGTTTCTTTTGAGGCAAGGGGCAGCGAGTTTGTAGATAAAAAAAGTGGTGTAAGCGCCAGGCTCACCATTGCAGCTTATGAAAACGCAGTGAGCGCCGCGGAACGCAGGGCCATCATTAATAACGAACCACAAACACAGGTTTGGATCAGTGACCTCGTAGGCATCATCCCTTCCATAACCGGTAAAATAGAATTGGTATATGAAGGTGAACAGGAAGGCCCGTACCAGGTGGCGTTTAATTTATTAGAGAAAGCTACCCGTACCATTTTCAGCCAATACTTTCCTAACCCGGATACACTTAAAAAGAAAAGAACCAAGGAAGCCACTGTTGATGACAATCCTTATAAATCTATTACACGCTGGTTCGACAGCGGCAATCACCTCGATGTATTTTTTGAAACGAGGGACGCCGACAAACTGCAATTATTGTATAAAGTGGATGGCTTGCACGCAATAGTAAAAAAATATTATAAAGCGGCCAATGATAAAGAAAATGCGCTGCTGATGGAATTTGTATTACACGGCCTGGCAGCCTTCTCACTCATCAGCAAAAAGGTATTGGATGGTAAAATTGAGTTTAAAGACCTGATGGGCAGTATGCTCAATATGGGCACCCAGTCTTTTAGTGAGGAAGATTTAAATGATAATGATTTTAACTAAAAGTTAAAGTGAATACCCCATTAATAAAGTGGCGGATTAAATCGTGAGGGGCAGATCAATGTCGTTAAGGTAAGCAAAAAAATATTAAGTAAACGGCATTCCGGGAAAATGGAGAATGTTTAACCATTGACCATTGACCATTGACCATTCACCATTCACGATTCACAATTCACAAACTTTGCACTAAATGATATTCACCTCCCTTTCCAATACCACTCCAAATTTTTCCTGAACACTATGGATGATTTCTTCACTTAAAGAATATATTTCACTGCCATTTGCGTTGCCATAATTAACCAGCACCAATGCCTGCTTTGCATGGCAACCCGCGTCACCTTTGCGGTAACCCTTCCATCCACACTGTTCTATCAGCCAGCCGGCAGCCAGTTTAATATTGCCATTGGGAAGTTTATAGCCAACTATTTGGGGGAAATTATTTTTTAATATTTCAAAACTGTCGGCTACAATTTCGGGGTTTTTAAAAAAACTGCCGGCATTACCGATCACAGCAGGATTGGGTAGTTTACTGCTGCGTATATTGATCACCGCCTGTGAAATGGCCTGGATGCTTAACCCGGTTACCCCCATTGCCTGCAACTCCTGCTCAATAGCGCCGTAAGCCGTATGGAATACAGGATTTTTATGGAGGCGAAAACTAACATTTAAAATTATGAATTGGTTTTTAAATTTTCGCTTGAAAACACTTTCCCTGTATCCAAATTCACATTCCTTTAAATTGAATTTCACCAACCTTTTTTCTGCCAGGTGAAAAGCTTCCAGTTCAAAAAACACGTCTTTTATTTCTACCCCGTAAGCGCCGATATTCTGCATGGGTGAAGCGCCTGTATTGCCAGGAATCAACGAAAGGTTTTCCATACCCGCCCAGTTATTATTGATACAATGAACCACCAACCGGTGCCAGTTCACGCCTGCCCCGGCTTTAACAAATACATGCGATTCGTCTTCGTTTATTTTTTCAATCCCAAGGAGCTCATTTTTTAAAACAAGACCGTCAAAGTTTTTAGTAAATAAAAGATTGCTGCCGCCACCGAGTACCAGGGTTGATGGTTGATCATTGATGGTTGATGGTTGTTTAAATTCCAGTAGTTCATTTAATTCATCCAGGTTGGAAAAGGTTGAAAAATACCGGGCGGTAGCAGTAATGCCAAATGTATTATACTTTTTAAGGGAGATATTTTCCTGGATCATGATACTAATGTGAAAATGTGAAAATGCTAAAATTTTCGACACTGCGCATACATTAAAAGATAATTGTTACATTAATTTATTTCGCCCTTTCAAATGGGCTCCACCCATCTCTCAGCTATTTCGCCCTTTCAGGGCTTGTTGATTCCTTAATATTGCCTCATGCCGCAAAATCAACAGGCTCACCCATTTAATACAAGGATGGGCTTCACCCATCTCTCAGCTATTTCGTCCTTTCAGGGCTTGTTGATTCCTTAATATTGCACTCATGCTCTGAAATTAACATGCATTTCATTTTCTCATTTTCAAATTAATTCGCATCCACATCAGCAATCATCACCACGCCTTTAAACTGCCTTTCTGACAGTATTAAATTAAACTGGTTTCGGATCACCTGTTTATATTGTTGTATTTTTTTCATATCTAATGGCAACTTAATTAACAATTCCATCAAATATTGATTGCGGACCCTTGCCACTACCGGCGCTGCCGGGCCTACCACAAAATTGTCCAGTTCTCTTTTTAACGCCAGTCCCAATTTATGCGCTGCTTCCTCTACCACTTCTTTTACCTTATGCTTCAAAGTAATTTCAATAATCCTGCTGAAGGGCGGATAAAAAAATTGTCGGCGGTTATTGATTTCAAATTCATACATTTTTTTATAGTCATGCTGCTCGACAAATTTCAATACCGGATGATTAATCTGGGTGGCCTGTAACAATACCCTGCCCTGTTCATCTTTTCTTCCCGCTCTACCACTTACCTGCTCCATCAGTTGAAATGCCCGTTCATTCACCCGAAAATCGGCGAAGCTTAATAAACCATCCGCATCTAAAATGCCCACCAGGCTTACCTTTTCAAAATCAAGTCCCTTGACTACCATCTGGGTACCCACCAATACGTCTATACGCTGTTGCTCAAACAACTTGATCAGGTTATCATGTGCTGATTTACCCCTTACCGAATCTACATCCATCCGGGCCACTTTCAGTTTTGGGAATTCTGCTTCGATCATCTCTTCGATCTTTTCGGTGCCAAAATTTTTCTCCATCCAGTTAACAGTGCCACAGGCAGGGCATTCTGTTATTTTAGGATAGGTGGTACCGCAGTAATGACAATGAAGTTTATTGGAATATTTATGCAGGGTCAATGTAACATCACAGTTTTTACATTGGGGCAGGTAACCACAGGTGCCACAAATTAAGTAAGGTGAATAGCCCCGCCGGTTTTGAAAAAGAATCACCTGCCTGCCGCTTTCAACTGTTTTTTGAATGGCCTCTTTTAATTGTGGCGACAACATCACTTTCCCTTTCTGCACTACTTTCCGTGTATCAATGATTTCTATGACGGGCAAATGTATCCCTCCAAACCGCACATTCAATTCTACCAGTCCATATTTCCCTTTTTGGGCGTTAAAATATGTTTCAATAGAAGGTGTGGCGCTACCCAATAAAACCTTTGCATTAAAAAGAGAAGCATAAAATACCGCCGCGTCCCTGGCATTGTACCGTGGAGCCGGATCCTGCTGTTTAAAGGACGAATCATGCTCTTCATCTACTACTATTAACCCCAGGTCTTTAAATGGCAGGAATAAGGCGCTGCGGGCGCCCAACACTATCCGGGTTTCACCTGTTTTAATTTTATTCCATAACTCCACCCGTTCGTTGTTATTAAATTTAGAATGATAGATGGCGATATTTCCGCCAAAATGTAATTGCAACCTACGGATCATTTGTGCTGTAAGCGCGATCTCCGGTAACAGATACAATACCTGTTTGCCCTGCTGGCAATACTCTTCGATCAGTTTAATATACAACTGTGTTTTGCCGCTGCTCGTAATTCCATGCAACAAACACACATTGGAACCTGTAAAACTTTCCCTTACCTGTTGCAGCGCCGCAACCTGCGCGGCGCTCAATTCAAAGTTAAGCTCCATAAGCTTTGGCATGGTGCTGATCCTGTCTACGCTCCGCTTTTCAATGCGTACAATTTGTTTGTCGACAAGACCTTTTAACTGCGCAACCGTTGCACCGGATTTCTTTAAGAGGGCAGACTGGGTTACAGTTCCTTCGCTTTTGGACAGGTGTAAATAACTCAATAATAATTCCAACTGCTTAGGCGCTTTGCTCCAGTTATTCAGTAATTCACCTAATTCCTTTTCGTTGTCATACAACGGATTCAGTAAAATAAAATATTCTATTTTAGTTTTGTACCGTTCGCTCAAAGCCTCCCAAACAATACAAACTTTTTTATCGATCAGTTTCTTTATTACCGGGTACACATGGGCTATGTCCAATACCAGTTGCACTTCGGTTAAATTCAATTGCTTTTTTATCAGCAGCGCTTCAGCAACCATATACTCATCATTATCAAGTCCGCTAAAATCATCCCCGTATTCTTCATTGAACAATAAAATGGTTTCGCTGCTTAATTTAAAATGAGCAGGAAGTGCTGCTGCCATCACTTCCCCTTCACTGCACATATAATAATCACTTATCCATTTCCATAAAGTCAATTGGTGGGGAAATAGCAGGGGCTCATCATCCAGTATATTCAGAATATCTTTTGTTTGATAGGGCGGTGCATCAGTGGTTATTGATTTGACAATTCCTGCATATCGTTTATTTTTCCCCAATACCACTTCTACCCTGCATCCCTGCTTTAATTTATCTATAAAAATAAATGGTACCGAATAAGTATAGGTGGCAGGCAATGCTAGGGGAAGGATAACCTGGGCATAGCAGCCTGCCTGCTCCGGCGCAGGCTTATCCAACAAGCCCGCTTTAACCATATTCTCTGATGGAATATTGAAAAGAGGTATTTGATTTTGATCATTCATTAAATAGTAGTCTGCCTGTCGTTTTATTGCGATATACTTCAGATTTTATTGCCCTTACTTTAATATTATAAACGCTAACTTCCTACTCCCCTACTCCCTGCTAACTACCCACTACTAACTACGCTAATCCAGCTTGCCCGGTAAGCTATCAATTTTTCTTCCATCAGGCTGTACACTTTTTCTTTCAACATGCTTACATCCTTTACCGTTAACCCGCTCACAGTTATTTCTTCGAGGTAAACCGCCCTTGACCTGCCGGGTGATAATGTAAAAATGCTTTTGTAATTCAACCGGTCATAAGTGTCTAAAAATAAAATGGGTTTGATGGGTGTTTGTGTTTCAATTGCAATTTTAAACGCCCCGTCATAAAATTCTTTTAATGGCTTTGCTGTCATATTGAATGTACCTTCCGGCGCAATCACTACGGATATCCCCTTCCTTATAACTGCTTTTAACTTTTGTACGCTCCTGGCCCTTTTTTCTGCGCTGCTCCTGTCAACCATTACCACTGCATTTCTGTAAAAAAAACCAAAGACAGGGATTTTCGCCATTTCCGATTTTCCCAATATCCTGAAATGCTGGTTTCGGATCACCTTCATAATGATAGGAATATCCATGTAGGAAATGTGGTTAAAAATAAACACATATTGCTGATTAATGTCATGCGGCACTTCGTAAATATTCCTGTGCCGGATGCCCCAAAATAGCATGATAACATCTGCCCACCCCTGGCAAATATTATAAATAATATTGCCGCCCCTGATCTTTCCAAAAAATGAAGCGATGATCACAAGTGGAAAAAGCAGCAGCATTATCAATACAAAAAGCACAAAACCATATATTGAAAAAAGCCCCTGTATTGCAAAAAGTAAATATTTCATATTGAAAAGCGAATATAATACGTTTATCCCTGAAGTGTAGCCTGGCAGTGTTTTCGACTGATTTGAAGGTGAATTTATATAGAATGACTACGCAAAAATCAATATATTGGCTGTTTTCATAAAAATCCCGCTTATAATTTATTCAATTTGATGTTAATTCCCTTACCTTTGCCGTCCTAAATTTTGGTTATATGTTAGCAGTAGTAAAAATAGCAGGTCAGCAGTTTAAAGTTAAAGCAGGCGATAGCTTGTACATACCGCATATTGAAGGTAAGCGTGGTGACAAAGTTGAGTTTTCAGAAGTGCTGATGACCGACAATGAAGGTACAGTTGCCATTGGTACGGATGTAAATGCCATCGTAAAGGCCGAAATTGTACTGGACCTTGTACAGGGTGATAAAGTGATCGCCTTTAAGATGAAAAGAAGAAAAGGGTTTCGCAAAAAACACGGACATCGTACCCACTATACAAAAATACAGGTAACTGAAATCGCTTAATAAAGTTGGAGGTTTTTGTTGACGGCTGACAATTCAATTCACCGGTCTGCATAAAAATCATCCACTCACAATTCGAAATCCGAAACATAAAATTTAATTTAAGATGGCACATAAAAAAGGTGAAGGCTCGGTTAAGAATGGCCGCGATTCGCAAAGCAAAAGATTAGGTGTAAAAATTTATGGCGGTCAACCAGCCATTGCAGGTAATATAATTGTTCGTCAGCGCGGCACTGTTTATCATCCCGGTAAAAATGTTGGTCTTGGAAAAGACTTCACCATTTTTGCATTGGCAGATGGTATAGTAGAATTTAAAAAAGGAAGGGGCGATAAGAGTTTTATTTCTGTAAATGCCGTTGAAACAAGCGCTTAGACATTAAAGTTTTTTTTGGCAGGTAAAAAAATATTTTTACTTTTAGATATTATTTACTAACCAATTAAATTTTAAAGAACATGGCAACTGCAAAAAAAGCTGCAAAAAAAGCTGCACCAGCAAAGAAAGCTGCTCCTGCAAAGAAAGCTGCACCAGCTAAAAAAGCTGCTCCTGCAAAGAAAGCTGCACCAGCTAAAAAAGCTGCTCCTGCAAAAAAAGCTGCTCCTGCAAAGAAAGCTGCTCCTGCAAAAAAAGCTGCTCCCAAAAAGAAGTAAGCTTTGCTTTTTTGAAAGCGAAACGAATACTAAAGTCCTGGCTTACCGCCGGGACTTTTTATTTACACTGCTCCCCGAATCATTTTTCAAACGTGAATAAATTAAGGTTTTTCAATTGTGTGCCACCCTTGTTAAATAACAAAAATATTTTTAAAAAATCGGTTTACATTTGAGTATGGATAATAACCAGATATCAGGCTCCTTCTCACTTCTAGCCAAATTAATGGATATACACAATGAGAATGGTTTTAAGGCAAAGTCTTATGCAGCCGCCGCATTTACTATAGAAAAACTGCCCATGCAGTTAAGCGAAACACCCACCGAAAAATTATTTGGCATAAAAGGAATCGGTGAATCCACCGGCAAAAAAGTAATTGAATTATTAAGCACCGGCGAACTGAAAGTACTGAATGAACTAATTGAAAAAACACCACCCGGTGTAATGGAGATGCTGAATATAAAAGGAATCGGTCCAAAAAAAATCTCCACCATTTGGAAAGAAATGGAAATAGAAAGTATCGGTGAATTATTATATGCCTGCAAAGAAAACCGGTTAAAATTATACAAAGGGTTTGGAGAAAAAACACAACAAAACGTAATTGAAACAATTGAATTTTATTTAAAGAGCAAGGGAAGTTTTCTTTTTTCGCAGGTAGAAATAATGAATGAAGGCATAAAAAGTTTTTTTATAAAATTATTTTCTGACAATAAAATCGCTTTTACCGGGGCGTATAAAAGGCAACTGGAAATTATTCATGAGCTGGAAATAGTAATTGATAGTACCCTTCTCAACATAGAAAATATACTTGCCTCAGTGGAAGATTTTGAGTTGGTAGAAAAGAATGATGCCAGCCTTTTATACAGGGCATCAGTAGGTTTAAAATTTCGTTTATACGGTAGCGATAGTAAGACCATGATGGAACTGGTTTTTATGAAAGGCTGTTCAATGGAATTCGCACAAAAATTTTCACAGTTATTTCCTTCTGTTGATTATTCATCCTGTGTACATGAGGAAGATATTTTTAAACAGGCGGGTTTACATTATATACCGGCTTGCCAAAGAGAAACAATTGCGGTAATTGAAAACACCCGGATGGGTGCATTACCCCCCCTGTTAAAAATTACGGATATCAAAGGCATCATACATAGTCACAGCAACTGGAGCGATGGCAGTTGTACCATCGAAGAGATGGCTAAAATGGCAATTGCAAAGGGGTTTGAATACCTGGTAATCAGCGACCACAGTAAGAGCGCTTTTTATGCAAAGGGGCTGGAAGTGGAACGGATATTCGCCCAGCATGACTATATTAACGAATTGAATAGTCAACTGTCGCCATTTAAAATATTTAAAAGCATCGAAAGCGATATTTTAAATGATGGCAGCCTGGACTATGCTGATAACGTTTTGGCCACTTTCGACCTTGTTATTGCTTCAATACATTCCAATTTAAAAATGAATGAAGAAAAGGCCATGTTTCGCTTAATGAATGCCATAGAAAACCCCTATACAACCATTTTGGGGCACATGACAGGCAGACTGTTGTTAAGCCGCAAGGGCTACCCGGTTGATCACAAAAGAATTATTGATGCCTGTGCGGCCAACCAGGTGGTAATAGAATTAAACGCCAACCCCAGCCGCTTAGACATAGATTGGCGGCATATGGATTATGCGCTGGAGAAAAATGTATTGCTCTCGATTGATCCTGACGCTCACTCGCCTGAAGGATTTGATGATATAAAGTATGGCGTGCTGGTTGGGCAAAAAGCAATGCTCACAAAAGAAAGAAACCTGAGTAGTTTTGGATTAAAAGAGCTGGAAACCTATTTATTAAACAGGAAGCAGTTGAAGCATATCTAACCGGGCACCACCGGCAATTCAACAAAAAAAGTAGTGCCCATTCCCATAGCGGTTTTAAACCAGATATTGCCTTTACTTTCCTCTACTATACCTTTGCACATGGCCAGGCCTAAGCCCGTACCCGAAGATTTGGTAGTGAAATTGGGTATGAATATTTTGGAACGGATTTCCTCCGGTATGCCTGAACCATTATCCTTAACGGTTATCAGTACTGTTTTTTCCGATAATATTTCTTCCATCACGATATCTGCCTTCGTGCCATCCGGTATAGCCTGTAAGGCATTTTGAATCAGGTTGGTAAACAGGCGGTTGATATGGGTTCGGTCCGCATCAACCATTACCGCCCCGTTCGACGGCTTCCAGGTAAGCTCCAGGTTATCTTCTATTGAGTGTAACTGCGTCAGCAATTTTAAAGATTCATTCAGATCAAATACTTCATTCCTGGGATTGCCAATATTTGCAAACTGTGAGAACTCCCCCGCAATCTGGCTCAGGTGATCTATTTGCTCCACCAATGTTCGGGCAACGCTTTTCGTTAAGTCATATACATTACCGGTATTATTATCAATGGCCCTTTGAAGGTATTGCAAACTCAATTTCATGGGTGTGAGTGGGTTTTTGATTTCATGCGCTACCTGTCGCGCCATCTCGCGCCATGCTCCCTCCCTTTCGCTTTTTGCCAATGCAGCGGCGCTATTATCCAATTTAGCCACCATCTTATTGTATTCTTTTACCAGCTCGCCTATTTCATCACGCCTGTTCCAGATGATCGCCTCGTTCATTTGATCGAGGTTTACCGCCTTCATTTTATTACTGATAAAAGAAAAAGACCGGGTAATTCGATTGGTTATAAAGAACGCAACGATGCCGGCGATTAAAAAAATGAAAGCATTCAGGTTGATAATAGCTACGAGGAAGTTGGATATCTCCTGGCGCAGTTTTGTTTGAGAAGTAAAATAAGGAATATTCAGGTAGGCGTATTCTCTTCCCGCTTCATCTATCACCGGCACATAGTTGCTAAGGAAGTGTAAGGTACCAATGGTCTCTTCCTTGAAAAACTGGATTTGCTTCAACTGGTTCAAATGGTAATAGGCAACAGGATCCATCTTACTACTTACAATGCCCTTGTTATACGGCAGGGGCAGCGAGGATGCCTTCAGCGTACCATCCAGGTCGTACAGGTTAATGTCTACCGCGTGTACCTCCGATATTTTCGCAATGGTTTTATCTAATTTTTCCCGGTAACCGTCATCATACACTTTTATCACATCATCAAAAACGATCAGCTCAGCTAATGAGTTACGCACTTCATTTTGCATAACCCGGATGGTACGGCTTAATTTTTCACGGTTATTATTATTGTACCGGTCAATAAAAAATAAAATAGTGGCAACCCCCACAATTATAAAAGAAGTGAGGCTTATGAAAATAATAGTACTATGCACCTGGTTACGGATACTCATCTGCCAATACCTGCGCAATTCACGCCACCTTAAGCGGGAACGTATGACCGCGTTGAGCGCCCAAAATATAGAAGTAACAAATAAGAAAGCGCAAAACAGGTAAGAAAATAACGTAATGGCTTCAATAAAAAAATTATCCTTCTTGGAAATGATCACTACCTTATCAGCCCCTGCTTTGTACCAAAGCTCATAGTACCCGTTTTTTCCAACCGACTTAAAATCTGTTTTTGGAACCTGGGCCGGTGTTAATAAAAGCGGAAAAGCATAGTCATTGTGATTGCTGACTAATTTCAGCTTGTTGTAAACGGCATAAGAATACACCGGCGAGTTTTCGATGGATTTTTCATATCCTTTTAAAAATAATTCAGGGTACAAAGCATCGGTTTTATACCTTTTCGGACTCGCCAAAATAAAAACATATCCTAACAGTTTACCTGCAGAATCTGAAATATCCTTTTTACTGATATAATTAAAGCGGTCGTAAGAAACATCGTAAAAGTAAAGATCCGCTATTGCTGTAGGCTTGCCCTGGGTATTAAGGATAGTGGTCAGTGTGTTGAAAGTGGAGGAGTCTTCGTTGAAGAGGGGGTTTTCGTCCGAATCAAAAGTAAAGATACGCGTATCGTATTTGTTTAAATAACCCGTAAAATTGTAATTCAGCAAACTGTCTTTTAATAGTTTATTGGAAGCATCTTTTTTAAAATTATCAAATAACGGGGCGAGGGCCTCACTTCTGAAATCAGTTAATACCGTATTCATTAACCTTTCGCTGGACGGGTCCGCCTTGGTGGCAAGATTTTCTGCATAGTGTTTTCGCTGATCAATTTCCTTATTGTTATTTTCAACAAGAATGATAAATGCAATAGACAGGGAGAAAAAAAACAACCAAAAGATCAGCCGGGACGAAATGATTTCTGATGCCAGTAAAAAAAGATGTTTATTGTTCAGTAATAAAAGATACACCAATAACCATATCAGCAGGTACAATTCAAATATAGCATCAGGTGCATTTACCCTGAAGCTTAATACAGCAAGCCCCGTAATGGTTACCACTAGTACAAGCACCATAATATTCTCCGGCAGCAGCGGTTGCAGCAGGTAAATAATTATCTGGGATATAAAAAAGTAGCCTATAGCTATACATCCAAAAACTACAAAACCCATTACACTGTACACGGTTAGCGTATAGAAATTAATTACATCAAAAGAGATTTTAGAATCCGCTACCATCGACCTGAATATGTGCCCGCAAAGAAAAGTACACCATATTAAGAGGCCTAACCCCGTTACCACAATCAGCCATTTAACGGCGGGTTGTTTCACAGTTATTATTACCTTCTTTTCCTGTATATAAAAACGTATAAAAAGCACCATCCACAAAAACAACATGGCATTTACCAGCAAATCGCCCAGGGAGCGTAATATTATATTTGAACCGTATACAGCGGGATCGAATAATTCAAACTGCCGGAAATTTACAGGAATAGGAAAATAATAGCTGGCCACTCTTAAGGCCGTAACTGCAAGCGCCAGGAAGGTTGCGCCTTTATAAAAATTTTTATGCACAAACCAGGTCGCGATAAAATGTATAAAGATCAATACGAAAAATGCAGCGATCATTCGCAAAACAGAAGCCACCAGGTTATGATGGGCAACTATATTAACCGATTTTAACTCCAGCGAAAAAAGAAAATTACCTTCTTTGGATTTGATTGCACTGCCCCTTTCTTCGCTCGTTATTGAGTAGGTATTTTCAATATTTTCTCCGGTAGTAAAAGAATTTTTCAGGTAATCATTCGTAATGGTATAATTCCATTTTACGGGGATCAATGCCACCACTACAAGGTCGTTGAATGTGCTTTTCCGCCACACATAATACCCGTTGGCTAATTGTATAAAACCGGTTTTACCCACCATTACTGAAACGGAACCCAATGGTTCAACTACCTGCGTATTCCAAAAAAGCAGGTTAAAATTATCCAGCCCGTTTTTCGCGTATACAAATAAAAAATATTTTTTGCCGGTGAGCTGTTGCAGTGTCTTCTCGTTATACGTGTTTTTGGCAAGATGGCTTAAAAGAAAAGTGTCGGCAGCGATGGCATCAAAATCATTTTCCTGCTTTGCGATAAAGGCGCTTATTTTTTTAGCTACAGATTTTGGTGATGCATTACCGCTCAGGTAATTGTCGATGATAAAAGAAATAGTAACCAGCCAGGCAGCAGTTATCAGCAGGTAACTGTTCTTTAATAAAAAATGTTTAAAAGAATGTTTTTTTTGCAAAGCTAAAAGGTGAATAGTGAATGGTCAATGGTGAAGGCCAGTGTTTCAATCAGCAACCTTTCACCCTTTCTAAGCGCAAGCCCCGAAGGTTATCCTGGCGGCCATTTATAAATTTATCAATCAGTTAATAATATTACCCGCTCTTATGAGCGCTTTACTATATTCCACAATGCATCCATTTCGTCTAAACTCATATTATCCAGTGCTTTTCCGGTTTGAGCGGCAGCTTCTTCCATTTTTGTGAACCGTTGTATAAATTTTTTATTGGTACGCTCCAGTGCATTTTCAGCATCTATCTGCAAAAACCTTGCGAAGTTTATCAAAGAGAAAAAAACATCGCCTAATTCATCTTCCATATCATTTTTATTACCTGATGCGATCGCCACAAACAGTTCCTCCTTTTCTTCTTCAACCTTATCCCAAACCTGTTCTTTATTTTCCCACTCAAAACCAACCTGTTTAGCTTTCTCCTGCAGGCGCATGGCTTTAACAGTGGCAGGTAAAGATTTTGGTACACCACTCAATACCGATTTTTTGCCCTCCTTTATTTTCAGCTTTTCCCAATTTCTTTTTACATCTTCCTCACCGGTTACTTTTACATCGCCATAAATATGCGGGTGCCTGAAAATGAGCTTTTCACAAACGCCGTTAATCACTTCATCAAGGGTGAACTGCTTTTGTTCGGCCCCTATTTTCGCATAAAAAACAATATGCAGTAAAATATCTCCCAGTTCTTCCCTGATACCTTTCCAATCCTGGTTGGTAATGGCATCCGTTAATTCGTAGGTTTCTTCAATGGTAAGCTGGCGAAGGGTCTGGATAGTTTGTTTTTTATCCCAGGGGCATTTTTCCCTTAGTTCATCCATTATCTGAACCAACCTTAAAAAAGCGACGGAGATTGCTTGTTGCATATTTTTAAAATTAAATTTTCATAAAAGAAAACAGGATAAAAACGATAAACAAAAAGGCCAGCATGATAAAAGTTAGAAAATTCAGGAGTAAAAACTTAATAATTGTTTTTGCCCTGCGTTGCTGGTAGAAATTACGCATGGCCTTATAGAGGTAGAAAAATATCGTTATTCCCAGCAGCCCCCGCAAAAATTTTAACCATTCCCAATGCAGTAGTTCTTTTAATTCGCCCAAACCAAAAATCACCAGCATGGCAATAAAAATAAAAATGTAAAAATGGATACTGAAGATACCGTGGCTTACATAATAATATTCTTTGCGCCGCCAATACAATAATCTTAAGAATAATGCAAAGAGGGGTAATGAAATAAATAACATCTGTGGAAAACTGTGCAGGAATGCAGACATAAAAGAAGTGAAAAACTGGCTTTTGTTATTATGGTATTTTTCATTGGCCTCAATTTCTTTATAAATAAGTTTTCGTTCCAGCCAGTTGTGTTGCTTTACACCACTTTTCAATACCGAATCATATTCCTGTTTTGACCGGTACTTTCGACTGGTGATATTAAAACCATCCTTATACTTAATACTGTCAAGATATTTTCCGAGTTCTGCCGCTGGGATAGATTTGCCATTATTTATTTTAGCGGTAAAATTTTTCAGGCTGTCAGGGCTAAGCGAACGTATCTCATCAAGTGACTTATTCTCTATTTTCAATACTTCCTCAAATTTTTTATCCGTGAAATGAAAAATAGAAAAAAAGATCAGGAAAAAAACCGCGGAGGTAAAAATGTACATCCTCACCGGGTTAAGATAACTTGCCCTTCTTCCCAGCATATATTCCTTCGGTAACAACCCGGGGCGCCTGATCAATAAACCAACCGTGCTAAAAAATTTGCCGTCAAAATGGGTTATATCATTAAAAAAATGGGTTATCAAATGCCACACCGTTTCTTTTGGCTCAATATTTTCCTGACCGCAAATATGACAAAAAGATCCCGCCAACTGCGCATTACAGTTCAAACAGATTTTTTCGGTCCTCTCTTTTAAATGACTCACTTATACAGAATTTTGTTAAAAATAATGAAGATAAGCGGCATCTAAACTTTTGGCATCAAATAACCAGCGGGAATAATTTAATTTTTATCCAAAACAACATTTTCTTAAATGCAGTTTTCAACAAGTTGAAAAATTATTCATCCTCATTTTCAAATTAATACTGCACATTTTAATTCTTACCTCGTACTGTCTTACTTTTGCCAATGAAAACTACATACATGAAAAAACCAATGCTGGTTACACTGTTATTGCTTACAGTGATCACCTCCACCAATAAAGCCCAGTATTATTATAAGGACATTATAAGTAATAAACAGGTAATCGCAGAAAGAAAAGTTTTAAAAGAACAAAATATCCGGAATATCCTTGTACACAGTTTTGAGGGAAACGGCGAGGTAAGTCCGGGTTTTTTTTGTGAAAAAAAGATCAGTAAAGATTACCGGCGTATCGAGACTTACACAAAATCCAATATAACGGGCAAAGCGCTGCTTACCGCTTTTTATAACGATAAAGATCAATTGATTCAATCCACGGATAGTTCAGCGCTTTCCGTTACCAGTTCTGTATATTATTATAACGACAAGGGGAATATTACCAGCATTGTTTCCCATTCACATTCCCACGATGATGATTTTTCAACCAGCCTTGTTGAAGAACACCAGTACGTATACGATGCGAAAGGTATACCTGCAAAGATGTTCCGTATCCGGAACCATAGCGATTCATCCACGATAATTTTTACTTCCGATGAAAATGGTAACGTCATAGATGAAAATGATATGAGTAAAAATGGCAAACACTATTACTATTACTATAATGATAAAAACTGGCTTACGGATATTGTTAAATTTAATGTGGTTAAAGCAAGACTGTTACCTGATTTTATTTTTGAATACAACAGCAGCGGGCAGGTAACTCAGATGGTAACGGTAGAAGAAGGTGTGAGCAACGATTATTATACCTGGAAATACGTTTACAATGATGGTTTGCGGATAATTGAAAAATGCTTTTCAAAAGAAAATATCCTGTTAGGGTATTTTGAATATGAATATAATTAATGTCCCGGCGCCGCAGCAGCGGGAAGGCGGCTTATGTATTATTTTTTGACCCCTTTGGGATAATAGTTAGCATTTTTATGAACAGGCACTAAATAAAATATCCCCCGGTGCTTGCGGGGGATATTTTTATCAATAGATACCTCGTTCCTTCAATTTTATTTAATTCTTTTCGCTTCGCTTTCCAAACCTGTTTTTCTATCCCTTGAATTTTTAATCTGGTTGCTGCCAAACCGCCAGTTAAAACTGGCCCGGAAGCTGCGGCTTTCCCACGAACCATTCCCTTTAATGTAAGTGCCACCAAAATCAGAAGTAGCTGTCCATGGATTGGTCCTGAAAATATCTGTAGCGGATATTTTGATGGTCGCTTTCTTTTGCAGGATGGCTTTTTGCAAACCAATATCCACACCTCCCTGTGATTTGGTTTTCCAGGTAGCGCCCCAAACACTTGGGCCATTAAAGTAGCCGCTTAGTTCTGCGGTATAATTTTTAGGTAATGTAAAGCTGTGTTGCATGTAGGCGCCATACGATGGAATATTAATGCTTAATTCCTTGCCTCCGATTGCCCCTTCAAATAGCTGGTAGTTATACCAGATATTTGCATAGCCGTTCCACCATTTCCTGATGGCTAATGGCGCACCCATACTGAAACTAAGTATTTGCTGTGTAGCCAGGTTTTTTTGCTGGATAAAAGTGGCATTACCGATGGTGTCCGTTACCTGTGTGGCATAATCTTTTACATAACTATATCCTGCTGTGGTGTTGATAAATCCCATAAATGTATGGGTCAGTTCAACATTATTGGTGTACTGCGGACGAAGAAATGCATTGCCTTTTTCATACGTTAACTCATCCAGTTTATTTTCAAATGGATTAAGGTCCTGGTAAGTGGGCCGGTCAATCCTCCTGCTAAAAGTTAAGTTCAATGAATTCTTTTTATTTACATTCCAGGTAAGGGCTGCGCTTGGAAAAAAATCCAGGTAATTCTTCTTCACCCTGTTATCAGCCTGTACAGTTCCGTCGGCCCTTGTTAGTATGCCTTCGCTGTTTGTTTGTTCTGCTCTTATACCCGCCTGCAGGCTCCATTTTGGATTGAGTTGCTGCTGGTAATTTGCATAAGCAGCATTTACATTTTCCTTATAAGTAAATCCATTGCTTCTTTCGAGAATTTTAACAGGCACCCCACTTGTATTATCATTAAAAAAATCGAAGGTATTTTTAGTGGTTACAAAAGATGTTTTAACGCCATACCCTAATTTACCCTTCCCTAATTTTTGCTCTGCGTCTATTTTGGCAGTGTAAATATCTATATCGGTGGGCGTATAGTTGCGGTTGATAATGCTGTATAATAAATTGTTATTGTCGCCATAATAATTATTGGGCTGGTAACTGCGTCCGGTTCCACGAAACAATCCATAATCGCCATCAAAATTAATTTCACGGCCACTGGTATCGGCATACCGGTAGTTGATATTAAAATTGGCGTTGGTACGGTTGCCGGTTACCGTGTTAAATGCCTGCAGATTTTTGATAAACTTGCCGGCAGGCTGATAATAGATGGGGGTGGCGCTGCTACTTGTCCATTCGTTTTCACCATAATTGGTGGTAGCCATTATACCAACAGTACTTTTACTGTTAATGAAATAATCAGCGCCCGCTTTAATATTAAAGCTTTTATTTTTACTGGTATTCGTACTTTTCTGATCGTATAGTGTGTCTTTTTGAACACGATACAGGTTTAAAACATTTTGGTAGTCCCCGATATTGGCGCTCAGGTTGCTGAATATATTTATTTTTTTGTCCCGGTAATTCAGGTTAACCGATCCATTTCCTTTTGGTGTAACCCCCTGCACCAAACCGAGGTTCACACTTCCATTGGTTCCAAATTTTTTATTTTTCTTCAGGCGGATATTCACAATACCCGCATTGCCACTTGCATCATATTTCGCACTGGGGTTACTGATCATTTCAATTGCTTCAATATCATTGCTGTTGATACTCTTAAGATAAGCGGCCAGGTCCTTTGTATCTAACTGCATCATCCTTCCATCGATGTAAACCCGCACACCGGTTTTACCTTTCATGCTGATGTTATCATTATTATCAACCTGTATGCCCGGGCTTTTTTGCAACAATTCCAATGCATTGCTGCCGGTGGCATTGATGCTTGCCTCTACATTAAAAACCGTTTTATCTGCCTTCACCTCAATCATTGGTTTTTTAGAAGTAACGGTTACACCCGCCAATTTTGACACGAGCGGTGAAAGGGACACAGCCTTTGCTGTAATCATTTCTTCATCACTTACCGAAAAAACAGGTGAGTACTTATTTTCAAAACCTGCTGAAGAATAATTTAATAAATAATTACCCTTTGTGGGAACGGCAATTTCAAATTTTCCTTTTGCATCACTGACCGCTGCTTTTACGAGGCTGCTATCTTTGGCCTGCAGTAAGGATATGGTTGCTGCGGCAAGTGCATTATTGTTCAGATCAGTTACACTACCGGTTACCCCGCGCGTTTCCTGCGCCATTGCCCCGGTGGTGAGTAGCAGTAATTTTGCGGTAGCTAAGATTGTAAAATTTTTCATTATAATTATCTTTTGTTGTTTTAACAGGACACAAAGCACTAAAAAAAAATGTCGCAAAAATTATCAAATTGGATGAAATGCAGTTTTTGTACGATGAATGGGAGCCAGGCCCGCATAAATAGGTGATGAATGCAGGAAATTGCTGATGAATGAAAGCCTGACTCCTGATTTTCTTCAACCTGCTATACTATTTATTTGGGATTTGAATAACCCGGTTTGAAAAACCGCAGCAATAGGTTTGATCGCTTTTTTATTATTTTAAAAGGCAAACAGGTGTCGCTGCCGGATATCATAGATCCGGCATCAAAAAACCATACATAACTACTAACTTTATCCATATGATTAAAGGAAAACGAATTGCAGTCCCCTTAGTTTTATTGTTTTTACCGGCTTATCTTATCGCGCAGGAATTTGGCGGTAACCCGGCCACTATAAAATGGAAGCAGATCAACAACGCTGAAACCAGGGTGATCTTCCCCGCCGGCATGGATAGCCAGGCCAACCGGATCAATACTATCAACCTCCTGCTCGGCAATACTACCGCCCGCAGCATTGGAGGTAAACAACGTAAATGGAATATTGTTCTGCTAAATCAAACCACAATTCCCAATGCATATGTAAGGATGGCCCCCATTATCAGTGAATTATTTATGACGCCTGGCCAGGATAATTTTAGTACGGGTAGCCTGCGCAATGACGATAACCTCATCATTCATGAAAACAGGCATATCCAGCAGCTCAGTAATTTTAATAATGGCCTTACCCGGGTATTCTCTTTTTTTCTTGGCCAGGAGGGGCAGTTGCTGGCAAACGGCATAACCATACCGGATTATTTTTTCGAAGGCGACGCTGTATGGCAGGAGACCCTGGTGAGTGCACAGGGACGGGGAAGAATGCCTTCTTTTTATAATGGTATGAAATCTTTATGGCTGGGCGATAAAAAATATTCCTGGATGAAATTACGCAGCGGTTCATTTAAAGATTATACGCCCAACCATTATGAATTAGGTTACCAGTTAGTAGCGTACGGGTATGAAAAATATGGTGAAGATTTCTGGAAAAATGTCACCGGCGATGCTGTTCGGTTTAAAGGTTTGTTCTTCGCCTTCAATAGAGCCATCGAAAGGCATTCAGGTAAATCCTATCAGCAGTTCAGGGAAGATGCATTGCAATATTTTAAAGAACGCTCCATTCCACCGGCGGAAAAAAACACCCCAGTTAATTTTATCACCTCCGTTAAAAAACACCAGGTAGTGGATTATCTTTTCCCTTATTATGTGAATGATGATACCATTGTTGTAACCAGGCAATCATACAGGAAGATCGCTGCATTTTATTTACTGGCAAATGGAAAGGAACAAATGATCAGGGTGAAAAACCAGGTAATCAATCACTATTATGCTTACCGGAATGGAAAGATCGTATACGCAGCTTACCAGTCGGACCCACGCCGCGGAAACAGGAATTACAGCGTGATCCAGTTATTGGATATTCATAGCAAAAAGCAACGCCAGCTTAGTTTCCGCTCTAAATACTTTTCACCCGATATAAATGAGGATGGCAGCGAAGTACTGGCGGTACATGTTAACACCAACGGCTCCAACTACCTGCACCGTATCAACGCTATTACAGGGCAACGCATATCGGAGCTTCCCAACCCGCATAATTATTTCTATACACAAACAAAATACATCAATGCCATCGCTGCCATTGCCGCAGTAAGAAACCCCGAAGGGAAAATGTGCCTGGTTAAAGTGAACCTTACCAATGGCGAAACAGAAAGGATCACCCCTTTTTCGTTTAACGTAATTGGTTATCCATTGGTAAAAGGCGACACCGTTTATTTCAGTGCAATGAATAAAAACGCGGACAAAATTTTTGCGGTAAGACTGAGCGATAAAAAACTATTTCAAATAACCGATAATGCCAATGGCATTTACCAGCCCGCTATAAATGAAAAAGGCGAAATGTTATTCGCTGCCTTTACCGCAGATGGTTCAAGGCTGGGTAAAATAAATCTTGCAACAACGAAGTGGCAACCTGCAACTGATGAAAATTTTACCAATACACCCGACCTTTACACTCCCGCTTCGCTCCGCAAAAAAGGAGCTGGTATATTGTACACGCTTACCGATACAACCAGCCCTGTCACTAATTATAAAAAATCTTTTCGCCTTTTTAATTACCATAGCTGGCGACCAGAATTGAATGACCCTGAATACAGTTACCACCTGTACAGTGATAATGTACTGAGCAGTTTTAGCAACAGGTTGACCTATACTTTTAACAGGAGCGACCAAAGCCATACCATTGGTTTTTCAGAAGTATTTGCCGGCTGGTTCCCTGTATTGAGTTTAGGGGTAGAGCATAGTTTTAACCGGAGTTTTTTAGACACGGGCCTTCGCAAATCGGTGCAATTCAATACAGCTAAATTAAATGCAGGTGTATCCATTCCCCTGAGTTTTGTTGGTGGCAGAACAGCCAAATTTTTAAACTTTGGTGGCGGCTACAATGTAGAGCAGATAGTATATTACAGGGGCATCAGCAAGAATGTTTTTAATAACAGGTCGGTAAAATATATCAATTCATTTATTATTTTCAGCAATGCAAGCCGGCGGGCTGTTCAACATATTAATCCGCGCTGGGCGCAAAGTATCTCACTTTCTTACAGGAATTCATTCTCGATTTTCAATAGTTATAAACTGGTTGGCAACAGTGCGTTTTATTTCCCGGGATTATTTCCCAATCACAGTCTGGTTATCCATGCGTCTTATCAAAAGAGAGATACCATCGTCAATTTATTCAGCAATACATTTTCTTATTCAAGGGGATACGAAGCGCTAAGCACCAGGCGCATGTATAAGCTGGGAGCCAATTATCATTTCCCATTATGGTATCCCGACCTGGGATTTGGCAATATGATCTTTTTCCAACGGGTACGTGCCAACGCTTTTTATGATCACACCGTTGCCCGTGCACGGGTAAGTGGCATACTCACTGATATAAAAAGCCGAAGCGCCGGAACGGAAATTTATTTTGATACCAAAGTATGGAATGCTTTGCCGGTAAGCTTTGGGTTTCGCTTCTCCCGTTTGCTGGACCCTGACCGGTTAAACCCCGGGGCACGAAACTTATGGGAGATCATTGTACCGGTTGGGTTGATACCGGATTAGATTGGAGTGATGAGTAAGGCGGGTTTGAAGGGGCCAGCAACCTGCTGGTAGCAACGGTCTGACGATCTCGGTCTGACCGGATTCAGTGAACCAAAAAACACCAGCATACGGTCTTGATGTCCCGGTCTAATCAATTACCGCTGACGTAAAACCATTGTAGCGGGTCAGACTGAGATCGTCAGACCCGTTACAATGGTTTTACCAACAAAGCAAGCTGCCCCAAATGATAGCTCAGGTGATTCGTACGGTTGACCAGGATGTTTAATCTATTCCTGTGTGGCGCTCTGTCAAAATCTTCGGTTGATACTGCGGTATGTTTCGCAAACCATTCTCCGGGTTGCAGTTGGTTAATATGAGATGAAAGTTTTAAGTTTATTTCATTTCGGTACTTCTTTAATTCATCCGCTGAAGGCATTTCAATCCCCGTTTTGTCCGGGTTTGACAGAAATATATTTTCTAATTGCGGGTACAATTTTTCACCAAAACCAAGTATGGGCAGCATTCCATCGTTAACAGCTACCAGGTGACCTGCAAGGTAGATACCCCGGTTTCTGCCCGGTGCTACTTCTTGCAATAATTGTTCATCGGTAAGCACATCCATCAGTTTGTTAAATCTTGCATTGTGCGATTCCCAGGCATCCAGTACCATTTTTACAAAAATTGTTTTGTCACCGGAGTTTTCGTTGTTGAAGTTTTGAGTTTGCATTTGTGATGTATGTTTTTAGTACGGGCAAATGAAGTTGCCCAATTAATTTATCAATAAACTATAGCACCAATTGCCCATAAAGCCGCACAAGGGTCTCCCCTGCATCTACACAAAAACCAGGATGCACTTTTGAGCTTTGTACTACCGTACTTCGCGTAGCGGTAAGCCACCGGAAACGCGAAGCTATATCCAGTTTACCAATTGGGCCTGCACCCTCACCACCCTCACATATTCTTTTGAAGGCAAGTAAGCTTTCCTCTACAGCAGCAATATCCAGCGCACCACAAAAAGCCCTCGACTTTTCATGATCTACCTGGAACATGGACTGTAAAAAATTTAGTTTAGAACAATAGAGTACAACCCCCACATTCAAAAATTCTTCCCGTTCTACCCGGGGCACAATGCGGATAACGGCGTATTCAAATAAGTGATTTTCCTGCATGTTGCTGTGCTTCTTTTAAAAATATTTGTGAGTGGGCAAACCTGGTTGCTAAAAAATGAACATAGGCCTGCCGGTGCTGAACAGTAGAGCTGAATGAGGAATCAGACGCCAGCCATTCATCCGGAATTAAATCAACTATTGAGCGGATACGCACATTCGTTAGCAGCGAATGATATTCAGCATCTACCCATTCCAGTTCGCTTGCCCGGGGTAGTAATACATGATCTTTCACCAGAACGAATGGCCGCAATGCCTGTTCCTCAATATCCTGCCAGTTGTGATGAAAATACAGGCTGGCTCCATGATCGATCAGCCATAATTCTTTATGCCAGGATAACATATTTGTATTGCGTACAGTCCGGTCCATATTGGTGATCAGGCAATCCAGCCATACTATTTTAGAGGCAAGTATTGGATCAATCGTGTTAACCGTTGGATCAAATGTGATGGACCCGGAAAGATAATGCAGCGCCAGGTTAAGGCCCACACTGGCTTTCAGCAGGTCCTGTATTTCCTCATCCGGTTCAGTTCTGCCAAAAGCTTTGTCTACATTGGCAAAAACAATTTCGGGTACCCGCAAACCAAGAATACGGGCTATTTCACCCCCGAGCAACTCGGCAATAAGCGCTTTAATCCCCTGCCCGGCACCACGAAACTTCAACACATACAAAAACCCATCGTCTGCTTCCACAATTGCAGGCAATGAGCCACCCTCGCGCAATGGGGTAACATAGCGGGTTACATTGACGGTTCTGATTGGCTGTTGGCTTTTATTCATTCGTTCTTCTGTATATTTAACCCGCTGTTACCTTAGAACAGTGGTATCCTTGATACGTCCCGAAATTTAGGGTAATTTTTTGAACGCAGGGTGAATTTAATTCTTTTTGAATTATTGTCTATGCCCCGTTGCTACCATTCCGGCGGGCCATTTCAATGTATCCTTCAAATAATGCTTCTTAACGGGAATGGCCAAATAAAATCATTGCTTAAGATACTTTGATTTACTAACTTAGTACCTCAACCATTAAGTTCATTTTTTATGAATCAAAACGAAAAGCCAGCCATCATCCTGGAAGACCCCTGGCTGGATCCATATACCCATGATGTTCAACAACGGTTTGATCGTTATAAAAAAGCGCTGAAAGAAATTGAAGCCGCGGAAGGAAATTTACTCAATTTTTCCAATAGCCACCATTACTATGGAATTAATTTCGATACCGGTAAAAACGGGTGGTATTATAGAGAATGGGCACCCAAAGCCAGCCAGCTATACCTGGCGGGTGATTTCAACGGATGGGACAGGACCTCGCATCAATTAGAAAAAAACTACCGGGGAGACTGGGAAATATTTCTTCCGTTTGAAACGTATAAAAACACTTTTGTACATGGCAGTAAAATAAAAGTGACCATTCATGCAGGCAATGGCGTAGTAGACAGGATACCTGCCTGGATCAGGAGGGTGATCCAGGATCCGGTTACCCATGATTTTTCGGGCCAGCTATGGTTCCCTGAAAAGCCTTTTGAGTGGACGGATAACCATTTTAACCTGGCTCAAAATATTCAGCAGCCCATCATCTATGAATGCCATGTAGGCATGGCCCTTGAAAGTGAAAAAGTGGGATCATACCGGGAATTCGCTGACGAAATATTACCAAGAATAAAGAACGGCGGTTACAATGCCATCCAGTTAATGGCCATTATGGAACATCCTTATTATGGTTCGTTTGGATACCATGTTTCTAATTTCTTTTGTCCCTCTTCACGGTTTGGAACACCCGAAGACCTGAAATACTTAGTGAACAAAGCACACAACATGAACATCACGGTGATCATGGACATCGTACATTCGCACGCCGTAAAAAACCTTGCGGAGGGACTCAATGAATTCGATGGCACCGATAGCCAGTATTTTCATGCGGGGCCAAGAGGCTACCATGAGGGATGGGATTCAAAATTATTTGATTATGGAAAATGGGAAGTAAAGAAATTCCTGCTGTCCAATACCCGGTACTGGCTCGAGGAATTCCATTTTGATGGTTACCGGTTTGACGGGGTAACTTCCATGCTCTACTTCCATCACGGATCAACTTCTTTTGACCACTATGATAAATATTTTAAAGAAGGCGTGGATTGGGACGCAGTCACCTACTTGCAGTTAGCCAATGAAGTGATCCATCGTTTTAAACAGCACAGCATTTCTATTGCCGAAGATGTAAGCGGAATGCCCGGCTTGTGCAGGAGGCCGGAAGAAGGGGGATTTGGTTTCGACTACAGACTGGCCATGGGGATACCGGATTACTGGATCAAAATATTAAAAGAAAAATCAGATGAAGACTGGGATATATTTGAAATGTGGGATGTATTAAGCAACCGGCGGTACAAAGAGAAAACCATCGCCTACGCTGAATCGCACGACCAGGCGCTGGTAGGTGATAAAACCATTGCCTTTTGGTTGATGGATAAGGAAATGTATTTTCACATGCGCGTGGAAGATCAGAACCTGGTGATTGACCGTGGTATCGCCCTGCACAAATTGCTCCGGCTGTTTACCATCAGCCTTGGCGGTGAAGGTTATTTGAATTTTATAGGTAATGAGTTCGGACATCCTGAATGGGTTGATTTTCCAAGGGAAGGAAACAACTGGAGCCACAAATATGCAAGAAGGCAATGGTCACTCGCAGATAATAAGGAACTCAAATACCAGTGGCTTTCTAACTGGGACAAAGCCCTGATCCATACTATCAGTGAAAATAATATCCTCTCTGCAACAGGTGCAAAACAGCTTCACATGGATGCTACCAATAAAGTGATCGTATTTGAAAAGAATAACCTCATTTTCATCTTCAATTTCAGCGCGGGTAATTCCATCTTCGGTTACCGGTTTACATCGCCCGAAAAAGCCATCTACCGCATCATTCTTAATTCGGACAAAAAAGAATTCGGCGGATTTGAAAGAATAGATGACTCCATTGACTATCCATCAGATGAAAATCAAAATATAAACATCTACCTGACCAACAGGACTACCTTAGTGATGAAGAAAAAATAACATATCCCCTTCGCCTGCAGCGTGTGACTATTTCGGATTCTTTTGACCTATGAAGGCAAACTATGCCGGTAAGCCAAAAAATCACCTCCTTTTCACTCCCGTGATATAAGAAACTGAAAGCCAATAAACAGTCAGGAACAAGCAGGGTTTTTCTTTTAAAACATGCTTATCAATCATAAAAAAACTGATAATGGTCATATTTAATTAATTCTTTTTGGTGAAAATTTGCATATCAAAAAACTAAAGCAATTATTCACTTAAATTATTTTTTATGACTCACGAAATTAAAACTCCTTTTTTTGAATCGTCCCCGCTCAAGTCCGACTTGTCCTCCTGGGTAAATAGTATGGCCAAACAATTTAATGCTAAAAATATTCATTGGTGTGATGGCTCAAAGCAGGAATATGATAATCTTTGTGAATTACTGGTTAAAAAAGGAACTTTTATCAAACTAAACCAGGAAAAACGCCCGAATAGCTATGCCTGCTTTTCAGATCCAAGTGATGTGGCCAGGGTTGAAGACAAAACATTTATTTGCAGCAGAAGAAAAGATGACGCTGGTCCTACCAACAACTGGATGGAGCCCAGTGCAATGAAACAGATTTTAAATGGTTTGATGGACGGTGCAATGACCGGCAGAACGCTCTATGTTATTCCTTTCTGTATGGGCCCGGTCGGTTCTTCATTTTCAAGGTATGGCGTTCAAATTACCGACTCCGAATATGTAGTGGTCAATATGTATATCATGACCCGCATGGGTGAAAAAATTTATCCTTACATGAAGGTAAATGAATATGTAAAATGTATTCATACAATTGGGGCTCCGCTTAGTCCAACAGCCGAAGATTCTAAATGGCCAAATAACCCCACTACAAAATATATCTCTCATTTCCCCGAAGAAAGACTGATCATTTCTTATGGCAGTGGTTATGGCGGAAATGCATTAATGGGTAAAAAATGTTTTGCACTTCGTATCGCTTCTGTATTGGGAAGAGAAGAAGGATGGCTTGCTGAACACATGCTGATACTGGGTGTTGAATCGCCTAAAAAAGAAAAAACCTATATTGCCGCTGCTTTCCCAAGCGCTTGTGGTAAAACCAATTTTTCTATGATGATCCCTGCCAAGGGTGTTGACGACTGGAAGGTTACAACCGTTGGCGATGATATTGCCTGGGTGCATAAAGGGGATGATGGTGAATTATATGCCATCAATCCTGAAGCCGGTTATTTCGGCGTAGCTCCGGGAACCAATTACCATACCAACCCAAATGCTATGGAAAGCATTAAGGGAAATACAATTTTTACGAATGTTGCCATCACCACAGAGGGCGATATATGGTGGGAAGGAATGACAAAGGAAATACCTGAAGGATTGACTGACTGGCATGGTAAACCTTACGATCCAAAAAGTGGTAAACCCGCAGCACATCCAAATAGCAGGTTTACTGCCCCTGCAGGGCAAAACCCCGCAATTGACAGCGACTGGGAAAATCCTAAAGGCGTTCATATCGCGGCATTTGTTTTTGGTGGAAGAAGAAGTACAGCCGCACCATTGGTATGCCAGGCTTTTAACTGGAACTTTGGTGTATATGCCGCAGCAACCATGGGCAGTGAAACAACCGCCGCAGCTTTTGGCGAAGTGGGCAAGGTAAGACGTGATCCATTTGCTATGTTGCCGTTCATGGGTTACCATATGGGTGATTATGTAAACCATTGGTTGCAGTTTGGCCGCGATTTACCCAATGCTCCCCGGATATTTAGCGTAAACTGGTTTAGAAAAGACGAAAACGGCAAATTCTTATGGCCCGGGTTTGGTGAAAATATGCGCGTACTAAAATGGATCGTTCAAAGGGTTCATGGAGGTGCAAGCGCTGTTGAATCTCCTATCGGCTGGATGCCACGTTATGAGGATATGGACTGGACAGGACAGGAAAATTTCAGCAAGGATGATTTTGCTAAAATCACCACAATTGACAGGGAACTTTGGAAACAGGAATTACTTTCTCACGAAGAATTATTCGCTAAATTATACGATAAACTTCCAAAAGAATTCTATTTCATGAGAGAATTGTTATTGGGTTCTCTATGGCGTTCTCCCGAACATTGGGCATTAGCACCTGAACATGTTTAATATTTTATAAAAAGAACGGGTAATCACTACCCGTTCTTTCTATTATTCCCCGTTTTATATATTCATATTCTATCTTTCTACTGCCATCCTTAGTGTAAATTATTGCACATCATATTTGTGCAATTAATAGCGATTGATTGCTTCTTTAACGATTGCCTGCCTTATGAATTAAATAAAGGCCCCGGTTCGCCACAGCAGAGAGGTAGATAGATTTACTGTCAATGATCTCCCGTTTAAGGGAAGGTTCAGGTATTATTTTTAGCAATACAAATATTTACCGGTGTCGTTATAGGCCTGGATTTTGAGGTTCTTTTATACTTTTTCTACCATCAGTTAATACTTCAGTTATCATAACAATCAGTATAAAAGGGATGATCTCCGGTAATTCTTTTCTATATCTTAAAAACACATATCCAAAAGCTGCCCGGCTAAGGTATTCTGGCGGGCAATCAGCCAACAAGGCATTATTAACTCAGGCATCAGCAATATTGATTCGGATTTAAATTTAATTATTTATGAATTGGTTTATACAGTTGTTTACAGAGCCTTCTGTAGCACAGGCAGTCATTATCTACTCATTAGTAATAGCTGTAGGCATTGCACTTGGAAAGGTAAAAATCCTGGGTATTTCCTTAGGCGTTACCTGGGTACTTTTTATTGGATTGCTTTTCTCCTACTTTGGTATTACAATAAATAAAGAAACCGAACATTTTGTTAAAGAGTTTGGGTTGATCCTTTTTGTTTATGCTATTGGATTGCAGGTTGGTCCTGGTTTTTTTGCTTCACTGAAAAAAAGCGCTTTAGGCAATAACAGCCTGGCGGCATCAGTGGTTATCCTGGGCGTTATCATCACTATTATATTTTTCTATACTACCGGAAACCATATCTCGGTTATGGCGGGTGTAATGAGCGGGGCTGTTACCAATACGCCCGGTTTGGCTGCGGCACAGGCGGCGGTATTAGATTTGAAAATTCCTGGTATAGATAACGCTACTATTACCTTGGCATATGCAGTGGCTTATCCATTTGCGGTGATTGGAATTATCCTGTCATTGATCATACTAAAAAAAGTGCTTCGGGTTAACATACCGGATGAAATAGAGTTACACCGCAAACTGAATTTCTTCCAGTCCAATCGCCCGCTTACCAGGCATATCCGGTTAGATAACAAACAGCTTATCGGGCAGCCCATCAGGAAAATCTTCCAGATGGTACATGAGCCGGTGATCATCTCGAGGATGTTTCACAATGGTACCATTATTACACCCACACCGGATGTTGTGTTGTCGGAAGGAGATGTAATGCTGTTTATCGCCCCCAAAAAATTGATGGAAAAAGTAAAATTATTAGTTGGTACCGAAAGCGACATGAATCTTATGACGGAGCCTACGAGTAATTTAATTTCCCGTATGATAGTTGTTACCAGGAAGGAAATTACGCACAAACGTTTGGGTGATATCCCGGAAATACAACACGAATCTTTAACCCTCACCCGCATTAAAAGGGCCGGTATTGAAATGGTAGCACACGGCAATATCTTTTTGCAATTAGGCGATACCATTACAGTGGTAGGTACCGAAGAGAGTGTACAACAATTTACAGAAGCAATTGGAAACTCGCTGAAAAGGTTAGAAGCCCCCGATTTAGGACCTATTTTCATGGGCATCGTTTTAGGGGTCATTTTAGGCAGTATTCCTTTTTATATCCCGAATGTTCCTGTAGCCGTTAAAATAGGAATGGCAGGAGGGCCGTTGCTGGTAGCCCTTTTCCTTAGCCGGTTTGGAAATCATTTATACCTCAATAATTACACCACCAGCAGTGCTAATATGATCGTAAGGGAAATAGGGATTGCCCTGTTCCTGGCCAGTGTTGGTTTAAGCAGCGGACACAATTTAGCTTCTGCTTTTAGCGATGGTAGCGGGTACCGATGGATATTAATGGGGATCACCATTACGATGGTGCCCATATTGATTGTAGGAATAGTTGCCAGCAAGTTTTTCAGAAAGACTTATTTTGAGATATGCGGGTTATTATCCGGGGCATGTACAGATCCTCCGGCCCTGGCTTTTTCGTTAAAAATGGCCGGTAACGATATCCCGTCTGCCACTTACGCTACTGTATATCCGTTAACCATGATTATGAGGATACTGGCAGCACAATTATTGATTTTGTTTTTTACCTGATTTATGACACCCTATAACTGCCCGCATAATAAAAGCCATCATCCCATAATAACAGGCAAGTGGCTTTTTTTATTTAACCACAAAATCTAAATGGAAAAATATCGAAAAATAATACGTTGTATGTATTGCTTTATAGTTGTTACAACGTTCACGCAGTTTGTTTCTTTTGCACAAACCGGCCCTAAAGAAGTAAAGACCGGGAGCCAGGGCTGGATGAGTGTAAACAGCACCATCCGGCTGAATAATAAATTCGGGATAATTGCTGATTTACATGTGAGAAGAAATAATTTTATAGCAGACCCCGGCTTTTATTTTGCCAGGCTGGGTGTAAATTACTGGTTGAAAGAAAATATTACCCTAGTGTTGGGATATGGACAAATGTGGGTTGCTCCTTCAAAACCCAACTGGCACCACTTTGGACAGGAACACCGCATTTATCAGCAAATTCAAATGACTTCAAAGATCGGGAAAATCAGTGTCCTTAACCGGTTAAGAAATGAACAGCGGTGGCAGGAAAAAATTGCAGATGATAAGTTTACCCATAGTTTTAAATTTACCAGCAGGGTTCGTTATCTAGTGAGTGTGAATATACCCGTTTTTAGCAATCCCCGTTATCCTTCATTAGTAGTGGCGGATGAATTATTGATCCAGTTTGGGAAAGAAATTGTATATAATACTTTTGATCAGAACAGGGCATTTATCGGGATTAAACAACGGGTCAGTAAATCTTTAAATTTTGATTTGGGCTATATGCTGGTGTACCAGCAAAAATCTTCCGGATTTCAATACGATAAGAATCACACGTTGCGCTGGTTCTTTTATTATACGCCGGATTTTAGGAAGAAAAAATAATCACTGTAAAACAATAAACCCACCTGATAAATTTTTGCCGTCCACTCCAGTTTTCCCGGGAGTTTAACCCATGTTTCTAAAAAGGGGCCGAATTGTTTAACCCGGCCGTACCCTTTACAATTAGTTTCGCAATCGCAACCAATACTAAGGAAATTACTAAAAACACCAGTACCAAACCAGCTATATTGATCACAACTTTATAATAGCCAAGCAGAAGGACGTCAATAAATGGATACGGGTAGAATCCCACTATTGCGCCGCGGGCTAAAGTATAAATACAATAAATGGTGGGGTAAATCAGCCAGGGTAAAATACTATTCCATTTCAATCTTTCTTTTGATACAAAAAGAAACCAGTAGAAGATAAATAACAGGGGAATAATGGTATGGAGTAATTCATCAGCAATCCGTTGTAATCCCTGCGGGTTCCATAAAAAACGTAAGATAAGATTGTAAACAATGCCCACCACAACAATATAAACGGTAATTGCAGTAAGGGTTGCAGGCTGTTCAAAAAATTTACCCCATTTAGTACCTGGTTTTAATAAGAGAAAACTAAAACACAAAGCAACCAATATATTGGTAAGAATAGTAAAAAAGCTAAAGAATCTTATGATGGTTTCGGGGATAGAAGCAGTTCGGTTAAGAATGATAAGATAGCATTGCAAAACCAGGGCGAAACATCCGAGCGCAGCCCCGGTGGTCAAAAAAATTTGTCTTGCTGTGGCAGATAAATTTTTCATAATTATTTTTTGGTGCAAAATAAACAGGTAAACTAATCCATTAACAACAAGTGTATTAAATTTGTTTACGGAGAATCCTCTAAGTACAGATCATTCCCGCCGGTCTGAAAAAAGGGTGCACATTCATATAAAATGAAGAGGGGCATTTGTGGAGGTGTTCTTTCAATATTACTTTGCAAAAACCGGCCTCAGGTGAAATTAGCCTGTTTTTTTTTACCCAGCCTTATATGCTTTACAGATTCTTTACGCATCAGGTGCATCGGCACTGCAACGCCCATTGCAAGTGCCATAATGATAAAAACTGTTTTTACACCATTGTTAACTGTTTCTGAAAGTACCAGGTTAAAGTCGGGCCCGATAGTTCCCGCTAATTTCATCAGTCCAAGCATTGTGCGATAAGCAAACACGCCGGGAATAAGTGGTATCACCGACGGAATGGCGAATATCATGGGTGGGGCATGGCGAAAATGTGCGATAGGAATACTTGAAATACCCACCGCCAGGGCACCTGCAAAAGATGCAAGCACTACTCCTGCGGTTAACTGCAATAAGGTAAATTTTAAAAAGCCCCCGATGGCGCCCCCCACCCAAATGGCAAATAAGGTCCTGGGCGGGACATTAAATAAAATGGCAAAACCAACAGCTCCCCAGCCACACCAAAAAGCCTTGCTAAGTATAAGTATCCAATCCATTCAATAATTATTTCAGGTTATAAATCAGCATGGCGGATAATAATCCCAATGCTATGGCAAGCGCAAACATCAGCGCATTTATCCCCCTTACCACACCGTTTAAAATGTTGCCATCTATTAAGTCGGTAAAGCAATTAATTAAAGGAACACCGGGTATCAGGTATAAGACAGAAGTTGCAAAAGCGTGTTCGAAGTTGATATTTAAACCAGCTTTTACAAAAGCGCCGGCAAATAAAGAGGCAACCAATGCGCCAATATACACACAGATATACGGGTTGAATTTATGTTTGATGGCTTCCTGGCGCATGAAAAGTCCGCAAAAAGTTGCGCCGAATGTAATGATCATTTCAAGTAAAGTGCCGCCAAATGTGAAGCAGAACGCAGAACCCGCCACACTTACAAAAAGCAGGATAACCAGGCGCGGATAGTGTGGCAGTGCGATCAGTCTGCTTAGTTCATCCCTCACCTGTTGAACAGATAAATCATTTTCTGAGGCATTCCAGCTTAACCTGCTGATACCGGAAATAGTTTTGAAGTTTACGCCCTGTGCGGGGGTGGTGCGCATTCCACTAAACAGGGCATTATCAGCTTCATCATTTAACGCCAGTGAAATTGACTTTGGCGCGATAGAAATATGAGGGCTGTAATTGTAAGCAATAGCCAGTCTTCGCATGGTAATTCTTATCCTGCTGCAACTTGCTCCGGAACTTAAGAGGTACACACCAACATCTAATAACAATGACCCAAATTCTTTTGCTTCACTATTGGTTTGCTGATTCATGGGATTAAATTTACCTGAAGGATTTTAAGCAAAAGTACAGGTAAAAAAAGAAAAGGGTTTAAAAGATAAGGGGAAGGGCGCAGTAAATCATCGGTGTGCAAAACCTGTCTGATAGTTTACAGGTAAAAGATGATGTATGTTTGTTTGAATTATCCTGCAAATAGGAGCGGCCTGAGTGAACCACATCTTTTTTCACTAAACCAATTAATACCTTGTGCAGGATAGGAATTAAACTGAATTGAGTATTTATTAATTTTGAGCACATGTAAATAGAGCTGCTTCATAAAAGATTATTGATTTTTATAAATAAAAAAACTTTTAAACTATTATTCAATTGTATGCTCAACCCCTATCAAAATACGGCCACATTAGTATCCGTAATAATACCAAGCTTTAATCATGGGCGCTACCTATTAAAAGCATTAAAAAGTATTTTGATGCAAGGTTACCCGGCTATAGAAATTATTGTGGTAGATGATGGGTCAACAGACAATACGCAGGAGATAATAAAAGAGATACCCGGTATAAAATATATTTACCAGGTTAACCAGGGCCTATCCGCTGCCCGGAATACAGGAATCAAAAATAGCAATGGTGAGTTCCTGGTATTTTTAGATGCGGATGACTGGCTTTTGCCGGAAGCAATCCAAACCAATATTGACTACCTGCTGCAGGATGAATCCCTTGCATTTGTTTCGGGGGCACATGAAAAGTTTTATGTTGAGCATGGAACGTCACACGATGGATTTCAGGAAATAAATGCAAATCACTACTGGCACATGCTCCAGGGCAATTATATTGAAATGCATGCCACCGTAATGTACAGACGATGGATTTTTAACGAGTTTTTGTATGAGGTTACTTTAAAAGCCTGTGAAGATTATGATCTTTATTTAAACATCACCAGAAAGTACCCTGTGTTGCACCATTCGCAAAAAATTGCGGCTTATCGTATGCATGGTTTCAACATGTCGGGGAATTTACCCATGATGTTATCCACTGCCCTGGAAGCCCTGGATAAACAAAAGAAAAATCTGCATACGGATAGTGAAAAGATGGCTTATAAAAAAGGTCGGAAATTTTATAAAGAATATTATTCATCTTTACTTTACCATCGGCTCCTGGCAAAAAAATCCGAAATCAACTGGGAAGCCTTTTTTTCCCTTGTAAAATATCAACCTGAATTGGCATTCAAATACATTCTAAAAAAAGAATCCATGTTTAAATCGTTTATAAAAAAAAATATACCTGCTTATAGTAGAAAGTGGCTTTCTAAAATTGGATTTTACTCATCGTACTCTCCTGCTGTTGGAGCTGTTAGTGCTGGGGATTTTGATCGGCACACACCTTTCAGTACCCAGTTTGGATTTGATCGCGGTGGACCTGTAGATCGCTATTATATAGAAAATTTTTTAAAAAAAGAAGCCGGAAATATCAAAGGGAGGGTGTTGGAAATAGGTGATAATGAATACTCCTTAATGTTTGGCGGCCAAAAATTAGTACAGAGTGACATTCTTCATATTGATGAATCAAATGCTAAAGCCACTTTTATTGGCGATTTAAGTAATGCGCCCCATTTGCCAACGAATGCTTTTGACTGTATTGTACTTACACAAACGCTGCACCTGGTATATGATTTTAAAGGTGCATTGGCCACCTGCCACCGTATTTTGAAACCTGGCGGCGTGTTGTTGCTTACATCTCCGGGTATTACCCCTGTTGATCATGGAGAATGGAAATCGACCTGGTACTGGTCTTTTACTGACAGCGCTTTAAAAAGAGTTGTCACAGAAGCGTTTCCGGCCGGTGAAGTGGAGATCGCAACGTTTGGAAATGTGTATGTTGCCACTGCCTTCCTTTATGGAATGGGAGTAACCGAAGTTTCACAAGAAAGGCTGGATCATCATGATCCCCATTTCCAGGTAATCATTACTGTAAAAGCTGTAAAAGGAATGGCTGCTTGAGAAAAAGAATCATCCATACCATTAGAAATCTTTTTGAACATAAAGCCATTGTGCTGATGTATCACAGGATTGCGGTGCCCGAAGTCGATGTATGGGAAATTAATGTGAGTCCGGCCATGTTTGAGCAACAATTGCAGGTGCTCAAGAAAATGGGAAATGTTGTACCCCTGCAACAATTAGTGAATGAAATAAATGCTGGCAAACTGCATAAAAACAGGATTGCAATAACTTTTGATGACGGGTATATTGATAATTTTACGGTAGCGAAACCATTTTTGGAAAAATACTGTTTACCTGCAACATTTTTTATTAGTTCCGGTAACATTGGAACTGAAAAAGAATACTGGTGGGACGAACTGGAGCATCTTATCTTGTTTACACAACATCTGCCCCCGTTTTTTTCGCTCCAAATCAGGGAAACTATTGTGGAAACCGAACTTAAAACGGAAGTCTTTTTAGATGAAGAATTACGGCAAAAACATGGATGCTGGAAAGCCTGCACGGAAGAACCGCCTACTATAAGGGCGAAGCTATTTTATAAGCTTTGGCAAACATTGAGGCCCTTACCCGCTATAGAACAGCAGCAGTACTTACAAAATATACAAACATGGATTAACAAGCCCAAATTAGCAAGGCCTGAATACCGAACAATGTCTATCGCCGAGTTAAAAGAGCTTGCAACAGATGATCTGTTTACGATCGGGGCACACACAGTAACCCATCCCGCCTTAGCTGATCATAGTGCACAATTTCAAAAAAAAGAGTTATTGGAAAACCGGTACTTTCTAAGTGAAATAACGGGCCGGGAAATTAACCTGCTGGCTTATCCTTATGGAAACTATAACGAACAAACCTTAACGATAGCGCCCGAAACAGGGTTTAATGCTGCCTTTACAACGGAAGAAATGTCTATAAAATCCGGGTATCATAAATATAGTTTTGGCAGATTACAGGTAAAAAACCTGCCTGGGGCAGCATTTGGTGAACAGCTCAAACACTGGAAGTTGTATTGAGCGGATTGGCCGGAATGAACCTTCGCTTTTAGTAACAAAATTCACCGCTAATCGGCAAAAGCCCGGCCATTATAATTAAAAAAATAAATTAATCAATGCGCTTATATTTAATTAAAACTTTTACATAAATCTTAAGGAGCGAAATAATGGTTGTTTTATTAGCATGCAGCAATAAGGCGCCCTTTGCCTGTATTAATGCTGCCCGTGCATTGCGGTGCTTTCTATAAATCCCATGTGCATTAATTGAGAAGTAATTCGCAAAGAATCTTTTAGATATGGTTCTGATTTTTTTTCTTTTTTCAACAGGAAGATAGGTTTGAATAATACCAATTACTTTTTTTATATCTTTTATATTTTGGCCGGTAGATGTAAATCTTGCGCTAATATTATTGTTATGGTGCCTGTAAGCAGCAAGATTTTCAGGAGAATAAGCAACCGGAAAATTTGCCGCGATCCTTGCCCACATTTCCCAGTCTTCACCATAATGTACACCAAAAAATCCTCCCAATTCCTCGTATACACTCCTTTTTACAACTATCGCGCAAGCCTGAAGCCGCTGTTGTTCCGAAATCTTCACTAACCAGTCCTCAATGATACCGGCTTCATTTTGAATAAGATTGTTGCTATATAATTCAAGTCCTTCTTCATCAATACCTGAAAAACCGGTAAATGCTGCGCCTGCAAAAGGATACTTGCGGAATAAATTTTCTACTTCAACATAAAAACCGTGTTTAACCAGGTCGTCGCCATGCAATAAATGGATCCATTTACCCCTCGCCCTTTTTAAACAGGTTTCAAAATTTCTTAAACTCCCCACATTTTCTTGCTGGCGAAAATAGCTAATTCTTCCTTTCCCTATTTCCCGTACTAAGAATGCTACATCTTCGTCCGTACTGCAATCATCAATCACTTCTATTTGCATGGCATCAATTCCCGCATCCTGTATCAAAATGCTTTCAAGCGTTGCCCTTAAATAATGGCTGCAGTTATAAGCCGGTACCATCACCGACCACAAAGGACGTTCACCTTTACCTGTTAAAGGTTCAATTAACGGTGGAGATTCAGGAATTCTATTAGTATTCATGTATCAGGATGGGTTTTAACCTAAAAATCGTCCCAGGAAAGACGCACTTACTAAATCTAATTTTTTAATATTATATAGAAAAGGCGAAAAAATACAAATAGGGTATTTACAGTAGGAAAAAAAAGTTTGCTCGGGTATATTTGGCTTACGTCCGGATATTATTAGATGTATGAGAAACTTGTTATTCCAGGGTTTAACATGACCTATTGCATGCATCATTACTGTTGCAGGATGCGTAAAACCCATTCCTTCTTTGCCCATTATACTGATGTCGATTTCAGGAGATATAGTAATAGCTGCATTTAATAAATCCTGGTCGCCTTTAAAGGAGCTAAAAGCATCTTTGGAGAAAGAATCTATATTTCCTCCTTTTTCGATGTATTTTTTGGTAACAAATATCCACCTGTCAATTAGTAAAATACTTTCCCTTTCCAAACCTATAAATCCACTATTAAAATAATGGTTGGTGTTATTGACAACCAATTCATCGGCAGCAGCTAACCTTCGCCAGTCCTTTCTCCATGGGTGATTGTGATGTAGGAAATGAAAGGCGCTATCCAGGCACAAACACACGCCCTTTTCAAGCCAATTTGAAAACAATACCCAGGGAGCGCTTGTAATGATGTCAGCGTCAAAGTAATAAATTTTTTGAGTATTGGAATAAATATCAAAAGTTTCTTTTATAAAAAATGGTTTATAGTAACCCAGGTGCATATCAATATCCACACGCTTAAAATGGAGTACAATTTCCTTTGTCACATAAAAAGATTTTTCACTAATCGCTTCGAGTTGCCTTACCCATGGCGGAAGTCTCCCCCGATAACCAACGTGAATTAATCCCTTAAATTCAGATTTAGCCAGTGAATTGGCCAGCGCAGCCACCCCGTTATGATACTCACCATCACATAAGCACACGACAACTTCAGTATAATCTATTTTATCGGTCATAAAGAACGCATGATTTTATTCATGAAAATGGTTACAATTACATTTTTTATAAATATTGGAAAGGGGACAATTTGAAAAAAATGCATTCAAATAAGCATGTTTTTTTGAATTTCCGCATTGAATAAAGGAAGACTATAATATTGTTGCTTATATAAATTTTTAACTTTCACAAATACTTTAAATATACCAATACTACTATATAATTGATGAAGCTGATTTAAATATTTATACTTATCAGCGTCAAAATAATACCCTTTAAAAAATAATTTAACCTTTATAACAATCATATTCTTTAAACACCTTAAACAATTATACCGGTAATCGTTTTTAAAATGATTTACATTTTTTTCATTTACCCGGTATACGTGCAGTAATGCGTAAGACATTCCAAATGCCCGGAATAATTTTTTGTAATACTCAATTGAGGTACGATGTTTTGGTATAAAATGTTTGAAATTCAATTGTTGGGAATAAAAAATCCTAAACCCTACCTTCTTTAACGCCAGGCATAATTCATGGTCACCGCTACTTAGCAGGCTGCCTCCCACCCTGTCGGACAGTTGAAACTGGAATCGAAATTTTTCTAGTAAAATTTTAAAGGCTGCTTTATTCAGGATCATTCCTGCGCCATACAATACCCCCCTTTCATCCGTAATATCCCCTTCTATTTCAGATTGAACCCCTACCGCCAATGTATGAAATTGATTTTCCCAGAAATACGGGGGCTCTTTATCTTCAAAAACCGGGTTGCCCGTACCCCCCAAAACCCCAATAAAAGGATTGCTTAGCATAATTTTCAGGGAAAGGCTTAAATAATTTTCATCCAGCCAATTATCATCATCGCAAAATAAAACATAATCATAAAACGATTCATCAATTCCTTTTAATCTGGCAGCCGATAAACCCGGCTTAGTTTCAGCAACTACCTTAAACGCTGGTTTATTTAAACCAAAGTCTTCCCAGGTGAGCAAGGCAGTTTCTGCTGTATGGTCAGTAGATCCGTTATCCACCACAATTACCTCCCAGGAAGACAATGAAATATTTTTTTGGGCAAACAGGTGCTGTAAAGTAGGGGTAATTCTGGAGGCACTATTAAAACAACAAATAATTACACTTATTCCTGTTGGCATAATAGAATAGTTATCGAATTAAATACGGTTAATTTAAAAAGCAATTAAGGATTTGGTTGAAGATGATTTCGGAATTTTAACCATTGCTGCGGTGAGGCCAACAGTACCTCGTAGCCACAAAATTGCTCCTTTTCAATTACGGATCTGGTTACCTAATTTCATTTCTAAAGGGGCTAAGATAGCAATACATTTTAATATACTGAATATATAAATTTGCAGATTATAAAGAACATATTATTAATTTGGTTACGTGTTGGTAAGGTAAATGTGGAAACTATGAAGATGTAAAAAATATAGAAGAAAAAGAAATATAAGATTTCCTAAACCGCCGCCGGCAAATAAAAAAGCCCTGAAAGTCAATGCAATCAAGGCTTTTAAAATGTATAAGTACTCGGGATGGGAGTTGAACCCACACTCGCCTTACGGCGAACAGGATTTTAAGTCCTGCGTGTCTACCAGTTCCACCACCCGAGTGCAACTTACCGGCTGATGCTTTTGCCGGTGGCAGAAAAAAAAAGCAGATAACAACAGCTATCTGCTTTAAAGCGAAGAGCGAAAGACCGGGCTCGAACCGGCCACCCCGACCTTGGCAAGGTCGTGCTCTACCAAATGAGCTACTTTCGCATTATAAAAAAAGAACTGTTCCTGTTATTCGAATTGCTGTCCAATAAATTCATTCGGGGTGCAAAAATAAGGTTTGTATCTGTACTATAAAATTTTTTATTTGTACTGGGGATTATACAAAGTGTTTTCAGGCACGTTTACTTCCGGTTTTCCTTTGTACCTGTGGCTGTACATACTCATGCAACCGCCTAATATAAAGGCTACTACCAAAAATATCTGGCAAAACCAGAGAAACCGCGAGGAGGACACCCAGTTGTGACCAAAATCTTTGTGCTTATTGTCGATTACTTCGTATTCCATAATGCGTGATTTGCGGGTTCAAAAATAAGTAAAGTGGGTCAAAAATAATTATTTGTGCTTAACAATTTCTGAAAACGCGTTTTTCTTTTTTACAAAATGTTGCCAAACCAAAGAAGATTGGTACCAGCCCAATGGTTTTCCTTTACGCGATATGGGAAAAACAGCGCTGCTTTGACCAACCAATAACCATTTTATGAAGAATATATGTGCTTTTAATATCGCTGTAAAAAAACCTGCATCTCCCCCAATTAATCCTCTCCATGCCGCTATGGCATCCAATACTATCCGGGCGGCGATAGTAATAAAGGCCCTGGCAACAGGTAAGTTTTTTGCCAGCATCACAAGGTTGTTCCTGAAATTAAGAAAGGTTTTCAGGTCACTTGCTTTGGATAAGGTAGCGCCGCCAACATGGTAAACTACCGAACCGGGTTGTACAAATACTTTATAGCCTGCCAGTTGCAGCCGCCAGCAAAAATCTATTTCTTCCTGGTGGGCAAAAAAGTATTCATCAAGTCCACCCACCTCGTGAAACTTAGCCGCCCTTACAAACATGGCTGCACCGCTTGCCCAAAAACAAGCACCTGCATCATCATACTGGCCAGTGTCTGCTTCCGGTATGGCAAACACCCTGCCCCTTGCAAACGGGTACCCCAGCAAGTCCAGCCAACCACCACTGGCGCCGGCATATTCAAAATACCCCCGGTTTTTATAATCCAGTAATTTAGGTTGGCAGGCGGCAATGGTGGAATCATTTTCCATTAATACAATCACGGGTTCTATCCAGCCCGGTGTTACTTCCACATCATTGTTTAATAAAACATAATAATCACTTTTCACCTGCTTCAATGCGGTATTGTATCCTTTTGCGAAACCTTCATTGCTGGTATTGATTAATATTTCTACTGCAGGAAAATGCTCTTGTAAAAAAATAATGGAGTCGTCTGTGGAAGCATTATCGGCAACGATCACCCGCTTATTGGTATAGGTAGACGCTATTACAAAAGGAAGAAATTTTTGCAGGAATGCTTTTCCATTCCAGTTTAAAATAACGATGGATACTAGGGGTGTATTATGGGTACCGGCTTCACCAGGCGCTTCAGCATCGTTGCGTCGCAATCCGTTCATCGTTTGTACTGCTATTTAGCTTTATTATGTATTTACAAACATACTCCATTTCTTTTTTCTCATTTTTTATTTCTTAATTTACATTTTACAAAATGATCACACAACTTTTTAACTGGCGCACAGCCCTGGCGATGATTGCCATTGCAATTGTATCCGGCACTGTTTTTTATTCCAACTACCTGTCAAAAAAAATCGCCACGGATGAAAGAGAGAAAGTTGATGTATGGGTTCAATCACTAAAAACAAGGGCTAAAACTAATGAGCAGGTAACATTGGATCTCACCAATGCCATCACATCCCGCAATACTACTATTCCCATTATAGAAACTGATGAACATGATAACCCGTCGGGACAAGGGTTAAACCTCGACACGGCAGAGCTAAAAAGAGATACTAATTATTTACGCAGAAAAGTAAAGGAATTTAAAAGCCAGAACGATGCGATCATCGTGGAGGTCAATAAAGATCCCCTGATCATTAATAAATATTATTTCGGTGATTCCAAATTACTGGTGGAGGTGAGGTATTACCCCATCATCCAGCTTTTGATAGTTGCGCTTTTTATCATCATCACATTAATTGCAATTACCACCCGAAATAAATCTACGCAAAACCAGGTGTGGGCGGGCATGGCAAAAGAAACAGCCCACCAGTTAGGCACGCCACTCTCCTCCCTGCAGGGATGGGTTGAGTTACTAAAAGAAAAACCCGGAAATGAAAAGATAGCATCGGAAATGACTAAGGATGTGGACCGACTGAAATTAGTGAGCGACCGTTTTGGCAAAATTGGCAGCACACCTCAACTCGAAGAAATCAATATTGTAACGCAAATAGAAAATATGGTCGCCTATATCAAAAGAAGGGCATCCGAAAACGTTATTTTCAGCATTTATACCTATGATGAAAAAGAAATTACTGCAATGATCAGCAGCCCGCTGTTTGATTGGGTGATAGAAAATTTATTAAAGAATGCGCTGGATGCCATGGAAGGAAAAGGCAGTATCCAGATCAAAATAAAAAATGAAACCGCGGCGGTAATAATAGATGTAACAGACTCCGGGAAAGGTATCAGCAAACAGCATATTGCCAATATTTTTAAACCCGGCTTTACAACAAAAAAACGGGGCTGGGGACTGGGCCTGAGTTTATCAAAAAGAATTATTGAACAATATCATAAGGGAGAACTATTTGTAAAATATTCTGAACCGGGTAAGGGGACCAGGTTCAGGATCGTATTAAAACGGTAGGAAAAGGCCGCGGCCCCTACAGGCAAAAACAAACCCCGGTTTCAGCCGGGGTTTAATTAATTATGTTGAAATTGATAAAGGTTTTGCTATTTCGCCAATACTTCCGCCATTGTTTTACCTATATCCGCAGGACTCGCCACCACATGAATGCCGCAGGCCGCCATAATTTTCATTTTAGCCGCGGCAGTATCATCTTCGCCACCTACAATAGCCCCGGCATGACCCATGCGGCGTCCAGGGGGAGCGGTTTGCCCGGCTATAAAACCAACCACGGGCTTTTTATTACCTGTTGACTGGATATAATGTGCAGCTTCAGCTTCCATTCCGCCACCAATTTCACCAATCATTACAATGGCATCGGTTTCGGGGTCGTTCATAAATAATTCAACGGCCTCTTTGGTAGTGGTACCGATGATGGGATCGCCGCCAATACCTATAGCGGTAGAAATTCCCAAACCCGCCTTTGCAACCTGGTCGGCAGCCTCGTAAGTTAGGGTACCACTTTTTGACACGATCCCTACTCTCCCTTTCACAAAAATAAAGCCCGGCATGATGCCTACTTTACATTCGTCGGCTGTAATTACTCCGGGGCAATTAGGCCCTATCAGGCGCGTATCTCTTTCCAGCAAATAATTTTTCACTTTTACCATATCCTGCACGGGTATGCCCTCTGTAATACACACCACCAAAGCAACGCCTGCATCGGCAGCTTCCATGATTGCATCTGCTGCAAAAGCAGGGGGAACAAAAATAATGCTCACATCGGCACCGGTTGTTTTCACCGCATCGGCCACCGTATTAAACACAGGCTTTTCCAAATGGCTGGTACCGCCTTTGCCGGGTGTAACACCTCCCACCAGGTTGGTGCCGTACTCGATCATTTGGGTTGCATGAAAAGTTCCTTCTGTACCGGTAAAACCCTGTACAATCACTTTGGAGTTTTTATTTACTAAAACTGACATGGATAGCAATTAAGAATTAAGGATGAAAATTAAGAAGTTTCGCAAAGATAGGGGAGATGGGTTATTGTGAAAAGGGAATATTTTGTGAGAGCCTGGCAGGTTTATTCCTGGGAGTCCGAAAGTTTTCCCCTTAATGGGCGGAGAAATATATACCTGTTGAAAATGATCAGCTGGAATTGAGTTAGATTTTTATCAGTTTAATAATCGCCGCTACGAATTCTTCTGTTTCAGCAAAGCAGGGGATGCACCTTGCCTGCATCAATAAAAACAAAATCATCATAATCCGTTTCAAATCTTTTTGCCATCAGGAAAGAATAAAAGTCAGAAAAACGGCTTTCAATTTTACCGGTAAATATAAATTCTTTGTTGAAGATTGTTTTGGTGCCACTATGGGTTTTGGGATTAAAGCCGTTTTCGGCAAGCAAAGCATTAATCGCATAAAAAGCCGCGTAATAGAGCCGGCTTACAGCAGTATCATGTATCCCATTTTCTAAAAGTAGCCTGGCTTCAGTTATTGACTGTGCTGACTTTTGTAACTTATACCTGGTATAATCAGATTTATCTTTCATAACAATATACCTTCATCATGTATGCTTTCATAAATATTGGTTACGGAATAGTCGGTTTCCCATAAAGTCGCATTTTTAATTAGCAGGGATATGGCAACATCATATTTTAATTCTACTTCTTTGCGGACTGCTTTTCTCAATTCATCGCCAATGAATCGGTATCGGTATGCCACGTAAGAATTAAGAAATCCCAATCACTGTCATTCGCGGCATCGCCCCGCGCACGACTGCCGAATAATATTACAGATGCAGTGCCATCAAC
>JACMLJ010000016.1 GCA_014379625.1 Ferruginibacter sp. | reverse complement strand
CCATTTACCTGGATGTTATGCCTTGCCCATTCGGTAGCAAGGTTGCGGGTCAGCATCTTTAAGCCACCCTTTGCGGCGGCATAAGCCGCTACGGTATCCCTTCCCAATTCGCTCATTAAAGAGCATATATTTATAATTTTTCCCGCACGGCGGCCTATCATATACCGGCCTACATATTTTGACAAGGTGAAAGGTGCGGTGAGGTTAGTATTTATAACGGCGTTCCAATCTTCTTCTTCCATATCTTCTGCAGGCGAACGCTTGATAATGCCCGCATTATTCACCAATATATCAATAGGGCCGCTGGCTTTTTCAATTGCATCTATTGCATTGCGTACAGCAACGGTATCGGTAATGTCAAAGGCAAAACCTTCTGCATTAATACCCTCAGCCGACATTTTTAAAATACAATCATTTAGTTTCTGCTCATTTCTTGCATTGACTAGAACAGTGGCTCCCGCCTGACCCAAACCTTTGGCAATGGCTTCTCCAATACCTTGTGTGCCGCCTGTAATTAAAGCCCTTTTGCCGTTTAGATTAAATAGTGATGTGGTCATATATAGCGCCCGTAATTTTTTATATGATGTTTTTATCGTTAGTAAAAACAACCCTGTTTAAAACCTTTAAGAAGAGTAGCTGCAATTGGTGTAAAGTAGGATGCTTTTGTGTGTTTATATAACACCGGATTACCAGGTATCTAAACTATTTTGCCACCTCTAAAAAATAAATAATGATAGTGCTACTTATCTTAATTGTTGTTGGTACCTGGATAAGGGTTAGTTGTCTATGTGGTGTTAAACGGTTCATTTAAAACAAAAGAAAATATCAGGATACACCCGTGTTTTCAAACATCGAATGTTTTTGTTTATACTGCGAAGGTGTAATGCCCGTGATACGTTTAAACTGACTGTTGAAATGGGTAAAGTTGTTGAAGCCTGTCTCAAAACATACCTGGGAAACACTCATGTTATCTTCAATTAAAAATTTACATGCGTTACCGATTTTAATTTCATTTAAAAACTGAGTGTAGGTTTTATTGGTGTGCGATTTAAAATAACGGCAAAAGGAAGTGCCGCTCAAAAAAGCGATTTTAGCCACGTCCTCTAAAGAAGGATTTTCTGAATAGTTATTAATGATGTATTGGTAAACGGTGTTCATTCGATTGCACTCCACCTCGTCAAGATTATGTTTAAACCCCCTGCTGGACAGCAGTGTGTATCCCCTTGCATCCGCCATGGTCTGCAAAAGGGTAAGCAAATCAATCACCTTTGCCAGACTATCTTTGCCGTCATCAAGTTTTCTTAACTGGTTAATTATTTTTTCTTTTACCGGGCCATTAAATTTTATTCCCCTGCTGGAGGCCGAAATTAATTTTTTCAGGTGGCTTATATCCGGCATATCCCAAATGGTTTCACCTAAAAAATCTTCGCGGAAATACAAAACCAGCGCTTTTGAATTATCACCCGACGTCTTTTCATAATACTCGTCGTCGCTGCGGTAAAAATGGGGGATCTCTTTTCCGAAAAATACCAAATCGCCGGCCTGAAAGCGTTCCATACTATCCCCTACAAAACGAATACCTCTGCCTTCGAGTACCAACATAATTTCAAATTCAGGATGAAAATGCCAGGAGGGGAAAAAATAAGACTCATCTACTTTCATTAATTGAAAAACATCCTTCGGCGGAGTGTTGATGATTTTTAAAAGTGCTTTCATAATTGTGCAATCTATCAGGAGATAACTAAATGCAATATCCCGTTGGTAAGTTACCAATTATTAGTCGTTAACTAAGGCAGCATCCGTAAAAAAACTTTTCACACGTGTCGTTTTAAACGCCACCCTGTTAGTCAAAGTTCCTATGCTATCAATTTTGATATCTACACTGTCGCCTTCTACCAATGTAAAATCATTGGGCGGTACCAGGCAAGTACCCGTCATTAAATAACAGCCAGCGTTGAAATCAGATTCGCAATATAAATAAGTTACCAGTTCTTCAAACGATCTTTTTATCCGGTCTAT